>JBBSAJ010000037.1:0-23348 GCA_038252405.1 Actinomycetes bacterium | reverse complement strand
TGCCCCTCTGTGCCGGCTCACACCCCCGATGTTTCCTGGCCCCGGGGCCGCCCGGGCCCCCTTGCCGCCTGCCACGACGAGCAAAGGAGAGGGCGGCGGATGAGTCACATCCGGCATCCGGTGTTCGCGCGGATCTACCCTCCGCTGTCGCGGGGCATGGAGCGGTACGGGTTCGCCGAGCAGCGCCAGCGCATGCTGGCCCCGACCAGCGGCCGCGTGGTCGAGGTGGGAGCCGGGAACGGGCTGAACTTCGCGCACTACCCCCCTTCGGTGGGCGAGGTGGTCGCGGTGGAGCCCGAGGACCATCTGCGCGAGCTCGCCAGGGAGGCCGCCAGCCGGGCACCGGTGCCGATCGACGTGGTCGACGGCGTCGCCGAGGAGCTGCCCTTCGCCGACGCGTCGTTCGACGCGGCCGTCGCCTCGCTCGTGCTGTGCTCGGTGGTCGACCCCGAGCAGGCCGCCGCCGAGATGTGGCGGGTGCTGCGTCCGGGTGGCCTGCTGGTGTTCATGGAGCACGTGGGCGGGACGTCTCCGACCCGGCGCCGGGTCCAGCGGGGGCTGGACGCCGTTGTGTGGCCGCACGTGGCCGGCGGCTGCCGACTGAGCCGGGACACGATGGGCACGTTGGCCGGGACCGGGTTCGTCGTCGAGGAGCAGTACCGGCTCGGCTCGGGCTCGCTCGGTTTCCTGGACCCGACCGCCCCGCACCTGTCAGGCGTCGCCCGGCGTCCCGCGTAGGAACAGCCGCAGCTCGGCCGCGCCGCCGTGCACCACCCGGACCGGGATCCCCCAGTCCTGCTGGTGCACGTGACAGGCCGGGAACTCGGCGCCCTCGTCACAGGAGGCGGCGAACGCCGCCACGTGCAGCACCCCCTCGCTGACGTCGTCCGACAGGACGAGCGCGCGGCTCAGGTCGGTGCCGCTGCCGGCCCCGTCGGCGAGCAGCTCGGGCGGGGTCGTCGACACCAGCAGCCGGGTCGACGGACCGT
This sequence comes from Actinomycetes bacterium, assembly GCA_038252405.1. GTDB lineage: Bacteria > Actinomycetota > Actinomycetes > Prado026 > Prado026 > DATCDE01. The sequence continues at coordinate 22,359 of JBBSAJ010000037.1, read as the reverse complement.
ACCGCTCGTCCAGCTTCTGCCCGGACGGCGGCTCGAAGACCACCGCGAGGTCGAGCGGACCGGCGGCCACATCCGTGACCGGACGCTGGGTGCGATACGCCGCCGCTGGCACCGCCAGCGCCTCGTCGGGCAGTCGCACCCGGGTCAGCCCGTGGGCGGCCGACTCGACCACGAGCAGGTCGCCCTCGACGACGAGGGCCCCGCTGGGCTCGCGCAGCCCGGTCACCAGGGTCGTGACCTGCGCCGTCGCCGGCTCGTACCGGCGGACCGCGCCGTTGTAGGTGTCGCAGACCGCGACGCTGCCGTCGGGCAGCACGGCGACGCCCAGCGGGTGCTGCAGCAGGGCCCCGCTGGCCGGCCCGTCGACGTGCCCGAAGTCGAACAGCCCACGGCCGATGTGGGTGGCCACCGCTCCGTTCGCCAGCGAACGCAACGACGAGGTCTCGCTGTCGACGAGCCACAGCCGGTCGCCGTCGACGGCCAGCCCCGACGTCTGGGCGAACCAGGCCTCCTCGGGCGGCCCGTCGCGCAGGCCCTCGTTCGTCGTCCCGGCGAGCACCTCGACCGTGCCGCTGGGCGGGTCGAACCGCCACAGCTGGTGGATGCCCGCCATCGCCACGGCCACAGCCCCGTCGAACCAGGCGACGTCCCACGGGCTGGACAGCGCCTGCGTGCCGTCGCCCTGCATCCACTGCGCGCCGGTGCCGGCCACGGTGCTCACCTGGCCGTCGTCCAGCCGGACGCCGCGCAGGGCGTGGTTGACCGTGTCCGCCACCACGACGTCGTAGCCGACTGCGGCGGCGACGTCCGGGGGCAGCAGGCACAGCCCGTTCGGCTCGTTGAACCGCGCCTCGCTCGCCGCGCCGTCCACCAGCCCGCGCACCCCGGAGCCGATCCGGCGCACGAGTGTCTCGCCGTCGGGCGCCAGCTCGGCCAGACTGTGGTGGCCGGCGTCGGCGACCAGCAGGTTCCCGGTGGCCAGCAGGACCGCCGTGGCCGGGAACCGCAACGTGGTCGGCTCGGGCGCCGGCGGCTGGTACGGCGCGTCCCCGCGGCGCAGGGTGCCCCTGGCCTCGTGCTCGACGACCAGGTCGGCGACCAGGCTGTCCAGGCCGTGGCCGTGCCCCTCCCCGGACAGCTGTGCGACCAGGTAGCCCTCCGGGTCGACGACGGCCAGGGTCGGCCACGCGCGCACCGCGTAGGCGCTCCAGGTGCTCAGCTCCGGGTCGTCGAGGACCGGATGATGGACGCCGTACCGCTCCACGGCGGCCGCGAGCGCCACCGGGTCCGCCTCGTGCACGAACTTCGGGGAGTGGACGCCCACGACGACCAGGGCGTCGCCGTACTTCTCCTCCAGCGGCCGCAGCTCGTCCAGCACGTGCAGGCAGTTGATGCAGCAGAAGGTCCAGAAGTCGAGGAGGACGATGCGCCCGCGCAGGTCCGCGAGCGTGTAGGAGCGGTCACCGGTGTTCAGCCAGGCCCGGCCGGTCAGCTCGGGCGCGCGCAGTCGGACCACCGCCCCATCTTGGCCCAGCTCGGGCTGTCCCGCCGAAGGGCCCTGGTGCGGACGGTCCTTTGGCGCCGACCATGGAGCCGTGGCCGGCCGCGGGTTGCGTGGGCCCGGCGGGTGGGTCGTGATGTCGTGCGGCGCCGCCCTGCTGCTGGCCGCCTGCGGTGGCGGTGGCTCCGACTCCACCCAGCGGAGCGGGTCGCCCACCCCCAGCACCAGTACGTCGAGGCCGCTGACCGCCGTCGCGCCGTACGTCACCCTGGTGCCGCTGCCCGTCGGCTGCGTCACCGTGGGGCCGGAGATCGTCGGGGTGAAGGTGTACCTGGTGCAGCAGGCGCTCGGCCTGGTGGGGCACCTCGACCGGTACGACGCGGCGACCGCTTCCGCCGTCCGCGGCTTCCAGGCGGCGCACGGCCTGTCGGTGACGGGGCTCGTCGACGAGCGCACCTGGGCGGCGCTGCGGACCGGGCAGCCGTTCTGCGTCGACCGGTACACCGCCCAGCCGACGCTCGGTGCGGGAGCGCCCGTCGCGGCCCGGTCCATGGCCATGCTGGGCTACGCGGCGAGCCGGCTGGGCGTGCCCTACGTCTGGGGCGGTGCCGGGCCGATCGGCTACGACTGCTCGGGGCTGGCGCTGCAGGCGATGTACGCCGGTGGGCGGGTCGTCCCCGGGGTCACCACGGACCTGCCCATCCAGGCCACGTTCAACACGGCCGAGGCGATCTACCGGTCGTCGGCGCTGCTGCACGTACCGCTCGGGCAGCGCCGGGCGGGTGACCTGGTGTTCTGGGGGAGCGACTTTCGCCACCTGGCCCTCTACCTTGGCAAGGACCGCATCGTGGAGGCGGTCCGACCGTCCATCCGTACGGCGTCGCTGTGGGTCCATGGCACCCCACTGCCGACCGTCGTCCGACCGTTCCCGGGGTGAGGCCATGCGTCGAGCACTGCGGATCCAGCTGCCGCTGTGGGGCGCCCTGCTGATGCTGGTCGTGGGCCTGCTCGCCATCCCGGCGGGGCCGGCCGGGGCCGCGACGCCGCCGTACGAGCGGATCGGCACCAGCGCCCAGGGGCGCGGCATCTACGCCTACCGGCTCGGCCCGGCGACGGCAACCCGGAAGATGGTCGTCATCGGCCAGATGCACGGCAACGAGCGGGTCGGCGTGGCGGTCGCCTGGACGCTGATGTCCCGGCCGGTGCCGCCGGGGGTGCAGCTGTGGGTGATCACCACCATGAACCCGGACGGCTACGCCGCCAACCGGCGCACCAACGCCCGCGGCGTGGACCTCAACCGGAACTTCCCCGGCACCGACTGGCGCCGCCAGGGGGCGGGTACGACGACCTACTCGGGACCGGCTGCAGCCAGCGAGCCGGAGACCAAGGCGCTCGTGGCGTTCCTGGCCAGGATCAGGCCGCGGACCACGGTGATCCTGCACCAGCCGTTCGGGCTGGTGGACTACTCCGGCGGCGACCGGTCAGTGTCGGCGCTGCTCGGTCGGCAGACGGGTCTGCCGGTACGCAGCCTCGGGGCCTCCGGCGGCAACCTGACGACCTGGCACATGCAGCGCATCGGTGGGACGACGGCGGTGACCCTCGAGCTGCCGGCGACCGTGCGGAGCACCCTGACCCTGCGCACGGTGGCCGCCCTGGATGCCCTGGCAGCGGCTCGCTGACTCGTCGGCCCCCGACCAACGGCGGATTCGGTCAGAGCCGCCGGTCGGCCAGCACCGGGAACTCCGAGCGAGTCTTGGTGACCAGCGCCGGGTCGAGGTCGGCAACCAGCACCTCCTCGTCCCGGCCGGCCTCCGCCACCACGACGCCCCACGGGTCGACGACCACCGAGCCACCGCCCATGGCCAGCCCGGCCTGCACCCCCGAGGTGTTCGTCGCCACGACGTACGCCTGCTCCTCCACGGCCCGGGCCTGGGCGAGCAGCCGCCAGTGCGCGACCCGCGGCGCCGGCCAGGCCGCGGGCACCACGAAGGCCTGCGCCCCGCGGTCGAGCAGCGCTCGGAACATCTCCGGGAAGCGCAGGTCGTAGCAGGTCGCCAGGCCGACCGCGAGGCCGCCGATGTCCGCCACGACCAGGTCGGTCCCGGCGGTCATCAGCGCCGGCTCGCCGGAGCTGAACCCGAACAGGTGGATCTTGCGATAGGTCGCGAGGAGGCCGCCGTCCGGTCCCACCAGCAGCGCGGTGTTGTACAGCCGTCCCTCGGCGTCCCGCTCGACGATCGAGCCGGCGTGCACGTGCGCGCCGATCGCGCGGGCCGCCGCCGAGACCATCGCCAGGGTGGGGCCGTCGACCGGCTCCGCCTCGGCGGCCCAGCGCTGGTAGGTGAACCCGCCCTGCGGCCACAGCTCGGGCAGCACCACCAGGTCCGCCCCCACCTGAGCCCGGAGCAGCGAGTCGACGTCGCCGCGGAGGTCATCGTTGGGCCGCTCATAGGACGGCGCCAGCTGGCACAGGTGCACGCGCATGACCCGATCCTGCCACCGCCGCGACGGTTGACCGCGGTTGGCGTGCGAACGGTCACCGGGCAAGGTGCCCAGGTGGGGAAGCGATACCCCGGGGGGTATATGCTGAGGGTCATGAGACTCTCCCGCCGCGCCGTCATGACCGCCTCCGGGGCCGCCCTCTCGCTCGCACTGATCGGCCCGCTGGCCGCGTGCAGCAGCTCGACGAGCAGCAGCGCGGCCGGCACTCCGGTCCAGGAGACACAGGCGATCACCAAGGTGGACCCGGCCACCGCCGACTCGCTCGTGAAGCAGGGCGTCACGGTCCTCGACGTGCGCACCCCCGAGGAGTTCGCGACCGGGCACATCGCCGGCGCGGTGAACGTCAACTGGGAGGGCAGCGACTTCGCCGCTCAGGTCAAGCAGCTCGACCCGGCCAAGCCGGTGCTCGTCTACTGCCACAGCGGCAACCGCAGCGGCCAGGCCGTCCAGGTGATGGAGAAAGAGGGCTTCCAGCGGATCTTCGACCTCGCTGGCGGGGTCCTCGCCTGGAACGCGGCCGCACAACCCCTGACCACGAGCTGACGAACCCAGGCACTCAGCGCGGCGCCGGCCCGCTAGCGTCACCCCCGTGACGCGGCCGGTCGACACCCAGGCGGCTGGCTACGACGGGTATCGCGACGCCCTGCGGGACTTCGTCACCCTGGTCGACGAGCTGAGCGCCGAGGACTGGGCGCTGCCCACCGACCTGCCCGGCTGGACCGTGCAGGACAACGTCAGCCACGTGATCGGGTCCGAGTGCGACCTGCTCGGGCGCCCGCTGCCCGACCACCTGCCGGACTGGGACCGGCTCCCGCATGTGCGCGACCCCCTGGGGCGGTTCATGGAGGTGGCCGTCGACGTGCGGCGTGGCAGCAGCCCCGAGCAGCTGCGGACCGAGCTCGCCGAGGTCGTCGGCGAGCGGAATCAGGCCCTCGAGCAGGGCCGGGCCGCTGCGGCGGACGCGGCCGCGACCGGCTACTTCCGCGACGTCGACCGGATGCTGGCGATCCGGCCGTTCGACATCTGGGCCCACGAGCAGGACATCCGCCGCGCGACCGGGCGGCCCGGCAACCTCGACTCGGCCGGCGCCCGGGCCGCCCGGCGGCAGATCCTCGCCACGCTCCCGATGGTGATCGGCAGTCGAGTCCGACCCGAGCCGGGCACCCGTGTGGTCTGGGACGTCCAGGGCCCGCTGTCCTTCCGCGCCGGAGTGGCCATGGGCCGGAGCGGCCGGGCCGTCAGGGACGACCCCGAGGCCCTCGGCCCCACCGTGCTGCTCCGGCTCGACTGGGAGGACTTCGTCGTGCTGGCCTGCGGGCGACGTCCACCCGCCAAGTGCACCGTCGAAGTCGAGGGCGACGCCAGACTGGCCGAACGCGTCCTGGCAGCCATGGCCATCACCCCCTGACCCACCCCTCCCGCATGAAGGTGCCCTTCTGTGCGTGCTGTCGCAACATCCCACCCTTCATGGACGGCGTCCACGAACGCACCGCCTCGAAGTGAAGGGCGGGTTTGTGCGGCCTTGCGCACAGAAGGGCACCTTCATGCCGGAAGTGGGTGCTGCTATGCCCGCTGGACCCCACTAGACCCAGGTGACAGCCACCGCGGGGTCCTCGACCAGGGCGGCGATGTCGGCCAGGAACCGGGAGCCGAGCTCGCCGTCGATCAGCCGGTGGTCGAAGGACACGGCCAGCTCGACCACCCAACGGGGCCGGACCTTGCCCTTGTGCACCCAGGGCCGCTGGGTCACCGCTCCGACCGCGAGGATGGCCGACTCCCCGGGGTTGATGATCGGCGTGCCGCCGTCGATGCCGAACACCCCGATGTTGGTGATCGTGAAGGTCCCGCCGGTGAGCTCGGCCGGGGCGGTCTTGCCGGCCTTGGCGGTGTCCACCAGGTCGGTCAGCGCGCCGGCCAGGTCCGGCAGCGACAGCTGGTCGGCGTCCTTGATGTTGGGCACCAGCAGGCCCCGGGGAGTCGCCGCGGCGATGCCCAGGTTCACGTAGTCTTTGTAGACGATCTCGCCGGCATCGCCGTCCCAGACCGCGTTGATGCCCGGGTGCCGCCGGGCCGCGAGCAGCGCCGCCCGGGCGAACAGGGTCAGCGGGGTGACCCGCGTGTCCTTGAACGCAGGGGTCTCCCGCAGCCGGGACACCAGCTTCATGGTCCTGGTCGCGTCGACCTGAACCCACTCGGTGACGTGCGGCGCCGTGAACGCCGAGGCGACCATGGCCTCCGCCATGTGCCGGCGCACCCCCTTGATCGGCTCACGCCGCTCCCGGGGGCCGGCAGCGACCGGCCGCAGCGACGGTCGGCCGCCCGCCGACGGTGCACGCGTGGCCGCGGCCTCGACGTCGGCCCGGGTGATCGTGTCGTGCGGCCCGGTCGGGACCACGGTGGTGAGGTCGACCCCGAGGTCCTTGGCCAGCCGGCGCACCAGCGGCTTGGTCCGCACCGGGCCGGCCGGTGCCGGCTCCGGCTCGGCGTCCGACTGATGGCTGAGCGCCCGCTCGACGGCGCGGCCGACTTCCATCCCACCCAGGCGGGTCGGCGGCTTCGGCCGGGTCGAGCCACCCCCGGGACGACGCGGACGCCGGGCCGTCCCGGACGTCTCCTTGACGCCGTACCCCACGAGCACCGCGTGGTGCTCACCCTCGGGCTGCACCGGCGTCGTCCCGGCGACCGTCGCACCCTCAGCGCCCTCGCCGGGCGCGGTGTCGATCGTGATGATCGGCGTGCCGACGTCGACCGTCTCGCCCTCGTCGGCGAGCAGCGCGACCACCACCCCCTCGTAGGGGCAGGGCAGCTCGACGGCGGCCTTGGCGGTCTCGATCTCGACGATCGTCTGGTTCACCGACACGTGCTCGCCCGGCTGGACGAACCACTGCAGGATCTCGCCGTCGGCGAGCCCCTCGCCGACGTCGGGCAGGCGGAACTGCTCAAGCTGTCCCATCAGTGCTCCAAGGCGCGGTCGACGGCGTCCAGGACGCGGTCGAGGTCCGGCAGGTAGTGGTCCTCCAGGCGGGACGGCGGGTACGGCGTGTGGTACCCGCCGACCCGAAGCACCGGTGCCTCCAGCGCGTAGAAGCAGCGCTCGCTGATCCGCGCGGCGATCTCGGCCCCGAGCCCCAGGAACACCGGGGCCTCGTGGACGACGACCAGCCGGCCGGTCCGCTCCACCGACTCGGCCAGGGTGTCCAGGTCGAGCGGCGACAGCGTGCGCAGGTCCACGACCTCCAGGTCGCGACCATCGGCCTCGGCGGCGGTGGCGGCGTCCAGGCAGGTGCGCACCATCGGGCCGTAGCAGGCCAGCGTGAGGTCGGTGCCGGGCCGCGCCACCCGGGACCGGAACAGCTCCATCGGCGGCCCCGCGGCGACGTCCAGGTCGGCCTTGTCCCAGTAGCGGCGCTTCGGCTCGAAGAAGATGATCGGGTCGGTGCAGGCGATCGCCTGCTGCACCATCCAGTAGGCGTCCACCGGGTTGGACGGCGACACCACGCGCAGGCCGGCGGTATGCGCGAAGTAGGCCTCCGGGCTCTCGCTGTGGTGCTCGACCGCACCGATCCCGCCGCCGAACGGGATGCGGACGACGACCGGCAGCGGCACCTCGCCGCGCGACCGGGCGTGCATCTTGGCCAGCTGGCTGACGATCTGGTCGAAGGCGGGGAACACGAACCCGTCGAACTGGATCTCGACGATCGGCCGGTAGCCGCGCATGGCCAGGCCGATGGCCGTGCCCATGATCCCGCTCTCGGCCAGCGGGGTGTCGATGACCCGGTGCTCGCCGAAGTCCTTCTGCAGCCCGTCGGTGACCCGGAAGACGCCGCCCAGCTTGCCGACGTCCTCGCCCATGATCAGGACCTTGGGGTCGTCCTCCATCGCCTTGCGCAGGCCCATGGTGAGCGCCTTGGCCATGGTGACTTTCTCCGCCATGTCAGTGGCTCCCCTCGAACGAGGCGAGGTAGGCGGCCAGCTCACGGCTCTCCTGCTCCACCAACGGGTGCGGCTCGGCGTACACCTGGTCGAACATCTGGGCCGGCTCCGGGTTCGGCATCGACCGACAGCCGCTGCGCAGGTGGACGGCGAGCTCCTCGGCCTCGGCGTCCAGCGCGTCGAAGAAGGACTGGTCGACCAGCTGCTGGCGCCACAGGAACGAGCGCAGCCGCTCGATCGGGTCCTTGAGCTTCCAGGCCTCCAGGTCACTGGCCAGCCGGTAGCGGGTCGGATCGTCCGAGGTGGTGTGCGCGCCCATCCGGTAGGTGAACGCCTCGATCAGGCTGGGCCCCTGGCCCTCGCGGGCGTCGGCGAGGTGCTTGCGGGTGACCGCGAGGACGGCGAGCACGTCGTTGCCGTCGACCCGGACGCCGGGGAAGCCGAAGCCGGCCGCCCGACGGTACAGCGGGATGCGGGTCTGCTTCTCCAGCGGCTCGGAGATGGCCCACTGGTTGTTCTGGCAGAAGAACACGACGGGCGCGTTGAACACCGACGCGAAGATGAACGACTCGTTGACGTCGCCCTGGCTGGAGGCGCCGTCCCCGAAGTAGGCGATGACCGCGGACTCCTCGCCGTCCTTGACCATGCCCATGGCGTAGCCGACGGCGTGCAGGGTCTGGTTGCCGATGACGATCGTGTAGAGCGCGAAGTTCTTCTCGTTGGGGTCCCAGCCGCCGTTGGACACCCCGCGGAACAGGGCGAGCAGCTTGAGCGGGTCGACGCCGCGGGTGTAGGCCACCCCGTGCTCACGGTAGGTGGGGAACGCGAAGTCGCGCGTGCCGAGGGCCCGGCCGGACCCGACCTGGGCGGCCTCCTGACCCAGGAGCGACGCCCAGAGGCCGAGCTCGCCCTGCCGCTGCAGGGCGGTGGCCTCGACGTCGATCCGGCGCACGAGCACCAGGTCGCGGTACAGATTGCGGTACTCGTCGTCCGTGAGATCGACGTCGTAGTCCGGGTGGTGCACCCGCTCACCCTCGGGGGTGAGCAGCTGGACGAGCTGGGGGGCTGGGATCTCCACGCTGCGCTCCTCGCTGACGTGTCGCCGGGCGTCGGGACCGGGGTTCTCCGGCTCGACGGCGGCCGAACCTGGGCGGCCCGGGGTGGGGGCCTGGTTGGTGCCTCAGCGAGACGGTACCCACTCCGGTGTCGTCCCGTTGCCGGGAGGGGTCCAACTCGTCACAGTTCAGGGCAGGCCGGCGTGCCGCGGCAGTTCTGCCCAGGGGCGCTCGCCCCCAGCGAGCGCTGCTGCCGCGTGGGCGAGCAGCCTTCCCTCGACATCCCGCGGCCGACGTGCGCGGCGCGAACGGCACCGGGCTAGCGTCCATCGCGTGCACCGAGCCGACCTCCGAGCCGACCTCCGAGCCGACCTCCGAGCCGCGCTGGCGGTCGCCGGGCTGGCCGTGGCCGGGGCGCTCCTGCGGCTGCCGTTCCTCGGCGTGCCGCTGGACGCCGACGAGGGCGGCTACGCCTACCTGGCCCAGCGCTGGGCGGCCGGCGGCCGGCTGTACGGCGACGTGTGGGTGGACCGGCCGCAGGGCCTGATGCTGCTGTACCGGGCGGTCGTCACGGTCTCGACCTGGCCGGGGGCGATCCGGGTGGCCGCGATGCTGGCCGGCGTCGCGGTCACCGTGGGGCTGGCCGGCGCGGCGTGGGCGATGCGCGGTCGGGCCGCCGGCGTGGTCGCCGCGGGGCTGGCGGCGGCCGTGCTCGTGGCGCCCCGGCTGCAGGGCTTCCTGCTCAACGGTGAGCTGGTGGCGGCGGCGTTCGCGGCCCCCGCGGTGGCGCTGGCGCTGGCCTGGCGGGCCCGCGGGTCCCGCCCGTGGTGGCTGCTCGCCCTGGCGGGTGCGCTCGGGGGGACCGCGGTGCTGATGAAGCAGTCCGGCTTCGACGGCCTGGTCGTGGTCGCCGTGGTCGCGGCCGCGTCCGGCCCCGGGCGGCGCTGGCGAGCGCTGCTCGCAGCCGGCGTCGGGGCCGCAGTCCCGCTGGGGGCCGCGCTGCTCGAAGCGGCGCTGACCTCGTGGTCGCTGTGGTGGTCGGCCGTGGTCGGGTACCGGCTGTCGGCCGGCGACACCGGAAGCGTGCTCACCCGGGTCGGCCGGCTGGGCGGGTCGATGGTGACCGACGGACCGTGGCTGCTGCCGCTGGCGGTCGTCGCGGCCTGGGGCGCAGTCGTCTGCTGGCGCCGCCGCGAGGTGGTGCCGCTGGTGTGGCTCGGGGCCGCGGCCGTGGGGTTCCTCGGTGGCCAGTTCTTCTTCCCGCACTACTACGTCCAGCTGCTACCGCCCCTGGTGCTGCTCGCCACCCTGGGCGTGGTGGCGCTGTCGCCGTCCAGGGCGAGGGCCGCGGTGGCCGTCGTCGTCGTCCCGTCCCTGGTGACCGTGCTGGCGGTCGCCCTGCTGACCCCGGACCACCGCGACCGCGTCGCCATGCCGAACGACCGGCTGCTGGCCAACCGGCAGATCGCGCTGTGGCTGCGCGACCATGCAGCGCCCAGCGACCGGGTCTATGCCTTCGTCTCCTCGGCCGACCTGTACTACCTGAGCGGCCGTCATACCGACTACCGCTATCTGTGGCGGGCCAACATCGAGGCGATCCCCGGTGAGGTGGCGCGGCTGCGAGCCTGGCTGGGGTCGGCGGACGCACCACGGTGGGTGGTCGTTTACCAGCAGCCGGACGACATCGACCCGAGCGGAGGGATCGCCGCCCTGCTGGCCGAGCGCTACGAGCCGGTGGACCGCATCGACGGGATCCCGGTGCTGAGGCTGCGGTGAGCGGCGCGGGCGGGCGCCGGATAACGTCACCGGGTGACCTCCTTCACCGACGCCACCGCCGTGCACCCGGTGGACGGCGGCGCGCGGGTCGACGTCGACGAGCGGTACACCGTGGGCCGGCACCCCAACGGCGGCTACCTGCTGGCGGCGCTGGCCCGGGCGGTGCTCACGCAGTCGCCGCACCCGCACCCGGTGGCCGTCACCGCGCACTTCCTGCGACCGCCCACCTGCGCGTCGGCCGACGTCCGCCTGATGTCGCTGCGCACGGGGCGGACGACGGCCACCCACCGGGCCACCCTCGAGCAGGACGGGCAGCTGCTGCTGGACGCCGTGGTGACCACGTCGACGCTGGCGGGGTCCAGCGACCCGTCGTGGGCGGGCGACATCGCGGCGCCGGCCCTGCCCCCGGTGGAACGGTGCGTCGCCGCCGTCGCCGACCTGCCCACCGGGCGGGTGCCGCTCCTGGACGAGGTCGACCTGCGGCTGGACCCGGCCTGCCTGGGCTGGGTCACCGGTCAGCGGTCCGGACAGCCGGAGATGCGTTCCTGGCTGCGGATGCGCGACGGGGACGAGCCGGACCCGCTCATCGCCTTGCTGGCCGTCGACGCGCTGCCGCCGACGGTGTGGCACCTGTCGGCTCCGGGATGGGCCCCGACGGTCGAGCTGACCTGGCACCTGCGGGCGCTGCCGGCGTCCGGTTGGCTTCAGGTCCGCACCCACAGCACCCTGGTTCAGGACGGCTGGTACGACGAGGAGGGCGCGGTATGGGACGCGCGGGGCCGACTCGTGGCACAGTCTCGTCAACTGGCACGTATGACGGAGGCCCGATGACCAACCCGACCGACGACCGGATCCGTGTCTTCCTGCTCGACGACCACGAGGTCGTCCGGCGGGGGCTGCACGAGCTGCTCACCCTCGAGGGCGACCTGGACGTGGTGGGCGAGGCGTCCACGGCGCAGGAGGCGCTCACCCGCATCCCGCTGGTCAAGCCGACGGTCGCGGTGCTCGACGTCCGGCTGCCCGACGGCTCCGGGGTGGAGGTGTGCCGGGAGATCCGCGAGCTGGTGCCGGAGACCCGCTGCCTCATGCTCACGTCGTACGCCGACGACGAGGCGCTGTTCGACGCGATCATGGCGGGGGCGTCCGGCTACGTGCTCAAGGACATCCGCGGCACCGACCTGGTGGACGCGATCCGCAGCGTGGCGGCCGGCAAGTCGCTGCTCGACCCGGACGCCACCGCCCGGGTGCTGGACCGGCTGCGCGGCAAGGACAAGCACGACGAGCGGCTGGACGCGCTGACCGAGCAGGAGCGGCGGATCCTCGAGCTGATCGGGGAGGGGCTCACCAACCGGCAGATCGGTGAGCGGCTGTTCCTGGCCGAGAAGACGGTGAAGAACTACGTCTCCAGCATCCTGGCCAAGCTCGGCATGGAGCGGCGCACCCAGGCGGCCACCTTCGTCGTCCTGCTCGAGGACCACCCCGAGCGCTAGCGGACGGGGGCCCGCCAGGTGAGGCGGGTGCCGGTGCCGTCGTCGCGGACGCTCTCCACCTTGCTGTAGCCACCCAGCTCGGCCGCCCGGCTGGCCACGTTGGCCAGCCCGCTGCGCCGGGTGGTGGCCCCGATCCCGCGGCCGTTGTCGGACACGGTGAGCACGACGTCGGCGTCGTCCACCGACACCCCGATCCGCACCCACGAGCAGCTGGCGTGCCGCCCGGCGTTGGACAGCGCCTCCCGCAGCGCGGCCAGCAGGTGGTCGGCGACCGGCTCGGGCACCACCGAGTCGATCGGCCCGGAGAACTGCACGGTGGGCTCGAAGCCGAGCACGGCCATGGCGGACGCCGCTTCCCGCAGGATCCGCCCGCGCAGCCCGCTGGGCTCGCTGCGCCCCGACTCCTGCAGGGCGAAGATCGTCTGCCGGACCTCGACGATGGTCTCGTCGAGCTCGTCCACCGCGCGGCCGACCCGGTCGGCGGCCTCCGACGGGATCCCCGGTCGCCGGGTCACCGCCTGCAGCGCCATCCCGGTCGCGAACAGCCGCTGGATCACCAGGTCGTGCAGGTCCCGGGCGATCCGGTCGCGGTCCTCCAGGACGACCAGCCGCTCCTTCTCCCGCTGCGCGTCGGCCATGACCAGCGCCAGCGCGGCCTGGTCGGCGAAGGCCTGCGCCGTCACCAGCTCGTCGTCGGTGAACCGGCGCCCGCCGTGCCGGTTGCCGAAGACCAGCACGCCGGAGGTGTGGGTGCCGGCCTTGAGCGGCATCATCATCGTCGCGGCCGAGGACAGCCGCAGCGGCGGCGTCACCGAGTGGCCGTCGTCCAGCTGCTCGACCACCACACTGCGCCCGGTGCGCTGCACCTCGGCGGCCAGGTACCCCTCGGGCACCGACAGCCCGCGCAGCGCCTCGCTGCCCTCGCCGGCGGCCTGCAGGTACACCAGCTGGCCCTCGCCGTCCGGCCGGCCCAGCAGCACCAGGTCGCTGCCGGACACCTCCTGTGCCCTGGAAGTGATCAGCTCGAGCACCGCCTCCAGCGGCTCGCCGGAGAGCACCGCGCCGGTGATCTCGGTGGACGCCCGCAGCCAGCTGGCCCGCAGCCGCACCGTCTCGTACAGCCGGGCGTTCTCGATGGCCACGCCGGCGGCGACCGCCAGCGCCTCGACCACCTCGAGGTCCTCGTCGGTGAACGCGGCGGCGCCCTGCTTCTCGGTGAGGTACAGGTTGCCGAACACGGCCCCGCGCACCCGGATGGGCACCCCGAGGAACGACTGCATCGGCGGGTGACCGGGCGGGAAGCCGAACGACTCGGGGTGCGCGCCGATGTCGGCGACGAGCATCGGCTGCGGGTCGTCCACCAGCAGCAGCCCCAGCACCCCGCGCCCGCGCGGCAGGTGCCCGATGGTGGCGGCGTCCTCGGGCGACATCCCGACGTGCACGAACTCGCGCAGGCTGGTCCGGTCCGGACCGAGGACGCCGAGAGCGCCGTAGCGCGCCCCCACGAGCTCGGCCGCGGTCGCCACGATCCGCTCGAGGGCGGCCTCGAGGTCCAGTCCGCTGGCCACCGCGACGACGGCGTCGAGCAGGCCGCGGTTCACCCGGTCCATCACCCCGCGTCCTGCTCCTGCTGGCGTCCCGTCCGGCTCAGTCACGGTCATGCGCACGCTCCTCGGTCCACGATTGCGCGTACCGGTGCCCCAGGGCCAGCAGCTCGTCATGCGTACCGCGCTCCACGACCCGGCCGCCGGCGAGCACGACGATCTCGTCGACGGCCTCCAGGCCCCTGAGCCGGTGGGTGATCACCAGCGTGCTGCGACCCCGGGTCGCGTCCAGCAGGTCGGCCGTCAGCTGGTCGGCGGTGGCCGTGTCGAGGTGCTCGCCGGGCTCGTCGAGGACCAGCACGGGGAAGTCGGCGAGCAGCGCCCGCGCCACGCCGAGCCGCTGCCGCTGACCGCCGGACAACCGGGCGCCGTGCTCGCCGACCCGGGTGTCCAGCCCCGAGGGCAGCGTGTCCACCCAGTCGAGCAGGCGCGCCTCCGCCAACGCCGTGCGCAGCTGCTCGGGACTGGCGTCGCGCCGGGCCAGCCGCAGGTTCTCCTCGAGCGTGCTGTCGAACAGGTGGGCGTCCTGCGCGGCCAGCCCCACCACGGTGCGGACGTCGTCGCCGGCCAGGGTGGACAGCGCGGCCCCGCCCAGCGTGACCGAGCCCTTCTCGTAGGGCAGGAACCGCAGCAGCACGGCCGCCAGGGTTGACTTCCCGGAGCCGCTCGGCCCGACGACGGCGACCCGGCGGCCGGGCGCCAGGTCCAGGTCGACGCCGTCGAGGGCCAGCGGCGCCTCGGCCGACCACCGGGCGGTCAGCCCGCGCACCCGCACCGTCGCCTCCCCTGCGACCGCCCGGTCCGGCAGCGGCGCCGGGTCGGCCGGGTCGACGAGCGGCTCGGGGGTGTCGAGGACGCCGAACACGCGGGCCGCCGACTGCCGGACCCGCTCCAGCGCCTGCGCCGCCGAGGGCAGGCCCACGACGAGCTCGAATGCCGCCAGCGGGGTGAGTGCCAGCACGGCCAGCAGGACGCCGTCGAGGTGGCCCGACCGTACCGCCGGGATCCCGGTCGCCAGCGCGCCGACCACGGCGAGCCCGCCGAGCAGGCTGGTCAGCCCGGCGCCGAGCCCGGCCGTCCGTGCCGTCGCGGCCGCGACCTGTGTCAGCTCCGCGTCGGCCTCGGCCGCCCTGGCCAGCGCCACCCCGGCCGCGCCGTAGGCGACCAGGTCGGGCGCCCCCTGCAGCAGGTCGACCACGGACGCCGACAGCTCACCACGGGCGGCCGCCTGTCGCTGCTCGCTGCGCCGGGCCAGCCCCCGGGTGAGCGCCGGCACGAGCGTCGCGGCGAGCAGCAGCGCCACCAGCAGCACCAGCCCGGCCGACGGCAGGATCCAGCTGATCAGCCCGACCGTGGCCGCGCCGGCGAGCAGCGCGATGCCGTACTGCGGCAGCACCCGCAGCAGCAGGTCCTGCAGCGCGTCGACGTCGTCCACCAGCCGGGCCAGCAGGTCGCCCTGCCGGAACGCGGGCAGCCCGGACGGCGCGAGGCCCTCCAGCTTGTTGTAGACCGTCACCCGCAGCCGGGCCAGCAGCCGGAAGGCAGCGTCGTGGCCGACCAGCCGCTCTCCGTACCGGAAGGCCCCGCGCGAGATGCCGAAGAACCGCACCCCCACGATCGCCACCTGGAGCGTGAGGACCGGCGGCTGCTGGGCCGCGCGGGCGATCAGCCAGGCGGACGTCGCCATCAGGCCGATACCGGCACCGACCGCTGCCGCCCCGAGGACCGTGGCCAGCAGCAGCCGGCCGCGAGCCGGACGGGCCAGCGCCAGGGTCCGGCGCAGCGGCGCGTGGACCGCCTCGGTCGCGCTCACTGCAGCGCTTCGACGGCGGCCACGTCCGCGTCCAGCCGCAGCACCCGGTCGGCCAGCGCGAGCAGGGCGGGGCGGTGCGCCGTCAGCAGCACGGTCCGGCCGCGGGCCAGCCGCTGCACCGCGGCCAGCACCACCGCCTCGGTGGCGCCGTCCAGGTTGGACGTCGGCTCGTCGAGCAGCAGCAGCGGCGCGTTCCGCAGGAACGCCCGGGCCAGCGCCACCCGTTGCCGCTCCCCGGCCGACAGCCCGGCCCCGCGCTCGCCCACGACGGTCTGCAGGCCCCGGGGCAGCGCGGCGACCAGGTCGGCGAGCCCAGCGTCAGCAACGGCCCGCGCCACCTCGGCGTCGGTCGCGTCCGGCCGGCCAAGCCGGATGTTGGCGTCCAGCGTGCTCGCGAACAGGTGCGGACGCTGCGGCACCCAGGCGATCACCGACCGCCAGGCGTCCGGGTCCAGGTCGGCCAGGTCGACGCCACCCACACTGACCTGCCCGGCCCCCGGCGCCACGAAACCGAGCAGCACCTGCAGCAGGGTGGTCTTGCCGGAGCCGCTGGCCCCCACGACGGCGAGCACCTCACCCGGCTCCAGCGTGAAGGACAGCCCGTCGACGACCGGCCCGTCCCGGTCGGGGTAGCGGACGACGAGGTCGCGGATCTCCAGCGCGGTGGTGGCGGGGTCCGGCACGTCGGTGCGGGTGCCCCGGGCCGGCAACGGCTGGTCGAGCACCTCGAACACCTGCTCGGCCGCGGTGAGCCCCTCGGCGCTGGCGTGGAAGTTCGCGCCGACCTGCCGCAGCGGCAGGTACGCCTCGGGTGCCAGCACGAGCACGAACAGCGCGGTGCGCAGGTCCAGCCCCCCGGACACCAGCCGCAGCCCGACCGAGACGGCGACCAGGGCCACCGAGATGGTGGCGAGCATCTCCAGCACCAGCGACGACAGGAACGCGATCCGCAGGGTGCCCATGGTGGCCCGGCGGTAGGTGTCGGTGACCTCGCGGAGGGTGGTGGCCTGCGCCTTCGCCCGCCCGAACACCTTGAGCGTCGGCAGCCCGGCCACGACGTCCAGGAAGTAGCCGGCCAGCAGCTGCAGGGTGCGGAACTGCCGGTCGGTGTGCCGCCGGGTCTGCAGCCCGATGAGGATCATGAAGACCGGGATGAGCGGCAGCGTCAGCCCGATGATCAGCGCGGACAGCCAGTCCTGGCCGAGCACCACGAGCAGCACGGTGACCGGGACGATCACCGCGAGCACCAGCTGCGGCAGGTACCGGGAGAAGTAGCCGTCGAGAGCGTCGATGCCGCGGGTCGCCAGGGTGGCCAGGTCACCGGTCCGCTGGCCGCGCAGCCAGCCGGGGCCCTGCCCGACGGCCCGCTCGAGCAGCCCGGACCGCAGCTGCGACTTCACCAGCGCGGAGGACCGGTGGGCGGCCAGCTCGCTCGCCCACACGACCAGGGCGCGAACGACGACGACGGCGCCGAGCGCGAGCAGCAGCCCGCTCAGCTCGGCCAGCCCCTGGCCGCCGAGGAACGCGCCGTCGACCAGGCGGGCCAGCAGCCAGGCCTGGGCGAGGATGAGCGCCGCGGTGGCCGTGCCCAGCAGGACCGACACCACGAGGTACGCCCGCGTGGCGCGGGCGTACCTCAGCAGCCGTGGGTCGAGGGGCTTCACCCCGCCATCATGACCGGGGGCTGCCCCCCGCGCCGATCGGGGTCGCCGACGGCGCTTCGGCCGGAATGTTGGTCGCGCTCAGCCGCCGGCGGAACACGTAGTAGCTCCAGCCCTGGTAGAGCAGCACGATGGGGGTGAAGATCACGGCCACCCACGTCATGACCTTGAGCGTGTACGGCGACGACGAGGCGTTGGTGGTCGTCAGGTTGTAGATGTCCCGCACCGACGACGGCATGACGTTCGGGTACAGCGAGGTGAACAGCGTCGCCACCGCGCCCGCGATGGCCACCGCGCTCAGGATGAACGCCCAGCCCTCGCGACCCACCCGGTTCACGCCCAGCGCGCCGACGAACGCCGCGGCGGTGACGACGGCCAGCACGACCGACCCCGCGAGGTTGTTCGAGAACGCCTGGCTCCAGGCCAGGAAGGCCACCGCGAGCACCGCCGTGACCAGGCCGGCCTTGGTGGCCATGGCGTTGGCCCGCGCCCGGATGTCGCCGTCCGTCTTGAGCGCCAGGAAGATCGCGCCGTGGGTGACGAACAGCCCGAGCGTGGTGAGACCGCCGAGCAGCGCGTACGGGTTGAGCAGGGTGAAGAAGTTGCCGGTGTACTCCAGGTGCGCCGGGTCGCCGATCCGCTCGATCGGGACCCCACGGACGATGTTGCCGAAGGCCACGCCCCACAGCACGGCGGGCAGCAGGCTGCCGACGAAGATCGCCCAGTCCCAGCGCCGCCGCCAGACCGGTTCGGGCCGCTTGCCGCGGTACTCGAAGGCCACCCCGCGGATGATCAGCGAGACCAGGATGACGAGCAGGGCCAGGTAGAAGCCGCTGAACAAGGTGGCGTACCACTCGGGGAAGGCCGCGAAGGTCGCGCCCCCCGCCACGAGGACCCATACCTCGTTGCCGTCCCAGACCGGGCCGATGGTGTTGATCATGACCCGGCGGTCGGTCTCGGTCTTGCCGAGCACCGGCAGCAGGACGCCGACCCCGAAGTCGAACCCCTCGAGGACGAAGTAGCCGGTCCACAGGACCGCGATGAGCAGGAACCAGACGGTGGTGAGCTCCATGACGGTCTCCGGTCAGTACGCGAAGGTCAGGGGCCGGTCGGCCGGGGCGTCGGGGTCGTAGGGGTTCTGGTCGACCTCGTCCTCGGCCGGGGGGCCGAGCTTGACGTACTTGACCATGAGTGCGACCTCGATCACCGCCAGGACGCCGTACAGCAGGGTGAACACGATCATCGAGGTGAGCACCTCACCCCCGCTCACCTGGGGCGAGACGCTGGCCGGCGTGGTGAACACCCCGAACACCGTCCATGGCTGCCGGCCCATCTCGGTGAAGATCCAACCGAAGCTGTTGGCCAGGATCGGCGCGAACAGGCCGAAGACCGCCAGGCCGTAGAACCAGCGGCCGCCTGGCAGCCGTCCTCTCCGCATCAGCCAGAGCCCGGCGATGGACAGGAACAAGACGACGAACCCGAAGCCCATCATCAGCCGGAAGCTCCAGTAGGTGACCGGGATGTTCGGGATGTAGCTCCCCGGGCCGTACTTCTCCACGTACTGGGCCTGGATGTTGTTGATGCCCTCGACCTTGCCGTCGAACGAGCCGGTGGCCAGGAACGACAGCAGCCTCGGGACCTTGACCGAGAAGATCTCCTTGCTGCCGTCCAGCGACCCGACCGTGAGGATCGAGAACGGAGCCGGCTGCGCGGTCTCGTACAGCGCCTCCGCCGAGGCCATCTTCATCGGCTGCTTGGCGGTCATGATCTTGCCCTGCAGGTCACCCGTGAACACGACGAGCGCCGAGGCCACCAGCGCCACTACAAGGCCGTACTTCAGGGACGGCCGGAAGACGTCGACGTGGCGCTTGCGGGCCAGGTGCCAGGCGCTGATCCCGATCATGAAGGCGCCGCCGGACACGAACGCGGCGGTGATGGTGTGCGCCACCGTGATGAGGGTGACGTCCTGGGTCAGCAGCGCGAAGAAGTCCGTCAGCTCGGCCCGGCCGGTGACCGGGTTGATCGTGTAGCCGACCGGGTGCTGCATGAAGGAGTTGGCGGCCAGGATGAAGTACGCGGACAGGAAGGTGCCGAGCGCGGTCATCCAGATGGTGGCCAGGTGCACCTTCTTGGGCAGCCGGTCCCAGCCGAAGATCCACAGACCGACGAAGGTCGACTCCATGAAGAAGGCCAGCAGACCCTCGACGGCCAGCGGCGCCCCGAAGATGTCACCGACGAACCGGCTGTAGTTGCTCCAGTTCATCCCGAACTGGAACTCCTGGACGATGCCGGTGACCACACCCATGGCCAGGTTGATGAGGAAGAGCTTCCCCCAGAACTTGGTGGCCCGGAGGTACACCGGGTTGCCGGTGCGGTACCAGACCGTCTGCAGGCCGGCGACGAGGAACGCCATCGAGATCGTCAGGGGCACGAAGATGAAGTGGTAGACGGTGGTGATGCCGAACTGCCACCGCGCAAGATCGAGCGCATTCATGTCCGCGTTCCTCCGGTGTCGCCGTGCGGCCTGGAGCCATGACGGTTCCCAGCATGGGCGAGGCCCCCACCCCCCACTCAGGGCCGTTGGTCCCGCGGGGGCTGTGAGGTAGACCATGCCTGGCGCCCGGCCTGGGGCCCGGTCCGGATCCCGCGTGTCCACCGTCGGGGGGCCGTGATCGGATGGGCCGGTGAGCTCCCCCGCCTCGGTGCCCAAGGCCACCCCAGGAGAGGGCACCGGATCCGCTGCGCGTCGTCCCTCGGCGGCTCTCGTCTGGACGGCGCTCGGCGTGGTCTACGTGGTGTGGGGCTCGACCTACCTGGCCATCCGGGTGGTCGTACGCAGCCTGCCGCCCATGGGCGCGATGGGACTGCGCTTCGTGGTGGCCGGGGCGATCCTCGCGGTGGCGGTCGCCGTGGGCTCCGGATGGCGGACGCTTCGGGTCACCCGCCGCGAGCTGCGGGCCGGCGCGGTGATCGGCGTCCTGCTGCTCGTGTGCGGCAACGGCGGGGTCGCGCTGGCCGAGAAGACGGTGCCCTCGGGGCTGGCGGCGCTGCTGGTCGCGGCCATGCCGCTGTGGCTGGTGCTGCTGCGCCGGCTGTCCGGTGACCGTCCGCAGGCCCTCACCCTGGCCGGGACCTTCGTCGGGTTCGCCGGCATCGCGGTGCTGGCCCGGCCGGGTGGCCACGGAGGCCAGGTGCAGGCCTGGGGGATCGTGGTGATCCTGGTGGGCACCGGGTGCTGGGCCATCGGCACGTTCCTCTCGCCGCGGCTGGGGCTGCCGGCGAACCCCTTCGTCGGCACCACCGTCGAGATGCTCAGCGCCGGGCTGGTGATGCTCGTCCTGTCGGTGCTGCTGCACGAGTGGAACGGGTTCCAGCCGGCCGCCGTCCCCGCCGAGGCCTGGTGGTCCCTGGCCTACCTCGTGGTGTTCGGCTCGCTGCTCGCCTTCACCGCGTTCGTCTGGCTGGTCGGGCATGCCCCGCTGTCGCTGGTGTCCACCTACGCGTACGTCAACCCGGTGGTGGCCGTGCTGCTCGGCTGGGCGGTGCTGGCCGAGCCGGTCACCGCGGTCATCGCGGTGGGCGGCGGGCTCGCCGTCCTCGGCGTGTTCCTGGTCGTCGCGGGCGAGCGCCCGCGCCCCGCAGCGCCCTGACCGTCAGCCGGCCAGCTCGGCGGCCGCGACCGCCAGGAACCGGTCGGACGCCTCCGGCTCGGCCACGGTGACCCGCACGCCCTCCCCGGGGAAGGCGCGGACCACCACCCCGGCCCGCTCGCACGCGGCAGCGAAGGCCTCGGAGCGCGCCCCGAGGCCGAGCCAGACGAAGTTCGCCTGCGACTCGGGGACGCCGATGCCCAGCCCGCGCAGCGCCGTGAGCACGCGGCCCCGCTCGGCGACGAGCGCGTCGACCCGCTCGAGCAGCTCCGGCTCGGCCGCCAGGGAGGCGACCGCAGCGGCCTGGGCGAGGTCGCTGACCCCGAACGGCACCCCGGTCTTGCGCAGCGCGGCCGCCACCGGCTCGTGGGCGACGGCGAACCCGACCCTCAGCCCGGCCAGGCCGTAGGCCTTGGAGAAGGTGCGCAGCACGGCCACGTTCGGCCGGTCCCGGTACAGCGCGATGCCGTCGGGCACGTCGGGGTCGCGCACGAACTCGCGGTAGGCCTCGTCCAGCACGACCAGGACGTCGGCCGGCACGGCGTCCAGGAACCGCTCCAGGGCCGCCCGGCGCACCGGAGGGCCGGTCGGGTTGTTCGGGTTGCAGACGAACACGACCCTGGTCCGTTCGGTGACCGCGCCCACCATGGCGTCCAGGTCGTGGCCGCCGTCCTGGGCCAGCGGCACGCGCACCGAGGTGGCGCCGCTCAGCTGCACGAGGATCGGGTAGGCCTCGAACGAGCGCCACGGGAAGACCACCTCGTCACCCTCGCCAGCCGTCGCCAGGACGACCTGCTGGGCAACGGCGACCGACCCGGTACCGACGGCGAGGTGCTCGGCCGGGACGCCGAACCGGCCGGCCAGCGCCTCGACCAGCGTGGTCGAGGCGAAGTCGGGGTAGCGGTTCACCTGGCCGGCGGCGCTCTCGATGGCGGCCAGCACCGACGGCAGCGGTGGGTAGGGGTTCTCGTTGCTGGAGATCTTGAAGGCGCCCTCTGGGGCCGGCCGGCCGGCCCGGTAGGCGGGAACCCCGTCCAGGGCGGCGCGCAGCCGTGGTGCCGTCATGGGCTCCAGCCTAAGGTCCGCCGAGCAACGGCACCGGCCCGACAGTCGCCTGACGGCGAATCGCTCAGGTCATGACGCGGTTCCGCCGAAGTTGGCCAGGTCGGGTGGTTTCCAGCGCCCGGAGTCAAGCGTCCGGACGGGTCGGTCGATGAGCGAATCGGCGGTCAAAGACGCCGACCAGCCTGTTCGAACTACGGAGGGGACCACGATGGACGACCTGCTCAACGAACTGGAGCCGCAAGGCCCCGCGCCGGAGGAGCGTGAGCGCAGGCGCCGGCTGATCGCTGCGGTCGGCATCGCGGGCCTGTC
>JBBSAJ010000036.1:0-23598 GCA_038252405.1 Actinomycetes bacterium | reverse complement strand
CCCGTCCCGCCACACCCGGAACGTCGCGTGACCAGGGACCGGACACCGTGGCAGCGCCACCCCTTCCAAGCCGGCCGTGTCCACCCCACCAGCATCCACCCCCGGAGACTCCGCGTCACCCCCATCTGCGAGACAAGACAGGTGTTCGACCGGCTGCTGAGCAACCACGAGGGTAGATGCGGGCGTGCGGGTGGCCCGGGGTGTAGGGACGATGCGCAGCCGGGGTCGGTGACCGTTGCGGTCGTCCCTGCGTCTGGACGGAGCCCGCCCATGTCTGCCCCTGCTGGTCCCACGCTGGCCGTGGGCGCACCGCCACCACCCGCCGTGCTGAGCCCGCTGCTCGGCCGGGTCCGTGCCCTGGCCGGCGACCCGGAGGTGTTCACCGCCGCCGGGCCGCACCGGCGGGCCGGCTGGCTGGTCGGGCTGCTGCAGCTGCGCGACGCGGTCGACGCCGCGCTGACCACCGCACTGGCCACGTTCGACACCCACGGCGACGCCGCCACCCTGCACGCACTGTCCACCGCCACCTGGCTGCGCAGCGCCGCCCGGCTCGCCCCCGGCGACGCGGCCGAACGGGTCGCCCTCGCCCGCGCCACCCACGGCGCCGACGCGACACTGGCCCAACCGCACGCGGCGCTGGCCGCCGGGCGCCTCTGCTACGACCAGCTGCGCGCCATCCACCACGCCGTACGCACCCTGCCCGGACCGGCCCAACCCCAGGCCGTCGCGCTGCTCACCGACCTCGCCGAACACACCGACACCCAGGCGGTACGGGTCGCCGCACGCCACCTGCGCCACGTCGTCGACCCCGACGGCGCCCTGACCGACCACACCCGCCGCCGGCTGACCCTGTCCCCCCTGCTCGACGGCATGACCGCCCTGACCGGCCTGCTCGACCCCGAAACCGCCACCTGGCTCACCACCCGCCCTCGCGCCCCACCTCACCCCCACCGGACCCGACGACACCCGCACCAGTGCCCAACGCCGCGCCGACGGCCTCGTCGACCTGCTCCGCACCGCCCTGGCCACCAGCAACAGCGGCAGCACCTCGAACCGCCCCGTACTGCCGCACCTGCACGTCCTCATCCCCGTCACCGCACTGCCCGCCGGACCCGACACCGAACCCGCCACCCCGGCCGCACTGGCCGCGCTGGCCACCCTGCCGGACTGCCCCACCGGAGCCCACCCGCTCACCCACCACGCCCTCGAACGCCTCACCTGCGACGCCACCATCGCCCGCGTCCTGCACGGACCCGACAGCGAGATCCTCGACCTCGCCCGCACCACCCGCCTGCACAGCCCCGCCCAACACCGCGCCCTCGCCCTGCGCGACACCGGCTGCCGCTTCCCCGGCTGCCCCCGACCCCCCCACCACACCGACGCCCACCACCTCACCCACTGGACCGACGGCGGCGAAACCACCCTCGCCAACGGGGTACTGCTATGCCGCCACCACCACCGAGCCGTCCACGAAGACGGCTGGACCATCACCCCCCACCACAGCACAACCGGCGGCAACAGCCGCCTATGGTTCACCCGACCCGACGGCCACACCACCCCCAGCGACCCCCGCGGCCCCTGAGGCGTGACCGGTCAGCCCTGGGTGATCACCCGGGCGCGCGCCACATCGTCGGCCATCTGCTCGAGCAGCTCGGGCACCGAGTCGAAGCGGGCCATCCCGCGCAGCCGAACGCCGAACTCCACGGCGACGCGCTCGCCGTAGAGGTCGAGGTCGTCGCGGTCCAGGACGTAGGCCTCGACCCTGCGGTCGACGCCGTCAAAGGTCGGGTTGGACCCCACCGAGACCGCGGCTGGCAGTCGTTCCCGGGTGCCGTCGGCGGCGTGCCGGACCAGCCAACCCGCGTAGACGCCGTCGGCCGGGATGGCCGCGTGCCGGGTGGTGAGCAGGTTCGCGGTCGGGTAGCCCAGCTGCCGGCCACGGTGGTCGCCGTGGACCACCTCGCCCTCGACCCGGTGCGGACGCTCCAACGCCACCGCGGCCTCCTCGACGTCCCCCTCCTCCACGCACTGCCGGACGTAGGTCGACGACCAGGTGACCCCTTCGCCGCCGACCAGGTCGACCAGCTCCACCTCGAACCCGTTGGCCTGGCCTAGCTCCCGCAGGGTCGCCACGGTCCCGGTGGCCCGGTGGCCGAAGCGGAAGTTGGCACCCACGACCACGGCTGCCGCGTGCAGCCGCTCGACGAGCACGGCGTGGACGAACTCCTCCGGGGTCAGCCGGGAGAACTCGGTGGTGAACGGCAGGACGCAGACCGCGTCGGCCCCGGCCCCGGTGAGCAGCTGGGCGCGGAACGGCACCGTGCTGAGCATGGCCGGATGCGATCCCGGGCGGACGACCTCGGACGGGTGCGGGTCGAACGTCACCGCCACCATCGGCAGACCCAGCCGGGTGGCCAGCGCGGCGGCCCGGCCCAGGATCACCCGGTGTCCACGGTGCACGCCGTCGAACACCCCGATCGTGACGACGGCCCGGCCGAGCTCCGGCGGGACGTCGTCGGCACCGAACCACAGCTGCGGGGACGTCGGGGTCACGGCGCCCCATCCTGCCCGATCGCCGAGCGGTCAGTGCAGCAGGGTGAGGGCCTGCTCGAGACTGAGCAGGATCCCGGCGGCCAGTCCGGCCAGCACGAGCACCACCCCGACACGAGCGAGCACGCCGCGCGCCCCCCTCGCCCGGCCGGCCCCGGAGGCGAAGGCACCGATCCGCTCGATCGTCCCCTCGACGCCGTACTGCATCGGTCGGCCGTCACCAGGGAACGGCCAGGCCGGCTCCGGTAGCTCGTCCTCGTCGTCCTCGATCACGCGACGATGGTCGCAGCCGCAGCCGGGTCCTGCCCACCTCCGTCACCGGATCGTGAGGGGCGCGACGCGTTCAGACGAAGACGACGAGGGGTCGCAGCGCACCCTCGCGAGGCTCCATGAGCGCGAGCACCTCGCCGGCGGGGTCGAACACGCCGGTCGGTCCGGCCTCCTCGGCCAGCGGCAGCCGTCCACCATGGGCCACCACCCGTGCGGTCTCGGCGTCCACCGCACGGACCGGGAACGCCGTGGCCACCGCGGTCGCCAGCGGCACGATCTCGAACGCCGACTCCAGCTGCTGCAGCGTCCGGGCGGCGTCCAGCGTGAACGGGCCGACCCGGGTGCGCCGCAACGCGGTGAGGTGACCGCCCACGCCCAACGCCCCGCCGAGGTCGCGGGCCAGCGCACGGACATAGGTGCCGCTGGAGCACTCCACCTGTATGTCGAGGTCCAACAGCCCCGGCTCGGTCCGCCGGGTGGCCAGGACGTCGAACACGGACACGGTCACGGGCCGCGCAGCCAGCTCGACCTGGTCCCCCGAGCGGACCCGCGCGTAGGAGCGCTTGCCGTCCACCTTGATCGCCGACACCGACGAGGGCACCTGCGCGATCGGGCCGGTGAGGTCGGCGACCGCGGCGGCCAGCGTCTCCCGCGTCACCCCGTCGGCGGATGCCGACGAGACGACCTCGCCCTCGGCGTCGTCGGTGACGGTGGCCTGACCGAGCCGCACGGTGGCGGCATAGGCCTTCGTGGTCAGCGCCAGGTGCCCCAGCAGCCGGGTGGCCCGCTCCACGCCGAGCACCAGGACCCCGGTGGCCATCGGGTCCAGCGTCCCGGCGTGGCCGACCCGGCGGGTGCCGGCCAGCCGCCGGACCCGGGCGACCACGTCGTGGGAGGTCCAGCCGGCCGGCTTGTCCACGATGACCAGCCCGGACTCCGCGCTCACGGCTGGCGCTCGGTCTCCTCGAGCTCCTGGACGTCGGCCTCGGATTCCTCCTCGACCTCCCGCGGCTCGCGGTACGGGTCCACCTCACCGGCGTACTGGGCACCGGCCGCGGTGGCGTGCACGGCCGCGTCGGACTCGGCGGCCACCCGCAGCAAGTCCTCGATGTGCCGGGCATTCTCCGGGATGGCGTCCGCGATGAACGTGAGGGTGGGCGTGAACCGGACGCCGGTCTGCCGCCCCACCTCGGTGCGCAGGACGCCCTTGGCGCTCTCCAGTGCGGCCGCGGTGTCGGCCCGCTCCACGTCGCCGCCGTACACGGTGTAGAAGACCGTGGCGTCCTGCAGGTCGCCGGTCACCCGGGTGTCGGTGATCGTGATGAACCCCAGTCGCGGGTCCTTGATCCGCGACTCCAGCATCTCGGCCACGATCACCCGGATGCGGTCGGCCAGCTTGCGGGCCCGCGCGTCGTTGCTCACTCGTCCTCCTCGTTCCACAGCCGCCGACGAGCGGACAGCAGCTCCAGCTCCGGGCGCGCGGCGACCAGCCGCTCGCATGCGTCCAGCACCTCCTGGCAGTGGGCCGCGTCCGCGGCCACCACGGCCACCCCCACGACCGCACGCCGGTGCAGGTCCAGGTGACCCACCTCGGCCGCGGTGACGTCGAAGCGGCGGCGCAACTCGGCCACGACCGGCCGCACCACGCCCCGTTTCCCCTTCAGCGAGTGGATGTCGCCGAGGAGCAGGTCCAGGCTCAGCGTGCCGACGAACACTGGACCCTGCCCTCTCGCGACGTCCGTGACGATGCCGGGCTAGGCCCGGGGCTTCTCCCGCATCTCGAAGGTCTCGATCACGTCGTCGGTCTTGATGTCGTTGAACGACCCGAGACCGATACCGCACTCGAAGCCCTCGCGAACCTCCGTCGCGTCGTCCTTGAACCGCTTGAGCGACTCGATGGAGAGGTTCTCGGCCACGACCGCGCCGTCCCGGACCAGCCGGGCCTTGGAGTTGCGCCGGATCTCCCCGGACCGGACCAGGGCACCGGCGATGTTGCCGAACTTGGAGGACCGGTAGACCTCGCGCACCTCCGCGGTGCCGAGCTGGACCTCCTCGTACTCCGGCTTGAGCATGCCCTTGAGGGCCGCCTCGACGTCGTCGATCGCCTGGTAGATGACCGAGTAGTAGCGCACGTCGACGCCCTCGCGGTCGATCAGCTCCGTGACCCGCTCGGCCGGCCGGACGTTGAAGCCGATGATCACCGCGTCGGACGCCACCGCGAGGTTGACGTCGTTCTGGGTGATCGCGCCGACGCCGCGGTCGATGACCCGCAGCGACACCTCCTCGCTGACCTCGATGTTGAGCAGCGCGTCCTCGAGGGCCTCCACCGAACCGGAGACGTCGCCCTTGAGGATCAGGTTGAGCTGCTGCACCTCGCCGTGCTCCATGGACTTCAGGAAGTCCTCGAGCGTGCGCCGGCCGCGGGCCTTGGCGAGCGCCGCGTTGCGTTCGCGGGCCTGCCGGGTCTGCGCGATCTGGCGGGCCATCCGGTCCTCGGGGACCACCAGGAAATTGTCGCCGGCGTCCGGGACGGCGGTCAGACCGAGCACCTGCACCGGGCGTGACGGACCGGCCTCGTCGATCGGGTCGCCGTTCTCGTCGAGCATGGCCCGGACCCGACCGAACGCCTCGCCGGCCACGATCGAGTCACCGGGCCGCAGCGTGCCGCGCTGCACCAGCACGGTCGCCACCGGCCCGCGGCCACGGTCGAGGTGACCCTCGATCGCGATGCCCTGGGCGTCCTGGTGCGGGTTGGCCCGCAGGTCCAGGGCGGCGTCCGCCGTGAGCAGCACGGCCTCGAGCAGCGTGTCGATGCCCTCCACGGCCTTGGCGGAGACGTCGACGAACATCGTCGTGCCGCCGTACTCCTCGGCCACCAGCCCGTACTCGGTGAGCTGACCGCGCACCTTGGCCGGGTCGGCGCCCTCCTTGTCGATCTTGTTGACGGCCACCACGATCGGCACGTCGGCCGCCTGCGCGTGGTTGAGCGCCTCGATCGTCTGCGGCTTGACGCCGTCGTCGGCGGCCACCACCAAGATGACGATGTCGGTGACCTGCGCACCGCGGGCGCGCATGGCGGTGAACGCCTCGTGACCCGGGGTGTCGACGAAGGTGATCCGCCGGTCGCCCGGCGCGATCACCTGATAGGCACCGATGTGCTGGGTGATGCCGCCGGCCTCGCGCGCCATCAGGTTGGTCTTGCGGATGGCGTCCAGCAGACGGGTCTTGCCGTGGTCGACGTGACCCATGACCGTGACCACCGGGGGCCGCGCCTCGAGCTGTTCCTCGTCGCCCTCGTCCTCGCCGAACTCGATGTCGAACGACTCGAGCAGCTCGCGGTCCTCGTCCTCGGGCGAGACCACCTGGACGTCGAAGTTGAGCTCGGCACCGAGCAGCGCCAGCGTGTCGTCGTTGACCGACTGGGTCGCGGTGACCATCTCGCCGAGGCCGAACAGGATTCGCACCAGGGCCGCCGGGTCGGCGTTGATCTTCTCCGCGAAGTCGGTCAGCGAGGCGCCACGCGGCAGCCGCACGACGTCGCCGTTGCCCCGGGGAGCCGAGACCCCACCGATGGACGGCGCCTGCATGTTGTCGAACTCTTGGCGCCGCTGCTTCTTGCTCTTGCGGCCGCGCGCCGGCTTGCCGCCGGGACGTCCGAAGGCACCCGCGGTGCCGCCACCTCGACCTCGACCGCCACCGCCGGGACGGCCGGCGAAGCCACCGCCACCGCCACCGGGTGCGCCACCGGGGCCACCGCCGCCGGGACGGCCGGCGTAACCGCCCCCACCGCCGGGACGGCCAGCGCCAGCGCCCGTGCCGCCGGGACGGCCAGCGCCCGCGCCGCCGGGACGGCCAGCACCGGGACCACCGGGGCCGCCGGGACGGGGCGCGCCCGGATGGGCCGGGCCAGCGGGACGCGCGCCCATCGGACGCGGCGGCATCATGCCGGGGTTCGGGCCGCCGGGCCGCGGCGGCATGGCACCGCCGGGACGGGGACCGGCCGGGGGCCGCGGGGCGCCGGGAACCGGAGCCGCCCCGGGCGCAGCCGGCCGGGCACCCGGACGGGGCATGCCCGTGCTGCCGGAGGTGAAGGGGTTGTTGCCCGGGCGGGGGCCGGTCGGACGCGCCGGGGTCGGCGCGGCGGGCGCCTCAGGGGTGGCGGCCGCGGGCGCGGGCGCGACCGGCACGGCGGGCGCCTCCGGCGCGGGGGCGGGTGCCGAGACGGCGGCCGCGGCCGCCACGGTCTCGACCGGTGCCGCTGGGGCCTCGGGCGTGGGGGCTGCGGGGACGGCCTTCTTCCGGGCCGGCGCGGCGGGCGCCGCGGCCTGTGCGGGGAAGGCTTCCTTCAGACGTCTGACGACGGGCGCCTCGACGGTGGATGACGCGGAGCGGACGAACTCGCCCATCTCGTTGAGCTTGGTCATGACGACCTTGCTCTCGACTCCGAGCTCCTTCGCGAGCTCGTAGACCCGGACCTTGGCCACTACTCTCCTCTTCTTGGTCCGGGCCCTCGTCGGGCACGGACCGTCAGTACGCGGACCTGCTCATCGCTGCGCGCTCATCGCTGGCTCATCGTGCTTCTCGACTCGCTTCCGACTCGGCCGACGACCCGGCTGGGACGTCGTTGGTGACCTGGTCAACCCGCTCCTCGACGGCGGCCCGCAGCAGCGTCAGGTCGAGCGGCCCCGGCAGGCGGAACGCCCGCGGAAACGCCCGACGCCGCTCGGCACGATCGAGGCAGTCCGGATCGGGGTGCAGCCACGCGCCCCGCCCAGCCAGCCGCCCACGGGGATCGGGGGTCACTGACCCCCCGATCACCACCAGGCGCAGCAGTTCGGCCTTGGTCGCCGTCCGGCGGCAGCCCACGCAGGTGCGAAGCGGGCGTGCCACGTCGTCCGGACGACCGGTCACGGAGCAGTCTACCCCGGGATCAGACGTCGGCGGGCGCCACCGGCGCGCCGGGCGCGACCACGGTGTCGCCGGCGTCCCCGTGGATGTCAATGCGCCAGCCGGTGAGGCGGGCCGCCAGCCGGGCGTTCTGGCCCTCCTTGCCGATGGCCAGCGACAGCTGGTAGTCGGGCACGGTCACCTTCGCGGCGCGGGCCGCGAGGTCGACCACCTCGACCTTGTCCACCCGGGCCGGCGACAGCGCCTGCGCCACGAACTCGGCCGGGTCCTCCGACCAGTCCACGATGTCGATCTTCTCGCCGTGCAGCTCGGCCATGACCGCCCGCACCCGTGCCCCCATCGGCCCGATGCAGGAACCCTTCGCACTGACCCCGGCCCGGTGCGACCGGACGGCGATCTTGCTGCGGTGCCCCGACTCGCGGGCGATCGCGACGATCTCGACGGTCCCGTCGGCGATCTCGGGGACCTCCATGGCGAACAGCTTGCGCACCAGGTTCGGGTGCGTGCGCGACAGCGTGATCTGCGGACCGCGCTGGCCGCGCCGGACGGCGATCACATAGCAGCGCAGCCGCTCCCCGTGGGTGTACGTCTCGCCGGGCACCTGCTCGGCCGGCGGCAGCACGCCCTCGATCTTGCCCAGGTCGATGAGCACGTCCCGCGGGTTGCTGCCCTGCTGGATCACCCCGGACACCAGATCGCCCTCGCGGCCGGCGAACTCGCCGAACGTCACCTCGTCCTCGGCCTCACGCAGCCGTTGCAGGATGACCTGCTTGGCCGTGGTGGCGGCGATCCGGCCGAACCCCTCGGGGGTGTCGTCGTACTCGCCGAGCAGGGCGCCGTGCTCGTCGGTCTCCTGGGCCAGCACGGCGACGTGACCGGTGGCCCGGTCCAGGTGCACCCGGGCGTGCGGCTGCGCGCCCTCGGTGTGGTGGTAGGCCACCAGCAGCGCGGACTCGATCGCGGTGACCAGGAGGTCGAAGGAGATCTCCTTCTCCCGGACCAGGGACTTCATGGCGGTCAGGTCGATGTCCATCAGGCGTCCTCTCTCCCCGGCTCGTCGGCGTCCTCGGTCAGGTCGTCCTCGTGGGTCTGCTCGTCGGGCCGGCGGAACTCGACCTCCACGCTCGCCCTGACCACCGTCGACAGCACCACCTCGCGGGGCCGGCCGTCGACGTCCAGCGAGACGGCGTCCTCGGTCACGTCGACCACCCGGCCGGTGACGGCTCCCCCGTCGGTGAGCACGGCGCGGACCAGTCGGCCGGTCGCCCGACGCCAGTGCCGGGGCAGCGTGAGCGGACGGTCCACGCCCGGCGAGGTCACCTCGAGGGTGTACGCCTGGCCGCCCAGGGGGTCTTCCGCGTCCAGCCGTTCGGACAGCTGCTGACTGACCACGGCAATGTCGTCGAGCGAGACGCCGCCGTCCTTGTCGACGACCACGCGAAGCACCCGCCGGCGGCCGGCCGGGGTCACCTCGCACTCCTCGAGGTCCAGCCCAGCGGCGGCCACCACGGGGGCGACCACGGCGCGTACGCGATCTGGTGCTGCGGCGCCCACGGCCCACCCCTTTGCGGTTGTCGACGTGCGTCTGTCCCACGTTGTGCTGGGCCCCAAGCATAGGTGCAGCGGGTGCGGCTCCGGACCGACGGCGAGCCCGTGGGATCGTGGGGCAGTGCGTGCCGACCGACCTCCCGTCCCGCTGACCCGGCGGGCCGTGCTGGGCGGATTCGCCGCGCTCACCGCGGCGGTCCCGCTGGCCGGGTGCTCGACCGGGCCGGACGCCGGACCGAGCGCCTCACCCACTCCGGACCCCGACGAGGTGGCCCGCCGGGCGGTGGCCGCGGCCGAGTCGCAGCTGGCCGCGCTGGCCGCCTCGACCGTGACCGCGTTCCCGGCGCTGACGCCCCGGGTGACCCCGGCCCAGCGGGCTCACGAGGCCCACGCCCAGGAGCTGCTGGCAGGTCTGCCCGGCGACTCGGCCGCGCCGTCGACGGGGTCATCGGCCGCGTCGAGCGGGGTGGCCGGGCCGCCGCCCAGCGGCCCCGTGGTGCCCGCCTCACCGGCCGCCGCGCTCGCCGCCCTGGCCACCGCCCAGACCGCGGCCGCGACGGCCGCCACCGCCCGGCTCGGCACGGTGAGCGGGGACCTGGCCCGGTTGCTGGCGTCGGTCGCGGCCTCGGACGCCGCCTTCGCCGCCCTGCTGCGCACCACCGGGGCGGCCGCATGAGCCTGCTGGACGCGCTGCAGGCCACCCTGGCCGGGGAGCACGCCGCGGTCTACGGCTACGGGATCGTCGGGGCCCAGGTGACCTCGGTCGCCGACCTCCGTGCCGCGCGGGCCGGCTACGACGCGCACCGGGCCCGGCGGGCCGCGCTGGTCTCGCTGGTGAGCAGCCACGGCGGCCAGCCGGTGGCCGCGGACCCGGCCTACGACGTGGGCGGACCGGTGACCACGCCCGCGCAGGCCAAGGCGCTGGCCGGACGGATCGAGGGTGCCGCCGCGGGCCCCTACGCGGACCTGGTCGCGGCCGCGGACGGCCCGCTGCGGACGACCGCGGCCGGCTGGCTCCGTGACGCCGCCGTCCGGGGAGCCGGCTGGATCGGCACCGCCGAGGCCTTCCCCGGGCTCGCCGGCCGGCTGCCCAGCAGCGGCTAGCGCCGGCGCGGGCCGGCGGCCCTGCCGACGATCGGCGCACCGGGTGGGGCATCCGCCCACGGTGGACGGCGCGCCGATCCCCCACAGCGCGCGCCAACGATCACGGGACCGGCGCGGACCCGGCGTTCCAGCCGTCCACCAGGGCGAGCACCTCGCCGAGCCGGTTGACCACGCCGTCCGGCCGGCCCTCGATGTGGCCGCGCTGGTGCTCGGGGATCCTGCTGTGCGGCACGAGCACCGCGCGCATGCCGACCTGCCGGGCACCGTGGATGTCGTCGTAGGGGCGGTCCCCCACGAAGACCGCGCGGCCGGGATCGGCCATCCCGACCGCGCGCAGCGCAGCGAGGAACGACTCCGGGTGCGGCTTGGTGAAGGCCAGCTCGCTGCTGAACACCGCGCCGTCCACCAGCTGCAGCACGCCGTCGCGGCGCAGCACCGCCTCGTGGTGCGAGCCCGGCCACAGCGTGTTCGACAGGATGCCTACCTTGATCCCCCGCTCCCGAAGGGCGGTGAACAGCGGGACCACCTCCGGGTCGGTCCAGGTGTGCGGCTCCCATGCGTCGAGGTAGGCGGCCAGCGCCGTGTCGTGCCGGTCGCCGGACGGCGTGATGCCCATGGCGACGAACACCTCGTCGAGGGTGGCCGACCGCTGGTGCTGGCGGCCGGCCAGCCAGCAGGCGTCCTCGGCGGCCAGCAGCAGGCCGGCCAGCTCGTCGGCCCGGTCCGGGTCGTAGACCTGCGTGTAGGCCCGCCACTGCTCGCGCAGGTCGATCGTGTGCCACGGGGTCAAGGTGCCGCCCCAGTCGAACAACACCGCCTCGACCGGCTGCTGGGTCACGGTGCGGCCGCGATGTGGACCGCGATCCGCTCCACGACGTCGGCGACCGGCACCTCCTGTCGCTCGGCCGTGCGGCGGTCCTTCAGCTCGACGACGCCGGACGCGAGCCCGCGGCCGACGATCATCACGGTGGGTACGCCGATCAGCTCGGCGTCGTTGAACTTCACGCCCGGGGACACCCCGGTACGGTCGTCGAGCAGCACGCGGACCCCCTTGGCGTCCAGCTCGGTGGCGATCCGCTCGGCCTCGGTGAAGACGGCGGCGTCCTTGCCGGTGGCCACGATGTGCACGTCGGCGGGCGCGACCTCGCGCGGCCAGCACAGGCCGAGCTGGTCGTGGGTCGCCTCGGCGATGGCCGCCACCGCACGGCTCACCCCGATGCCGTAGGAGCCCATGGTGACGGTGACCAGCTTGCCGTTCTCGTCCAGCACCCTGAGGTCGAGCGCCTCGGCGTACTTGCGGCCCAGCTGGAAGATGTGGCCCATCTCGATGCCCCGAGCGGTGGACAGCAGTCCGCCGCACAGTGGGCACGGGTCGCCGTCGCGGACCTCGGCCGCCTCGATGACGCCGTCCGGCACGAAGTCACGCCCGACCACCAGGTCGAGGACGTGACGGCCCGGCTCGTCGGCCCCGGTCACCCAGGCGGTGCCCTCGCCGACGCGCGGGTCGACGAGGTAGCGGATGCCGGACACCCGAGTATCGCCGAGGACACCGGGACCGATGTAGCCCTTGATCAGCTCGGGCCGCTTGGCGAAGTCCTCCTCGGTGAACGGCTCGGGGACGGCGGGGGCGACCTGGGCGGACAGCCGCTTCATGTCGACCTCGCGGTCGCCCGGAACGCCGACGGCGAGCGGCTCGACGGTGCCGTCCGGGTGGCGCAGGTTGATCAGCACGTTCTTCAGCGTGTCCGCCGCGCGCCAGTGCCGGTCGTCACGGACCAGGTCGGTGCGGCTGTTGAGCAGGTCGACGAGGCTCTCGATCGTGGGGGTGCCAGGGGTGTCCTCGACGCGGGGCGGCCGGGTCGCCGAGGCGTCCCGCGGCTCGGGGGTCGGGGTGGTGACCGCCTCGACGTTGGCCGCGTAGTCGCCGTTCTCGCAGCGGACGTAGGTGTCCTCGCCGACCTCCGCGGGGGTGAGGAACTCCTCGCTGGCCGAGCCGCCCATGGCCCCGGACATCGCCGAGACGATGACGTAGTCGAGCCCCAGCCGGTCGAACACCCGGATGTAGGCCTCACGGTGCCGCTCGTAGGACTTCTGCAGGCCGGCGTCGTCCAGGTCGAAGGAGTAGGAGTCCTTCATGCTGAACTCGCGCCCGCGCAGCAGGCCGGCTCGGGGCCGCGGCTCGTCGCGGAACTTGGTCTGGATCTGGTAGATCGACAGCGGCAGGTCCTTGTAGGAGGAGACCAGATCCTTGACCAGGAGGGTGAACATCTCCTCGTGGGTCGGGCCGAGCAGGAAGTCGGCGCCCTTGCGGTCCTGCAGCCGGAACAGGTCCTCGCCGTACTCGGTCCAGCGGCCGGTGATCTCGTAGGGCTCACGCGGCAGCAGCGCGGGGAAGTGGACCTCCTGGAAGCCGGCGGCGTCCATCTCCTCGCGGACGATCCGCTCGATGTTGCGGTAGACCATCCAGCCCAGCGGCAGCCAGGTGTACCCGCCGGGCGCGGCCCGGCGGATGTAGCCGGCCCGGACGAGCAGCCGGTGGCTCGGGACCTCGGCGTCGGCCGGATCCTCACGCAGGGTGCGCAGGAACAGGGTCGACATCCGCAGGACCACGGGGACACTCCTTCAGCTGGGGCGCAGCACCGAGCGGCACCGGTCAGGTGCGCCTCGCGAGGATATCCGTCCCCCGTTCCGCATGAAGGGCACCTTCTGTGCGCACTTCCGCACAGACCCACCCTTCATGGACGCCGGCAGCCCGCGACCCGCCGTCCGATGAAGGGTGGAAAACTGCGGCCACACGCACAGAAGGTGCCCTTCATGCGGAAGGGGGTGGGTCAGAAGAGGACCGTCGCGAAGGTGCCGAGCTGCTGGAAGCCGACCCGCCGGTACGCCGCCAGCGCGGGGGCGTTGTAGTCGTTGACGTACAGCGAGACCACCGGCGCGATCTCGGCCAGGCAGGCCCGGACGACGGCCGCCATCCCGGCCACCGCCAGCCCCTCGCCCCGCCGGTCCGGGGCGACCCACACGCCCTGCACCTGGCAGGCCGCGCGGCTCACCGCGCCGATCTCGGCCTTGAACACCACCCGGCCGTCCTCGATGCGCGCGAACGAGCGCCCGGCGGCGACCAGCTCCCCCACCCGCGCCCGGTAGGACGCGCCGCCGTCGCCCAGCTCGGGTGAGACGCCGACCTCCTCGGTGAACATCGCCACGCAGGCCGGCAGCACCACGCCCAGCTCGTCCAGCCGCACCCGGCGCACCGCGTCGTCGGGCACCACATCGGACGGCGGCAGCGACGACACGGCCATCAGCGGCTGGCGGGCCCGCACCTCCCTGGCCGGGCCCCAGGCCGACGCCAGCTGGGCCCACAGCGCGAGCACCTCGTCCGCCGGGCCGACGAGGGACGAGCAGCGGCGGCCCTGGCGGCGGGCCCGGTCGGCGAAGGCCCGCAGCGCATCCGGCCCGGCCTGCACCGGAACCAGGTTGGCCCCGGCGTAGCACAGCGACTCGAGCCGACCGTCGACGACGTAGCCCCACAGCTCACCGCCGAGCCGCCAGCCGTCGAAGCCCGCGGCCTGCACCCGCGAGGCCACGAAGACGTTCGCCACCGGGTCGGCGTCCAGCAGGGCGTCGACCTGGTCGCGGTCACGGGCGTCCAGCACCCGCAAGGAGGCGGTGCGCAGCATCGCCCCCATCGTGCCCTGTCCGGGGCTCGCGGTCCCAGCAGACCGGGCAGTCGACCGGTCGCTCGTCAGTGGACGTCGACGGAGGGCGTCCCGGACTCCTGGTCGGTCATCTGCTCGGCCAGCCGCATGGCCTCCTCGATGAGCGTCTCCACGATCTGCGCCTCGGGCACCGTCTTGACGACCTCGCCCTTGACGAAGATCTGGCCCTTGCCGTTGCCGGAGGCCACCCCGAGGTCGGCCTCGCGGGCCTCCCCCGGCCCGTTGACGACACAGCCCATGACCGCGACCCGCAGCGGGACCTTGAGCCCCTCCAGGCCGGCGGTCACCTGCTCGGCGAGGGTGTAGACGTCGACCTGCGCGCGCCCGCAGGACGGGCAGGACACGATCTCCAGGCCGCGCTCCCTCAGCCCGAGCGACTCCAGGATCTGCAGACCGACCTTGACCTCCTCGACGGGAGGCGCAGAAAGCGAGACCCGGATGGTGTCGCCGATGCCCTCGGCCAGCAGCGCGCCGAAGGCCACCGCGGACTTGATGGTGCCCTGGAAGGTCGGGCCGGCCTCGGTGACGCCCAGGTGCAGCGGGTAGTCGCAGGACGCCGCGAGCAGCCGGTAGGCCTGGATCATCACGACCGGATCGTGGTGCTTGACCGAGATCTTGAGGTCGCGGAAGCCGTGCTCCTCGAACAGCGACGCCTCCCACAGCGCGGACTCGGCCAGTGCCTCCGGGGTGGCCCGGCCGTACTTGGCCAGCAGCCGCGGGTCCAGCGAGCCAGCGTTGACGCCGATCCGGATCGGCGTCCCGGCGTCGGCGGCGGCTCGAGCGATCTCGCCCACCTTGTCGTCGAAGGCCTTGATGTTGCCCGGGTTCACCCGCACCCCGGCGCAGCCGGCGTCGATCGCGGCGAACACGTACTTGGGCTGGAAGTGGATGTCGGCGATCACCGGGATGCCGGACTTCCTGGCGATGGCCGGCAGCGCGTCCGCGTCGTCCTGACTGGGCACCGCGACCCGCACCACCTGGCAGCCGGCCGCCGTCAGCTCGGCGATCTGCTGGAGGGTGGCATTGACGTCCGCCGTCAGCGTCGTGGTCATCGACTGCACCGACACCGGCGCGTCCCCGCCGACCGCGACCGGGTGCGTCGGGTGCTTCAGCAGCAGCTGACGGGAGACCCGGCGGGGTGCGAGCGGCCGCACCGGAGCCTGCGGCATTCCGAGGTTCACACTCATCTGATGGCTTCCCCAGTTCGCAATCGAGCTCAGAGCTGGACGGGCTTGACGATGTCGGCGGTCACCAGCAGCACCGTGAGCCCGACGAACAGCACGAACACGGCGTACGCCAGTGGCATCAGCTTGTTCATGTCGACCCGGCCCGGGTCGGGGCGGCCACGCCGGCGGGCCAGCCAGGAACGCACCGACTCGTACCCGACGACCGCCAGGTGGCCACCGTCCAGCGGCAGCAGCGGCAGCATGTTGAAGACGCCGACGAACAGGTTGAACCCGGCGATGAGCAGCAGGATGTCGCCGGCTCGCGCCACGACCGGGTAGCCGTCCCCACCACCGGCGAGCTGCCCGCTGATGTCGGCGGCGCCGACCACGCCGACCAGCCCGTTCGGGTCGCGGGGCTGGTTGGAGAACAGCGTCTGCCACAGCTCGACGACCTTCTGCGGCAGGCTCCACAGCGCCTGCACGGTGCCCTTGAGGATCTGCCACATCCCGCTGAACGCCTGGCCGACCGCGGCCAGCGGGTTGGAGCGCTCCATCACCAGCTGGCTGGACACTCCCAGCAGCCCAACCGTCGTGGTGCCGCCGCTGGCAGCCGTGCGCTGCACGCTGGCCACCGTGACCGTGAGGGGCACCTTCGTGCCGGCCCGCTCGACGACGATCGGCACGGTCCGGCCGGGCGCGCTGCGGATCAGCGTCGTCGCCTGCTCCCACGAGGTGACCGGCGTCCCGTTGAAGGAGACCAGGACGTCGCCCGGCTGGATCCCCGCGGCTGCGGCCGGGGACGCCGGGTCGCTCGCGGTACAGCTGGCCGCGGCGGTGGTCGGGACGCAGGTCGACACCGACCCGACGGTGGTGGACAGCTGCGGCCGGCCGAGGATCCCGAACACGACGAGCAGCAGCACGAAACCGATCACCAGGTGCATGAACGACCCGGCGGACAGCACCACGGCCCGCTGCCGGGCCGGTGCCCGGTAGAAGGCGCGCGGCTCGTCCTCGGGCGCGACCGGCTCGAGGTCGGTCATGCCGATGATCCGTACGTAGCCGCCGGCCGGGATGGCCTTGACGCCGTACTCGGTCTCGCCGCGCCGCACCGACCACAACCGGGGTCCGAACCCGACGAAGAACTCGGACACCTTCATGCCGTAGTGCCGCGCCGTCTTGTAGTGGCCCCACTCGTGGATCATCACCGAGACGAGCAGGGCGACGACGAACGCCAGGACGCCGATGGTGGTGGTCATGCGGTGACACTCCCGGTCAGCAGGGTGATCTCGCGGGCGCGGGAACGGGCCCACGCGTCCGCCTCCATGACGTCGTCGAACGTCAGATCGTTCCCTCCAGCCACCGGATGGGTGATGTGCTCCTCCAGCACCCGGGCCACCGTGTCCACGATCCCGGTGAACGGCAGCGCCCCGGCCAGGAACGCCGCGACCGCCACCTCGTCGGCTCCGTTGTAGACGGCGGGCGCCACGCCGCCGGCCCGGCCGGCGGCTCTGGCCAGCCCGACGGCGGGGAACGCCTCCTCGTCCAGCGGGAAGAACTCCCAGCGTGCAGCCGTCGTCCAGTCGCACGACGGCACCGCCGCCGGGACCCGGTCCGGCCAGCCCAGGCCCAACGCGATCGGCAGCCGCATGTCCGGAGGGCTGGCCTGCGCGAGCGTGGACCCGTCGGTGAACTCGACCATCGAGTGGACGATCGACTGCGGGTGGACGACGACCTCGATGGCGTCCAGCGGGACGTCGAACAGCAGGTGCGCCTCGATCAGCTCCAGCCCCTTGTTCACCAGGGTGGCGCTGTTGACCGTGACGAGCGGGCCCATCGACCAGGTGGGGTGGGCCAGCGCCTGCTCGGGGGTCACGCCGGCCAGCTCGGCCCGGCTGCGGCCCCGGAACGGCCCGCCGGACGCGGTCAGCACCAGCCGGCGGACCTCGTCGGCCCGCCCGGACCGCAGGCACTGGGCCAGGGCCGAGTGCTCGGAGTCCACCGGCACGATCTGACCGGGCCGCGCGCGCTGCTTGACGAGCGGGCCGCCGATGATCAGCGACTCCTTGTTGGCCAGCGCCAGCGTGCGACCGGCGTCCAGGGCGGCCAGCGTGGCGGCCAGCCCGGCCGCTCCGGGCAGCCCGTTGAGGACGACGTCCGCCGGCCAGGCGGCGACCTCAGCGGTGGCGTCCGGGCCGGCCAGCACCTTCGGCAGCCGGGCCGTGCCCTGCTCCCAGCCGTGCGCCGTGGCGGCCGCGTACAGGGCGTTCTGCAGGTCCCGCGCCACGGTCGGCCTGGCCACGGCGACAACGTCGACGTCGAGCTCGAGGGCCTGCTCGGCGAGCAGGTCGACGCTCGCGCGCGAGCCGCCACTGGCGGCCAGGCCCACCACCGTGAACCGGTCCGGGTTGCGCCGGACGACGTCCACCGCCTGGGTGCCGATCGAGCCCGTGGACCCGAGCAGCACGACGTCGCGGCGGGAGGTCACCGAGCCATTGTCGCTCACGTCCCACCGCTTTGCCCGAGTCGAGCCGGCGGGCGAGCCCCGGACGGGGGG
The DNA here is from genome assembly GCA_038252405.1 of Actinomycetes bacterium. GTDB lineage: Bacteria > Actinomycetota > Actinomycetes > Prado026 > Prado026 > DATCDE01. The sequence goes on along the minus strand of JBBSAJ010000036.1, from coordinate 5,779 downwards.
CTACAGGTCGACGCCGGCGAGCACGAGCACCCGCTCGTAGGTGAAGTCCTCCATGGCATAGCGAAGCCCCTCGCGGCCCACACCGGACGCCTTGGCGCCGCCGTAGGGCATCTGGTCGGCCCGGAACGACGGCACGTCGCCGATGACCACGCCGCCCATCTCCAGGTCGCGGTGGGCCCGGAACGCGGTCTGCAGGTCATGGGTGAACACGCCGGCCTGCAGGCCGAACCGGCTGTCGTTGACGAGGGCGACCGCCTCGTCGAACCCGTCGACGGCGCGCACCACCATGACCGGCCCGAACACCTCCTCGGTGGAGCAGCGGGCATGGTCGGGGACGTCGACCAGGACGGTGGGGGCGAAGCTCGCGCCGTCCCTGATGCCGCCGGTGAGCACCTTCGCGCCCGCGGCCACCGCCTCGTCGACCCAGGCCTCCACCCGGCGGGCGGCGTCCTCGGAGACGAGCGGGCCGACCTCGGTGTCCGGGTCTGAGGGGTCGCCCACGGCGAGCGAGTCGACCTTCGCCACGATCGCGTCGAGCATCCGGTCGTGGACGGCGCGGTCCACGAGCACCCGCTGCACCGAGATGCAGGACTGGCCGGCCTGGTAGTTCGCGAACATGGCGATCCGGCTGGCCGCCCAGTCGAGGTCGTCGTCCGAGGCGTAGTCGGCGCACACGACCGCAGCCGCGTTGCCGCCCAGCTCCAGCGTCACGTGCTTGTGCGGGACGGCGGCCTGGATGGCGTACCCCACCGGCTCCGAGCCGGTGAACGAGATGACCGGCAGCCGCGGGTCGGCCACCAGCGCGGCCATGGCGTCGTTCGGCACCGGGAGCACCGACCACAGGCCGACTGGGAGGTCGGTCTCGGCCAGGATCTCGCCGAGCAGCAGCGCGGACAGCGGGGTGGCCGGCGCGGGCTTGACGATGATCGGGGCGCCCACGGCGATGGCCGGTGCGACCTTGTGCGCCACCAGGTTGAGCGGGAAGTTGAACGGCGCGATGCCCAGCACCGGGCCCCTGGGGAACCGCCGGACCAGGCCGAGCCGGCCCTCGGCGCCCACCTCGGTGTCCAGCCGCTGCATCTCGCCGGAGAACCGGCGGGCCTCCTCGGCCGCCCACCGGAAGGTGGACGCCGCGCGAGCCACCTCGGTGCGGGCCCAGCGCAGCGGCTTGCCGTTCTCGGCGGTGATCAGCCGGGCGATCTCCTCAGACCGCTCCGTGAGCCGGCGCGAGACGTGCTGGAGGGCGGTGGCCCTGGCCGCGGCGGACAGCCGGGCGGCCTCGCCCCGGACGGCGTGGGCGGCGGCCACGGCCTGTTCGACCTGGTCGGCCGTGGGCAGCGAGACGGTGCCCACGAGGCTGCCGTCGTAGGGGTGGGTCACCTCGAGGGTGTCCTCGCCGGTGGCCGGCCGCCCGGCCACCCAGAACGCCGCAGGGGGCGCCATTGCAGGCGCAGGGGTCGTGGGGGCAGCCGTGGAGTCTGCAACGGGCGCGAGAGTGGGCGAGCTCATGCGGACGACGGTAGGACGGCGCCGCGTCCCACCGGTTGTCCGCGGTGGACAGCTCAGGAGCCCGGGTACACCTTCAGGGCCAGCCACAGCTCGGCGCGCAGGTCCGGGTCGTCGAGGGACCGGCCCAGCAGCTGCTCGACCCGGCGCAGCCGGTGCCGCAGCGTGTGCCGGTGGACGTCCAGCTCGGCCGCCGCGACGTCCCACTGCCCGTTGTGCGCCAGCCAGGCCCGCACCGAGCCGACCAGGTCACCCTTGCGTCCCTGCAGCGGCGCCAGCAGCGCGTCCGCGACGCCCCGGGCCACCGCCGGGTCGAGCGCGGCCAGCATCCCCTCCTCGGCGATCTGCCCGTACCAGTGCAGGCCCGGGGTCCGGGCCGCCGCAAGGGCCTGCCGAGCCTGGGTGAGCCCGGTCGCCAGCTGCGGCAGGGACACCGGCGCGCTGCCCCCCGCGGGCGTCGTCGCCAGCGCTGCCTCGAGCTCGCTGAGCATGGTGTCCTCGTCGGCCACGACGACGACCAGCTCGCCGTCCAGCACGTCGGCGGCCGCCCCGCGGCCGAGCCGCTCCAGCAGCGAGCGCGGCTCGTCGGCCGGCCCGGTCGCCACGACCACCCGCAGCGTCCCGCCGGTCAGCGCCGACCAGCCCAGCGCCTCCATCGGCAGGTCGCTGGGCCGGGCGCCGGCCAGCAGCAGCCGCAGCGCCGCGGCCCGCAGCCCCCCCGCAACCTCGGGCAGGTCCGCGCGCTCCAGCGCGAGCGACAGCAGCGAGACGGCGACGCCGGCCACGGCCTGCGCGGTGCGGTCCAGCGGGACGGCCGTGCCCATCGCCAGGAACCCGCGGACCCGGCCGCGGGCCCCCAGCGGCTGCACGCTCACGTGCTCCCCGGCTCCGGCCAGCGCGGACGACGCCAGCAGGCCGCGCCGGCCCAGCTCGGCGACCTCCGCGGCAAGCCCTGGCGCCCGGCCAGCGGCCGGCTCGGGGGCCGCGTGCAGCACCGCGCCGTTCTCGTCGAGCAGGACCACCCAGCCGTCCAGGTACCGCGCGAGCCGGGCCACCACCCCGGCCGCGCCCTCCCCCAGCGCGACCCGGGTGAGCTCCCGCTGGGTCTGGAACGCCCGCACGGTGGCCTCGTACTCGGCCGCGGCCAGCAGCGCGGAGACTGCCTTGGCCACCGCGATGAACGGCGTCCGGTCGGGCACCTCGAGCAGCGGCAGCCCGGCGTCGGCGGCCGCCCGCACCAGTGCCGGCGGGACGACGTCGTGGGTCAGCCCGATGCCCACGCCCAGCCCGGCGACCGCGGCCTCGACCAGCCGGCCGACGTACTCGCGCAGCCCCGGCCCGTCCGCGTCGGACAGTCGCATGCCGGTCGTGAGCAACAGCTCGCCGCCCTCGAGGAACGGGCGCGGGTCCTCCAGCTCGGAGACCGCCACCCAGGTGACCGGGCGGTCCCGGCCGTCCGGACCGGCCAGCCGGCGCAGCCCCAGCCCGGGCAGGTCCGCCACGGCGCGCAGCGAGGGCGGGGCCGGCGGGGACAGGGACGGCATCGTTGGGCCCTTCGCTCGGTGGACGCGACCGTTGGACGCGATGTCCAACGGTAGCCCGCCGGTTGGACGTGCTGACAGGGCGCATCCGGCGACCCGGCTCCCTAGGCTGGGGAGCACTCCAGCGCGTCGAGGAAGCGAGCCGACATGACCACCGAGACCAGCACCGGCGGACCCAGCCTCCCCCAGGAGCGGCGGCTGGTGACCGAGATCCCCGGCCCGCGCTCCCGTGCCCTGCAGGCCCGCCGCGACAGCGCCGTCTCCGGCGGCGTGGGCGGCACCCTGCCGGTGTTCATCGAGGCGGCGGGTGGCGGCGTCCTGGTGGACGTCGACGGCAACTCGCTCATCGACCTCGGTGCCGGCATCGCCGTGGTCAGCGTCGGCAACAGCGCCGAGCACGTCGTGGCCGGCGTCCAGGAGCAGGTCGCGAAGTTCACCCACACCTGCTTCATGGTCACGCCGTACGCCGGCTACGTGGAGGTCTGCGAGCAGCTGAACCGGCTGACCCCCGGCGACCACGCGAAGAAGTCCGCGCTGTTCAACAGCGGCGCCGAGGCCGTCGAGAACGCCGTCAAGATCGCCCGGTACCACACCGGTCGGCAGGCGGTGGTCGTGTTCGAGCACGGTTACCACGGCCGCACCAACCTGACCATGGCGCTCACCGCCAAGTCGATGCCCTACAAGAAGGGCTTCGGGCCGTTCGCCGGCGAGATCTACCGGATGCCGCTGGCCTACCCGTTCCGCTGGCCCACCGGCCCGGAGAACGCCGGCCCCGAGGCGCTCGAGCTGGTCATCTCCAAGATCGAGAAGGAGATCGGGGCCGACCAGGTCGCCGCGATCCTGATCGAGCCGATCGCCGGTGAGGGCGGCTTCGTGGTGCCCGCCGAGGGCTTCCTGCCCGGGCTCGCCGAGTTCGCCAAGGCCAACGGCATCGTGTTCATCGCCGACGAGGTGCAGACCGGCTTCGCCCGCACCGGCGACCTGTTCGCGTGTGAGCACGAGGGCGTCGTGCCCGACATCATCACCACCGCCAAGGGCATCGCCGGCGGGCTGCCGCTGGCCGCGGTCACCGGCCGCGCCGAGATCATGGACTCCGTGCACTCGGGCGGCCTGGGCGGCACCTACGGCGGCAACCCGGTGGCCTGCGCGGCCGCGCTCGGAGCGATGCGCACCATCGAGGAGCAGGACCTGTCCGGCAAGGCCCGTCGGATCGGCGAGATCATGCTGCCGGCGCTGACCGACATGCAGTCCCGGTACCCGGTGATCGGCGACGTCCGCGGCCGCGGCGCCATGGTGGCCGTCGAGCTGGTCAAGCCCGGCACCAAGGACGCGGACCCGGCCGCGACCGCCGCGGTCGCCAAGGCCTGCCACGCCGAGGGCGTGCTCGTGCTGACTGCGGGCACGTACGGCAACGTGCTGCGGTTCCTGCCGCCGCTGGTCATGCCCGAGCACCTGCTCGAGGAGGCCCTCGGCGTGCTCGACAAGGCGTTCGCCGGCCTCGGCGGCTGACAGCCGCGGTATCCGGCCGCCAGACTGTCCACCCATGCGGGTGGGCGGTCGGGTCGAGCCGGGCTTCGAGTCGGTGCGGGAGGCGTTCGCCGAGGTGCTCGCGGCGCAGGGCGGTCCCGGCGCGGGCGTGGCCGCCTGGTCGGACGGCGTCTGGGTGGTCGACCTGTGGGGCGACGCAGAGGCGCACGACGTCACCTCCGCGCGCCGACGTCCGTTCGGACCGGACAGCCTGGTCATGCCCTACTCGGTGTCCAAGCCGTTCGCGGCGGTGGCCCTGCTGCTGCTCGTGGACCGCGGCCTGGTCGAGCTGGACGCGCCGATGCAGCGGTACTGGCCACAGCTTCGGGCCCCGGTCACGGTCCGCCAGGTGCTCTCCCACCAGGCCGGACTGGTGACGCTGGACCAGTCGGCGCCGACCGAGGTGTTCTACGACTGGGACCGGCTGTGCGGCCTGCTCGCCGAGCAGGAGCCGTCCTGGCCGCCGGGCACCCGGCACGGCGAGTCGGCGCTGTTCTACGGCCACCTGCTCGGCGAGGTCGTCCGACGGGTGGACGGGCGGCGTCCCGGGGCGTTCCTGCGCGAGGAGGTCTGCGGCCCGCGCGGGCTGGACTTCCACGTGGGGCTGACGGCGGCCGAGCGGGCCAGGACCGTCGACCTGGTCGGGCTGGACGAGCGGTTCCGGCAGGCCAGCCAGACCGGACGGGCCGCGCTGTACCCCAGGGCCATCGGCAACCCGCCCGGCGCGCAGGACCCGGCGGTGGTCAACGGGTCGGCCTGGCGGGCCGCCGAGGTGCCCGCGGTCAACGGCCACGGCACCGCCCGCGCCGTGGCCGGCCTCTACGTCGCGCTGCTCGACGGCGCCCTGCTCAGCCCGGGCCTGCTGGCCGAGGCGACCACCGCTCAGTGCGCCGGCGTCGACGCGGTGTTCGGCTCGCTGAACGCGTGGGGGCTTGGCTTCGGCGTCGACGACACCGGGTTCGGGATGGGCGGTCTCGGCGGCAGCTTCGGCGGCGCCAGCGCCGACGGCAGCTACGCGTTCGGCTTCGTCACGGCGCTCATGGGCGACCACGCGCGCTGCGAGCTGCTGGAGAACGCCGTCCGCGAGTGCCTCGGCCTGGACCCGATCGCCGAGTAGCCGCGGGCGCTGTCACGGTCGGCGTACCGGGTGGGGGGTAGGGGGCCCCCGCCCCGGGCGCCGCGCACCCCCCCCCAGGGCCCCACGT
>JBBSAJ010000035.1:0-23826 GCA_038252405.1 Actinomycetes bacterium | reverse complement strand
CGGCGGTCAGCGACGACGACGCAAGCGCCATCGAGTCCGCCGCACTGGGCCTGGCGATGGATGTCCTGGTCGAGGTCCATAACGCGGCCGAACTCGACCGGGCGCTTGCTCTCAAATCCCCGCTGATCGGCATCAACAATCGCGACCTGCGGACCTTCGAGACCTCGCTAGCGGTCAGCGAGCGGCTCGCCCCAAGGATTCCCGGCGACCGACTGGTCGTCGTCCGCGAGGCGGCGATGGCGCTGGCCATGGTCCCGGTCCGCCGGGTCACCGAGAAGTTCCCCCAGCTGGTCCGCGAGGTGGCCCGCCGTGGCGGCAAGGAGGTCACCCTCGTGGTCGAGGGCGCGGACGTCGAGCTCGACGCCCGGGTCCTCGACGGCGTCGCGGACGCGCTCACCCACCTGCTCACCAATGCGGTCGACCACGGCTGCGAGGAGCCGCAGACCCGCGTGGCCGCCGGGAAGCCGGCCGCGGCCACCGTCCGGGTGGCCGCCCGGGCGGCAGGGGCGACCGTGGTCGTGGAGGTGTCCGACGACGGTCCCGGCATCGACGAGCGGCAGCTGCGAGCGCTGGCCGTCGAGCGCGGGCTGCTGCCCGAGGGCTCCTCGGTCACCGGCCAGCCGCTGCTCAGCGTGCTGTTCACCCACGGCTTCAGCACGGTGGCCGAGGCCACCGAGTACTCGGGCCGCGGCGTCGGGCTGGACGTGGTCCGCACCGCGGTGGAGGCGCTGGGCGGCGTGGTCGAGGTGGTCTCCCAGCCGGGGCTCGGCACCACGTTCATGCTCAAGCTGCCGGTCACCCTGGGCGTGCTGCGCTGCCTGGTGACTCGCATCGGCGACGAGCGGTACGCGCTCCCGGTCACCAACGTCATCGAGACGGTCAACCTCCGGGACACCCCCAGCCAGCAGGTGGCCGGCGTCTCGGTCATCGTCCGGCGGGGCACCCCGGTGCCGCTGGCCGACCTGGGCGAGGTGCTCAACGTGCCCGGCCCGCGCCAGCCCGACGTGGCCGTCGTGGTCCGCTACGGCGGTCCGGAGGAGCAGTTCGCCTGGGCCGTCGACGTGTTCGAGGGCGAGCGCGAGCTGGTGGTCAAGGACCTCGGCGGTTTCCTCGGCCGGCGACCCGCGCTCGGCGGGGCCACCATCGACAGTGACGGGCGGGTGCTGCTCCTGCTGGACATCCGCGAGCTCGCGCTCGAGCAGGTCGCGAACGGCCGGCCGGCCGCGGTGGCGATGCCTGCGCGCCCGGTCCCGGCTCGCCCCGCCGCGACCGCCGGGCGGCCGCGCGTGCTCGTGGTGGAGGACTCGGTCGGGGTGCGCGAGCTGCAGCGGGTCATCCTCGAGGGGGCCGGCTACGACGTGCTCACGGCCGTGGACGGGCGGGACGGCGCCACCCGGCTGGACGGCGACCCGGTCGACCTGGTGCTCTCCGACGTGGAGATGCCGGGGATGGACGGCTTCACCCTGACCCGCACCATCCGGCGCACCCACGGCTGGCAGGACGTCCCCGTCGTGATCATGACCTCGCGCGGCGACGAGGCCGACAAGCGGGCCGGTCTGGACGCCGGAGCCAGCGCGTATCTGCTCAAGAGCGAGTTCGACCAGGCCGAACTCGTCAGTACGGTCCGGCGCCTGATCGGGCGTTGACGGACTCGACCCGGGAGGAACTCAGTGACCAGCGGACAGCCGACCGTCGTCGTGGCGGACGACAGTGCGACCCTGCGCAAGATCGTCGGTTACGTACTGGAGCGAGAGGGCTTCCAGGTCATCTCGGCCGAGGACGGCGTCGAGGGTGTGCAGGCGGTGTTCCGCACCCAGCCGGACGCCGTGATCCTGGACGTGCAGATGCCCCGGCTGTCCGGCTACGTGGCCGCGCGGCTGCTCAAGGACGACTGGCAGACCGCTGAGATCCCGGTCATCCTGCTCACGGCGCTCGACGCCGCCACCGACCGCTACTGGGGTCAGCTGGCCGGCGCCGAGAAGTTCCTCAACAAGGGGTTCGAGGCGCCGCAGCTGGTGGCCGCCGTCCGGGACGTGATCCGCGACGCCGACGCGCGGCGTGGCGGGCGGGCCCGGCTGGTGCCCGACCCGGTCGAGATCGACGCCGAGGACGTGTTCGCCCGGGTCAGCGACCTGCTCGACCGCAAGCTGTTCGAGGCCCAGGTCACCGCCGAGGTGACGTCGATCGCCGCCGAGATCTCCGGCTTCGAGGAGACCGTGTCGGCGGTGCTCACCGTGGCCGGGCGGGTGGTCGGCTACGACCTCGCCGCGCTGCTGATGCTCGACGACAACTCGACGTACACCACGGTGGCCCGCGAGACCTCCCGCCAGCTGTACACCGACTTCTGCTCGGGGCTGGCCGAGGCGGCCAGCCAGACCACCGGGCGCGCGGTCGAGGTCGGCGACCTCGTCCCGCGGATCGCCGACCCGCAGCAGCTGCTCGGGGCGGACGACGAGGGCGGCCTGGCCACCTTCTTGTCGATGCCGCTGCGGGCCCGCGGCCGCACCGTCGCGATCCTCGGCCTGGCCAGCGCCACGAAGAACGCGTTCGGCGAGACCTCGCTCAACACGCTGCGGCTGGTGGAGTCCCCGGCGGCGCTGGTGATCGACAACGCCCGGCTGTCCGGCGGTGTCCACGCCTGAGTCGACGTAGGGTCGCCGGGTGAGGTCCCACCCGGCACCAGAGCTGCGGCCCACCACCGCGCAGTTCCGCGTGGCCATGGGCCGGTTCGCCACAGGGGTCACCGTGGTCACGACGGTCGCGGACGAGTTCGACCACGCGATGACCGCCAACTCCTTCACGTCGGTCTCGCTCGAGCCGTTGCTCACCCTGGTGTCGGTCGAGAGGCTCACCCGCTTCCACGACGCAATCCTCGAGTCCGGGCTGTGGACCGTCTCGATCCTCCCGGTGCAGGCCGAGGAGACCGCCGTCTGGCTGGCCACGAAGGGCCGCCAGCTGGTCGACCAGCTGGACCGGGTGCCGCACCGGCGCTCGGCGGTCACCGGTGCCGCAGTCGTCGAGGGCTCGCTGGCCGTCATCGAGTGCGCGACCTGGGCCACCTACGACGGCGGGGACCACACCCTCGTCGTCGGTGAGGTGCTGTCGGTCGAGGTGCCGGACGCCGACGGTGGGCCCGCCCCCCTGCTGCACCACCGGGGCCGTTACGCCACGCTGCGCCCGTCGCTGGAGTAGGCCGCCGCACGGGTCCTCTACCATGGAGGGGCACCGGTGCCCCTGACCCGGTCGCCTCCCACGATCTACGGACCTGGAGCCCGCCGACCGTGACCGACCCGCTGACCCGCCCGCGCCGCGGGCTACCGCGCCGCGCCCCGGTGGTCCTGGGTGGGGCGCTGGCCGGTGCCGCGCTCCTGTACGGCGCGCTGCTGGTCGCCGACGGGGGCGGCGTCCCGCACAACACCCAGGTCCTGGGTGTCGCCCTCGGCGGGCTGTCCCACGACGAGGCGACGGCCGCGCTGACCTCGGCCCTGGGCGAGCGGGCGGCCCGGCCGATCCCGGTGACGGTCGCCGGGAGCACGGCCCAGGTCGACCCGGCCGCGGCGGGGCTATCCCTGGACGCCGAGGCGACGGTGGCCGCGGCGGCGTCCGGGTCGTGGAACCCGGTCACGCTGCTGGCCCGGTTCCTGACCGGTGCCGAGGTGGCCCCGAGGGTCGCGGTCGACGACCCGAAGCTCGCCGCCGCGGTGGCCGGCCTCGCGAAGCAGGTCGACCGGCAGCCGCAGGAGGGCGGGGTGGCCGTCAAGGGCACGACCGCGACCGCCGTCCAGCCGGTCGCGGGTCGGACCCTGGACCGCGAGCAGGCGGCCGCCGCGGTCCGGGCCGCCTACCTCACCGACGCCGCGCCCGTCGCGCTCCCCGTGATGGAGAAGCAGCCGGCCGTGGCTGCCGCCGAGGTGCAGCGGGCGCTCACCACCGTGGCCCAGCCGGCCCTGTCCGGGCCGGTCCGGCTGCTGGTGGGGACGACGCAGGTGGACGTGTCGCCCGCCCAGATCGCCCGGTTCCTGAGCTTCCGGGCCAGCGGGAGCCGGCTGGTCCCGCAGCTCGACGGTGCCGGCCTGCAGAAGGAGCTGGCCGGCCGGCTGCGGGTGGTCGCGGCCAAGGACGCCACCTACACGATCATCAACGGCAAGCCGGTCGTCGTCCCGTCGGTCGCGGGCCAGGGCCTGGACCCCGCGGCGCTGTCCGCCGCGATGCTCGCGGTACTGCCCAGGACCGCGGACCGGACGGCCACCGTGTCGCTGGTCGCCGTCCAGCCCACGCTGACCACGGAGCAGGCCCAGGCGCTCGGCGTCACCGAGATGGTCTCGACGTTCACCCAGCGGTTCCCGTACGCGCCCTACCGCAAGCAGAACATCGGCCAGGCCGCCCAGCGCATCAACGGCACCCTGCTGCTCCCAGGGCAGACCTACAGCCAGAACGAGACGCTCAAGGAGCGCACCGCGGCCAACGGCTACACCGTCGGAACGATCATCCTCAACGGCCGGTTCTTCGAGGACTACGGCGGCGGGGTGTCGACGGCCACCACCGCGCTGTGGCACACGGTCTTCTACTCCGGACTGGAGCGGGTGGAGCAGCGGGCGCACAGCTTCTGGATCTCCCGCTACCAGGCCGGGCTCGAGGCCACCGTCTCGTGGGGCTCGCTCGACCTCAAGTTCCGCAACGACTCGCCGTACGGCGTGCTCGTCACGGCGCAGTCCGGCAACGACTTCGTGACCACGACGATCTGGTCCACGAAGAGCTACACGATCCGGGCCGAGTCCGGCCCGCGCACCAACGTGACACCGCCCAAGACCGTCTACGACCCCAGCCCCACGTGCGTTCCGCAGGCCGGCGTCGCCGGCTTCGACATCGTGGTGACCCGGGTGTTCCTCCGAGACGGCGTGGTGGTCAAGCGGGAGCCGCTGCGGACCTCCTACGACCCGGCCGCCCAGGTCTACTGCCGGGCCGCGCCGAAGGCCGCCCCGTCCCCCACCCCGTCCGCGTCGGCGTCCGGCTCGACGTCCGCTGCCACGGCCTCGCCCAGCGCCTCGCGCTGAGGCCTTCGTCGGGGCTCAGGCCAGCCGGCGCAGCTGCCGGATGAGCGCCGCGGTGGAGGAGTCGACGCCGGAGAGGTCCGGCTCGGCGGCCGCGGTCAGCGGCGGCAGCAGCTCGGTGGCCATCACCTTGCCCAGCTCGACCCCCCACTGGTCGAAGGAGTCGATGCCCCAGACGACGCCCTGGGTGAACACCCGGTGCTCGTAGGTGGCCACCAGCTGCCCCAGCACGGACGGCGTCAGCTGCGGGGCCAGCAGCAGGTTGGACGGCCGGTTGCCCGGCATCACCCGGTGCGGCACCAGCTCGGGGGCGGTGCCGGTGGCCGCGACCTCCTCGGCCGTGCGTCCGAAGGCCAGCGCCGCCGGCTGGGCGAGCAGGTTCGAGAGGAACAGCTGGTGCAGGTCGTCGACCGGCCGGTTGGACCGGGCGAAGCCGATGAAGTCGCAGGGCACCAGCCGGGTGCCCTGGTGCAGCAGCTGGTGGAACGCGTGCTGCCCGTTGGTGCCGGGCTCGCCCCAGACCACCTCCCCGGTCGACCACTGCACCGGCTCGCCGTCCTTGGTGACCGACTTGCCGTTGCTCTCCATGCACAGCTGCTGCAGGTACGCCGGGAAGCGGGACAGGTACTGGCTGTAGGGCAGCACCGCCTGGGTGGAGGTGCCGAAGAAGTTGACGTACCAGACCGAGATGAGCCCCAGCAGCGCCGGCAGGTTCTGCTCGTAGGGCGCCGTGCGGAAGTGCTCGTCGATGGTCCGGAAGCCGTCGAGCATCTGGCCGAACGCGTCCCGGCCGATCGCGGTCATCAGGGTGAGGCCGATGGCCGAGTCGTAGGAGTACCGGCCGCCGACCCAGTCCCAGAACCCGAACATGTTCTCCGGGTCGATGCCGAACGCGGCGACCTTCTCCGCGTTGGTGGAGACCGCGACGAAGTGCCGCGCCACCGCGGCCTCGTCGCCGCCCAGGCCGTCGACCAGCCAGCGTCGGGCCACCCGCGCGTTCGCCAGGGTCTCCTGGGTGGTGAACGTCTTGGAGCAGACCACGAACAGCGTCTCGGCGGGGTCGAGGCCGATCAGTGCCTCGGCGATGTCGGACGGGTCCACGTTGGAGACGAACCGCACCGTCAGGGCGGGGTCGGCGTAGGCGCGCAGGGCCTGGTGGGCCATGGCCGGGCCGAGGTCCGACCCGCCGATGCCGATGTTGACGACCGCGCCGATCCGGTGCCCGGTGTGCCCGGTCCAGGCACCGGATCGGACCCGGTCGGTGAAGTCGCCCATCCGGTCCAGCACCGAGTGGACGTCGGCGACGACGTCCCGCCCGTCGACCTCCAGGTGCGCCGTCCTGGGCATCCGCAGCGCCACGTGCAGCACCGAGCGGTTCTCCGTGGTGTTGATCCGGTCCCCGCGGAACATCGCCTCGGTCTGCCCCCGCAGGTCGACCCGCTCGGCCAGTGCCACGAGCAGCCGCACGGTCTCGGCGGTGAGCCGGTTCTTGGAGTAGTCCAACGTCAGGTCGCCGGCCGTGACGGTCATCGCGGGTCCGCGTGTGGGGTCGGTGGCGAACAGCTCGCGCAGCGTCGTCCCGGCGACCGCCTGCTGGTGCTCGGCCAGTGCGCCCCACTCGGGGGTCTGGTCCACGCGCACCGCCGTCAGCCCTTCCCCTGGTCGGCCGGCTTCTCCTCGTGCCCGCCGAACTCGCGGCGCAGCGCCGACAGCACCTGGCCGGCGTAGTCCGCGTTGCCCCGGGAGGCGAACCGCTCGTACAGCGCCGCCGTGATGACGTGGGCGGGCACCCCGAGGTCGATGGCGGACTCCACGGTCCACCGGCCCTCACCGGAGTCGGACACCCGGCCGGAGAACGCGGCCAGCTGCGGGTCGGCGGTGAGCGCCTTGGCCGTGAGGTCGAGCAGCCACGACCCCACCACGCTGCCGCGGCGCCACAGCTCGGCCACCTCGCCCACGTCGATGCGGTAGCGGTACGCCTCGGGGTCGCGCAGCGGCGCGGTCTCGGCGTCCGCGGTGCGCTGCCGGGTGCCCGCGTCGGCGGCCTGCAGGATCGCCAGCCCCTCGGCGTAGGCGGCCATCAGCCCGTACTCGATGCCGTTGTGCACCATCTTGACGAAGTGCCCGGCCCCGGCCGGGCCGCAGTGCAGGTAGCCCAGCTCGGCCGTCGACGGCTCGCCCTGGCGGCCGGGGGTGCGCGGCGCGGCGTCCAGGCCGGGGGCCAGGTCGCGCAGCACCGGATCCAGCTGCGCGACGGCGGCGGTGTCGCCGCCGACCATGAGGCAGTACCCGCGCTCGAGCCCGAACACCCCGCCGCTGGTACCGACGTCCACCAGGTGCACGCCGCTCTCGCCGAGCTCGGCGGCCAGCCCGATGGCGTCCCGGTAGAAGGAGTTGCCGCCGTCCACGACGGTGTCCCCCCGGTCCAGCAGCGCGGCCACCTGGCGGACCGTCTGCTCGGTGTACGCGGCTGGGACCATGAGCCACACCGCGCGCGGCGGGTGCAGCCGGGCCACCAGGTCCTCCAGCGACTCGGCTCCGTCGGCGCCCTCGGCGGCCAGCGTGGCCACGGCGTCCGGCGAGACGTCGTACGCGACGACCTCGTGGCCCGCGGCCATGAGCCGCCGCGTCATGTTGGCGCCCATCCGGCCCAGGCCGACCATTCCCAGCTGCATGGCTGTGCTCCTGACTCGTCCTACGGTGTCGTCGGTTGCGGTGCCCACCTTGTCGTGCGGCCCTGCCACCCGCAACGGCGGGCCCCGCCCGGGCGTTCCGGCGCGGCACCGCGGGCTAGGGCTGGACGGCGACCCGGTACTGGTAGCGGTGGTGCTCGGCGAAGCCCAGGGCGGCGTAGCGCCCGGCCCCGGCGGTGTTCTCGACCGCGACCTGCAGGTAGGCCGAGTCGGCCCCCCGGGCCGACGGCGCGACCTCGACGGCGTGCGGAGGCAGGTCGCCGCCCCGGTCGTGGTAGCCGGCCAGCCACTGCGCCGTGGGCTCCGGCCGGACCCGCACCTCGGGTCCGCCGCGGTCGGCGACCAGGTCCGCGACGTCGCAGACCAGGACCCGGACGACGTCCACGACGGCCAGCCCGTGCTCGCCGAGGCGGGTGTCCGGGGCGTCGTCGGAGAGCAGCGGCACCTGGAACTTCAGCGGCAGCCCACGGTCCGCGTACCAGCGCGCGCAGTACGCGATGGCGTCGTCCACCGGCTGCCCGGGACCGCCGAGCGGCAGCACCGAGTTGGCCCGGCCGGTGAACCCCCGGGACGCCCGCAGCAGCCAGCCGCCGAGCCGCACGGACTCGGTGGCCGACCAGCCCAGGGCAGCGATCCGGTCGAGAGCGAGCACCTCGGCGTCCGACGTGCCCACGGATGTCACCCCCTCCCGGCGAAGCCGCTGACCAGGGCGCGATACTAGGCGCCTGCGGGTGCCCCCCGGCGTACGCTCGGGTGGACGGGACGAGGAGGAGCCGGCGTGACCTATGTGATCGCCTTGCCGTGCGTCGACGTGCTCGACAAGGCCTGTGTCGAGGAGTGCCCGGTCGACTGCATCTACGAGGGCGAGCGGATGTTGTACATCCACCCCGACGAGTGCGTCGACTGCGGGGCCTGCGAGCCGGTCTGCCCGGTCGAGGCGATCTTCTACGAGGACGACCTGCCGGAGCAGTGGAAGGACTTCTACAAGGCCAACGTCGAGTTCTTCGACGACCTCGGCTCGCCCGGCGGCGCCTCCAAGCTCGGCAAGATCGAGAAGGACCACCCGGTGGTGTCTGCGCTCCCGCCGCAGGGCGGTGAGCACTGACCCAGCCGGTCTCGGCCCGGCTGCCGGAGTTCCCCTGGGACTCCCTGGCAGCCGCGGCCGAGCGCGCGCGCGCCCACCCCGGCGGCATCGTCGACCTCTCGGTGGGCACGCCGGTCGACCCGACGCCGGAGACGGTCCAGGCCGCGCTACGTGCTGCCGCGGACGCCGCTGGCTACCCGACCACGCAGGGCACCCCGCAGCTGCGGGCCGCCGTCGTCCGCTGGCTTGCCCGGCGGCTCGGCGTTCGCGAGATCGACCCGGCGGCGGTGCTGCCGACGATCGGCTCCAAGGAGCTGGTGGCCTGGCTGCCCACGCTGCTCGGGCTGGGCGCGGGCAGCGTCGTGGTGGTGCCCGAGCTCGCCTACCCGACGTACGCCGTCGGCGCCCTGCTGGCCGGGGCGGAGGTGGTCGTGGCCGACTCGCTGGTCGCCCTCGGCCCGCGCCGGGTGGACCTGGTGTGGGTCAACTCCCCGGCCAACCCCACCGGACGGGTGCTGCCCGCCGAGCACCTGCGCAAGGTGGTCGCCTGGGCCCGGGAGCGCGGGGCGCTGGTGGTGTCCGACGAGTGCTACATCGAGCTGGGCTGGGACGCCGAGCCGGTCTCGGTGCTGCACCCCGACGTGGCGGGGGGCAGCCTGCGTGGGCTGCTCGCCGTCCACTCGCTGTCGAAGCGGTCGAACCTGGCCGGCTACCGCGCCGGGTTCGTCGCCGGTGACCGGTCGGTGGTCGCCGAGCTGCTCGCGGTGCGCAAGCACGTGGGCCTGATGGTCCCCGACCCGGTCCAGGCGGCCATGACCGCCGCGCTGGACGACGACCAGCACGTGGTGGAGCAGCGCAGCCGGTACCGCGGGCGCCGGGACCTGCTGCTCGCGGCGCTGCGCGAGGCCGGACTCCGGGTGGAGCACTCGGAGGCCGGGCTGTACCTGTGGGCGACCCGCGACGAGCCCTGCCGGGACACCGTGGACTGGTTCGCCGAGCGCGGCATCCTGGTCGCCCCCGGTGACTTCTACGGTGCCAAAGGGGCCCGGTACGTGCGGGTCGCGCTGACCGCGACCGACGAGCGGGTGGCCGCCGCCGCCCAGCGGCTGGCCGGCTGACCCACCTCGAGCAGGCCGGACGGGTCAGTGCTGGTGCTCGGCCGCGTCGGCGTCGGCCTTGGTGTGGTGGACGGTGTGCTCCGGGTGGTGGGCCGGCGCGTAGACGGTGAGCAGCCGCAGCGGGTGGCTGCCCTCGTTGCGGACGTTGTGCTCGGTCCCGGCCGGGACGACGACGAAGGTGTGGCTGCCCAGCAGGTGCGACTCGTCGCCGAGGGTGACCCCGGCCGGCCCGCCGGAGACGAAGACGAACAGCTGGTCCTCGGTGTGCACCTCCCGGCCGATCTCGTCCCCCGGCTGCAGGGTCATGGCGACCAGCTGGCTGTTCGGTGCGGTGAAGAGCACCTGGCGGAAGTCCTCGTTGGCGCTCGCCAGCCGCTCGAAGTCACCGATGAATCCGGGCATGTCCCAGCCTCTTCTCGGCGCGTCGGGGTCCTTGACCCCATCCTGTCCGCGCCGGCCGGCCCGCGCGAGGGCAGTTCGACCCGTGCGCGGGGGTCAGTTCGCGTGCAGCGCCGCGTTCAGCTCGCCCCAGGTGCCCGACCGGGTCACCACCTCGAGGGTGCCGGTCTGGCTGTTGCGCCGGTACAGCAGGCCGGACACCCCGGACAGCTCGGCGGCCTTGACCACCGCGCCGTCCGGCAGGGTGATCTTGGACGCGGCCGTGACGTAGCAGCCGGCCTCGACGACGCAGTCGTCGCCGAGCGAGATCCCGATCCCCGCGTTCGCGCCGACCAGGCACCGCTCGCCGACCCGGATCACCTGGGTGCCACCCCCGGACAGGGTGCCCATGATGGACGCACCGCCGCCGATGTCGGACCCGTTCCCGACGAGGACGCCGGAGCTGATCCGGCCCTCCACCATGGAGGTCCCGAGGGTGCCCGCGTTGAAGTTGACGAAGCCCTCGTGCATGACCGTCGTCCCGGCGGCCAGGTGCGCGCCCAGCCGGACCCGGTCGGCGTCGGCGATGCGCACGCCCTCCGGCAGCACGTAGTCGACCATCCGGGGGAACTTGTCGACCCCGTAGACGGTCACCGGGCCGTCGGCCCGCAGCCGCAGCCGGGTCCGCTCGAAACCCTCCACCGCGCACGGCCCCCGGTCGGTCCACACCACGTTGGTGAGCAGCCCGAAGACGCCGTCCAGACTGATGGTGTGCGGGCGGACCAGCCGGTGCGACAGCAGGTGCAGCCGCAGGTAGACGTCGGCCGCGTCGGTCGGCGGTGACTGCAGGTCGGTGCGGACCGTGACGACGGCGCTGCGCGTCGCGCGCGCCGGGTCGGTCCCGGCCAGGGCCGCCAGCCCGCCGGGCGTGGGTGCGTCGTCGCCGAGCACCGGCTCGGGGAACCACACGTCGAGCAGCCGGTCCGCGGCGTCGTAGGTGGCCAGCCCGACCCCGGAAGCGGTCGTCGGCAACGGTCGGGGGATCGCGTCGTTCACCCCGCTACGGTAACCGGCGTGACCCACCTCGACCTGACCCAGGACGGCGCCGCGCTGACGGCCGCGCTCGTCGACGTCTTCTCGGTGAGCGGCAGCGAGCGACCGCTCGCCGACGCCGTGGAGCAGGCGCTGGCCGCCGTCTCGCACCTGCGGGTGGACCGGGACGGCGACACCGTGGCGGCTCGCACCCGGCTGGGCCGCGCGGAGCGCGTCGTCATCGCGGGGCACCTGGACACCGTCCCCGAGGCGGGGAACCTGCCCGCCCGGCGGGCGGACGGCCGGGTGGTCGGGCTGGGCTCGTGCGACATGAAGGGCGGGGTGGCGGTCGCGCTGCGGCTGGCCGCCACCGTGGCCGCGCCGACCCGCGACGTGACCTACCTGTTCTACGACGGCGAGGAGGTCGAGGAGTCACGTAACGGGCTGCGTCGGGTGGCGACGACGCACCCGGACTGGCTGGCCGCGGACTTCGCCGTCTTGATGGAGCCGTCGAACGCGGTCGTGGAGGCCGGCTGCCAGGGGACGCTGCGGGCCGAGGTCGTCGTGCCTGGCCGCCGGGCGCACAGCGCCCGCAGCTGGCTCGGGGTCAACGCCGTCCACGCGGCCGCGGAGGTGCTCGACCGGCTGCGCCAGTACCCGGCTCGGACGGCGGAGATCGACGGGCTGGCGTACCGCGAGGGGCTCAACGCGGTCGGGATCCGCGGCGGGGTGGCCGGCAACGTCATCCCGGACGAGTGCGTGGTCACGGTGAACCTCCGGTTCGCGCCCGACCGCTCGCCGGAGCAGGCCGAAGGCCACGTCCGGGAGGTCTTCGACGGGTTCGAGGTGCGCATCGTCGACCTGGCGCCCGGCGCGCTGCCCGGCCTGGACCGCCCCGCTGCCGCGGCGTTCCTGGCCGCCGTCGGCGGTGAGCCGCAGGCCAAGCTCGGCTGGACCGACGTCGCCCGGTTCAGCGCGATCGGCGTCCCGGCGGTCAACTTCGGTCCCGGCGACCCGCAGCTCGCGCACACCCGGGAGGAGTACGTGGAGGACGCGCAGGTCGCCCACTGCGAGGAGCGGCTGCGCGCCTGGCTGGCCGGCTGACCCGGCCGCGGGAGCCTCGCCCTGGAACGAAGTCGTTCCTTGGCTCGTCTGGACTCTCGGCACCCTGCCGAAGGGATCGAATGTCGCTCACCGGGCTCCCGCTCGCCGTTCTCGTCACTCTGCTGGCCCTGGGGCTGCCGGTCGGGCTGCTGGTGATGTGGGGGCGGCTGCCCCACGTGGCGCTGCGCGCCGGCTGGCTGTTGCTGTGCCAGGTGTTCGCCGTCGTGTTCGTGCTGCTGCTCATAAACAACCACTTCCAGCTCTACGGCAGCTGGCGGGACCTGACCGGGTTCGGGCCCGCGGACGCAGCCGGGGTCCCGACCCTGTCCTCGGCCGCCCCGTTGAGGGGGTCGGTCACGGCCGCCAGCAGCCAGGCGCTGTCCACGATGGCCCGCTACGACAACGGCTACGTGGTCAACCTGCTCGGCGTCCGCTCCGGCGTCGAGGCACCGGTCTACGTGTGGCTGCCGCCCGAGTACGACCAGGCTCGGTATGCCCACGTCCGGTTCCCCGTCGTCGAGCTGCTGCCCGGCTTCCCGGGGACGCCGACGACCTGGCTGAACGCCATGCACCTGGTGCAGCGGGTGCAGCAGGCCCGGCAGCGCGGCGCCGAGCCCTTCGTCTTCGTGCTGCCGACCATCACGGTGGACCCCCCGGTGGACACCGAGTGCTCCGACGTCCCCGGCTACCCGAAGGCCGGCACGTTCCTCACCCAGGACGTGCGGACCTTCGTCACCACGCACCTGCGGGTGCGCACCGATGCCGGCGGGTGGGGGATCGAGGGCTACTCCACCGGAGGGTTCTGCGCCGTGAAGCTGGCCCTGCAGCACCCGGACCTCTACGCGGCGGCGGTCAGCCTCTCGGGGTACTTCGCCACCAGCAGCAGCGTGTTCCGGCCCTACCCCGCGCTGGCCCGGCAGAACAGCCCGCTGTGGCTGGAGCAGCACGGCCCGGCCGCGCCGGTGAGCCTGCTCCTGGTGGCCACCGAGCAGGACCACGGCACCGCAGCCGCCGTGGCCGCCATGCAGGGCAGCGCGCGCCCCCCCACCGTGGTGGACCGGACGGTGCTGCGCTGGGGCGGCCACAACACCCGGGTGTGGTCCCCGCTGGTGCCGGCCACGCTGATGTGGCTGAGCCGGCACCTGCCGACACCCGGCTGGTCGACCGGCGTCCAGGTGGCCCGGCTGTCCTGAGTCCGGGCCGGTCGGCATCAGGGCCGGAGCCGACCGGCTAGCGTGGGCGGGTGACCGAGGGACCTTCCGCCGACCCGACGGGCGGCGGCGAGCAGCCGCGGCCGCGGGAGCGGCAGCGTGGCCCGGTGCTGCTGCGCCGGTCCCAGGTGCAGGAGACCACCACCGACCAGCGGCTGCTGGACACCCGGGGGCCGAGCGACTGGGTGCACCAGGACCCGTGGCGGGAGCTGCGGATCCCGGCGGCGTTCGTCGAGGGGTTCGGCGCGCGGGCCGAGCTGGGCCGGGCCGTCTCGGTCTTCGGCAGCGCGCGGGTCGGTCGGGACTCCCCCGAGTACGCGTTCGCGGAGCAGCTCGGCGCGGCGCTCGCCGACGCTGGCTACGCGGTCATCACCGGCGGCGGCCCGGGGATCATGGAGGCGGCGAACAAGGGCTGCTGCAACGCCGGCGGCGTGTCGGTGGGCCTGGGCATCGAGCTGCCGTTCGAGCAGGGCATGAACGAGTGGGTCGACATCGGCATGACCTTCCGCTACTTCTTCGCCCGCAAGACCATGTTCGTGAAGTACGCGCAGGGGTTCGTGGTGCTGCCCGGTGGCTTCGGCACCCTGGACGAGCTGTTCGAGGCGCTGACCCTGGTGCAGACCCGCAAGGTGACCACCTTCCCCGTCGTCCTCATCGGCAGCGACTACTGGGGCGGGCTGCTCGACTGGGTGCGCACCACGGTGCTGGCCCGCGGCAACGTCGCGGCTCCGGACCTCGGCCTGCTGCAGCTCACCGACGACGTGGACGAGGCGGTGCACATCATCCGGCGCTCGGACGAAGACCGCGCGGCCAAGTGGGCCGAGGAGCAGGCCGCGACGGTGGCGATGGCGGCCGCGGAGACCCGGGCGGCCACCAGCGGCGAGCCGGTGCGGCGCCGGCGCGGCAACGGCACCTGATCCTTCGACCTGTCAGGGTGACGACGGCCTCTACGTCGTCCTCACCCTGACAGGTGTCAGGCGAGGCCGCGGCGGGAGACCGCCGGCTGCTGGGTCCCGCGGACGGCGGCGACCAGGTCGAGCACCTGCCGGGTCTCGGCCACGTTGTGCGCCCGGAACACCCGGGCCCCCATCCAGGCGCTGAGCGCCGTCGCGGCCAGCGTCCCGACCAGCCGCTCGCCGACCGGCAGGTCGAGGGTCTCCCCGACGAAGTCCTTGTTCGACAGCGAGACCAGGACCGGCCAGCCGGTGGCCACCATCTCCGGCAGCCGCCGGGTGACCTCGAGCGAGTGCCGGGTGTTCTTGCCGAAGTCGTGGCCGGGGTCGATGAGGACGGCGTCCCGGCGCACCCCGGCCGCAACGGCCCGCTCGGCCAGCCCGAGCGTCGTGGCCAGCACGTCGGCCATGACGTCGTGGTAGGCGACCCGGTGCGGTCGGGTCCTCGGCAGCTGGCCGCCGGCGTGCGTGCAGACGTAGCCGACTCCGAACTCGGCGGCCACCTCGGCCAGCTGGGGGTCGACCCCGCCCCAGGCGTCGTTGAGGAGGTCGGCACCGGCGAGGCACACCGCCCGCCCCACCTCGGCCCGCCAGGTGTCCACGCTGATGACCAGGTCGGGGTGCCGCTCGCGGACGGCGGCCACGAAGCCGACCGTCCGGCGCAGCTCCTCGGCCGCGTCGACCTCGTCGCCGGGACCGGCCTTCACGCCGCCGATGTCCACGATCGCGGCGCCCTGGGCGACGGCCCGCTCGACGGCGTCCAGGGCGGGGGCGTCGTCGAAGGTGGCGCCGTGGTCGTAGAAGGAGTCCGGGGTGCGGTTGACGATGGCCATGACCACGAGGTCGTCGGGGCCGAACGTCCGCGGTCCGAGCCGCAGGTCCAAGGGGTGCTCCGGTCGGTCGATGGGTGGAGGTCGGGCCAGCGTGGCACGATCGTCCCCGTGCTGTGGGTGCTGCTAGCCATCGTCGTCCTTGCCGGTGTCGCCGTGGTGGCCGCGGGTCGGGGGACCGGCCTCGCGCCGGCCACCACCGACCGCCCCGGCCCCTGGCTGCCGGCCGACCGGTCGATGCGTCCGGAGGACCTCGACGCGCTCCGGTTCTCGGTGGGGCTGCGTGGGTACCGGATGGACGAGGTGGACCCCGTCCTGGACCGGCTGCGCGCCGAGCTGGCCGAACGCGACGGCCGGATCGCCGACCTGGAGCGGCAGGGCCCGGCCGGCCGGGCGCTGCTGGTGCCGCTGGTGGGGGAGGGGACGCCGCCGTCCGAGGGCGGCGGCGGTGCCTGACCGGCCGGTGCACGTCGCCCTCGACGTCGTCGTCGACGCGCCCCCGGACGCGCTCTGGGCGGCGGTCACCGACTGGGAGCGGCAGGCGGAGTGGATGCTCGGCACGCGGGTGCGGGTCGTCAACGGTCCAGCCGAGGGTGTCGGGGCCACGCTGGAGGCGTTCACCGGGGTCGGCCGGGCCGGCTTCGTCGACTCGATGGTGGTCACCGAGTGGGACCCGCCCCGGCGGGCGACAGTGCTGCACACCGGCCGCGTCGTGCGCGGCACCGGGCTGTTCGAGGTCTTCGCGCTGCCCGGCGGGCGGTCCCGGTTCGTGTGGTCGGAGGACCTCGAGCTGCCGCTGGGGCTGCTGGGGCGGCTGGGATTCCCGGTGGTGCGCCCGGTGTTCCTGGCCGGCGTCCGGGCGTCGCTGGCCCGGCTGGCCGCGGTGGTCGAGGCGGAGGCGCGGGGGAGCGGCGGCGCGTGAGCGACCTCGTGGTGGGGGCCGACGGCCTGGCCCGCTGTCCCTGGGGCGTCTCGGCGCCGGAGTACGTCGCCTACCACGACACCGAGTGGGGCCGGCCGAGGCGCGGGGACGACGCGATGTTCGAGCGGCTGGCGCTGGAGGCGTTCCAGTCCGGCCTGTCCTGGCTGACCATCCTGCGCAAGCGGGCGGCGTTCCGGGCCGCGTTCGACGGGTTCGCGATCGAGGCGGTGGCCCGCTACGACGACCGGGACGTCGAGCGGCTGATGGCCGACCCGGGGATCGTCCGCAACCGGGCCAAGATCACGGCCACCATCGCCAACGCGCGGGTCGCCACCACGCTGACCGAGGGCCTCAGCGCGCTGCTGTGGTCGTTCCAGCCGATGCGGGGGGCTGTGCCGCGCCGGATCGGCGACGTCCCGGCCGTGACGCCCGAGTCGAGGGCCCTGGCCAAGGAGCTCAAGCGCCGCGGGCTCCGCTTCGTGGGCCCGACGACGGCGTATGCGCTCATGCAGGCCGTCGGCATGGTCAACGACCACCTCGAGGGCTGCCACGCGAGGGCCGGCGGCATCGAGACGTTCGGCGAGCCAACCGGCGACCCGCTGGAGATCGTGCCGTCGGACCCGGAGTGGCCGGCCGGGTTCGCGACCCTCGACCCCCCTCCCGCATGAAGGGCACCTTCTGTGCGCACTGCCGCAGTTTCCTCCCCTTCATGAACCCGTTGGACGCCGGATGAAGGGCGTGTTTGAACGCCCACAAGCACAGAAGGTGCCCTTCATGCGGGGCGAAGTGGGGGCGGTCCCGCGGTGATCGTTTCCGGGCGGAGCGTTCATGGTCGATAATGAGGTGATCGCATCGCCGTGGGTGCTGCCCGGACGACCCGAGCCCGGGTCTCGCACCGCGCGGCAACCAGGAAGGGGTAACGCATGGCGGCCATGAAGCCGCGGACGGGCGATGGCCCGCTCGAGGTCACCAAGGAGGGGCGCGGCATTGTCATGCGGGTCCCGCTCGAGGGCGGTGGGCGCCTCGTCGTCGAGTTGTCCCCCGCCGAGGCGGAGGCGCTCGGTGACGCCCTGAAGAACGTCGGGAGCTGACGCCGGCAGTCCTGCTGAGCGGCACTTCGCAGTGTCCGGCCCCGGTGGCGTGGTGACGACCCGCCGCCGGGGCCGCGCTGTCAGATCAGCTTGCGGCCGACCAGCAGCCCCTCGCCGACCGCCAGCAGCAGCACGGTGAACCGCTCGTCGGCCCGCAGCGCCCGGCCCAGCTCCCGCACGGCCACGGTCTCGGGGTCCCGCTGCGCCGGGTCGGCCACCTTGCCGTGCCACAGCGCGTCGTCGAAGGCCACCAGGCCCCCAACGCGCAGCAGCCGGTGCGCCTCGGCCAGGTAGTCGGCGTCCTCGCGGTGGTCGCCGTCGCAGAACACCAGGTCGTACGCGGCGTCGGCCAGCCGCGGCAGCACGTCCAGCGGCCGCCCCAGGATGGTCCGGGTGCGGTTCGGCGCGACGCCCTCCTCGGCGAAGGTCACCCGCGCGAGCCGCAGGTGCTCGGCCTCCGGCTCGACCGTGGTCAGCACGCCCTCGGGGGCCATCCCGCGCAGCAGGTAGGTGCCGGAGACCCCGGTGCCGGTGCCGACCTCGACCACGGCCGTGGCCCGCAGCATCCCGGCCAGGAAGGACAGGGCGGCACCCCCGCCGGGCAGGATCGGGACGCAGCCGACCTCCTCGGCCCGCTGTCGGGCCGCGAGCAGGACGGCGTCCTCGGGGAGGAAGCTCTCGGCGTAGGCCCAGCTGTCGTTCGGGCTCGGCGTGCTGATCGGTTCCTCCTCACGTCCGCCGGCGGTCATCGGCCGGCCTCCGGATGGGATAGGGCGCACCCTCCATGATCCCAGGCTAGCCACCCTGACGGGAACCGCCGCGCCGTCGCCCACGTTCCGGAAGAGGAGGGTGGCCCGCCCGGTGATTCCGCGGTGTCGTTGACCGGACGCGGGGTCACGTTTTACCAACCGATGATCCCGCAATGAGACACTGGAGGTCCTCGTGCTGTCGATGCTCGGAGGTGTGCGCGTGGCGGAGCCCTCGCGGACCGGCCTGGACGACGACGCCGAGCTGCGGCTGGCGCCCGAGGCGTCCTGGGCCGCCCCGAGCTGGGACGACGTGGTCGCCCAGCACGGGCAGCGGGTGTACCGGCTGGCCTACCGGCTCACCGGCAACCGGCCCGACGCGGAGGACCTCACCCAGGAGGTCTTCGTCCGGGTGTTCCGTTCCCTGTCGTCGTACACGCCCGGCACCTTCGAGGGCTGGCTGCACCGGATCACCACGAACCTGTTCCTCGACCAGATGCGCCGCAAGCAGCGGATCCGGTTCGACGCGCTCGCCGACGATGCCGCCGAGCGGCTGCCCGGGCGAGAGCCGACCCCGGCGCAGGCGTACGACGACACGCACTTCGACCACGACGTGCAGCGAGCCCTCGACCTGATGCAGCCGGAGTTCCGGGCCGCAGTCGTGCTGGCCGACATCGAGGGCCTGTCCTACGAGGAGATCGCTGCCACCTTGGGGGTGAAGATCGGCACCGTCCGCAGTCGGATCCACCGCGGACGGGCCCAGCTCCGCCGCGAGCTGGCCCACCGCGCCCCGGTGCAGCGCACCGAAGGCCGGCCGTGAAGCCGCGCGGCGGCGGCCACCCGGGCGACCGGCTGGCCGCCCTGGTCGACGGGCTCGTTCCCGAGCCGGACCGCTCCCGGTTGCTGGCCCACCTGGCCGGCTGCCCGCAGTGCCGGGCCGAGTACGACGCCCAGCGGGCGGTGAAGGGCCTGCTGGCCGACCTGCCGGGCCCGCCCGCGCCCGCGAGCCTGGCCGCCCGGCTGGCCGCGCTGGCCGACCCGAGCGGTCCCGGCCTCGCGCAGTCCATCCCGGGGCCGCAGGGCGAACCGGTCCGGGCGCCCCGCCACCGGGTGCTGGTCGCCTCGGCGGGGCTGTTCTCGGTGCTCATGCTGGGGCTGGTCACCGTGTACGCGGTCGGTGGCCCGCCCGAAGGCCCGGCGGTCACGCCGCCGGTCAGCCGGTTCGTCCGGGAGCACGCCGCGGTGACGAGCGGGGTCCCGCTGTTCGAGCCGGTCCTGTCCGCCGTGCCCACCTCGTTCGCGCCGGCGTCGACCGCAAGCCAGCCGTGAGCCGCCGCCTGCTCGGCCTGCTGCTGGGCCTGGCCGCGCTGTTCGTCGGCCTCGGGGTCCCCGCCGCCGCTTCCGCGTCGTCGGGCAGCGAGCCGGACGCCGTGGCGCTGCTCGAGCGGGCGCTGCGCGCACAGGACGCGTTGGCCTACAGCGGGGTCCAGCAGGTGTGGGACCGCAGTGGCTCGATGCGTACCGTCGGGATCTCGCACCAGCCCGGCAGCGGTACCCTGCTCGAGGTCGAGGACGCCGCGGACGGCGGCCAGGCCGCTGGGTTCGTCATCGGCGCCGAGCAGCCGGCGATCAGCCCGGCCGCCATCCTGGGGCTGCTCGCGTCGTCCTACCGGCTGGCCGTGACGGGGACCGAGCCGGTCGCCGGGCGGTCCGCGGTGGTCATCGGCGCCACCGATGACGAGGGCCGGCCGATGGCCCGGTTCTGGGTGGACGCCGCGACCGGGCTGCTGCTGCGCCGCGAGGTGTTCGACGCGAACGGGCAGCTGCAGCGGTCGTCCGGGTTCGAGCACGTGGCCATGACCGTCGGCCGGGTCCAGCACCTGCCCCCGCTGCTGCCCGCCGCGCACGGCCCCGGCCTGCAGCAGGTCGACCTCGCGGCGTGGTGCCGGCGGGGCTGGACCTGCCTGGACTCGATCGGCCGGCTGCAGCTGGTGGACGCGCGGCCGGTCGAGGACGCCGGCAGCTCGACCCTGCACCTGACCTACTCGGACGGGCTGAACGTGGTGTCGGTGTTCGAGGAGCTGGGTCGGCTGCCCAGCCGGCCGCTGGCCGGTTCGGCCGCCGCGGTCGTCGACGACCAGCCGGTCCGGGTGTTCACCGGCAGCCCCGAGCGGGTGGTGTGGTCCGGGGCCGGCCAGGTCTTCACGGTGGTCACGGACGCCCCGTCCGAGGTGGTCGAGGCCGTGGTCGCGGCGCTGCCGCACTCGACGTCGGCCGGCACCGTGTGGAGCCGCCTGCACCGGGGTGGCGCCCGGGTGGTCTCCTGGCTGAACCCGTTCAGCTGAGCCGTTCCACGAGTCCGCGTCGGTCCCGGGATCGCCGACGCGCGGCGGCTCGGGCAGGATCGGCGCCATGACCGAGCAGCACGGACCCGAGGGGCCCACGTGGAGTGACGACCCGGGCTGGGTGGACCGGTGGGCGGACGACCCGTGGCGGCCGCCGCAGCCGGACCAGCCGACCGCCGAGGTCCGGCCGGAGCCGGTCCCGTTCATCGACACGGTGGGGCGACCGGAGCGGCCCCCGCGGACCGGGCCGCGCCCGGCGACGCTGGTGGCCGGCGGGCTGCTCGTCGCGCTGCTCGCCGGAGGGATCGGCGGTGCCGTCGGGGCCAGGCTGGGCGGCCGTGACCCGGGCTCGGCGACGGGGGGCACCGACTCAGGCGCCTCCCTGGGTGCTGTCCCGACCGGGGACCTCTCGCGGCCCCCGGAGAGCGTGGCCGGCATCGCGCAACGGGTGCTGCCGACCGTGGTGTCCATCGACGTGGAGTCCACGGCGTCCGGCGGGACCGGGTCGGGGTTCGTGATCCGTCAGGACGGCTACGTGCTGACGAACAACCACGTGGTGGCCAGCGGCGGGCCAGGAGCCGCCATCACGCTCAGCTTCAACGACGGCAGCACGGCCAAGGCCACGGTCGTGGGCACGTCTCCGTCGTACGACCTGGCGGTGCTCAAGGTGGCCAGGACCGGGCTCGCGGTGGCGACCCTCGGGGACTCCGACACGGTGGTCGTGGGCGACCAGACCATCGCCATCGGCTCCCCGCTCGGCCTGGCCGGGACGGTGACCAGCGGGATCCTCAGCGCCAAGGACCGCCCGGTCACCACCGGCCTGGACGACGGC
The DNA here is from genome assembly GCA_038252405.1 of Actinomycetes bacterium. GTDB lineage: Bacteria > Actinomycetota > Actinomycetes > Prado026 > Prado026 > DATCDE01. The sequence continues at coordinate 2,436 of JBBSAJ010000035.1, read as the reverse complement.
AGCGAGCCGTCGTTCATCTCCGCCCTGCAGACCGACGCCGCGATCAACCCAGGCAACTCGGGCGGCCCGCTCGTCGACGGCCGGGCCCGGGTGATCGGGGTGAACTCCGCGATCGCGACCCTGTCCGGGGGCAGCGGTCAGACCGGCTCGATCGGCCTGGGCTTCTCCATCCCGATCAACCAGGCGCGCCGGGTGGCCGAGCAGCTGATCCGGCAGGGGTACGCCACCTACCCGGTCATCGGGGCGTCGCTGGACCCGGCCTACCAGGGGGCCGGTGTGCGGCTGGCCTCGGTCACCGCGGGCGGCCCGGCCGGGGCGGCCGGGCTGCGCGCCGGCGACGTCGTCACCGCGATCCAGGGCCAGCCGGTGAGCCGGACCGCCGAGCTGATCGTCGACATCCGCAGGAACCAGCCCGGTGACACCGTCAAGCTGACCTACCTGCGGGGTGGCCAGCAGGGCACCGCGATTTTGGCCCTGGGCTCGGCACGGGGCTGAGCCCGGGTGGGTGACCGGGTGGCCCGGGGCCCGGCATGGGCGCCGGACCGGGGCTACCCTGGACCGTCGTCACCGGGAGGGTGCGCGCGACGGAGAGGAGCGACCGGCGGTGTTGGACGTCGGCTTGCCCGAGATCTTGGTCATCCTCGTCGCCGCGCTGTTCATCTTCGGCCCGGACCGGCTGCCCGAGATGGCGGCCAAGGCGGGCCGCCTGGTCCGCGAGCTGCGGGGGATGGCGGCCGGGGCGAAGGCCGACCTGAGCCAGGCCATCGGTCCGGAGCTCGCCGACCTGACCGAGCTGCGCAAGCTGGGCCGGCTCGACCTCGACCTGCTGGGTGACCTCGACCCGCGCCGGCAGATCTCGGACGCCGTCCGGTCGGCCGACCCGACCCAGTCGGTGCCGCCGCAGCCCAACGGCTCCGGGCCGGCCCCGGCGTCCGGTCAGCCACGCTTCGACGCCGACGCCACCTGACGCCGCTCAGCCGCCCGCGCGCACCGGGGTGATGGTCAGCGAACGGCCGGCCAGGCCACGGGCCCGACCGCCCAGGGTGGCCGCGACCTGCCGCAGCACCACGGCTGCGGGGGAGTCCGGGTTCACGAGCACCAGCGGGTCGCCGGAGTCGCCGCCCTCGCGGATCGCCGGGTCGACCGGGATCTGGCCCAGCAGCGGCACGTCGGCGCCCATGGTCCGGGTCAGCGCCGCCGCCACGGCGGCCCCGCCGCCGGAGCCGAACAGGTCCATCCGGGTGCCGTCCGGCAGCTCCAGCCAGGACATGTTCTCGATCACCCCGGCGATCCGCTGGTGGGTCTGCACGGCGATGGTGCCGGCCCGCTCGGCGACCTCGGCGGCCGCCGCCTGGGGGGTGGTCACCACGAGCAGCTCCGCGGTGGGGATCAGCTGCGCCACCGAGATCGCGATGTCACCGGTGCCCGGGGGAAGGTCCAGCAGCAGCACGTCCAGGTCGCCCCAGTAGACGTCGGCCAGGAACTGCTGCAGCGCGCGGTGCAGCATCGGGCCACGCCACACCACGGGCGTGTTGCCGGCGGTGAACATGCCGATGGAGATGACCCGCACCCCGTGCGCGGACGGCGGCATGATCATGTCGTCGACCTGGGTGGGGCGGCCCTCCACGCCGAGCATCCGCGGCACCGAGTGCCCGTAGATGTCGGCGTCCACGAGGCCCACGGACAGGCCGTTGGCGGCCATCGCCGCGGCCAGGTTGACCGTGACCGAGGACTTGCCGACGCCGCCCTTGCCGGAGGCGACGGCGTACACCCGGGTCAGCGAGCCGGGCTGGGCGAACGGGATCTCCCGGTCCGGCTCGCCGCCACGCAGGCTCGAGGTCAGGGCCTTGCGCTGCTCCTCGCTCATCACGTCGAGGTCGACCCGGACGCCGGTCACGCCGGGGACAGCGCCGACAGCGGCGGTCACCCGGTTGGTGATGGTGTCCCGCATGGGGCACCCGGCCACGGTCAGCCAGACCGCGACCGAGACCACGCCGTTCGGGGCGATCTCGACCGACTTCACCATGCCCAGGTCGGTGATCGGGCGGTGGATCTCGGGGTCCTCGACGGTGGCGAGGGCGGCCTGGACCTGCTCGGCGGTAGGGGGCGTCATCCCGTGATCCTAGGTCAGCCCCACCCTCCGCATGAGGGTGCCCTTCTGCGCGCGCTGCCGCAACAAGCGCACCCTCATGGACGGCGGCATCGGACCGGCCCGGCGTCCATGAAGGGTGGGAAGGTACGGCCCTACGCACAGAAGGGCACCTTCATGCGGGGTTAGCTGCAATACCGTTCAACTAGATCACCACGGCGTGGTCGGGTGTTCGGTTGGGTTGTGGCCAGTCGCGGTGGTGTGCCCGTTTGACGTGCCACTTGGTGTACTTGCGTTTGACGACGCGGGGGTTGGCTCGGGGTCGTCGGCGTGGCAGCAGCCGGCCG
>JBBSAJ010000034.1:0-24114 GCA_038252405.1 Actinomycetes bacterium | reverse complement strand
GGGTGTTCTCGACCCGGGTGTGGCGTTTGGTTAACCGCGCGGGGTCGGCCCCCAGCTGGGGGCCGACGGCGGTCGCGTACTCCTCGACGTCCTCGGTGATGGTCCAGGCCATCACCGCAGGATGCCGTCAGATCGTCTCCGGCACCATCTCAATGGCGCCGGCCGGGCACTCGGCCACGCAGATGCCGCAGCCCTTGCAGTAGTCCAGGTCGATCTCGAACCGCTTGCCGGGACCGAGCTTGGTGATCGCGTTGTCCGGGCAGACGCCGTAGCAGTTGTCGCACTCGAAGCAGTTGCCGCAGGACAGGCAGCGACGGGCCTCGAACAGCGCCGTGGACTCGTCCAGCCCCGAGACCACCTCGTCGAACGTCGAGGTCCGGCGGGCGGCGTCCAGCCGGGGCCGCACGGTCTTCGGGGCGTCCGCGTAGTACCAGGTGTTGAGCAGGTCGAAGGTGGCCACCGGGTGCTTGGGCGGGGGCACGTACTCCCGACCGCGCAGCCACCCGTCGATGTGCCGGGCCGCCTTCTTGCCGTGCCCGACGGCCACGGTGACCGTGCGCTCCGACGGCACCATGTCGCCGCCGGCGAAGATGCCGGGGTAGCCGGTCATCAGGTTCGGGCCCACCTGGACGACGCCGTCGTCGACCTCGAGCCCAGGGACGCCGTCGAGCAGCGACAGGTCGACGTCCTGGCCCAGGGCCAGCACCAGGGAGTCGGCCTCGAGCTCCTCGAGCTCACCGGTGGGCTGCGGGAACCCGGTCTCGTCCAGCTCCATCCGCTCGATGGTCAGCGTGCCGCTGTCGACGTGCTTGATGGTGGACAGCCAGCGCATCAGGACGCCCTCCTCGAGGGCCTCCTCGACCTCGATGTCGTGCGCGGGCATCCGCTCGCGGGTCCGCCGGTAGACCACGATGGCCTCCTCGGCGCCGAGCCGCTTGGCGGTGCGGGCGGCGTCCATGGCCGTGTTGCCGCCGCCGTAGACCACGACCCGGCGACCCAGCAGCGGCTTGTCCTCGCCCTCCATGCTGGCCAGCAGCGTGACGGCGTCCAGGATCTTCGCCGACTCGCCGGCCGGGATGTAGGCCCGCTTGCCGATGTGCGCGCCCACGGCCAGGAAGGCCGCGTCGAAGCCGCCGTCGTGCATGGCCGCCCGGATGTCGTCGACCCGGTGCTCGACCTCGAGGGTCACGCCCATGGCCAGGATCCGGTCCACCTCGGCGTCGATCACCGTGCGCGGCAGCCGGTACTGGGGAATGCCGAAGCGCATCATGCCGCCGGCCTTGGGGCCCGCCTCGTAGATCGTGACCCGGTGGCCGAGCAGGGTGAGGTGGTACGCCGCGGACAGCCCGGACGGGCCGGAGCCGACGACGAGCACCTTCTGGCCCGACGACGGCGCCGCGACCGGCACCGTCCAGCCCTTCTCGATGGCCAGGTCGCCGAGGAACTGCTCGACCGAGTTGATGCCCACGGCCTGGTCCAGCTCGGCGCGGTTGCAGGCCGTCTGGCACGGGTGGTAGCAGACCCGACCCATGATCGCGGGCAGCGGGTTGTCGACCATGATCTGCCGCCAGGAGCTCTCGTACCCGCCGTCCTCGGCGTTGTACAGCCACAGCTGGATGTTCTCCCCGGCCGGGCAGGCCTGGGCGCACGGGGGCATCCGGTCGATGTAGACCGGTCGCTCGGTGCGCCACGACCCGGTCTTGTTGGCCAGGCTCGAGCCGACGTCGAGCGTGATCGCGAACGGCTTTTCCATCACTGGGCTTCCTCTGAGTCCTCGTCGAGCAGTCCGAACCGCTTGATGTTGCGGTCGGCCTTGGCCTGCAGCCGGGCGACGACGTCGGGCTGCGGGTGCTTGCCGAACAGGTGGGCGAACCGGCGCTGCGGCTTCAGGTACTCCTCGACCGGCGTCCGGTGCCGGATCTTGGAGACGCTGACCACCTCGCCGTCGATCGCCTCGAAGACCGGGAACAGCCCGGTCTCCTTGGCCAGCCGGGCCAGCTTGATCGTGTCGCAGGAGGCGCTGCCCCAGCCCAGCGGGCAGGGCACCAGGATGTGGATGTAGCGCGGGCCGCGGATCTCCATGGCCCTGGTCACCTTGGCCTCGAGGTCGCGCAGCTCGGAGACGGTGGCGGTGGCGACGTACGGGATCTCGTGGGCCATCGCGATGAGCGGCAGGTTCTTGCCCTGCCCGAACACGTTGCCCGGCTCGGGGCCGACCGCCTGGGTGGTCGCCGTCCGCGCGGCCGGTGGCGTGGCGCCGGACCGCTGGACGCCGGTGTTCATGTAGGCCTCGTTGTCGTAGCAGAGGTAGAGCACGTCGTCGCCGCGCTCGAACATCCCGGACAGCGTGCCGAAGCCGATGTCGACGGTGCCGCCGTCACCGCCCTGGCCGATGACCCGCACGTCGGTGCGGCCCTTGGCCTTCAGCGCCGCGGCCACACCGGTGGCGACCGCGGGGGCGTTGCCGAACAGCGAGTGCATCCACGGGATCTGCCACGAGGTCTCCGGGTACGGCGTGGAGAACACCTCGAGGCAGCCGGTCGCGTTGACCGCGACCAGCTTGCCGTCGGTGGCCCGCATCGCGGCGTCCAGGGCGTAGCGCGCCCCGAGCGCCTCACCGCAGCCCTGGCAGGCGCGGTGGCCGGAGTTGATCGCGTTGGTGCGGTCGGTGTCGGACTGGACCGACCTCTGCTCGGGGTCGACCAGCCGGTTGCCGACGGCGAAGCTGCCGACCTGGTAGAACTTCAGCGGGACTGCGGTCACAGCTGGCTCACCACCCGATCCGGGCCGACACGGCACCGACGTCTCGCAGGATGTTCTCGGCCGCGGGACCCGACCGGCGGCTCTCGCGGGTGCGCTGCAGCTCGGCCTCGACCAGCTCGTGGTCGAGGTCCAGGAAGGTCAGCGGCTCCAGCTTGTCGTCCCGGGCCTCCAGGAACAGCCGGCGCAGCGAGTCCTTGGTGATGGGCCGGCCGCCCAAGCCGGCGATCACCGTGTAGCCGCGGATGCGGATCCCGGACAGCGCCATCCGGACGTTGGCCGCGACGATCCCGCCGATGCCCACGGCCAGGGCCTTCTCCAGGACGACGACCCGGTCGGCCTGGTCGAGCACCTCGCGGACCGCCTCCAGCGGGAACGGCCGGAACGACGTGATGCCGAGGACGCCGATCCGCACGTGCTGCTCGCGCAGCTCGTCGACGACGTCCTTGATGGTGCCGACCACCGAGCCGAGCGCGACCACGATGGTCTCGGCGTCCTCGCAGCGGTAGGGGTGGATCAGCCCGCCGGACTTGCGGCCGAACTCCCGCTCGAACTCCTCGGCGATGGTCGGGATCCGCTCCAGCGCCTGCATCTGCTTGGCGTGCGCCAGGTAGCGCACCTCCATGAACGCCTCCGGCCCGACCATGGCGCCGATGGAGACCGGCTCGTCGGGGTCGAGGACCTGCCGGGGGTGGTACGGCGGCAGGAACTCGTCGACCTGCTCCTGCGAGGGGATGTCCACCCGGTCCACGGCGTGGGTGAGGATGAAGCCGTCCATGCAGACCATGACGGGCAGCGAGAGCTCCTCGGCCAGCTTGAACGCCTGGATGTGCAGGTCCAGCGCCTCCTGGTTGGTCTCGGCGTACAGCTGGATCCAGCCGGAGTCACGCTGGCTCATCGAGTCGCTGTGGTCGTTCCAGATGTTGATCGGCGCGCCGATGGCCCGGTTGGCGACGGTCATGACGATCGGCAGCCCGAGGCCGGACGCGTTGTAGACCGCCTCGACCATGAACAGCAGCCCTTGGCTGGCGGTGGCGGTGTAGGCGCGGGCGCCGGCCGCCGAGGCGCCGATGGCCACCGACATCGCGGCGAACTCGGACTCGACGTTGACGAACTCGCACGGGGTCAGCTCGCCGGACTTCACCTTGGCGCTGAGCGCCTCGACGATGTGTGTCTGCGGCGAGATCGGGTAGGCGCAGATCACCTCCGGCCGGGACAGTGCGACGGCGTCAGCGACGGCCTGCGAGCCCTCAACCTGCTTGAGCATTGGCCAGCTCCTGGATCTCGTTCTTCACGTACTCGTAGGCCTCGACGGCGCCGCCCACGTTGCCGTCGGCCAGCGCGCCGCTGAACCGCTCCCGGATCGCGGCGGTGACCGCGCCGAAGGACACCAGGCTGGTGATGGCGGCGAACCCGCCGAGCAGCACCGCGCCGGGCAGCGGGCGCCCCATGTGCTTCATGGCCAGCTCGGTGGCCGGCACGGTGAGCAGCCGGTCGCGGCGGAAGCCCTGGACGAACTCGGCCAGCCCCAGCTCGTCGAAGCTGCGGCTGGAGTTGATCAGCATGTAGCCGTCGGGCTGCAGTCCGCTGAACACGTCCACCTGGTGCAGCAGGGTCGGGTCCTGCACGATCAGCGCATCCGGCTGCATGATCGGTTCGCGGACCCGGATCTCGTGGTCGTCGATGCGGCAGAACGAGACGACCGGCGCACCGGTTCGCTCCGAGCCGAAGCTCGGGAAGGCCTGGGCGTGCTGGCCCTGGATGAACGCGGCGACCGAGAGCAGCTCCGCTGCCGTCACCACGCCCTGGCCACCACGTCCGTGGATGCGGACCTGGAACATGCGGCGTCCTCCTCCGGTCGCCCGGCTCCGGGCGCCGCTTCCCTGTCTACCTCAGGGACGTCCCCGGACGGACAGGCCAGAAGTCCCCATTGGTTGAGGACTTGACCATGTTCCATCGGCTAGCGCGCGTCGGAGCGGTACCAGGAGGCCAGCCGTTCGAAGCCCTCGTCCAGGCTCACCGTGGGCCACCAGCCGAGCACCTCCCGGGTGCGCCGCTGGTCGAACCAGTGCGCGGTGGCCAGCTGCTCGGCGAGGAACCGGGTCATCGGCGGCTCGTCGGTGCGGCGCAGCACCCGCCAGGCCACCTCCCCGGCAGCACCGGCCGCGCGGGCGATCGGGAACGGCACCGAGCGTCGCGGCGCCGGGACCCCCGCGGCTGCGCAGATGCGGGCCACCATCTCCCGGACCGTCCGCGGTTCGCCGTTGGAGACGACCAGGGCCTGCCCGTGCGCGTCGTCGGCTCGGTCCAGCCCGGCCACGATCGCGGCCACCGCGTTGTCCAGGTAGGTCGTGTCGATCAGCGCGGTCCCGCCGCCGACGAGGGCCAGCCGGCCCTGCCGGGCCCGCGCCACGATCGGCCCCACGAGCTGGGTGTCGCCGGGGCCCCACACCAGGTGCGGCCGGACGGCGACCACGGCGAAGCCGGGCGCGTCGGCGGCCAGGGCGAGCCGCTCGGCCCCGGCCTTGCTCCGGGCGTACGGTCCGCGGGCGTGCTCGGGGTCGGCCCGGCCCGCGGGCGCACCGACGAGCGAGCGGCCCGCGTGCGCCACCGAGGGTGACGACACCAGGACGAACCGACTCGCCCCGGCTCCCTGGGCGGCCCCGACCACGTGCGCGGTGCCCCGCACGTTGGCCGCCTCGAACAGGGCCCAGGCACCGGTCATCGACACCCGGGCAGCCAGGTGGACGACGGCGTCGACGCGCGCGGCGGCCCCCCGCACGGCGTCCGCGTCGGTGACGTCGCCGAGCACCTCCCGCACGGGCAGGCCGGACGGCCGGCGCTGGAGCACGGTCACGTCGTCCCCGCGCTCGGCCAGCGCGCGGGCCACGCCGCCGCCCAGCAGGCTGCTGGCCCCGGTGACCAGGACCCTCACGGCCGGCCGGCCCGACCCCCGGCGAGCACCCGCTCGGCCCAGGCCGCCACCCGCGCTCGGTCGATCTTGGAGTTGTGCCGGATGTCCACCGGCAGGCCAGGGACGGCGAGGACGGCGGCCACCGGCACCGACACGGCCGCCCGCACCGCGTCCGTGAGCGGGCCGACGACGAGCGGCCCGTCGGCTCGGCGTTCGGCCGGCCCGGCCCGCTCGACGACGACCACCACCTGCTGGGCTCCGGTCGGCCCGACCCCGACGGCGGCCGCCCGGGTCACGCCGTCGACGCTCTCCGTCTGCCGCTCCACGCCGACCGGCGTCACCACGCCGTCGGCCGTCGCGATGACGTGCCCCAGCCGGCCCTCGACCCACAGCCGGCCCTGCCCGTCGAGGTGGCCGACGTCACCGGTGCGGTGCCACTCGCCCTCCCGGCTGTCCTGCTCGGTGAGCCAGAGCCGGTCGTAGTGGTCCTTCACGTGGTCGGCGGCGACGCAGATCTCGCCGGTCACCCCGGCCTCGCTGGTGAGCGGTCCGGTCGCCGCGCCGCCCGGTCCGAGGGGCGAGAGCGCGACCCGGACGCCGGCGACCGGCAGCCCGACGCAGACCCCGTTCCCCGGCCCGGCCGACTCGATCATGGCCAGGTCGACGTCGGTTACCGGCAGCGCCTCGGTCATCCCGTACGGCGTGTGCGCCTGCGCCGCCGGCATGAGGGCGAGCGCCGAGCGCAGCAGGTCCGATGGCACCGGGGCCCCGAAGGAGAGCAGCAGCCGGGTCCCGGCCAGCGCTCGGCGCTGCCGAGCGTCGAGGTCCCCGGCGGTGGCCACCACGTTGACCAGCGCGGCGGGCGAGGCGATGGCCACAGTGGCGTCGACGGCCGCGACGGCGTCCGCCAGGGCGCGCGCGGTGAGCGTGGCCGGCCGGGTGACGTCCATCTCGGGCGCGATCGAGGTGACCCCCAGGGCCGGGCCGAACAGCGCGAACGGCGCGAAGGCGGACGCGATGCTGTCCGCGGCCGTGATCGCGTAGGTGCGCACGAGTGCGTCGCGCTGCGCCTCCAGCTGACGGTGCCGGTACACCACGCCCTTGGCCGGCCCGGTGGCCCCCGAGGTGAACACGACGATGGCGTCGGCGTCCGGCTCCGGCCACGGGGGAGGCGGCGCCCCGGCGCCGAGCCGGGCGATGTCGGCCAGCGACAGCGAGGCGCCCAGGGCGCGCCGGGCCGCGCGCGATGTCGGCCCGGCGACTACCGCCCGGCCCGGCCAGCGCAGCGCCCTCGCAGCGGCCAGCGCCTTCGGCACGCCGATCACGTGGTCCGGGCCGGCGCCGCGCAGGGCCCGGCCGATCCCCTTGGCACCCAGCCCCGAGTCGGCCACCACGGGCACCGCGCCGACCCGCCAGCACGCGTACAGCGCAGCGGTCAGGTCCGCCCCCGGGGGCACCAGCAGCGCCACCCGGTCACCGGGCGCGATCCCGGCCGGCCCGAACCCGGCGGCCAGCCGTTCCACGGTGCCGGCCAGCGTCGACCAGCTGATCACCCGGGGGGTGCCGCCCTGCTCGACGAGCGCGGCGGAGGGGTCGTCCCGCCGCTCGGCCAGCGCGGCCCCCATCGGCCGGCGGTCGGCCAGGTCCGCAGCCGCCGGGGTCGGACGCCGTTCGCCCAGCGACTCGACCCAGGTCCGGACCGCACCGGCGGCCCTGGGGTCCTCGGTGACCAGGTGGCTCGCGCCCTCGAAGCGGTGCACGTCGGCGTGCGGCAGCCGCGCGAGGAGGTCACGCAGGTACCGGTCGGAGAAGACCGGGTCCTCCGGTCCCCACAGCAGCAGCGCTGGCCGGTCGGCCAGCTCGCCGAGCCGGTTCGCCACGTCGTCCAGGGCCGCGGCGCTGGGGTGCTCGGTGGCCAGCGGGATGTCCGCGACGAACGCCCCGATGGCGGCGCGCCGACCGGCCGAGCCGTACGGCGCCGCAAAGCCGGCCCGGACGCCGGGGCGAAGCGGGGGCTCGGCCATGGCCAGCGCGCCGCGCAGGAAGGTCGGGGTGGTCACGCACGCGGTCCGCAGCACCCCCGGGGTGCGGGCCAGCCGGATCAGCGACGGCGCGGCCGCCCCGGCCGGCTGGTGGACGGCGGTGTTCGCGAGCACCAGCCCGGCGACCTGCTCGCGGTGCGCGAGCGCCCAGCCGAGCGAGACCGGGCCGCCCCAGTCGTGCGCGACCGTGACCACCGGGCCGCCGAGGCCCAGCGCGTCGGTCAGCCGGCCCAGGTCGTCGATGCGCCGGGCCAGCCCCCGGACCGTGCCCGTGCGCTCGGAGAAGCCCATGTCCAGCTGGTCCACCGCGACCACCCGCCAACCGGCGGGCGGCGCCGCGAGCACCCGGCGCCACAGGTAGGACCAGGTCGGGTTGCCGTGCACGCACAGCAGGGTGCCGACCGGGTCCGCGGCCTGGTTGTCCAGCAGGTGCCAGGTGCGCGGGACACCGTCCGCGTCGACGGCCTCGACCAGCCTCGACCAGGCGGGGTCGAGCTCGGCGAGCCCCGGCGGGGGCAGCTGGGCCGGCTGGCCCGTGGCGGCGGCCGGCCCCGCGGTCACCAGTGGATCTCGGTGCACGAGGTGTTCAGCCCGGAGCCGATGCCCATGGTGAGGACCCGGTCGCCGGGGGAGAGCTGCGCCGCCTGGGTGGCGAGGGTGAACGGCACCGACGCGGGGCCCATGTTGCCCAGGGTCGGGTAGGTCAGCGGCACGTGGTCGGGGTCGATCCCGAGGCGGGCGCAGAGCATGCTGGTGTGCACCTGAGAGACCTGGTGCATGACGTAGCAGTCCATGCCCTGCCAGTCGAACTCCTCCTTGGCCTCCAGCCACGCCTCCTCGCCCAGGTTGAGGCCGGCGTCCAGCAGCGCCTTGGTGTCGGTCGTCATCTTCTCGAGGCTGCCGACGCACAGGGTGTGGTGCTCGGTCGCGGCCCTGGCCACGCCGCCGATGAGCCGGTGTCCGTCGGGGTGGCGGTCGGCCCGACCCAGCACCATGGCGGCCGCCCCCGAGCCCAGGGTGAGGGTGGCGAACTCGGCGAAGACGTCGGCCACGGTGGTCTCCTCGCGGGCCAGCCGGGCCAGCGTCGCCTCCTGCGGCTGCCGGCTGCCCTCGCCGTCCACGATCAGGGCGTAGTCGATCTGCCCCGCGTCGATCATGGTCCCGGCCAGGTGCATGCCGTTGACGAACCCGAGACAGGCGTTGGCCAGGTCGAAGTTCAGGCAGGACGACGGCAGCCCGAGCTGGTGATGGACCGCGACGGCGGCCGACGGCTCGAGGTTCTCCCTGGACACCGAGGTGTCGATGAGCAGCCCGATCTGCCCGGGCTCGACGCCGGACTCGGCGAGCGCCTTCGCACCGGCCAAGGTGGCCGCGTCGGTGAACGACACGCCCGCGGGCCACCAGCGACGCTCCCGGATCCCGGCCACCGACTCCAACAGCCCCGGCCGCAGCCCCAGCCGCTCGTAGGTGGCGGCGAGCCGCTCGTCGAACTCGGCCGAGGTCACCACCTCCGGGGCCTCGACGGCGGCGACGGAGACGATGGCGGTATTGCTGTGTCGGTAGACGGCGTTGCCCCGCATGGGAGTCCTCTCGGGCGGGGGCAGCCATGTCCCTGCACACGGTTCGAGGCCCCTGCTGCTCCCAGTGTCCCCCATCGTGGCCGATGTCACCGACTTCGGCCCGGGGGCCGGCGCAGGTCAGCCGCGGGCCTGCCAGCGGGCCAGCAGCTCGGTCTCCCGGGCTGGGGTCAGGCCGACGCCGTCACGGGTCGGTTGCTCGGCGTCTCGGGCCCAGGTCAGCGTGTCGCGCACGGTCTCGACCAGTGGGCGCGGCACCAGCCCGCTGGAGTACGCCGCGGACGGATCGACGGCGTTGGCCCAGCGGCCGGCGTCGCCGCCCGGCCACAGGGGCAGCGACCCGCCGTCCTCGCCGGCGTCCAGCAGGAACGCCTCGTCCACCCAGCTGAGGGAGGTCCCCGCGGGGGCCACTGCGTCAGCCACGGCGCCGAGCAGGTCCGCGAAGCCGTGCGGCGGCCGCGGGCTGGCCGCGTGGAACGCCCCGGTCGCCCGGCGCTCCACGAGGTCGAGCATCCAGGTGGTCAGGTCCCGGCCGTCAATCAGCTGGATCGGCAGGTCCGGCGCGCCGGGAGCCAGCACCTCCCCGCCGTCCGCGAGCCGCAGCACCCACCAGGTGAACCGGCCGGTCGTGTCGTACGGCCCCACCACGTAGGTCGGGCGCACGACGAGCAGCCCGTCGGTGAACAGCTCGGCGGCGGCCAGCTCGCAGGACACCTTGAGCCGCCCGTAGGACTCGGCCGTGATCTGGTCGACGTCCTCGCCGGCCGGCTCCAGGAGCGGGGAGCCCTCCACCGCGCCCGGGCCGGCCGGGTCGGCGTACGCCGAGATCGACGAGACGTAGGTGTAGTGGCCGCCGCGGCCGTCGAGCGCAGCCGCGAGCGAGCGCACCTGCCGCGGGAAGTAGGCGCTGAGGTCGACGGTCGCGTCCCACCGGCCGCCCGCGAGCACCCCCAGGTCGCCGTCGCGGTCGGCGTGTCGGTGCTCGGCCTGCGGGAACAGATCCTCGCCGCTGGCCCCGCGGTGCAGCAGGGTCACCTCGTGCCCTCGTCCGAGCGCGGCCTCGACGAACAGCCGGCCGATGAAGCGGGTTCCTCCGACCACCAGGATGCGCATCCGAGCGACGCTACTGCGGGCTTCCGTCCCTTGCCACCACGGGGTCCGCGGGATGGACTGGAGTAGTCGGTGGAGGTGTCGCCATGCCCATCCTTGACGCGTCGTCGGCCGTTCGGACCCGCTACTGGCACCGCCTCGGGGACGGTCGCGTCCAGTGCGACGTCTGCCCGCGGGCCTGCCGTCTGCACGAGGGGCAGCGCGGGCTGTGCTTCGTGCGCGCCCGCCAGGGCGACGCCATCGTGTTGACCACCTACGGCCGCAGCAGCGGCTACTGCGTCGACCCGATCGAGAAGAAGCCGCTCAACCACTTCCTGCCCGGCACCCCGGTGCTGTCCTTCGGCACGGCCGGCTGCAACCTGACCTGCCGGTTCTGCCAGAACTGGGACATCTCCAAGTCCCGCGAGATGGACACCCTCGCCGACTCGGCGTCCCCCGCGACCATCGCGCGCGCGGCGCAGGACCTCGGTTGCCGCAGCGTCGCCTTCACCTACAACGACCCGGTGATCTTCCTGGAGTACGCCATGGACGTCGCCGACGCCTGCCGGGCACGCGGCATCCGGTCGGTGGCGGTGACCGCCGGCTACGTCGAGCCGGAGCCCCGACGGGACTTCTTCGCCCACCTCGACGCCACGAACGTCGACCTCAAGGGCTTCACCGAGGACTTCTACCACCGGGTCTGCGGCGGCCGGCTGCGGCCGGTGCTGGACACCCTCGAGTACCTCGTCCACGAGACGAGCGTCTGGGTCGAGCTCACCACCTTGCTCATCCCGGGGCACAACGACTCCGACGCCGAGCTGGACGCGATGACCCGCTGGGTGGTCGACACGCTCGGTCCGGACGTGCCCATGCACTTCACCGCCTTCCATCCCGACTTCAAGATGCTCGACGTCCCACCGACCCCGCTGGCGACCGTCCGGCGGGCCCGGGAGATCGCCCTGGGCAACGGGGTGCGCTACGCCTATACGGGCAACGTGGTCGACGCGGACGGCGCCGCCACGTACTGCCCGGGCTGCGGCACCCGGGTGGTCGAGCGGCTCGGGTACCGGATCCGCGGCTGGCAGCTGACCGACGACGGCCGCTGCACGTCGTGCGGCACGGCCGTGGCCGGCGTGTTCGACGGGCCGCCGGGGGACTGGGGCAACCGCAGGCTGCCGGTCCGGCTGGCCGACTCCGATGCGGGGGACCGGGCATGACCGCGACCGCCGTGCGCCCGCCCGCGGTCGCCGGGCGCTTCTACCCGGCCGACCCCGCCGTGCTCGCGGCCGACGTGGACCGCTCGCTGGCCGAGGGGCTGGGGGAGGCACCGGCCCCGCACGCGGTCGTGGCGCCGCACGCCGGGTACCCGTACTCGGGGCCGGTGGCCGGCAGCTCCTACCGGCTGGTGGCAGCCCGGGCCGGAACGGTCGACCGGGTCGTGCTGCTGGGGCCTGCGCACTTCTCCTGGGTACCCGGCCTCGCGGTGCCTTCGGTGGCCGCGTTCGACACGCCGCTGGGCCGGGTGCCGGTGGACGCCGGTGCGCGCGAGCAGGCGCTGGCCGCCTCGGCCGCGGTCGCTGTGGACGACGAGGCGCACCGGCCCGAGCACAGCCTGGAGGTGCAGCTGCCGTTCCTGCAGCGCTGCCTGGGCGACGTACCGGTGCTGCCGCTGCTGGTGGGGCAGCCCGAGGCGGCGACGGTGGCCGATGTCCTGCAGCTGTGGTGGGACGACCCGGGCACTCTCGTCGTCGTCAGCACCGACCTGTCGCACTACCAGGACTACGCGACCGCGCGCCGGCTGGACACCCGGACGGCGGAGGCGGTTGTCGGCGTCCGACCCGAGGACATCGGCGACCGGGATGCCTGCGGGGCCTATGCGCTGCGCGGGCTGCTGACGCTGGCGGGGCGGCGAGGGGCCGGCGTGCGGCTGCTCGACCTGCGCTCGTCCGGGGACACCGCCGGGCCGCGGGACCGGGTGGTCGGCTACGGCGCGTTCGCGGTGGTGGACCGGCCATGACCGGGCTGCTGGCGGCCGACGAGCGACGGCTGCTGCTCGACATCGCCGCCGCGGCCATCGCCGAGGTGCTGCGGAGCGGCCGGCGGGGGGCACCGGACCTGGGCGACCTGCCCGCAGCGCTGCGGCAGCCCGGGGCCACGTTCGTCACCTTGCGCAGGGAGGAGCAGCTGCTGGGGTGCGTGGGCAGCCTGCGCGCCTACCAGCCGCTGGCCGTCGACGTCGCCGTCCATGCGGTGGGTGCGGCGTTCGAGGACCGGCGGCTGCCCGCGGTGACCGTCGCGGACTTCTCCGTGATGACCATCCACGTGTCCATGCTGGGGCCGCTGACCGCGCTGGTGGCCGACTCGCTGACCGAGCTGGTCGAGCAGGTGGCGGCCGGGGTGGACGGGCTGCTTGTCGAGGCCACGGTCCGCGGTCTGCCCCGGCGGGCCACCCTGCTGCCCTCGGTGTGGGAGCAGCTGCCCGACCCGGCCGCGTTCGTCGGTGCGCTGTGGCGCAAGGCCGGGCTCCCCGCGGGGGACTGGCCGCGGAACATCGGGGTGTCGCGCTACCGGGTGGTGGAGCTCGCCGACGAGGGGCCGCGCACGCTGGAGCGCCCGGCGCGGCCGTTTCAGGCGTCGAGGTGGGCCGCGGCCCGCTCGCCGATGTCCGGCACGGTGAGCTCGTCCGCGGCGGTGCGGGCCACCAGGTACACCGAGTCCTCGAGGAACTTCACGGCGAAGTAGCCGGTGCCGGGCCGGTAGGAGCCGGCGTCGCCGGGGCCCAGGACGTGCCCGTCGATCTCCAGCCGGCCGGACACGACGTAGGTGACGCTGCCGTGCGTGTAGCCGTGGGCGGGCACCAGGTCGCCGGCCTTGCCGTGCACGACGGTGAGCACGGCGCCGTTGGTGTGCAGGCGGGTCACCTCCGAACCGAGGATGTTCCTGGTCCAGGTCATCTGGCCCGCGGGCAGCGGCTGGAACCCCGGCATGGTCACTCCCTGATCGGCCGGCCGTAGCTGGCATCAGCCGCCACGGCGGCGGCTGATGCCGCCGGTTCTGACGCTAGTGCCCGCCCGGCCCGCCGTGCACGGGCGCGCCGCTGGTCCCCGGCAGACCCCTCGCCAACCCGAGTGTGACCTACGTCACAGATCAAACCTTTGGTAACGAATTGGTGACCATGGCATGGTCTGTCGGTGCCCGGCTCCTGCCGGGTGAACCGAATGGCCCGGCCGGCACGCCAAGTCCTGCCCACCGGTACCGGGCCCCCTCACAGACGTAATGGGCAGGAGCGGGGGACCCAACCGTCCCTTGCGGACTGACCGCGACCGGCTTGCCGGGAGCGGTCTTGGGGTTAAGCCGACCGGCCCGACGTACTGGGCCGGCCGACCGGGCACCTTCCCGCCCGAACCCGACAGCTGACCTCGTAGGCGTGCGGAAGGGCTGTTTCATGTCTGCTCGTACCACTTCGGCTGTCTCCCGACGCGTGCTGGCCGCCGCGGCCGCCGCCTGCAGCCTCCCGCTGAGCGTCCTGGCCGTGAACTCAGCGCAGGCCACCACCGTTCCCGCCACCGTCGAGACGGCGTCCGTCTCGACGGTTTCGTCGGTCTGGGCCGGGCTGGCGCTGGGCTCGGTGCGGGCCTCGCTGAGCTACGACAAGGCCACCGTGCCGGTGAACGGCAAGGTCGCCACCACGGTCAAGGTCAGCGCGGCCGGCACCGGCGTACCCGGCGCGGAGGTCCGATACTTCGCCAAGGCCAGGACCGGGACCACGTGGACCCAGTTCGCCACCTCGACGGCGTCCTCGGACGGCTTCGCCCGGCTCACCTTCACCCCGGGCTCCACCTCGATGTCCTTCAAGGCCGACGTCGTCACCCCCGTCGGGCCGGTGCCGGCCGCGAACGTCGGGTCCGTCTCGGTGGCCAGTCCGGTGGCCGCGAGCGTCAGTCGGGCGGCCACGGTGCTCGCCGTGGCGGCCCGCTACGCCGGGCGCCCGTACAGCTACGGTGCGAGCGGTCCGTCGGCTTTCGACTGCTCCGGCTACACCTCCTACGTCGTCCGGGCCGCCCTCGGCCGGTCGTTGCCGCACAACGCAGCCGCCCAGTACGCGGTCAGCCAGAAGATCTCCCGCTCGGCGGTCCGCCCCGGCGACCTGATCTTCTTCTCCGGTGGTGGCGGCATCTACCACGTGGGCATCTACGCCGGCAACGGTCGGATGTGGGACGCCCAGCACCCGGGCACGACGGTCGGGCTGCACGCGATCTTCTCCTCCAGCTGGGTCGCCGGCCGGATCGCGTAGCCCGTCCGCGCCCCTCCGCCGTCGCGGCGGCTCCGGAAGCACCCCCCCGCCCCCGGAGCCGCCGCGACTTCACCGGTGTGGGGTTGATCACACCCGCGGCGTTTTGAGGCGTGGATGGCCGTTCCGGGGATGGTTCGAGCCGGTGACTTAGGGCACGCTTGGTGCGCAGCGCTGTGTGCCGGTGCTGTGCCCGGTGTTCCGCCCGGTGCTCCGCCGACCGAAGAGGGTTGCCGTCATGACCTTGTCTGGCCTTTCCGACGCCCCCACCGCGAACAAGAAGCTGCTGCGCTTCGTCGAGGAGACCGCGGCACTCACGCAGCCGGACCGCGTCGTCTGGTGCGACGGCTCGCAGGAGGAGTGGGACAGGCTCACGGCCGAGCTGGTCGAGGCCGGCACCTTCATCCGGCTGAACCCGGAGAAGCGGGTCAACTCGTTCCTGGCCCGGTCCAACCCCAGCGACGTCGCTCGGGTCGAGGACCGCACCTTCATCTGCTCCCAGCGCGAGGTGGACGCCGGCCCGACCAACAACTGGCGCGACCCGGACACCATGCGCGGGGAGCTGACCGAGCTGTTCCGCGGCTCGATGCGGGGACGCACGATGTACGTCGTCCCGTTCTCGATGGGCCCGCTGGGCTCCCCCATCTCGCAGCTGGGTGTCGAGCTCACCGACTCGGCCTACGTCGTGGTCAACATGCGGATCATGACCCGGATGGGCGCCGCGGCACTGGCGGCGATCGGCGCGGACGGTGACTTCGTCCCGGCCCTTCACTCGGTCGGTGCGCCGCTCGTCGACGGGGCCGAGGACGTCGCGTGGCCGTGCAGCGACACCAAGTACATCGTCCACTTCCCGGAGACCCGGGAGATCATGTCCTACGGCTCCGGCTACGGCGGCAACGCGCTGCTGGGCAAGAAGTGCTACGCGCTGCGGATCGCCAGCGTGATGGCCCGCGACGAGGGCTGGCTGGCCGAGCACATGCTGATCCTCAAGCTCACCTCGCCCGAGGGTGCGGTCAAGCACCTGGCCGCGGCCTTCCCGTCGGCCTGCGGCAAGACCAACCTGGCCATGCTGCAGCCCACCATCCCGGGCTGGAAGGTCGAGACGGTCGGTGACGACATCTGCTGGATGCGGCCCGGCGACGACGGCCGGCTGCGCGCGATCAACCCCGAGGCCGGCTTCTTCGGCGTCGCCCCGGGCACCGGTGAGAAGACCAACAAGAACGCCGTCGACACACTGTGGGGCAACTGCATCTTCACCAACGTCGCGCTCACCGACGACGGTGACGTGTGGTGGGAGGGCTTCACCGAGGAGCCGCCGGCGCACCTGACCGACTGGAAGGGTCGGGACTGGACGCCGGACTCGATCGAACCGTCGTCACACCCGAACAGCCGGTTCACCGCCCCGGCGGCCCAGTGCCCGTCCATCGCGGACAACTGGGAGGACCCGACCGGCGTCCCGATCGACGTGATCTTCTTCGGCGGCCGCCGGGCCACCAACGTGCCGCTCGTCACCGAGGCGTTCGACTGGCAGCACGGCGTGTTCATCGGTGCGACGGTCTCCTCCGAGCAGACCGCGGCGGCCGAGGGCACGGTCGGCGCGCTGCGTCGCGACCCGTTCGCCATGCTGCCCTTCTGCGGCTACAACATGGCCGACTACTGGGGCCACTGGCTGGAGCTCGGGCGGCGGCTCGACTCCGACAAGCTGCCGAGGATCTTCCAGGTCAACTGGTTCCGCAAGGACGCCGACGGCGCGTTCCTGTGGCCCGGGTTCGGCGAGAACTCCCGGGTCATCGAGTGGGCCGTGCGCCGGGTCGAGGGTGCGGTGGACGCCGTCGACACCCCGATCGGGCGGGCGCCCACGGACGGCCAGCTCAACCTGGACGGCGTGGACCTGACTGACGGCCAGGTGGCCGCCCTGTTCGCGGTGGACCCCACGACCTGGCTGGCCGAGGCCGAACTGACCGAGGAGTACTTCGGCCAGTTCGGCGAGCGGCTCCCGGCTGCGATGAGCACCGAGCTGGCGGCGCTGAAGAGCCGGCTGTCCGGAGCCTGACCGGACCGGTCAGGCGTACACGACCCCGTCGACGTCGACGGAGATCCGGGTCCCGCCCTTGCCGTCCAGGATCGCGGCGAGCTCCGGGAGCGACCCGATCACGGCCGGGTGTCCGGTCACCCGGGCGAAGTCCGCCGCAGCCTCGACCTTGGGCCCCATCGAGCCGGCCGGGAAGCCGAACCCGCCGAGGGCGTCCGGGTGTGCAGCGCTGATCGCCCGCTGCTCGGGGGTCCCCCAGCCGACGTAAACGGCGTCGGTGTCGGTGGCGATCACCAGCAGGTCGGCGTCGAGGTCCTTGGCGAGGACCGCGCTCGCCCGGTCCTTGTCGATGACCGCCTCGACCCCCACCAGCGTCCGGGTCCCTGGCCGGTACATGGTGGGAATGCCACCGCCGCCGGCGCAGATCACCACGGTGCCCTGGGCGAGCAGCCAGCGCACCGGCCGGATCTCGAAGATGCGCCTGGGCAGGGGAGAGGGGACCACCCGCCGCCAGTGCTCGCCGTCCGGGCGGACCACCCAGCCCTTCTCCGCGGCCAGCCGCTTGGCGTCGGCCTCGGAGTAGACCGGCCCGACGAACTTGGTCGGGTCGTGGAACGCCGGGTCCTCGGCGTCGACCTCGGTCATGGACAAGACGGTGGCCAGCGGCTTCTCGAACGGGAGCAGGTTGCCGAGCTCCTGCTCGATCATGTAGCCGATCATTCCCTCGGTCTGCGCGCCGAGCACGTCGAAGGGGTAGCTGGAGGCCTCGTCGTAGGTCGAGGCCTGCAGGGCGAGCAGCCCGACCTGCGGCCCGTTGCCGTGGGAGATCACCAGCTCGTGGGCCACCGCCACCGGGGCCAGGGCCTGGCAGGCGACCCGGACGTTCTCGCGCTGGCTGTCCACCGTCATGGGCTCGCCCCGCCTCTGCAGCGCGTTGCCCCCCAGGGCTACGACCACTCTCATGGTGTGCTCCTTCGCCCGGTCAGACGTCGCCGATGGTGGCGACCATGATCGCCTTGATGGTGTGCAGCCGGTTCTCGGCCTGGTCGAAGGCGATGTTGGCGGTCGACTCGAAGACGTCGCCCGTCACCTCGAGCCCGTTGGTCATCCCGGTCTTCTCGGCGATGTCCTTGCCGACCACGGTGTTCGTGTCGTGGAACGCAGGCAGGCAGTGCATGAACTTGGCGTCCGGGTTGCCGGTCTTCTTCAGCGCCTCGGCGTTCACCTGGTACGGGGTGAGCAGGTTGACCCGCTCGGTCCAGACCTCCTTGGGCTCACCCATCGACACCCAGACGTCGGTGTGCACGAACTGGACGCCGGCCAGCGCCTCGTCGGCGTCCTCGGTGAGGGTGACCCGCGCCCCCGACTCGGCGGCGCGGGACCGGGCGATGTCCTGGACCTCCGCGGACGGCCACAGGTGCTTGGGCGAGGCGATCCGCACGTCCGCGCCCATGATCGCGCCCATCACCAGCAGCGAGTTGCCCATGTTGGAGCGGGCGTCGCCGAGGTAGGCGTAGCTGGTCTCCTCCACCGGCCGGCCGCGGCCGTGCTCGAGCATGGTGAGGAAGTCGGCCATCATCTGGGTCGGGTGCCACTCGTCGGTGAGCCCGTTGTAGACGGGGACGTCGGAGTACTGGGCGAGCTCCTCGACCATGGCCTGGGCCTTGCCGCGGAACTCGATGGCGTCGTAGTAGCGGGACAGCACCCGCGCGGTGTCTGCGGTGGACTCCTTGTGCCCCATCTGGGAGCTCTGCGGGTCCAGGTAGGTGATCCGCGCGCCCTGGTCGTAGGCGCCGACCTCGAACGCGCAGCGGGTGCGGGTGGAGGTCTTCTCGAAGATCAGCGCCACGTTCTTGCCCCGCATCCGCGGCACCTCGGTGCCGGCGTACTTGGCCCGCTTGAGGTCACGGGCGAGGTCGAGCAGGTACTGCAGCTCCTTCTTGGAGAAGTCGATCTCCTTGACGAAGTCCCGGTGGCGCAGGTTGACGGGCATCTCAGCTCCTCGGTGGGACGGACGAACGGGGTCAGAGGACGGCTTCGCGCTCGATCGGGCAGCTCATGCACCGTGGCCCGCCCCGGCCGCGACCGAGCTCGGAGCCGACGATCGGGACGATCTCGATGCCCTCGTCCGAAAGGTACTTGTTCGTGGTGGTGTTGCGCTCGTAGCCGAAGATCACTCCGGGTGCGACGGCCAGGAAGTTGTTGCCGTCGTCCCACTGCTCGCGCTGGGCGCCCTTGACGTCGATCGGCGTCTTGAGCAGCCGGATCTTGTCCACCCCGATCGCCTCGGCGACCACGGCGAACAGGTCGGAGTTCTCCACCACGTCGTAGTCGCCGCCGGACCCGCGCGGGGTCAGCGAGTACGACCGCAGCGCCAGGTCGAGGTACGGGTAGACCGAGAAGGCGTCCCGGTCCACCATCGTCATGGCGGTGTCGAGGTGCATGAACGCTCGAGCCTTGGGCAGCTCGACGGCGATCACCCGGTTGACCATCCCAGCGGAGAAGTAGCTGCGGGCCAGCATCTCCACGCCTTGCGGTGTGGTCCGCTCGCCCATCCCGATCATGACGGCACCGTTGCCGATGACCAGGATGTCGCCGCCCTCGACGGTGGCCGGCTCGTGCCGCAGGTCGTCGTTGCCGTAGTAGAAGTGCAGCCCCGCGTCGCGGAACAGCGGGTGGAAGTTCCAGATGATCCGCGAGTGCAGCGTCTCCCGCTTGCGCGCGGGCTTGGCCATCGGGTGCACCGACAGTCCCCCGTAGACCCACGCCGAGTTGTCCCGCTGGAACAGGTGGTTGGGCAGCGGGGTCAGCAGGAAGTCCTCGTCGTCGAGGTGGGACCACAGCAGGCTGGTCGTGCCCGGGTCGGGGACGTCGCGCTTGAGCACCCCGCCGATGAGCAGCTCGGCCAGCTGCCGGGCCGGTGTCGCGTCGACGAGGTCGTCGAGCGGCTTGTCCAGCGCCGGGCCGAACTGGGTGGCCGTGGTCAGCCGCTCCTTGAGGAAGTCCTTGGCGCCCGGCTGCCCGAGGGCCTCGCCCAACAGCTCGGCGAACAGGTAGACGGTGATCCCCTTGTCCCGCAGCTTCTGGGCGAAGACGTCGTGCTCCTCGCGGGCCCGCTCGGCCCACATGACGTCGTCGAAGAGCAGGTCGTGGACGTTGGACGGCGTGAGCCGGGACAGCTCGAGCCCGGGCCGGTGCAGGATGACCTGCTTGAGCCGTCCGACCTCGGAGTCAACGTGGAAGGTCATCGCTGGTCGCTCCTTCGGGTCAGTCGACGGGGTCGCGTTCGATCGGGCAGGTCAGCGCGCGCGGGCCACCGTGGGCCCGGCCGAGCTCCGACCCGGTGATCGGGATGACCTCGATGCCCTGGTCGGTGAGGTACTTGTTGGTGGTGGTGTTGCGCTCGTAGCCGACGATGACCCCGGGGGACAGGGCCAGGAAGTTGTTGCCGTCGTCCCACTGCTCGCGCTCGGCCCCCTTGACGTCGATCGGGGTGCGCAGCACCCGGATCTTGTCGACGCCCACGGCCTCGGCGATCGCACCGAACAGGTCCGCGTTCTCCGTCACGGCGAACTCGCCGCTGCCGTCCTTGGGCGTGAGGGTGTAGGAGCGCAGCTCGAGGTCGAGGTACGGGTAGACCGAGAAGGCGTCCCTGTCGATCATCGTGAGCGCGGTGTCGAGGTACATGAACGCCCGGGTCTTGGGCAGCTCCACGACGATCACCTTGGAGACCAGCCCGGAGGCGAACAGGGCCCGGCTGAGCAGCTCGACCCCCTGCGGGGTGCTCCGCTGGCCCATCCCGAGCATGACCGCGCCGTTACCGATCACGTGGACGTCGCCGCCCTCGACCGAGGCCGGGTCGTGGTCGACGTCGTCGTTGCCGTAGACGGAGGTGAGCCCCGCGTCCCGGAACAGCGGGTGGAAGTTCCAGATGATCCGCGAGTGCAGCGTCTCGCGCTTGCGGGCGGACTCGGCCATCGGGTTGACCACCAGCCCGCCGTAGACGAGCGCCACGCTGTCCCGGGGGAACAGGTGGTTCGGCAGCGGGGTGAACAGGAAGTCCTCGTCGCCGAGGAACGACCACAGCAGGCTGGTCGTCATCGGGGTCGGGACGTCCCGCTTGAGCACTCCGCCGATGAGCAGCTCGGCCAGCGTCCCGGCCGGCGTCGCGTCCACCCACTCGTCCAGCGGCTTGTCGAGGGCCGGACCGTACTGCGTCGCCGTCGTCAGCCGCGCCTTGAGGAAGCTCCGCGCGCCCGGCTGGTCGAGTGCGGTGGCCAGCAGGTCGCCGTACAGGTGCACGTCCACGCCGTGCTCGCGCAGCTGCCGGGCGAACGCGTCGTGCTCCTGGCGGGCCCGGCCCGCCCACATGACGTCGTCGAACAGCAGGTCGTGCACGTTGGACGGCGTGAGCCGGGTCAGCTCCAGCCCCGGCCGGTGCAGGATCACCTGTCGCAGCTGGCCGACCTCTGAGTCGACGTGGAACGCCATTGCAGCTCCTCTGTCTCAAGGACGGAACGGGGGCACCGGCTCCGGTGTGGTCATCCGGGTGCGCTGGGCAAGGTAGACGGGGATCCCGACGAGGAAGGCCAGCCCGGCGTACACGAACGGCGCGTACTCCTGCCACAGGCTGCCACCGGTGTTGCGCGAGAAGAAGATGAACAGGAGGGAGAAGGCCAAGGCGACGACGGCGATCAGGACGTCACGCAGGAACCGCGGCGTGTGGATCGCCCGGTTGTCCACCACCCGCCACTTGATCTGGGCCAGCGCCGAGAACGCGTAGGGGATCGCCGCCGTGATGCCGGACATGTACACCAGGGTATTGAAGACGGTGTAGCCGGCCGAGCCCCAGAAGGACAGCACCATGGCCACCGAGGCCAGCAGGGTCGAGGCGATGATCCCGAAGGCCGGGACACCGGCCGAGGAGAGCCGTCCGAACCGCGACGGGAAGAGCCCGTCCGCCTCGGCGGCCTTGGGCATCTCGGCGCAGATCATGGTCCAGCCGTTGAGGGCCCCGAACCCGGAGATGACGACGAGCGCCGCCATCACGTTGCCGGCCCAGGTCCCGCCGAAGATGTCGTTCACGGCCGTGGAGAACGGCGCGCTGGACTCGCCCAGCTGGGTGGAGCCGACGATGCCGAACACCGCGAACAGGGACAGCAGGTAGACCACGGCCGTGCCGAGGGTGCCCATGACCGTCGCCCGCGGGACGTTGCGGTCGGGGTCGCGGACCTGGGCTGCGGCCACCGCCGCGGTCTCGACGCCCAAGTAGGAGAACAGGCACAGCGCCATGGCGCCGCCGATGGCAGAGACGACGCTCCCGCCGCTGGTGTTCCACGGCGTGAAGTTGTCGCTGCTGACGAAGAACAGGCCGACGGTGGACATGAAGACCAGTGGGACGAACTTCAGGATCGAGGTCCACAGCTGGACCGCCCCCATGTTCTTCACCCCGGTGAGGTTGATGACCGCCGGGAGCCAAAGTCCGATCAGGCACAGGACGACTGACCACGCCTTGCTGTGGTCGGTGTTCACGAACTGCTCCACGTAGAAGACCCAGCCGACCACGATGGCCGCGTTCCCCGACCAGGCCGTGATCCAGTACAGCCAGGCGTTCGAGAAGCCGGTGAGGTTGCCGAAGGCCGCGCGCGCATAGGCGTAGGGCCCGCCGTCGGCGGGCAGCCGTCGGGACAACGAGGCGAACAACAAGGCCAGTGCCAGCGCGCCGACCGTGGTCAGCGCCATGGCGAACAGGCTGATCGGCCCGTACGAGGCGAGCGATCCGGGGAGGTTGAAGATGCCGACCCCGATGATGCTGCCGACGATGAGGGCGGTGGCCTGGGGCAACGCGAGGGTGCTGCGCTTCGGAGCGCTCGTGGTGTCCGTCTGCTGAGTCATGTCGGCCTCCCGCCGGCGACACGGTGCTGCTCAAGCAGCAGCCTCCCGCCGAGCATGGTCGGTTGCCCAGGGGTCTTTGGTACTCCGGCTGATCACGGCGCGAGCCGGCCACCGAGGAAGGCCGTCACCAGGAGGTCGGCTCGGGCCTGTGCCTCCTCGGCGCGGCCCTGCGCCTCGGCCAGGAAGGCCGCGCCGTCCACCCCGTTCGCGTCGAGGCTGGACTGCCCCTCCTGCACCCAGCGGCGCAGGATCTCTGGGCTGGCCTCCGGGTGGAACTGCAGGCCCAGGGCGGAACCGAGGGCGTAGGCCTGGGACCCGGCGGGGGAGCGGGCCAGCTCGACGGCCCCCGGCGGGGGCACGAACCGGTCGACGTGCCACTGGGCGTAGGGGCCCTCGGGGAGCAGCTCGGGCCGGTCGGACTCGACCCGGTACCAGCCGATCTCGGGTGTCGGCGCCGGCTCGACCCGGCCGCCGAGCGCGTGCGCGAGCAGCTGGCCGCCGAAGCACAGCCCGAGGACGGGCACCTCGGCGTCCACCGCCGCACGCAACAGCGCGGCCTCCCGGTCGACGTGGACGGCGACGTGCTGCCAGTACACCGACCAGTCCGAGCCGAGGGCCAGGACCAGGTCGTAGCCGGTGGGATCGGGCAGCGGCCCCTCCTGCTCGCGCCAGCACGCGGCGAGGGTGAAGCCGCGGGCGGCGAGGGCGGCCCCGACGTAGCCGGGATCCGGGTCGACCCGGTTGGCGATCACGAGCGCACGCATGGGGCCCTCCTCGGGGGGAGACGCCGACGGGCGCGCCCCCCGTGGGAGGCGCGCCCGTGGGGTGTTCGCAGTCAGATGCCGCGGACCTGCTCGGCCTGCGGGCCCTTCTGGCCCTGCACGACCTCGAACTCGACCCGCTGGCCCTCGTCGAGGCTGCGGTAGCCATCGGCCACGATGGCGGAGAAGTGCACGAAGACGTCGGCGCCGCCGCCGTCGACGGCGATGAAGCCGAAGCCCTTCTCAGCGTTGAACCACTTCACGGTGCCCTGCTGGGCCATGGCGTACTCCCTGTGCGAAAGGAGGCACCCGCACTGCACGGGCGCCGGTCGGTGACTTCCGCGACGCGGCCAGCAAGGTAGGACCCTGACAGAGCACACGCCCGCGACCTTGTGAGTCGCGGGCGTCGAACACGTTCTTCGGTACAGCGACCGTTGGCGAGGGTAGCAGGATCGGGACGGCCGGGAACCGTCCTCGGAGCAACTGTCCGCTAGAGCGTCGCGCGGACGTGGAGCACGTCCTCCGAGCGGGGGTCAGCGGCCCTGGCCCGCACGACGGTGCCGCCCGCGGTGCGCTCCAGGATGAGCGACGGCGCCTCGAACACGTTGTCGAACACCCGTCCGACCAGCTGCGGATTCACCACGAAGCGGACGTTGGCCAGGCCGGGCAGCTCAGCCGCTGACCCCTCCGCGAACCACTGCTCGCTGCGCAGCTGGTGCTCGCCGGTGACCGGGTCGTTGAAGTACCAGGGCG
>JBBSAJ010000033.1:0-27797 GCA_038252405.1 Actinomycetes bacterium | reverse complement strand
TGCCGCGACCCGTGTCAGCGTCGGGGCTGCGCGGCGCGCCCCCTCCAACCCCGTCGCCCGGGTGGGCGGGGTCCCGGACGCTCGGGGCCGGGCCCTCACGGCCGTTGCGTGCGGTGAAGGGTCAGTCGCCGCTGGGCGCCTGCACCGGAGGGGCGGTCGGCGGCGCGAACGGCGTGGCCGGTCGCGGCGGCGGCTGCTGGCTTGCGGCGGTCGGGGCGACCCCCGGACCACCCGGCGTGACCGGCGGCGTGGCCGGGGCCGCGGCATGGCCGGGAGCCGCCGCGCTCGCCATCGCCGGCGGGATCGGCGGCTCGGCCGAGCCGTGGCTGTCCAGCTCGCGCAGCTGGCCCTCCAGGTAGGACCGCAGCCGGGTCCGGTACTCGCGCTCGAACGCCTTGAGCTGGTCGATCCGGCCCTGCAGCGCGCTCTGCTCGCGCTGCATCTCGGTGGTCACCCGATGGGCCTCGGTCCGCGCCGCAGCGACCAGCTTGTCCGCCTCGGCCTTGGCCTGCGAGACGTGCTCGTCGGCGGTGCGCTGGGCCAGCTCGAGGATCCGGACCGCCTGGTCGGTCGGCGCCAGCGCGGCCGCGGCCGGGGCCGCGACGGCGGCCGCAGCCGCCGGTGCCGCAGCCGGTGCGGCCGGAGCCGCGACTGCGGGCCCCGTGGGGGCCGCTTTTGCCTCGGCAGCCGGTTCCCCCTCGACGGCCGGTGGTCGCGACGACGCCGCGGACAACCGGGCTCGCAGGTCCTCGTTCTCGCGCAGCAGCCGGGTCAGCTCGGCCTCGACCTCGTCGAGGAACGCGTCGACCTCGTCCATCTCGTAGCCCTCGCGGAGCCGGACGGTGCTGAACTCCTTCTTGCGCACGTCCTCGGGGGTCAACGTCATGACGTCACCTCTTACTCACGGGTAGTAGCCGCAGCCTAGAGCAAAGGTGCGACGACGTTGATAAGGATCAGCACCAGCAGCATAAGAACCATGAACGACAGGTCCAGCGCAACCCCGCCCATACGCAGCGGTGGGATGAACCGGCGGAACAGCTTCACCGGGGGGTCGGTGATGGTGTACACGATCTCGACCACGACCAGCAGCACGCCGGAGGGGTGGAAGTCGCGGGCGAACAGGAACACGTACTCGAAGACCAGCCGGGCCAGCAGCAGGACGAGGAACGCCCAACCGATGTAGAAGATCGTCTGGCCGACGACCGAGGTCGCGACGAGAGAGGAGTTCATCAGCTCTGGTTGAAGAACCCGCCCTCGGCGAGCCTGGCCTTCTCCTCGGCCGTGACCACGACGTTCGCCGGTGACAGGAGGAACACCTTGGCGGTGACCCGCTCGATGGTGCCGTGCATCCCGAACACCAGCCCGGCCGCGAAGTCGACCAGCCGCTTGGCGTCGGAGTCCTCCATGTCGGTCAGGTTCATGATGACCGGCGTGCCGTCGCGGTAGTACTCGCCCACGGTGCGCGCGTCGTTGTAGTTGCGCGGGTGCAGCGTGGTGATCTTGTACGAGTCGACCGTCGCCACCTCGCGGGGGCGGGCCGACGGCCGGGCGGCCGGCGGCGCGGCGTGCAGCTTCTCGTCCCGGACCGGCTGCAGGGTGCGGGTGGTCTCTCGCTCGGCCGGAGCCTCGCGACGCGAGGCGGCGTACTCGGGGTACTCCTCGTACTCGTCGTACTCACCGTGCTCGTCGTAGCGTTCGGCGTCGTCCTCGACGAGACCGAGGTAGACCGCCATCTTGCGCATAGCGCTGGCCATGGCTCAGGGTCCCTTTCGTTCCGGACGGCGGGCGACCGTCGAGGGCGACGTTACCCGAGCGACGGACGCCGTCCGAGCACCGCGGTGCCGACACGCACGTGTGTCGCCCCGGCCGCGACGGCCGCCTCCAGATCGCCGCTCATGCCGGCGGAGACCCAGGTCGCGCCCGGGTGCTCCCGGCGGACAGCCGCGGCCACCTCGGCCAGCCGGGCGAAGGCGCGCTCGGGCGGCTCCCCCAGCGGGGCCACGGCCATCACCCCGAGCAGGTCGAGCGCCGCTGCCCCGACGATCCGGTCGGCCAGCGCGAGCACGTCCTCGGGTGCGGCACCGCCGCGGCCCTCGACCGGTTCCAGCCGCACCTGCGCCAGGCAGCCGACCCGCCGCCCGGCCGACTCGGCCGCGGTGGCCAGGGCCTGGACGAGGTGCGACCGGTCCACCGAGTGGACGACGTCGGCGTAGCGGACCACCGACTTGGCCTTGTTGGACTGCAGCTGACCGACGAAGTGCCAGCGCAGGCCGAGCCCGGCGCAGGCCGCGGCCTTGGGCGCCGCCTCCTGGTCCCGGTTCTCCCCCACGTCCCGGACGCCGAGGCCGGACAGCAGCCGGACGTCGTCCGCCGGCCAGGTCTTGGTCACCACGACGAGCGTCACCTCGGCCGGGTCCCGGCCGGCCGACCGGCAGGCCGCGTCGATCCGGGCGTGCACCTCGGCGAGGTTGGCCGCGAGCTCGGCCCTGCGGTCACTCACGGCGCCAGCCAGGCCAGTCCGGCGAAGCGCCCCGTGGTGCGGGCCCGACGGTAGGAGAACCACCGGTCGTCCTCGCGGGTGCACCCGTGGAGCCACTGCAGCTCGGCCACCTCGTCGGCGAGCTGGGCGACCACGGCGGCGGCCACGTCGAGTGCTGGGGTGCCGGTCCAGCTGCGGGCCCGGGCCTCGGGCACGACGCCGGCCACCTCGTCGCGCATCGCCGCGGGCACCTCGTAGCAGCGGCCGCAGACCGACGGGCCGACCCGAGCCACCAGCCGCCGGGCGCCCTGCGCGCGCATCACGTCCAGCACCGCGGGGACGATGCCGGCGACCAGCCCCGGCCGCCCCGCGTGGGCCACCCCGACCACGCCCGCCTCGGGGTCGGCGAGCAGCACCGGCGTGCAGTCGGCCACCAGCGCGGCGAGCACCAGGCCCGGGGTGCGGGTCACCAGGGCGTCGGCGGTCGGCGGGGGTCCGTCGAGCGGGCCGTCGACCACGACGACGTCGCGCCCGTGCACCTGGTCCGCGGTCACCAGCCGGTCCGGGGCCACCCCCAGCGCGCCGGCCACCAGCGCCCGGTTCCGGGCCACCACGGAGGGGTCGTCTCCCACGTGGCCGGCCAGGTTGAGCGCGTCGTACGGCGGCGCGCCGGCGCCGCCCGCGCGGTCGGTGACCGCGAACCCCACCTCGCCGACGGTCTCCCGCCAGGCGAACATCGCCGCGGTCTACTTGAGGAAGTCCGGTACGTCGAGGTCGTCGTCGGCGGCGGCCGCCACCGCGTCGTCGAAGACGATGGTGCGCCGCGGCTTGCGCTCGGTCGGGAGCACGATCTCGTCCTCGCCCGGCTCGGCGCTCGCGGCCGGGACCGCACGCGGGGACTCCGCGGCGGCCACGGCCTCGACCGGAGCCGACGGAGCCGCTGTCGCGGTCGCCGCTGCGGCCGGGGTCGGCACCACGGCCGGCCGGGGGGCCCCCCCGTCGAAGCCGGCCGCGATGACCGTGACCCGCACCTCGTCACCGAGGGCGTCGTCGATGACCGCACCGAAGATGATGTTGGCGTCCGGATGGGCGGACTCGGACACCAGCCGGGCCGCCTCGTTGATCTCGAACAGCCCGAGGTCCGAACCGCCCGAGATGGACAGCAGCACGCCGCGGGCGCCGTCGATGGAGGCCTCGAGCAGCGGGCTGGACACGGCCATCCGGGCCGCCTGCGCCGCGCGCTCCTCGCCCCGGGCCGAGCCGATGCCCATGAGCGCCGAGCCGGCGCCGGACATGACCGACTTGACGTCGGCGAAGTCGAGGTTGATCAGGCCGGCTGTGGTGATCAGGTCGGTGATGCCCTGGACGCCGGACAGCAGCACCTGGTCGGCCGAGCGGAACGCGTCGAGCGCGCTCACGCCGCGGTCGGAGATCGACAGCAGCCGGTCGTTGGGGATGACGATGAGGGTGTCGACCTCGTCGCGCAGGTCCTCGATGCCGGTCTCGGCCTGCTGGGCGCGCCGGCGGCCCTCGAAGCTGAACGGCCGGGTCACCACGCCGACGGTCAGGGCGCCGATGGAGCGGGCGATCTTGGCCACCACGGGGGCGCCGCCGGTGCCGGTGCCACCGCCCTCGCCGGCGGTGACGAAGACCATGTCGGCCCCCTTGAGGACCTCCTCGATCTCCTCGGCGTGGTCCAGCGCCGCCTTGGCGCCGACCTCCGGGTCGGCCCCGGCGCCGAGCCCGCGGGTCAGCTCGCGGCCGATGTCGAGCTTGACGTCGGCGTCGCTCATCAGCAGCGCCTGCGCGTCGGTGTTGATCGCGATGAACTCGACGCCCTTGAGGCCGACCTCGATCATCCGGTTGACGGCGTTGACGCCGCCACCACCGATCCCGACGACCTTGATCACGGCGATGTAGTTCTGCGGTGCTGCCACGGCTGTGCCCTTCGCGTTCGCCCGACCCTGACCCTCAGGTAGAGGGTAATAGTTATGTCAACCTGAGGCTGATGCAGGACCGTAGGCCGACCGGGGGGCCCGGGTCAACTTCCCGGTGGCTCGGCGGGCTCACCGCGTGGTCGGCGCGGCCGGGGCCCGGACGTCGTACAGGGACACCTTCGGCCCGCCCACCCGGGCGACCAGGACGGCCAGCACCTGGGCCTTGACGGCCGTGTCGTCCGCGGAGCCCCAGCGCACCTGGGCGCCGCTGGCCAGCCGGAGCACGACGTCGTCCGGGGAGGTGGCGCCGATCGAGCGGACCTGCGTGGCCAGCGGGGCCGGCAGGCTGGCCGCCACGGTGGCCATGGCCCGCAGGGTCGGCCGGTCCACGGTCGCCGGGTCCCCCGCGCTGGTGAGCACCGGGAGCCCGGCCGGCGGTGCCGCCACGGTCTTGAACGCCACCCCGGTGCGGTCGATCAGCTGCCATCGGCCGCCGCTGTTCGCCGCCAGCACCGGCACCCGGACGACCACCTGGACCAGCAGCGTGTTCGGCCACTGCCGCCGCACCTGCGCCGAGGCCACCGCCGGGATGGCCTCGACCCGGGCCCGGACCGCACCCAGGTCGACCCGGGCCAGCGGGGTGCCGACCGGGACCGCGGCCTTGAGCTGTACCAGCGACGGCTGGACCTGGTCGGCGCCGCGCACCACGACCTGCCGGACCCCGAGCACCGAGGACCAGCCCACCAGCCAGCCGGCGAGGCCGAGCAGCGCCGCGGCGCCGAGGGCGGCACCCCGCAGCAGCCAGCGCCGTCGGGACACCGACCGGCGACGCTCCGCGAACCGCTCGGTCGCGGCCCGTGGCTTGGGTCTGGTCGGCGTGCGCGTGCTCATGCGTCCCCCCTGCCCTCACGCCGGCGGAGCAGGTCGACGACCTCCGGACCGACCATGGTGATGTCGCCGGCGCCCAGGGTCAGCACCAGGTCACCGCGCCGGGCCCGCTGCGCCAGGTACGGGGCCACCGCCGTCCAGGACGGCTCGAAGTGCACCTGCCCGGTGGGCAGCGGCACCGCCCGCGCCACCAGCGCGCCGGTCACCCCGGGCTCCGGGTCCTCCCGAGCCGCGTAGACGTCCATGACGACGACGTCGTCGGCCAGGCCCAGGGCCTGGCCGAGCTGCTCGGCGAAGATGCGGGTCCGGCTGAACAGGTGCGGCTGGAAGGCCACCACCAGCCGCCCCTCCCCCGCGATCTCGCGGGCGGCCCGCAGGTCGGCCGCGACCTCGGTGGGGTGGTGGGCGTAGCTGTCGATGACCCGGACGCCCGCGGCGCCGCCCTTGTCCTCCATCCGCCGCCGGGTGCCGGAGAACCGCGCGATCCCCTCAGCCAGCCCGGGGAACGGGAAACCCAGCCGCAGGCCGGCCGTGATCGCCGCGGCGGCGTCGAGGACGTAGTGGTGGCCGTGCACCCGCAGCTGGAGCGCGCCCAACGCGGCGGCGCCGTCGAACAGCTCGAACCGGGACCCGGTCGGGCCGGGGGCGGCCCGCTCGACCCGCAGCTGCGCGTCGGCACCCTCGCCGTAGGTGACCACCCGGCGGCCGCCGGCCCGGACCAGCTCGGCCAGGCGACGCGCGCCGGGGTCGTCGGCGCAGGTGACGAGGAACCCCTCCGGGTCCAGCCGGTCGGCGAACCGGGTGAACACCTCGGCGTAGGCCGCGGGGGTCCGGTAGTGGTCCAGGTGGTCGGCGTCCACGTTGGTGACGACGGCGGCGAACGGCGACAGGTGCAGGAACGACTCGTCGGACTCGTCCGCCTCGGCCACGAACAGCTCGCCCGAGCCGTCGTGGGCGTTCGCGCCGGACTCGTTGAGCTCGCCGCCGATGGCGAAGGAGGGGTCCGCCCCGCAGTTCTGCAGGGCCACCGTGAGCATCGACGTCGTCGTCGTCTTGCCGTGCGTGCCGGCCACCGCGACCACCCGCCGGCCGGTCATCACGGCGGCCAGCGCCTGGGCGCGGTGCAGCACCCGCAGCCCGCGCACCCGCGCCTCGACCAGCTCGACGTTGGCGTCCCGGATCGCCGAGGAGATCACCACGGTCGCGGCCGGGCCCAGCTGCTCGGCCCGGTGCCCCACGAACACGGTGGCCCCCCTGGCGGCCAGCGCGGCCAGCTCGCGGGAGTCCTTGGCATCGCTGCCGGAGACCGGGATGCCTCGGTCCAGCAGGATCCGGGCGATCCCGGACATGCCCGCCCCGCCGATGCCGATGAAGTGCACCGGGCCGAGCTGGTCCGCGGGGGGCGCGGACGGCCCGGTCATGTCCGGCTCCCCGCGGCCTCGAGGACGAGGTCGGCCAGCCGCTCGTCGCCGTCGGTGCGCCCGAACCCCGCGGCGGCCCGGCCCATGGCGTCCAGCCGGCTGGGGTCCGTCAGCAGCGGGACCAGCGTGGCCACCACCCACTCCGGCGTGCAGGTGGCGTCGTCGACGAGCAGCCCCCCGCCGGCGTCCACCACGGGCTGCGCGTTCAGCCGCTGCTCGCCGTTGCCGTGCGGCAGCGGGACGTACGCGCCCGGCAGGCCCACGGCGGCCAGCTCGGCGCAGGTCATCATCCCGGCCCGGCACAGCATGAGATCGGCCGCGGCGTACGCGAGGTCCATCCGGTCCAGGTACGGGACGACGACGTAGGGGGGCTCCCCCGCGGCGCGGGGCACCTGCACCTCGTTGCGCGGCCCGGCCGCGTGCAGCACCTGGATCCCGGCGGCGGCCAGTTCACCCGCCGCACCGACAACCGCGTCGTTGAGCCGCACCGCGCCCTGCGAGCCGCCGGCGACCAGCAGGGTCGGCCGATCGGCGTCCAGGCCGAACGCCGCGCGCGCGGGCGCCCGCTCCGCGGCCCGGTCCAGCTGGGCGACCGCCCGGCGCAGCGGCATGCCGACCAGCCGGGCACCGGGCAGCGACGTGCCGGCCCTGGCGACCGCCACGTACCGGGTGAACCGCGCGCCCAGCCGGTTGGCCAGGCCGGGCCTGGCGTTGGCCTCGTGGACGACGTACGGGACCTGCCGGCGCCGGGCGGCCAGGTAGGCCGGCCCTGCGACGTACCCGCCGAAGCCGACGAGCACGTCCGCCCGGGTGTCCACCAGGACCCGTTCCGCGGCGCGGACCGCGGCGCGCAGCCGCCCGGGCAGGGACAGCAGCGCCACCGAGGGCCGGCGCGGGACCGGCACCGGCGGGATCAGGGCCAGCCGGTAGCCGCGCTCGGGCACCAACCGGGTCTCCAGCCCGCGCTCGGTGCCCAGGGCCGTGACCTCGGTGCCCGGGTCCCGTCGGCACAGCGCGTCGGCCAGCGCGAGCGCCGGCTCGATGTGCCCCGCCGTGCCGCCTCCGGCCACAACCACGCGCAGGCTCATCGGCCCCGGGGGCGAAAGCGGCGCCGGCGGACCGCCTTGCGGGCGGCCAGCGCCTGCCGGGCGCCGGGCTCGTCCCTGGCGAAGGACAGCAGCATGCCCAGCGCGACCAGGGTGGGCAGCAGCGCCGAGCCGCCGTAGGAGACCAGGGGCAGCGGCACGCCGGTGATGGGCAGCAAGCCCACCACGGCCCCCATGTTCACCACGGCCTGGAAGCCGATCCAGGCGGTGGCCGCGGCCGCGGCCAGCCGGATGAACGGGTCGGTGGAGCGCAGCGCGACCCGCACGCCCGCGTAGACCAGCACGGCGAACAGGACGAGCACCACCAAGGTGCCCACCAGCCCCAGCTCCTCGCCGATCACCGCGTAGATGAAGTCGGTGTGCGCCTCGGGCAGCGAGCCCCACTTCTCCCGGCTGGCCCCCAGGCCCAGGCCCCACCAGCCGCCGCTGCCGAGCGCGTAGCGGGCGTGCACGGCCTGCCAGCCGATGCCGAGCGGGTCCGCCTCGGGGTGCAGCCAGGACTGGAACCGGTGCAGCCGGTGGGCCGCCGTGAGCGACAGCAGCGCCACCATCCCGAGCACGCCGGCGCCACCGAGCACGAACAGCCGCATGGGCGCGCCCACCACGAACAGCAGGGCCGCGACGATCGCGATGAGGATCATGGCGGTGCCCAGGTCGCCGCCGAGCAGGACCAGGCCGATGAGCAGCCCGGCGACCGGCAGCAGCGGCACCAGCAGGTGCCGCCACTGGCCGAGCAGCTTCTCCTTGCGGGTGAGCAGGTCGGCGCCCCACACGACGATGGCCAGCTTGGCGGCCTCGGACGGCTGCAGCCGGAACGGGCCGCCGAAGTCGATCCAGTTCTGGTTGCCGTTGACCCGCAGCCCGATGCCGGGCACCAGCACCAGCAGCAGCAGGCCGACCGCGCCGATGAGCAGCGGGATGGCGGCCTTGCGCATCAGCGTGGCCGGCATCCGCGACACCCACCACATGAGCGGGACGCCGATGGCCGCCCACATGGCCTGCTTCTGGAAGATCGACAGCGACGAGCCGGAGATCTCGTAGGCGCTGACCGACGACGCGGACAGCACCATGACCAGGCCGAGCGCGAGCAGCAGCGAGGTGCCGCCGAGCACCAGGTGGTAGGAGGTCAGCGGGCGGTCCAGCAGCCGGGCGGCGCCGCGCTGCTCGGTGCGCGAGCGCGCCGGGACGGTGGCGGTCACCGGGCCGGACCGGGCAGCGCGTGGACGGCGGCTGCGAACGCGTCCCCCCGCGCGGCGTAGTCACGGAACAGGTCCATGGAGGCGCAGCCGGGGGCGAGCAGCACCGTGTCGCCGGCCACGGCCAGGCTTGCGGCGGCCCGCACGGCGTCGTCCATCGCCCCAGTGTCGGTGGTGGCGACCTCGACGACCGGGAGGTCGGGCGCGTGTCGCGCGAGCGCCGCGCGCACCACGGCCCGGTCCTGCCCCAGCAGGACCACCCCGCGCAGCCGGTCCCTGGTCCGCCGCACCAGGTCGTCGAAGGTGGCGCCCTTGGCCAGCCCGCCGGCGATCCACACGACCGACGGGTAGGCCGTGAGGGACGCCACGGCCGCGTGCGGGTTGGTCGCCTTGGAGTCGTCGACGTAGGTCACACCGGCGACCTGGGCCACGAGCGCGATCCGGTGCGCGCCGGCGCGGAAGGCGCGCAGCCCGTCGCGGACCGCAGCGGGCGGCACGCCGTAGGCCCGGGCCAGGGCGGCCGCGGCCAGCGCGTTCTCCACGTTGTGCGGCGCGCGCGGCCGAACGTCGTCCAGGGTCGCCAGCTCGACCGCGGTGTCGTGCCGGTCCGCGCCGAAGGCCCGGTCGACCAGCACGTCGTCGACCACCCCGAGCATGCCGACCGCGGGGGCGCCCAGGGTGAACCCGACCGCACGGCAGCCCTCGGTGACGTCCGCTTCGCGCAGCAGCCGCTCGGTGGTCGGGTCGGCGACGTTGTAGACGCACGCCGTGGTGGTGCCGGCGTAGACACGGCCCTTGTCCGCGGCGTACGCCTCGAGGCTGCCGTGCCAGTCGATGTGGTCCGGCGCCACGTTGAGCACGGCCGAGGCGACCGGCCGCAGGCCGACCGTGCGGTGCAGCTGGAAGCTGGACAGCTCGACGGCGAGCACGTCGTAGGGCCGCTCGGCGAGCACCGCCTCGACGACCGGGGTCCCCACGTTGCCGGCGGCGACCGCCCGGTGCCCTGCGGCTGTGAGCATGGCCGCGAGCATCTCCACCGTGGTGGTCTTGCCGTTGGTCCCCGTGAGGGTCAGCCAGGCCGGGCGGCGCTGCCCGGGCTGGACCTGCCAGGCCAGCTGCACCTCGCTCCAGACCGGCACCCCGGCGGCCGCCGCGGCGGCCAGCAGCGGGACGTCGTCGCGCCAGCCCGGCGAGGAGACGACGAGGTCGGTGCCCGCGGGGAGCACCGTGACGGCGTCCGCACCGAGCCGCACGTCGGCCCCCAGGTCCCGAAGGATCTCGGCCGCGTCGGCCAGCGAGCCGTCGTCGCGCCGGTCGACGACGGCGACGTGCGCGCCCAGCTGCAGCAGCGCGTCGGCCGCCGCGAAGCCGCTCACGGCCAGCCCGGTCACGCAGACCGTGCGGCCCTCCCAGGTCACCCGACCAGCCCTCCGCTGACCCACTCCGAGTAGAAGATGCCCAGCCCCAGCCCGGCCGCGAGCCCCGCGATGATCCAGAACCGGATCACGATGGTCACCTCGCCCCAGCCCTTCAGCTCGAAGTGGTGCTGCAGCGGCGCCATGAGGAACACCCGCCGACGGGTCAGCTTGAAGGAGGCGACCTGCAGGATCACCGACAGGGAGATGATCACGAACAGGCCGCCGAGCAGGACCAGCAGCAGCTCGGTGCGGGACATGATGGCCAGCCCGGCCAGTGCCCCGCCGAGGGCCAGCGAGCCGGTGTCCCCCATGAAGATCTGGGCCGGTGACGCGTTCCACCACAGGAACCCGAAGCAGGCCCCCACCAGCGCGGCGGCGATGACCGCGAGGTCGAGCGGGTCGCGCACCTCGTAGCACTTGGGGGCGATCTGGTCGGAGCAGGCGTGCGTGTACTGCCAGATGTTGATGACCACGAAGGAGCCGAGCACCATCGTCGACGCGCCGGTGGCCAGGCCGTCCAGCCCGTCCGCGAGGTTCACCCCGTTCGAGGTGCCGGACACCATGACGTAGACCCACACCACGAACACACCCAGGGGCAGCACCCAGGGGCTGTCCCGCACGAAGGAGACCGCCTGGGACGCCGGTGACACCCCTCGGGCGTCCTGGAACTGGACCGCGGCGAGGGCGAAGGCGACCGAGACGACCGCCTGACCGACCAGCTTGGTCCGGGCCCGCAGCCCGGTGCTGCGCTGCTTGAAGATCTTGATGTAGTCGTCGGCGAAGCCGACCGTGGCCAGGCCGACCATGAGGAACAGCACAAGCACGCCGGAGGCGCTCGGCGGCTCGAGCGCGTACAGGTGGGCCACCAGGTAGCCGAGCACGCCGCCTGCCACGATGGTGAGGCCGCCCATGGAGGGCGTGCCGCGCTTGGCCTCGTGGTCGGGGTAGCCGTCCTCGGTGGCCCGGATCGCCTGGGCGTAGCCGTGCTTGCGCAGGGTGCGGATGAGCAGCGGCGTGCCGAACAGGCCGATGAGCAGCCCGACCGCCGTCGAGATCAGGATCAGCCTCATCCGGCGCCGTCCCCGGGGTCGGCGAGCAGCGCCGCGGCCACCCGCTCCAGGCCGGCCGCCCGCGAGGCCTTGACCAGCACGACGTCCCCCGGGCGCAGCTGCTCGCGCAGCAGCGCGACAGCGGCGTCCACATCGGTGACGAACACCGACTCGTCGTCCCAGGAGCCCTCCATCCCGGCCCCCAGGTGCATGGCCTTGGCCCCCGCGCCCACGACGAGGAGCTTGTCCACGTTGAGCCGGACGGCGAGCCGGCCGATGGTGTCATGCGCCGCGATGTGCTCGGCCCCCAGCTCGCCCATCTCGCCGAGGACCGCCCAGGACCGCCGGTCGCCGGCCAGCGCCACGAGCGCCTTCAGCGCGGCCCGCACCGACTCGGGGTTGGCGTTGTAGGCGTCGTTGACCACGGTGACGCCGTCGGGGCGCTCCACGACCTCCATCCGCCAGCGGCTGCGCGGCTCGGCCTCGGTGAGCGCCTCGGCCACGACGTCCAGCGGCGCGCCCGCGTCGAGCGCGACCGCGGCGGCGGCCAGCGCGTTGCTCACCTGGTGCTCCCCCACCAGCCGCAGGGCCACGACGGCCCGCCCCGCGGCGCTGACCAGCTCGAAGCGCGGCCGGCCCCGCTCGTCGAGCGCGACGTCGACGGCCCGGACGTCGGCCCCGTCCGACTCCCCGTAGCTGACCACCCGGGCCGCAGTGCGCCCGGCCATCGGGCGCACCAGCGGGTCGTCCGCGTTGAGAACGGCCAGGCCGCGCTCGGGCAGCGCCTCAACGAGCTCGCCCTTGGCCACCGCGATGGACTCCTGGGAGCCGAACTCCCCCACGTGCGCGGTCCCGACGTTGAGCACCACTCCGACGTCCGGGACGGCGATGTCGGTGAGCTCGCGGATGTGGCCGAGCCCCCGGGCGCCCATCTCCAGCACCAGGAACCGGGTGGTCGGGTCCGCGGCCAGCACGGTCAGCGGCAGCCCGATCTCGTTGTTGTAGTTGCCGGGTGGGGCCACCGTCGGGCCCAGCCGCTCGAGCAGCTGGGCCAGCAGGTCCTTGGTGCTCGTCTTCCCGGACGACCCGGTGATGCCCACCACGTGCAGGCCGGGCAGCCTCCGGCGGACCGCCCCGGCCAGCCGGCCGAGCCCGGCCACGACGTCGTCGACGACCACCGCGGGCACCCCCACGGGACGGGCGGCCAGCACCGCGACGGCGCCGGCGGCCACGGCCGTCGCGGCGAAGTCGTGCCCGTCGTGGTGCTCCCCCGCCACGGCGACGAACAGCCCACCCGGCGCCACCCGGCGCGAGTCGACGGTCACCGAGCCGGTCACCCTGGCCTCCGGGTCGGGGGCGTCGGCCAGCACCCCGCCCGCGGCGGCGGCGACCTCGGCCAGCGTCAGGTCGATCACGCGACCACTCCCGCGATGGCCTCGCGCAGCACCGCGCGATCGTCGAACGGCAGCACCCGGTCGGCCAGCTCCTGGCCGGGCTCGTGACCCTTGCCGAGCACCAGCACGGCGTCGCCGGCGTGGGCCGAGCCCACGACCGCCCCGATCGCCGCCCGACGGTCCCCCACCTCGAGCACCTCGGCCCGCTCGGCGTCCGGCACCCGCATCGCACCCTCGAGGACGGCGGCCCGGATCCGGGCCGGGTCCTCCGACCGGGGGTTGTCGTCGGTGACCACGAGCAGGTCGGCACCGCGGGCTGCGACCTCGCCCATGAGCGGG
The DNA here is from genome assembly GCA_038252405.1 of Actinomycetes bacterium. Classification (GTDB taxonomy): domain Bacteria; phylum Actinomycetota; class Actinomycetes; order Prado026; family Prado026; genus DATCDE01. Next base: position 14,570 of record JBBSAJ010000033.1, on the reverse strand, counting down.
CGCTTGGCCCGGTCCCGGTCGCCGCCGCAGCCCAGGACGACGAGCAGCCGCCCGGTCACCGCCGGGCGCAGCGCCTCGATCGCGCGGGAGACGGCGTCGGGCGTGTGCGCGTAGTCCACGACCGCCGAGAACGACTGGCCGGCGCGGACCCGTTCCATCCGGCCGGGCACCGCGACCCCGCCCAGCGCGGAGGTGGCGGCCACCACGGGCACCCCGGCGGCGGTCAGCATGGCCAGGGCGAGCAGCGCGTTCGCCACGTTGAACGCCCCCGGCAGACCGGTGGTCACCTCGAGGGGGCCGGCCGGCCCGACCACGCGGAACCGGGTGCTGCCGTCCTGGTCGTGGACGACGTCCTCGGCCCGCCAGTCGGCCCCGGGGACGTCGGCACAGGTCACCGTCATCACCGGGACGGTCGCCTCGGCCGCGAGCCGGCGGCCGTGGTCGCCGTCCACGCAGACCACCGCGCGGCGGCAGCGCTCGGGGGTGAACAGGCTGGCCTTGGCCCGGTAGTAGCCCTCCAGGTCGCCGTGGAAGTCCAGGTGGTCCTGGGACAGGTTGGTGAACCCGGCCACGTCGAACACCAGGCCGTCGACCCGGCCGAGCGCCAGCGCGTGGCTGGACACCTCCAGGGTGGCGGCGGTGCAGCCGCGCTCGACCATGAGCGCGAGCAGCGCCTGGACGTCGGGGGCCTCCGGGGTGGTGCGCACGCTCGGCAGCACGTCGTCCCCGACCCGGGTCTCGATGGTGCCGACCAGCCCGGTGCGGTGGCCGGCCGCCCGCAGCCCGGCGTCCAGCAGGTAGGCGGTCGTGGTCTTGCCGTTCGTCCCGGTCACCCCGAACACGGTCAGCCGGTGCGCCGGCTGACCGTAGACCACCGCAGCGAGCGCTCCGAGGGCGCTCCTCGGGTCGTCGACGACGAGCAGCGGCAGGGCCACCCCCGCGGCGGTGCAGCGGCCGGCGCCGTCCGGGTCGGTGAGCACCGCGGCGGCGCCGCGGTCGGCCGCCTGCCCGGCGAAGTCGGCGCCGTGGGCGCGGCTGCCCGGCAGCGCCGCGTACAGGTCGCCGGGCCGGACGTCGCGGCTGTCCAGCGTCACCCCGGTGACCGCGACCCGCTCGGCGTCGCCGGCCACTGTCGCCGCCCCGAGGGACTCGGCCAGCAGTGCCAGCGGGGTGGCCGGCACGGCCGGGCGCGGAGGGAGCGGCGCCTGGCCGGGGTCGGGGGCTGGAACAGGCACGTCGCGAGGCTACCGGTCAGGGCGCGGTGATCCGCAGACGTGGCGGCGTGGTCCCGGTGGGCGGGATCTGCAGCGTCTGCAACGCGAACGACATGACGTTCTTGAACACCGGGCCGGCCAGCCGGCCGCCGAAGTGCCCGTTCTTCGGGTTCTGCAGGGTCACCGCGACGACCAGCCGAGGCGCGTCGGCGGGGGCGAACCCGATGAACGACGCCGTGTAGCCGCGGTAGCAGCCGCAGCTGGAGTCGATCCGGTTCGCCGTCCCCGTCTTGCCGGCCACCCGGTAGCCGGGGATCCGGGCCATCGGAGCGGTGCCCTCGTCGGAGACGACGCTCTCCAGCATCGCGCGCACCTCGGCGGCGGTGGTGGCGCTGACCACCCGGGTCGTGGTGGGGGCGGGAGCCGGGGTGAAGGCCCCGTTGGGGCCGGTGCTGCCGGCCACCAGCGAGGGCTGCACCCGCACGCCGTCGTTCGCGATCGTCGCGTACACCGACGCGGCCTGCACCGCGTTGACGGCCAGGCCCTGGCCGAACGCGATGGTCTCGAACTGGGCCGTGGACCACGAGCTGGGCGGGCTGAGCAGCCCGGGGCTCTCCCCGGGGAAGTCCAGGCCGGTGGGGTCGCCGATGCCGAACTTCTTCAGGTAGGTGTAGAGCTTGTTCGGGCCGATGGTCTCGGCCGCCAGCATGGTGCCCATGTTGCTGGAGCGGGCCAGGACGCCGGTCAGGGTGAGCTTCCACTGCCCGTGCGGCACGTCGTCGTGGAAGGTGCGCCCGCCGCGGCGAAGCGACGACGGCACGACGATGGTGCTGTTCGGGGTGAGCTTGCCCTCCTGGATCACCGCGGACATGGTCATGATCTTGCTGGTGGAGCCGGGCTCGTAGACGTCGGACAGGGCCCGGTTGCCGCGGTCGGCCGGGGCGGCCGCCCCCGGGTCGGCCGGGTCGAACGACGGCACGGTCGCCAGCGCGAGGATGGCGCCGGTGCGCGGGTCCATGACGACGACCGTGCCGCTGTCGGCCTTGGCGGCCTGTACCTGGGCGGCCAGCGCCTGCTGCGCCTCCCACTGGATGTCCCGGTCGATGGTCAGCCGCAGGTCCACCCCGGGGACCGGGTCGGTCTCCTCGCTGGACGCCGAGGGGATCTCCCGACCACCGGCGCCGGCCTCGAAGATGTGCACCCCGCTCTTGCCGGCCAGCTGCTGCTGCCAGCCCAGCTCGAGGCCGCCGAGCCCGGAGCCGTCCTGCCCCACGAAGCCGATGACGCTGGAGGCGAGGCCGCCCGACGGGTAGTCCCGACGGCTGGTCTGCTCGCTGAAGATGCCGGGCAGGCCCAGCGCCTTGACCTGGTCCCACACCTTCGGGGTGACCTGCCGGGCCACGTACCCGAACCGCTTGGTCCCGGTCAGCCGGCTCTGCAGGGTCGCCGCGTCGATGCCGACGAGCGGGGCCAGCTGGCCGGCCTCGCCGGCCGGGTCGGTGACCAGCGTCTGGTCGGTGGTGATGTCCCACGCCTCGACGCTGGTGGCCAGGACCACGCCGTGCACGTCGGTGATGTCACCGCGGACGGCGGGCAGGTCGACCGTGCGCAGCCGTCCGGCCTCGGCCTCGGCGGCGTACGCGGGGGCCTGGACGGCCTGCAGGTCCACCAGCCGGCCCACGAAGAGCGAGCCGACGACGGCGGCCGTCAGCAGCGCGGCGCGCAGCCGGCGGCGGGGGTCGGCCAGCGAGAGCAGCCGGCGCCGCGGCCGGGCCGGTGGGCGCCGGGCGGGGGCCCGGCGGGCCCTCGGCGCGGCCGACTGGCGGGGGGTGGGGCGGGCGGTCGAGCGCGGGGTCGCGCGGATGCCCGGCGGCCGCGGTGGCTGGCGGGTGGTGCTCACCGGCCGGGCGCCGGGACGCCGAGCACCTTACCGGTGCGCAGGTCGAGGAATGCCGGGTTGCCGCTCGGCACCATGCCCAGGGCCGCGGCCTTGGTGGCCAGCGACTGCGGGGACTCCAGCACGGCGACCTCCTGCTGCAGCGCCTGCTCGCGGTCGGTGAGGGTGTTGATCCGCTGGGACAGGTCGTGGGCGACGAAGGACCGCTGGGCCAGCGCGGTGTTCAGCGCGAGCAGGCCGAGCAGCCCGGCCGCGAGCAGCCCGCCCACGAGGATCGCGAAGGCTCCCCTGGACGGCGACAGCACCGCCGGCGGGACGGGGCGCAGCCAGCGGGTCGGGGGCGCGGGTGCGGCGAGCGGCGCGCGGGGCGCCGCCGCGGTGTTCGTGCTCACGCGACCTCCCGGATCCGCTCGGCGGCCCGCAGCCGCACCGACGCCGCCCGCGGGTTGGCGGCGACCTCCTCGGCGGGCGCGGTCTCGGCCCCCCTGGTCAGCAGCCGCAGCCACGGCCGGTCCTGCTCGGGGACGACGGGCAGGCCGGGCGGCGCCGTCTCCTTCGCCCCCGCGGCCAGCGCCCGCTTGACCAGCCGGTCCTCGAGCGACTGGTAGGACATGACGACGATCCGCCCGCCCAGCGCCAGCGCGCGCAGCGCCGCCGGCAGCGCCGCCTCGAGGGCGGCGAGCTCGCCGTTGACCTCGATCCGCAGCGCCTGGAAGGTCCGCTTGGCTGGGTTGCCACCGGTCCGCCGGGTCGCGGCCGGGATGGCCGAGCGGACCAGGTTGACCAGTGCGCCGGTGGAGCGCAACGGCGTGCTGGCCCGCTCCCGGACGACACGGTCGGCGATCCGCTTGGCGAACCGCTCCTCGCCGTACTCCCGCAGCACAGCGGCCAGCCGGTCGGCCGGGTAGGTGTTGAGGACCTCGGCCGCCGTGAGCCCGGCGGACTGGTCCATGCGCATGTCCAGCGGTGCGTCCTGGGCGTAGGAGAAACCCCGCTCGCGCTCGTCCAGCTGCAGGCTGGACACCCCGAGGTCGAACAGGACGCCCTGCACCCGGGGCCGGCCGAGCTCGGCCAGCACGTCCGGCAACGCGTCGTACACCGCGTGCACCAAGGTGACCCGGTCGGCGAACGGCGCCAGCCGGTCGCGGGACAGGCCCAGCGCCTGCGGGTCCCGGTCCAGGCCGACCAGCCGCAGCTGCGGGAACCGGCGCAGGATCGCCTCGCTGTGCCCGCCCAGGCCGACGGTGGCGTCGACGAGGACGGCGTCGGTCAGGTCCAGCGCGGGGGCCAGCAGCGTGAGGCAGCGCTCCAGGAGCACCGGCTCGTGCCGTGGTGCAGGGGTCTGGGCAGACACGGGCGGGTTACAGGCCGAGGACCGTGAGCAGCGCATGGGCCAGCACGACGACGCCGACGGTGGCCCCGACGGCCAGCAGGAACACGAACGACCCGCTGCGCGGGTCGAGCAGCCCGCTGCTCAGCACCGTGCCGAGCACCGTCGTGGGGGCGGTCTCCGTGCCCCGGTCGGTCGGCCCCGCCGCCACGCCTGCGCTCATGTTCGACCCTTCATCGATGGTGCGGTGGTCATGGACGCGTAGCCAGGTCCCCGCCCGCCCGCGAGGGGGAGACTGCTGGTCGACGCCTGGCACCGGGGAAGGTGCGCCAGGAACCGGCCGGGGAAGCATTCGGGCGGGAGGAGACCTCGCCGCGCGTCCTCGTCGTGCGGGTCAGCCCAGACCCGGGATGCCCTCCTCGGACAGCTCGGCGAAGGTCGGCTCACTGGTCTGCAGGTAGGACTCCCAGGCCTGGGCGTCCCAGATCTCCAGCCGGGTGTTGGCACCGATGACGACGCAGTCCTTGTCCAGGCCCGCGTAGCCGCGCAACGCGGCCGGGACGGTGATCCGGCCCTGCCGGTCCGGGACCTCGTCGGACGCGCCGGCGAAGAACACCCGGGAGTAGTCCCGGGCCGCCTTGCTGGTGAAGGACGCCTCGGCCATCCGCTGGGTGATGCCGGCGAACTCGGCCCGGGTGAAGACGAACAGGCAGTTGTCCTGACCCTTGGTGATCACGACACCCCCCGCCAGCTCGTCCCGGAACTTCGCCGGCAGGAACAACCGGCCCTTGTCGTCCAGGCGGGGTTGGTACGTACCGAGGAACACGGCCGCCACCTCCCCACCCCACTGGTTCCCCTTGGCTCCAGTGCGCGCCACCATACTCCACTTCCCCCCACCGTCAACCCTTCCCGACCCCGATCTCCCAGTGTCGGCGGGTCATCGGCTGGCATCCGCGCAGGTCAGCCCCGGTGGAGCGAAGTGGGGCACCGCAGTGCCGTGGCAGGGGTGGCTGCCCGGTCCGCAGCCGATCCGCAGCCGATCCGCAGCCGATCCGCACCTGGCCGGCCCCGGATCGGTGCTGGATCGGTGCTGGATCGGTGCTGGGAGCGGTCCGGGTGGGGCGGAGTGGGGCAGCCGTGCGAGGCTGCCGCCGTGGACCCCGCCCCGCTGTTCACCCTCGAGCACGTCGGCCTGGTCGCCGACGGGCGGCCGATCCTCGTCGACGTCACCGACCACCTGCACGAGGGCCGCTGCACGGCGATCGTCGGACCGAGCGGCTCCGGCAAGAGCACCCTGCTGCGGATGCTCAACCGGCTGGCCGAGCCGACGTCCGGCCGGGTGCTGCTGCGCGAGGTGCCGCTGCCCGCGCTGGACCCCACCGACCTGCGCCGCCGGGTGGGGCTGGTGGCGCAGCAGCCCACCCTGCTCACCGGCCAGGTGGCCGAGGAGCTGCGGGTGGGTGCGCCGGACCTGCCGGACGCCGACGCCGCCGACCTGCTGCGCCGGGTGGCGCTGCCGGAGGACCTGCTCGGCCGGGGCACCGAGGGGCTGTCCGGCGGGGAGCGGCAGCGGCTGTGCCTGGCCCGGGCGCTCGCCGTCCGGCCCGAGGCGCTGCTGTTGGACGAGCCGACGTCCTCGCTGGACGCCACCAGTGCCCACGCGGTGGACGAGGTGATCCGCCGCCTGGTCGGCGGCGGACTGACCGTCGTCCTGGTCAGCCACGACCTGCAACGGGCCGCGGACGTCGCCGACGACGTGCTCGTGCTGCGCGGCGGGCGGCTCACCGCCCGCGGCGCGGCCGCCGACGTGGATCTCCAGCGTGCGGTCTCCGGCGAGAGCGAGGACTGGGAATGAGTCCCGAGGTCCCCACCTGGGTGGGCGTGGCCGCGTCGGTCGTGCTCGTGCTGCTGGCCGCGGCGATCACCGGCTGGCAACGGCTCGGGATCACCCGCGAGATCCTCATCGCCGGCCTGCGGGCCTTCGTCCAGCTGCTCGCCGTTGGCGCCGTGCTGTCCTTCCTGTTCGGCCACGCCGGGCTGCTTGGCGCGCTGGCCTGGCTGACCGGCATGGTCGTGGTGGCCGGGGTGGAGGCGTCCCGCCGGGCCAAGGGGATGCCCGTGGCGCTGCGCACCGCCACCACGGGCATCGCGGTCGGAGCGGTGACCACGCTGGGGGTGCTGCTGCTGCTCGGGGTGATCGCCTTCCAGCCACGGGTCGTCGTGCCGGTGGGCGGCATGGTGATCTCGACCTGCATGCAGGTGGCCGCGCTGGTGCTGCGCGGGCTGCGCAACGCGGCGGCCGACCTGCGGCCGCAGGTCGAGGCCCGGCTGTCCCTCGGCCTGACCGCGGACCAGGCCATCGAGGGCTACGCCGGCGAGGCGGTGCGCACCGCGCTGACGCCGGTGATCCTCGCCACCAAGGTGGTCGGCATCATCTCGCTGCCGGGGGCGATGACCGGGCTGATCCTGGCCGGCGTGGACCCGCTCACCGCGATCCGCTACCAGATCGTCGTCATGTACATGCTGCTCGCGGCCGGCGCGGTCACCGCCCTGGTCACGGCCAGGCTGGGCGCCCGGTCGCTGTTCGACGACGCCCAGCGGCTGCGCCCGGTGGGCTGAGCCCGCTCAGCCCTCGCCGGACGAGCCGGTTACGGGTTCTAATGGAGGGCATGTCCGTCGTCGGCAGTCAGACTGCCCCCGCAGCCTCCGCCGACCTGGACGCGGTCGTTGGCACCGCCACCCGCATCCGCGCCGCCGTCGAGAGCGTGATCTCCGGCAAGCCCGACGTCGTGCGGCTGTCCCTCGTCGTCATCCTGGCTGAGGGCCACCTGCTCATCGAGGACGTCCCCGGGGTGGGAAAGACGATGCTGGCCAAGGCGCTGGCCCGGTCGCTGGACTGCACGGTGCGGCGGATCCAGTTCACCCCCGACCTGCTGCCCAGCGACGTCACGGGGGTGTCGGTGTTCAACCAGAACACCCGTGACTTCGAGTTCAAGCCGGGCGCGGTGTTCGCCAACATCGTGGTGGGCGACGAGATCAACCGGGCGTCGCCCAAGACCCAGTCGGCCATGCTCGAGGCGATGGAGGAGCGCCAGGTCACCGTCGACGGCCACACCTACCGGCTGGCGTCGCCGTTCATGGTGATCGCCACCCAGAACCCGATCGAGATGGAAGGCACCTACCCGCTGCCGGAGGCCCAGCGGGACCGGTTCATGGCCCGGGTGTCCATGGGGTACCCGGACGTCGAGGCCGAGCTCGCCATGCTGGACAGCCACGGCGCCGGGGAGCCGCTGGACGACCTGGCGCCGGTGGCCGACGCCGCCGAGCTGAGCAAGCTGATCGACGCCGTCCGCACCGTGCACGTGGCCGACCCGATCCGCCGGTACGCGGTCGAGCTGGTCACCGCCACCCGCAACTCCCCCGACCTGCGGCTGGGCGCGTCGCCGCGGGCCACCCTGCACCTGCTCCGCGCGGCCAGAGCGGCCGCCGCGCTCGACGAGCGCGACTACGTCACCCCGGACGACCTGCAGGCGCTAGCCGTCCCGGTGCTCGCCCACCGGCTGCTCCCCACGGCCGAGACCCAGATCGCCCGGCGGTCGACGTCGCAGGTCGTCGCAGACATCGTGGCGCGGGTACCGCTCCCCGAACCGGGCTGAGCCGGTGCGCGAATCCCTCCGAGGCCTGACCACCCGCGGCCGCGCGTTCGTGGGGGCCGGTGGTGCGGCCACGCTGTCCGCCGTCGCCTTCGGCCAGCGTGACCTGCTGCGGGTGGCGCTGCTCGTCCTGGTGCTGCCGCTGCTCAGCGCCGCCACCGTGGTGCGCACCCGCTACCGGCTGACCAGCAGCCGGCGGCTGGCCCCCGCCCGCGTCGCCGCGGGACAGGACGCCCACGTGGTGCTGCGACTGGAGAACGTCTCCCGGCTGCCCACCGGCCTGCTGCTGGTCGAGGACCGGATCCCCTACGTGCTCGGCGCGCGCCCCCGGTTCGTGCTGGACCGGGTCGAGCCGCTCGGCACCCGCGAGGTCGACTACCCGGTGCGCTCCGAGGTCCGCGGCGTGTTCACCCTGGGCCCGCTGAGCATCCGGCTGCGGGACCCGTTCGGCATGTGCGAGCTGGTGCGCGCCTTCTCCTCCCGCGACACCTTCGTGGTGACCCCCGTGGTGGAGCCGCTGCCGTCGGTCGCCGTCGGCGGCGAGTGGTCCGGCACCGGGGAGAGCCGGGCCCGGTCGCTGGCTGCGGCCGGGGAGGACGACGTCGCGACCCGCGAGTACCGCCAGGGCGACGACCTGCGCCGGGTGCACTGGCGGTCCACGGCCAAGGTCGGCGAGCTCATGGTGCGCCGTGAGGAACAGCCCTGGGAGAGCCGGGCGGTGCTGCTGCTCGACACCCGGGCCGCCGCGCACCGCGGCGAGGGGCTGGGGTCGTCGTTCGAGGCGGCCGTCTCCGCGGCCGCGTCGATCGGCGCCCACCTGGGCCACGGCGGCTTCTCGGTGCACCTGGTCACGGACACCGGGACCCGGCTGGACGGCGCGGCTCGGGAGGACCCGACGGCCGCCCAGGAGGACCTGCTGCTGGACGGGCTGGCCGTGGTCGAGACCTCGCACAACGCCTCGCTGCGACCGGCGGCGGCCGCCCTGCGGCACGCCGGAGACGGCCTCACCGTGGCGGTGCTCGGAGCGATGAGCCCGGACGAGGCGTCCGAGCTGGTCCGGTACCGCCACGGCGCCGGACGGGCCGTGGCCGTCGTCCTCGACGTCGCCTCGTGGCAGTCGAAGCTGTCCGGCGGCGCCCCTGCCCCTGCCCCCGCCCGGTCCGAGGACGTCGCCACGGTGCTGCGCGCCGCGGGCTGGCGGGTGGTCCCGCTGCGCGCCGGGGAGACCCTGGCCTCGGTGTGGCCGCTGGCCGGCCACACGTCCTACGACACGCTGGCCGCCCGATGAGCGCCCGGCTCAAGCTCACCTCGGTCGCGGCCCTGGCCACGGTCCTCGCGGCGATGTCCCTGGGGCCGGTGTTCGCCGGCGGGCTGTGGTTCTGGCCGACCGCGGTGGCCGTGGTCACCGCCGCGGCCGGCAGTGCGCTGGGCCGCCGGTTCGGGCTGCTGCGCCCCGCGGTGCCGCTGGCCGGGCTGCTGGTCCTGGGCCTGTACCTCACCTGGCTGTACGCCAGGGACGTCGCGGTCTGGCGGCTGTTCCCCGGGCCGGCGGCGTGGGACCGGTTCGCCGAGCTGGTGCGCGCCGGGACCACGGTCGTCAACGGGTACGCCCCGCCGGTGCCCACCCAGAGCGGCGTGGTGCTGCTCACGGCCGCGGGAGTCGGGCTGGTCGCGCTCGCGGTGGACACCCTCGCGGTGACCTACCGCAACGCGGCGCTGGCCGGCCTGCCGCTGTTCGCGCTCTACGCGGTACCGGTGGCCGTGGTCCGGCACGGCGTGCCGTGGGTGCTGTTCGCGGTCGCCGCGCTCGGCTGGCTGGCCCTCATGCTCACCGAGGGCAACGACCGGATCCTGGGCTGGGGGCGGGCGCTCGGCCGTCGGCACACCGAGCTGCGGAACGAGGTCGAGCCGCCGGCCGGGCACGACACCCGGCTGCCACCGGAGCCGCTGGGCATGGTGGGGCGCCGGATCGGGGCGGCCGCACTGGGCATCGCCCTGCTGGTGCCGTGGCTGGTGCCCGGCCTGGACGAGGGCGTCTTCGGCCGCGGCGGTGGCAGCGGAGTGGGTGCCGGGAGCGGTCGCACCGTGCTGACCGTGAACCCCTTCGTGTCCCTCCAGGCCGAGCTGGAGTCCCCCACGGACTCCGAGGTGCTCACCTACACCGCCGACCACCCGGACCCCGACTACCTGCGGATGGTCACCCTCGACACCTTCGACGGCACCACCTGGACGCCGGCGGTGCTGCACTCGGCCGGCGCGGCCACCGACCCGCAGCCGACCGCGCCCGGCCTGGGCTCCGGCGTCGTCCGCAGCGACGTGCGCACCGACATCAAGATCACAGCGCTGCAGCAGACCTGGCTGCCGCTGCCCTACCCGACCGTGAAGATCAGCAAGCTGAAGGGGAGCTGGGCCTACGACGAACCCACCCGCAACGTCTTCGCGCTGCGGGGCGACAGCCTCGGCACCAGCTACCAGGTGGCCAGCCTGCGGCTGCAGCCGACCGCGGCCCAGCTGCGGGCGGCCGGGGCGGCCCCGGCCGACCTGGTGGGCCGGTACACCCAGCTTCCGGACCAGCCGCTGCCGGACATCGTGGCGCAGACCGCCCGTCAGGTGACCGCCAACGCGACCACCGAGTACGACAAGGCGCTCGCGCTGCAGCAGTACTTCCTGAGCAAGCAGTTCACCTACTCCACCCGGATCCCTCCGTACACGGGCTCGCCGATCGCCGCCTTCCTGACCAACAAGGTGGGCTTCTGCCAGCAGTTCGCGAGCACCTTTGCGGTGATGGCGCGGCTGCTCGGCCTGCCCACCCGTGTCAACGTGGGCTTCACGCACGGGACCAAGGCCGCCGACGGGACCTGGACCGTCTCGCGGACCAACGCGCACGCCTGGCCCGAGGTGTACTTCCAAGGCGTGGGCTGGGTCCGGTTCGAGCCGACTCCCGGACCGGCCGGCGTCGGGACGCCGAGCTACGCCCCGGCCACCGGCAGCGCGACCACGACCCCCGGCGCCACCCCCTCGAACGGTCCCACCACCCCCCAGAACAACCAGACGGACCCACGGCTGAACCGGCTCAACGAGGCGGACCGCGGCGCGACCGCCGCGCCGACCACGCCCCGGTCAGTGCCCTGGCACCTGGTGGTCATCGGCCTGCTCGTCGTCGTCGCACTGGCCGGCCCCGCGCTGGTCCGGTGGCGCCGCCGGACCCGTCGGCTGGGCCTGGCCGGCGGGGCCGACCCGGTCCGCGGGGTGCAGGCGGCCTGGCGCGAGCTGGCCGACAGCGCGGGCGACCTGGGGCGGCCCTGGTCGGGCGTGGAGACCCCGCGGCAGACCGCGCAGCGGCTGGGCACCGAGCTGCCCGGGTCCGCCGAGGCGGCCGGCCGGCTGGCCCTCTCGGTGGAGCGGTGCCGCTACGCGCGCACGCCGGGCCCGATCGACCACGTGGTGGCCGACACCCGCACCGTGCTGGCCGAGCTGGAGCGGGCCGCGGGCCGGGCTGGGCGCTGGCGGGCCCGGCTGCTGCCGAGCACCGTGCTCAGCGCCGGAGCCGCCCGGGTGGCCGACGTCCTGGACTGGCTGGACTCGGGCTGGGCCACCCTCCGCCGCGCCCTCCCGGGCAGCTGACGGGACCGGACGGGACTGACTGACGGGGCTGCGGGAACTGGCGGGGAACTGGTGGAGGACTGGCGGGGAACTGGTCGAGCTAGCGGCCGTCCTCCTCGCGGCGGCGACGCCACCGCTCCTCGAAGCGGTCCATCACCTTGGGCTTGGCCGCCTTGCCGCTCCTGCGGCCCGAGTCGACCCCCGGGGCCGAGGCGACACCGAGGTCTCCCACCGCCGGCATCCGTCGCCAGCTGGTGGCCGCCCACAGTGCCGCGCCGAGCATCACCAGGAAGCCCAGCACGCTGACCACAACCACCTTGCTGACGACCCCGACGAGCAGCAGCCCGATACCGACGAGCAGACCGACGGCGCCGAGCAGGATCCGGCGCCGGAAGTGCCGGCGCAGATCAGATCCGCGGAGCGCTGTCGCGAACTTCGGGTCCTCGGCGTACAGCGCCCGCTCCATCTGCTCGAGCAGTCGTTGCTCGTGCTCGGAGAGCGGCACGGCTCCTCCTCGCGGGCTCATCACGGGGTCACCCGTTGACGTCAAGCATAAGCAGCCATCGGCCATGTGGAAACCCGACTGTAGAAACGGGTGACTAAGGTCCGGAGTTCCCGGGACTGTCGGGGTCCCGGGCGACGAGCGCGGCCGGCCGCACGGCTCCCGACCCGAACCGCTGGGCGGCCCGGTCGACGGCCTGCTCGGCCTCCCGCCAGCCCCGTTCCGGTGCGTCCAGCAGCAGCTGCTCGGCGACCTCGTCGGCATCCACCAGCCCCTCCAGCCGGACGCCGACCAGCCGCAGCCGGGCCCGCTGCAGGCCCAGCGCGTCGTACAGCTGCCCGGCCACGGCGTAGACCTGCTGGGCGACGTCGGTGGGCTCGCGCAGCGTGCGCGAGCGGGTGATCGTGGTGAAGTCGGCGAACCGCACCTTGATCGACACGGTGCGACCCCGGTAGCCCCCCGCCCGGACCCGGGCCGCCACCTTCTCCGACAGCCGCAGCAGCTCGCGGCGGATCACCCGCGGGTCGTCCACGTCGGTGCCGAAGGTCTCCTCCGCGCCGATCGACTTGTCCGGCTCGCGGGGCACCACCGAACGCTCGTCGCGTCCCCAGGCCAGTGCAGCCAGGTGGGCGCCCAGCGCCGGACCGAGGGCCCGCTGCACGGTGGCCTCCGGCGTCCGGGCGAGGTCCCCGACCGTGCGCAGCCCCAGCCGGGTCAGCTGTTCCTCGGTCTTCTCCCCCACCCCCCACAGCGCGCCGACCGGCAGCGGGTGCAGGAACGCCACCACCTGGTCGCGCGGGACGACGAGCAGGCCATCCGGCTTGGCCCGGGTGGAGGCCAGCTTGGCCACGAACTTGGTGCTGGCGACCCCGACCGAGCAGGTGATCCCCTGCTCGTCGTGGACCCGGGCCCGGATCAGCTCGCCGATGTGCACCGGGGACCCGAGCCGGCGCACCGACCCGGACACGTCGAGGAACGCCTCGTCCAGCGACAGCGGCTCGACGAGCGGGGTGACCGAGGCGAAGATCTCCATCACGTTGGACGACACCCGGTCGTACTCGTGGTGGTCCGGCTCGAGCACGGTCGCGTGCGGGCACAGCCGCCGGGCCCGGGTCATCGGCATCGCCGAGTGGACGCCGAAGGCCCGCGCCTCGTAGCTGGCAGTGAGCACCACCCCCCGGTTGCCGTGCCCACCGATGATCACCGGGGTGCCCACGAACTCGGGGTGCCGCAGCAGCGAGACCGACGCGTAGAAGGCGTCCATGTCGACGTGGAGCACCGTGCAGCCGGTGTCGTCGACCGGGGCGCCGGGGCCGCCCGGGACGCCGTCGACCGCCCGCTGCGGGGACGCCGGCCGGTTCAGCTGGCTGCGGCTCACCGGACCATCCTGCCCGGCCGGTCCGACAGCCGCGGGTAGCGCGCGCTCACTGGCCCGAGCTTCCGGGGCTGGCGTGCCACAGCTTGCGCGGCGGGGTACCCCTCTTGACGTCGTCGCCGGGCGTGCCGACGTCGGCGTACGGCGACTGCCGGAACCCGCTCGGGTGCACGAGCACCCGTCGCTGGCCCATGCCCCCCGCGGTGAGTGGCCGGTCGCCGTCGGGGACCCGGGCCACGACCGGCCGGGTGGAGCGGGACTCCGCAGCCCCGGCGGCGGCCTCCGCCGTCATCGCCGGATCGGTCGCGGGGTCCGCCATCGCCGTCCAGACCGCCTCGAGGCCACCGACCTCGTAGACCTGGAACAACCCGGTGAGCTCCCAGGCGCCAGTGGCCCGGACCGAGACCCCGCGCGGTCCGGTGCGCCGCACGACCCCCCGGACGACGAGCAGCCAGGAGTGGAAGACCGTGGCGGCATAAGGACCCTGGGCGTCCTCGAAGAAGGTGACGTCGACCGGCCCGGTGGAATCGTCCAGGGTGAGGAAGACGACCCGCCGGCCGGAGCGGATCGGCGGGGTCTGGGTGGCGACCTTGACCCCGGCGACGAGCACCTCGGCCTGGCTTCGGCGCTGCAGCAGCTCACGTGAGCGGGTCACCCCGAGGGCGTCGAGGAACGGGGCGTAGAAGTCGACGACGTGCCGGCTGGCGTCCAGTCCCAGCACGTCCAGCTCGGCCCGGACCCGCTCCGCCCCGGTCATCTCCGGCAGGCCGGACGGAGCGGGCACGCCGTCCCCGGGGCCGAGGTCGAAGGCCAGCTGGACGTCGGGGGCGCGCACGGCGGCCGGAGCCTGCGACTGCCGGGCCGCCGCCGCGACCACGGCGTCCCCCTCGGCCCTCCCCCCTCCCCTCGTTGCAGGGCCCAGGGTCGCCCAGGCAGCCCAGGTGCCAGGAACCGCGGGGGGGGAGCGCAACACCTCGGCCCCCAGCAGCCACCGGG
>JBBSAJ010000032.1:0-27806 GCA_038252405.1 Actinomycetes bacterium | reverse complement strand
TTGGCGTACCTGTTGGTGACCTCGGCACGAGACTGCATCGACAACCCACTCCTCATGCCCCACCACGCTCACCGTTTCGCGGGCATTCCTACGTGAGGCACGGAGAGCGTTTCGCGGGCAGTATTAGTGAGTCTCGTCGGGAGGTTGCGGTGAGTGTCGGTGTCGCGGATGCTTGGCTTGCCGCCGGGGCGGAGCGGCGCCGTCGGCGTAGGCGTCAGGTTGCCGCGCTGATGGTGGTGGCGGGGTCCGCTGTGCTGGCGGTGTGGGGAACGCCCGCGCCGACCAGCGAGGCGGCGTTCGGTGCCGCGCTGCGGTCCGGTCAGGTGCGCGCGGTGAGCCCGGCGGCCGACGGCCGGTACGGGCTGGAAGTGCTCACGCCGTTGCCGGTCGGCGCCCGCTTCGGGGGTGGCACCGGCGGTGCGTCTGTGGTGTGGGCGAGCCGCTGGGGTCGGCTGTACCGCACCGAGGTGAGCACGCTGGCCGGACTGCCTGACCCGTCGCAGTCAGCGGCGACCGGGCAGCCGGGGGACGTCGCCTCTCGCGTGGACGTGTACCGGTCGGTCGTTGCGACCGCCGCCGCGGCCGACGTGCCGGCCCCCCGAGTGGGCTCGCTTGGCCCATACGGGTGGTTGGGTTGGCCCCTGCTGCTGGCGTGGCTGACCGGGGTGCTGCTGCTGGTGGCGGGTCCGCAGCCTCGCCGGGTGACGAAGTGGGGCCTGTTCTGGGTCCTCGGGCTCCCCGCCGGCATCGGGCTGGCCTGGTGGGTGCTGCGGGACGCCCCATGGGACCCGCGGATGAGCGCACTCCCCGCTCCGGCGCCGCGGGTGCGGGGAGTGCAGCCGTCGGGGGCCGTCAGAGCCGGGGGTGGGACGTCGTTCATGCGGGTCCTGGTGGCCACCGTCGTGCTGGGTGCGCTGTGGACCCTGCTCGGCCGGGTCCCCGTCCTCGGCCCGCCAGCGGCGCCGCCGCCGGGTTCGGTGACCTGGTCGGTGGTGTGGGGCGGTGGCAGCCACGGCTCGCTCCACGAGTAGCCGCTTGCCCCGGCGTAATCGCGTCGCCGGGCAGGCGACCGCAGGCGTTCACGGTGAGAGGGCGGACAGGGGTGGCTGCGAAGAAGGTGCCCGACCCGCTGCGGCGTCGCGGCATCGCGTTCGTCGTGCTCGGGGTCGTGATCACCGGCATCGTCCTCGGTGTGGACCGCCTGCACCGAGTGTCTGCGGACTACCGGGCGGGGCTGTTGGGCGGCGCCACCGGGATAGTGCTGGCCGGCGCCGCGATGGTCGCGCTCGGTTGGCACCGGCGGCGTCGGTGATCGCCGTCGGTGATCGCGCTTCGTCCGTGCATGGCTTGCCCGATGATGCCCTGACCCGGACCTGTGCGGCAGGTCCGTCCGCCCGGCGCCCGGCCAGTGACGACGGGTCCTCCGCTACCAGAGGCGGGGCGGTCCGTCGCCGGGTGACGCGGCCGTGGGACGGGGTGGGTGACGGATGGACCGGAAGGCAGCGGGGGTGTGCGTCGTGCGTAAGCGTTTCGCGGTGTTCGTGTGGCTGCGCTGCGAGGAGTCCAGGCGCGACGAGGTGGTGGCCCGTCTTCGCGCGCACCGCCCGGTGGTGGCAGCAGCGCAGCAAGGCGACCTGGTCCCCGTCGGCCTCCTCTGCGCACACCCCCACCCAGGCGTCGACCTGCCACCCATCCCCGACTGCCTCAACCTCCCCTGACACCGACCACACGAACAGCCCGCGCCAAGATGTCGATCATGCGCGGGTCCTCTGCCGTTGGGTGCGTCCAGCAGCGGCACCAGCAACCGCCGCCCCTGCCGTTGAAGGGCGCCAACCGCAGTCGTGGGAGTTGGCCCTGGCCGAGCATCCTGGAGTTCCACCCATGCCGATGAGCGGGCAGGCGAACTGACTGATTCTTGCTGTGCGATTCGTCTGATTCGAATCCTGCGAACTGTATGATTCAGCGGTGGAGTACCTGCGTCGCATCATCGACGACGAGCTGGACGAGCTCTTCTCGCAGGTTCCAGCGATTGCCATCGACGGTCCGAAGGCGGTCGGCAAGACGACCACCGCCGAGCAGCGCGTCCGCGGCCTGCTCAAGCTGGACTCCCGAGCCAACCGGGCCGCGATCGAGGCCGACCCCGAACTGGTCCGGGCCCGGGCTCGCCCGCTACTGATCGACGAGTGGCAGAAGGTCCCCGAAGTCTGGGACGTCGTGCGACGCGTCTGCGACGAAGACCCGACCGCGGGCCAGTTCCTCCTTGTCGGCAGCGCCGCGCCGGCCCCAGGCGCCACGGCCCACTCAGGGGCCGGGCGCATCGGCCGGCTCCGGATGCGCCCGATGACGTTGTCCGAACGGGACGTCAGCGACCCCACGGTCAGCCTGCGCGGTCTGCTCGGCGGCGGCCGGCCCCCGCTGACCGGGTCGTGCACGCTGCGGCTCGGCGACTACGCCGAGGAGATCCTCGCCTCGGGATTCCCCGGCCTACGCGGGCTGACCCCCCGAGCCCTGAAGTTCCAACTGGACTCCTACCTGCGCAACGCGGTCGACCGCGACGTCCCCGAGCAGGGCCTCGCCGTCCGCAAACCCGAAGCCGTGCTGGCCTGGCTGCGGGCGTACGCCGCCGCCACCGCCTCCACCGCCAGCTACTCGCGGCTGCTCGACGCCGCCACCCCGGGGCAAAGTGACAAGCCCGCCCGCAGCACCAGCATCGCCTACCGCGACGTGCTCACCCAGCTGTGGCTGCTCGACCCAGTTCCCGCGTGGGCGGCACCGGGCAACCCCCTGGCCAGGCTGGGACAAGCACCCCGCCACCACCTGGCCGACCCCGCCCTGGCCGCTCGACTCCTCGGCCTGAACCTCAGTGCCCTCCTTGACGGCGACGGCGAACCGTTGGGCCCCCAAGCGGGCACCATGCTCGGGCACCTGTTCGAGTCCCTGGCCACGCTGTGCGTGCGGGTAGCTGCACAGGCCGCCGAAGCCACCGTCGGCCACCTACGCACCCGCAACGGCGACCACGAAATCGACCTGGTCGTCGTCCGCGACGACGGGCGGGTCCTGGCCATCGAGGTCAAGCTCGCCGCCACCGTCGAGGACCGTGACACAACCCACCTGCACTGGCTCGCCGCACACCTCGGCGGCACTCTCCTGGACGCCATCGTCATCACCACCGGCCCCGACGCGTACCGACGCCCCGACGGCATCGGCGTCGTCCCCCTCGGCCTCCTCGGCCCCTAGCCAACATGCGCACCCCACCCCGGCGACGATGCCGACACCCGTCGTCGAGGCGATCAACCAACCCCGGCCTCCACATCTGTACCAGCAAGACCGGCTCGACCATGCGTACCCCAGGCGTCGGGACACGCCGCCGATCGCGCCGAATCACCCCCTCACATCGCGAAACGCACGCTCGTTACGTGCCGATGCAGGGCGGGGTGATTCGGCATTCCTGGGCGGGCGACGGGGGCATGATCGAGCCTGTCCTTCCGCCGCGGTTCCGAAGGGAGTCAGCCGTGCTGGTTGCTCAGGTGTCGAGGTTCGGCAGGGCTGACGAGGTGATCGAGCTGGTCGAGCAGCCCGATCCGGGGGCTCCTGGTGCCGGTGAGGTGCTGGTCGAGGCGGAGTTGTTTCCGGTGGATCCGGCGGACCTGGAGAACTTGGCGGGGAACTATGGCGCGTCGCCGCCGGCCCTTCCGATGGTCGTGGGTACGGAAGGCGTCGGGCTGGTGGCCAGGGTCGGCCCGGGGGTCACGCACCTGAAGCCCGGCGATCGGGTGCTGCTACCCGGTCCGGGTGCCTGGCGGGAGCGGGTGCTCTGGAGCGCCGCTGCCCTGTTTGCGCTGCCCACGGGGGTCGACCCGCGGCAGCTCGCCATGCTCAGGGTCAACCCGCCGACCGCCTATCTGCTGCTGCACCGGTACGTCGGGCCCCAGCCGGGCCAGTGGGTGGTGCAGAACGCCGCGAACTCCGGGGTCGGGCACCTCGCCGTGAAGCTCGCCCATGAGGTCGGCATGAGCTGCGTCAGCGTGGTGCGCCGGCCAGATCTGATCGAGCCGCTGCGCGCCGCCGGCGCGGACGCGGTGGTCATAGACGGCCCGGACCTGGATGAGCGCGTCCGCGAGGCGACCGGCGGCGGCGCGCTGCCGCTGGCCCTCGACGCGGTCGGCGGGGCCGCCACTCAGCGCCTGGCGCGTTGCCTGGACGATGGCGGCACCGTGGTGAACTACGGTGTCCTCAGCGGCGACCCGGCCATGATCGACGGCCGTGAGTTGATCTTCCGCGGGGTGACCTTGACTGGCTTCTGGCTGCGCCGCTGGTTCGCGGAGACGCCGCGGGATGAGGTCGCAGCGCTCTACCAGACGCTGGCCGCGAAACTCACCGACGACAGCCTCGCCGTCGAGGTCGAGGCGGTCTACCCGCTGAGCAGACTCAAAGAGGCGGTAGCGCACGCCGCACAAGGCGGACGTTCGGGCAAGATCCTGGTCTCGTGCGGCCGCGACTGAATGAGCTGCCCCACCGCGCCGATGTGCCGATGTGCCGATCATGTGCGGGTTGCAGTTCGGGCGCGGCGCCCCGACCGGTTGTGTTCGCTGGCTGGGGCGCCGGTGAGGGTGGTTTCGCTGCGCTGCAGGCCGGGCAGGGTCGGGGTGACCTCAGGCTGGATCCGGGCGGCGGGTCAGCCCCTGAAGTCCAGCACCTGCTCGGGCAGCGTCATGCCGTCGGTGAGGTCGAGGCCGTGCACGGTGCGCAGGTGTGCACGGAACCAGACATCGAACGGCTCCTGGGACGTGGCGATCCCCAGCAGGGCGCTGGCGAGGTCGGGTGACTCGATGAGCACGATCGCGACATCGCCGGTGGGGGTGTCTTGGATCCAGACCGACTCGTGGGTGATGCCGTGCTGTCGGCGGGATGCGGCGTGCTGGTCGGCGCGCTGTCCGTGCCAGCAGGAGAGCATCTCCTCGCGGTCGGTCGAGGTGGTGCCGGGCAGCAGGGGTGCGGCGAAGCACACGAGCTGGGTGGCGGTGGTGTCCTGAGCGAGGTCGAGGGTCATGGTGGGCCTCCCGGGTTGTCCGTGGTCCGCGCCGCGTCCCGGCGCTGGGCACCAGGCTGCGCCCCGGGGCTCGGTCGGGGTATCCCTGCGGATCTGGGATGTTTCGTGCATGTGGGCGTCCGCCCACCGGGTGGGGGCGCACCATGGCAGCTGTGGACCGTTGGACCGCCGACCGGCTGGCAGCCGAGGTTGACCGCCTGGGTGCCCGCGGTCTGCCGTACGGCGAGCTGCACGCCGAGCTGGCCGCCCGGATCCGGCGGCTGGTTTCCGTGGACGCCATGTGCTGGCACGGGCTGGATCCGGACACGAAGCTACTGACCACCGCGAACCCGGTGGAGCTGCTGCACGGCGGCTTCCTCACCCCGGAGACCGAGGCCAACGCCGCGGGTGCGGTCGTGACCAGCGAGTACCTGCGGGACGACGTCAACACCTTCGCTGCGCTCGCGGCTCGGCGCACCCCGGTCGGGATCCTCAGCGAGACGACACGTGGCCGGCCGCAGCGCAGCGCCCGCTATGTCGAATACCTCCAGCCCATCGGCACGCCGTTCGAGATGCGCGTGGCGATGGTGACCCGTGGTCGCGCCTGGGGCTGCGTCGTGCTGCACCGCACCCAAGCCACCGGGGACTTCACCCCCGACGAGGCACGGATCATGGCCCGGCTGTCCCGGCCGATCGCCGAGGCCCTGCGCGGCTCCTACCGGGTGGATGCCGCACGTAGACCCCACGAGGATCGCGCTCCCGGCCTGCTCGTGCTCGACGCCCGTGACGAGGTGGAACTGATCACAGCGCCGGCCGTGGCGCTGCTCGAGCTCGTGGCGCGCGACGACCCGGCGCACCGGGCGGTCCCCGGCGGGGCGCTCAGCCTGGCCGCGCAGGTGCGGCGCCATGGCCGCGCCGGCAGGCCGGCGCCGCCGCTGCACGTACCCACCTCCACCGGCTGGCTGACCTTCCACGGCTCTCTCCCCGACGGTGCCCCAAGCGGACGCGTCGCGATCGTGGTGCAGCGCGCCGGCGAGGAGTACGCCGTCCCCCTCAGGCTGGAGGCGTTCGGGCTCACCGCGCGCGAACGGGAAGTCGCCGCCCTGGTCGCACGCGGCCTGGACACTGCGGCGATCGCCGAGCGGCTCGTGATCTCCCCGTGGACCGTGCAGGACCATCTCAAAGCGGTGTTCGCCAAGACGAACACCCGGTCGCGCCGCGAGCTGCTCTCCCAGGTGTTCTTCAACGACCAGCTTCCCGGGATCGTGGCGAAGGACCCGCTGAACGCCGGGGGCCACCTTCAGCCACCCGGAGCCGGACAGGCCCGCCAGATCTCGCTTCGCAGTTGACCCGCCGCGAGGTCAACCCCATCGCCGCGGTATCCCGAGGCGTGCAGCCGAGTTCTTGCATATTGAACGGCGCTTCTTCCGAGCGCCTGACCGCAGCAAGGAGACAGCTCAGCAGCATGGGTAGGGGCCCAGCATCTCGAGACGGTTGACCTGCCGGTCCATAGGGACACGGGCCACCCCGACGTGCCGTTAGAGGGGGGATGATCCAACCATGCGGTGGGGGCTAGTGGTGATTGCGGCGGTCGTACTTGTCCCATCGCTGGCCGCATGCGATACCGGACCCCCTCGGGTGACCGTTCTGAACGACACGAAGGCGTCGGAGCGCGTCTTCTACTGCTGGGACGACAGTTGTACTCAGGGAATCAGCGGGAATGACGCCGTTCTCAAGCCGGGTGAGTCAGACATCGACTACTGGAACTCCCCGGACGCCGTCGGACAGGTCGGCGTCGCGACCTACCCGGATGACCGGCTGATCGGGTGATCGGGTGCCTAGACAACCCCTCGCCAGGAGTCGACGCACCTGCACCCACGACTCTGAGGACGTCTCGGCTCGGCCAATGCGGACCCACTCCGCTCGGGTCACATCCCAAGGTCAAGCTCATCAACCCGGGCTAGGGACCGCACCGAGGTGCCCATTGTGGGGCCGTTCGGTCCACCTTGCGGTTCGGCCGTTGTCAGCCGGTCGTTGCGGTGAGGGAGTTGGCGTAGGTCCAGAACTGCGCGTCGGTGAGCCCGGTTCCGGACAGCAGGTAGGGCACGCCGCCGTGGTCGGGTTCGCGGTCCCATCGGCCCGGTTCGACCCATACCAGCCAGCGGTCGCTGGTCGGGTCCGTCCGGCTGGCGAACTGGTACAGAGAGCGAGGGTCGCCGTGGAAGCCCGGCTGGGTCTGCGTCGCATCCCCGGTGGGGACGCCGAGGTTGGCGACCTGCACCGCCACGGTCAGGCTCTGGCCGCCCGTCACTGACCGGTAGGTCACCTGGAAGAAGTCGGTCACGACGTCGGCGCTCGTCGTCCAGTTCGCCGGGACCGCGGTCGGGAGCAGAATCGGGTCGACTCCGGTGACGGTTCGGGCGAGCACCGAAGCGGGCGATTCACCGAAGGTGCCCGATGCCGTCGAAGAGGGGCTGGTGTTCGCGCTGGGACCGGACCCGGTAGGGGTCACCGAGGGCGCGGACGCCGAACCTGCGCAGGAGGCGGTGAACAGTCCGACCACAGCCAGGCCGACCGCGACTCCCCAGGCGCTACGCATCAACCGACCCCCGTGTTGGTGGACCTACTCAAACAGCGTCAACGTCGATGCCGACCACCGGCGAGAGGCGTAGGTCCTTCGGCAGGGCCAAGCTCGCGAAGTGCCGATGCAGTGCGGGGGTGATCTGGCTGTTGATGCGGTCAACCTCAACCAGTTCTCGGGCCGAGCGTAGCGTCGGACGAATGAGCAGAGTTGAGCGGGATGCCCTCCGCGCGCTCGTGGAGGAAGGCAACGACGAGGCCGCCGACCGCCTCGCCGAACTGTCCGCTGAGGACGGGGACGTCGACACCCTGAAGTACCTCATCGACTCCGGCAACGAGAAGGCTGGCGACCTCCTGGCCGCGCTGGCCGCAGGCACGCAGGATGTCGAGACGCTGAACTACCTCATCGACAGTGGCAACGAAGCAGCCGCGGATCATCTCGCCGAGATCGCCGCCGACCGCGGCGATGTGCGCACCCTCCAGCGCCTGGTCGACGAAGGCAGCAAGACCGCCGAGACGCTACTCAGCCGTGTGATCCGCGACAGCGAATAGAACCTCGCGGGCGGCACGCAGGTGCCGAGCGGGGCAACATGAGTGGGCTGGTGAGGCGGTGGGGTACGTGGTCCGAGCAGAGCGGAAACTTCGCGTGGTGATCAACCCGGTGTCCACGAACTTCGCCGAGTGGTGGTGCCACTCGGGGCTTCGTCGACAAGTACTGCGGCGTCATCGGCGGCGTATGGCCCGGACACAACCAGAGCGTCAGTCCGACCGATCCTCTGCCCCGCCCGTCGGACCCTGAGGGACGGAGACCACGCGCACGTACGTGCCGTTCCCGGGCTCCCTGGCTCGGCGGCCCTGGTGTCGGGCGTTGCCGCACGTACTGCACTTGTGTCGCCCAGAGCCCCACCTGTCGCCGTACTGGCTGGGGGCCCTCGGCGGGCATTCTGCGAAGAGTTGCTCCGCATTCTGCGAAGACCCCAGGGAGCGGGTGACGGGAATCGAACCCGCACTGTCAGCTTGGGAAGCTGATGTTCTGCCATTGAACTACACCCGCACGGGCGGCTTGGCCACCGCGGCCCGCCTACTCTACCGGCATGGCGACGCCGGTCGAGAGGGGCTCAGCGGACGTCGGCGTCCTCGCTCCGCTCAGTGATCTGCTGACCGCGCCGAGCAGTGGCCGGCCCACCTGGCTCACGGCCTTCAAGGCCGCGGTCGCCGCGGCCGTGGCGTGGGGACTCGCCGAGCAGCTCAGCGGCAACGCCTCGGCAGTCTTCGCCCCCATCCTGGCAATGCTGACCGTGCAGGCCAGCCTCTACAGCACGATCGCCCAGGGCATCCAGACGATCGTTGGCAACACCGTGGGTGTGGCCGTCGCCCAGGTCCTTGTCAACGTGGGCGGCCGCAACGTCTTCGTGGTGTTCCTCGGGTCCCTGGCCGCGTTCGCGGTCGCCAGCCGGCTGCCCCTGGCTCCGGCGGGTCGGGTGCAGGTGTCCTTCTCGGTGCTGCTGGTGCTGCTGCTCGGACCCACCGCCCGCGGCTACGGGTTGTGGCGGCTCGTCGACTGCGTCATCGGCGGTGCGGTCGGAATCGCCATCGCCCTGGTCATCCCTGAGCGGGCGCAGGTGGAACCGGCCCTCGCGGCCATGCGGGACTGGACGGCGGCCGTGCGGCGCTCGCTGGAGATCGTGGTGGAGCACCTCAGGGCCGAGCCGCGGGAGGTCGGCTGGGCGGAGCGGCACGCGTTCGTCAACCTGGTCGGTGACAGCCTGCGCCATCAGGACGACGTCACCGCCGGCTGCGTCGTGGCAGCGGTCGAGTCGGTCCGGTTCAACCCATGGGCCCGCCGGCACCGGGAGCGGGTCGCTGGGCTGGCCGACGAGCTGGGCTGGCACCGGCGGGTGTCGCTGCAGGCCCGGTCGATCACCCTCAACGTCGACCAGCTGTACGACCGGCCTGGGCCGACCCCGCTGCTGCGTCGGGACACGCTGGCCGACCTGCTGCAGCGGCTCGCGGACCTGCTCGGCCGCCGGCTGCGCGGCGGGTCGCTCCTGGACGCGTCGTCGGAGCTGCAGGACCAGCTCTCGACGGCGCTCACCGCGGTCACCGCCGGCCAGCCCTCGGTGCACGGCGTCGTCGACAGCGTCAGCCTGCTGGGACGGATCGAGCAGCTGCGGGAGGAGATCGTGGGGGCCTCCGGGGGGTACGGCGGGGGGCCACCGGCCGGGCCGGGGCGGTAGCCTCGCCGCCGTGCTGCTCTCCGACCGCGACATCCGCGCCGAGCTCGACTCCGGAAGGGTCGAGCTGGCCCCGTACGACCCCTCGATGATCCAGCCGTCGTCGGTCGACGTCCGGCTGGACCGCTACTTCCGGGTGTTCGAGAACCATCGGTACCCGCACATCGACCCAGCGGTCGAGCAGCCCGACCTGACCCGGCTGGTCGAGGCGGCCGCCGACGAGCCGTTCATCCTGCACCCGGGGGAGTTCGTGCTGGCCTCGACCTACGAGGTCGTGACCCTTCCGGACGACATCGCCGGGCGGCTCGAGGGCAAGTCGTCACTCGGGCGGCTCGGCCTGCTCACCCACTCGACGGCCGGCTTCATCGATCCGGGCTTCAGCGGGCACGTGACCCTCGAGCTGTCCAACGTGGCCACCTTGCCGATCAAGCTGTGGTCGGGCATGAAGATCGGCCAGCTGTGCCTGTTCCGGCTGTCCTCGCCGGCGGAGCACCCGTACGGCTCAGCGGTCTACGGCTCCCGCTACCAGGGGCAGCGCGGACCGACGCCGTCCCGGTCCTTCCAGAACTTCCACCGCACCCAGGTCTGAACAGTTGTCAGGGTGAGGACGACGAATACGTCGTCCTCACCCTGACAAGTTCAGGCGCGCTGGACGGAGCGGAGCAGCAGCTGGGCGACGTCCATGACCTGGGTCTGGGCCGCCTTGTCCAGGTCGGGCTGCAGGGCGCCCACGCCGTCCGCGATCATGACCTTGCAGAACGGGCAGGCCACCGCGACGGTGTCGGCGCCGGTGTCGATCGCCTCCTGGGTGCGCACCTCGTTGACCCGCTGGCCGATCTTCTCCTCCATCCACATCCGGGCGCCGCCGGCACCGCAGCAGAACCCGCGGTCGGCGTTGCGCGGCATCTCGGCGAAGGTGAGGCCGGGCAGCGCCGTGACCAGCTCGCGCGGAGGGGCGTACACCTTGTTGTGTCGGCCCAGGTAGCACGGGTCGTGGTAGGTCACCTTCTCCTCCACCGGGGCGACCGGCGTGAGCCGGCCCTCGCGCACCAGCCGGTTGAGCAGCTGGGTGTGGTGGACGACCTCGTAGTCCCCGCCGAGCTGCGGGTACTCGTTGCGGATCGTGTTGAAGCAGTGCGGGCAGGTCACCACGATCTTCTTGGCGCCCACCTCGTTGAGCACCTCGACGTTTTGCTGGGCCAGCATCTGGAACAGGAACTCGTTGCCGGAGCGCCGCGCCGAGTCACCCGTGCAGGTCTCGCCCTCGCCCAAGACGGCGAACTCGACGCCGGCCAGGTGCAGCAGCTCGGCCACCGCCTGGGTGGTCTTCTTGGCCCGGTCCTCGTAGGCGCCGGCGCAGCCGACCCAGAACAGCCACTCCACCTCGGCTGGGATCTCGCCGTCGACGACCCGCACCTCGAACGGCAGGTCAGCCGCCCAGTCCAGCCGCCCGGAGGCGTTCATGCCCCACGGGTTGCCCTTGGTCTCCAGGTTCTTGAACAGCCCGCCCAGCTCGGTCGGGAATGCCGACTCGATCATCACCTGGAACCGGCGCAGGTCCACGATGTGGTCGATGTGCTCGATGTCCACCGGGCACTGCTCGACGCACGCCCCGCAGGTGGTGCACGACCACAGGACGTCGGGGTCGATGACGCCGCCGCCGAGGGAGTGCCCGTGCTCGTCGCGCTCGTTCGGCCCGACCAGGTCGCGGGCCGCCTCGGCCTGCACCGCCTCGGAGAACGATGACAGCTCGACCGGTGCCGGCTGCGGGCCGCCGGGCCCGGAGGCCAGGTAGGTCGGGTGCGCCTGGGCGAGCAGGTACGGCGCCTTCGCGAAGGTGTGGTCGCGCAGGTTCATGATCAGCAGCTTGGGCGACAGCGGCTTGCCGGTGTTCCACGCGGGGCACTGGCTCTGGCAGCGGCCGCACTCGGTGCAGGTGGCGAAGTCGAGGATGCCCTTCCAGGTGAAGTCCTCGACCTTGCCGACGCCGAAGACGTCGTCCTCGCCCGGGTCCTCGAAGTTGATCGGCTGGCCGCCGGAGTACATCGGCACGAGCGGGCCGAGCGCGTTCGGGCGCCGCGAGTAGAACACGTTGATCGGGGCCAGGAAGATGTGCAGGTGCTTGCTGTAGACCACGAGCACGAGGAATCCGAGCACCACGCCGATCTGCAGCAGGATACCGATGATCTCCAGCCAGCCGTTGACGGTCTCGCCGGCCGGCAGCAGGTCGGCCACCCACTGCGAGGCGAACGCCCCGCCCGGGTAGGGGAAGTGGCCGGTGTTGATCTGCGCGGCCCGGTAGAGCAGGAGAGTCCAGACCACATTGAAGATCATGAACAGCACCAGCCAGGCGGCCCCGATGTGGGAGCCGAAGAACCGAGAGTCGCGTCCCAGCTTGGCCGGGTTCTGCCGGACCCGGATCAGCGCGAACACGATGACCGCGACAAGGACGAGGACCGCGAAGAGGTCCTCGATGAACGCGACGAACGACCAGTTCTTCAGCACCGGGATCGCGAACGTGCGGCTGAACAGCGCACCGTACGCCTCGATGATCGTGAGGCTGAGCACCAGGAAGCCCCAGAACGCGAAGACGTGGGCCACCCCGGGCACGGTCCACTTGAGCAGCTTGCGCTGGGCGAGCACCTCGACGGCCTCGGCCGCCACGGCCTTGCGGGGGTCTTCGAGCAGGTTCGGCTCCGGCTGGCCGGTGCGCGCTAGCCGGTAGATCCACAACAGCCGCAGCCCGGCGATGGCAAAGCCCACCACGCTGAGCAGCAGGCCGAGGGCGAGCCAGACCCAGCTCTCGTATGGCTGATCCACTGCGACCTCCCGGGCAGGCAGGGGGAATCGAACGAAGCGGGCGGAGCACCTGAGCACGGAGCACCTGGACGGAGCCTAGCCCGATGCTACTCGCCGGTAACTTCTGGGACGGCGATCGTGTCCGGATCCTGCCACTCGGGAATCCTGCCGACTCTTCTGAGGTTGACGTGGTAGCAAAGTTGAGTCGGCCAGACTCAAGCCACTTGCGTCGAAACCGGGAAGGGCGCAGGATGGTCGCACCGATCTGTCGTTCTTCCCCTGTTCCGGAGGTACTCCCCATGGCCCGAGCGGTCGGCATCGACCTCGGCACCACCAACAGCGTCGTCTCCGTCCTCGAGGGCGGCGAGCCCACCGTCATCGCCAACGCCGAGGGCGCGCGCACGACGCCGTCCGTCGTCGCGTTCGCCAAGAACGGCGAGGTCCTCGTCGGCGAGGTCGCCAAACGGCAGGCCGTCACCAACGTGGACCGCACCATCCGCTCGGTGAAGCGGCACATGGGCGACGGCGGCTGGAAGGTCGCCATCGACGGCAAGGACTTCACCCCGCAGCAGATCAGCGCCTTCGTGCTGCAGAAGCTCAAGCGGGACGCCGAGGCCTACCTCGGTGAGACCGTCACCGACGCGGTGATCACCGTGCCGGCGTACTTCAACGACGCCCAGCGGCAGGCCACCAAGGAAGCCGGGGACATCGCCGGGCTGAACGTGCTGCGGATCATCAACGAGCCGACCGCGGCCGCCCTCGCGTACGGGCTGGACAAGTCCGACAAGGAGCAGACGATCCTGGTCTTCGACCTGGGCGGCGGCACCTTCGACGTCAGCCTGCTCGAG
The DNA here is from genome assembly GCA_038252405.1 of Actinomycetes bacterium. Taxonomy (GTDB): domain Bacteria; phylum Actinomycetota; class Actinomycetes; order Prado026; family Prado026; genus DATCDE01. Next base: position 14,316 of record JBBSAJ010000032.1, on the reverse strand, counting down.
ATCGGCGACGGCGTCGTCGAGGTCAAGGCCACCTCGGGCGACAACCACCTCGGTGGCGACGACTGGGACCAGAAGGTCGTCGACCACCTGGTCACCGCGTTCAAGAACGCGCACGGCGTGGACCTGTCCAAGGACAAGATGGCCCTGCAGCGGCTGCGTGAAGCGGCCGAGAAGGCCAAGATCGAGCTGTCCCAGCAGAGCGAGACCACGATCAACCTGCCCTACATCACGGCCAGCTCCGAGGGCCCGCTGCACCTGGAGGAGAAGCTCAGCCGCTCGCAGTTCCAGCAGATGACCTCCGACCTGCTCGAGCGCACCAAGGCGCCGTTCCGCCAGGTCATCAAGGACGCCGGCGTCAGCGTGGACAAGATCGACCAGGTGGTCCTTGTGGGTGGGTCCACCCGGATGCCCGCCGTCGTCGAGGTCGTCCGCGAGCTGACCGGCGGCCAGGAGCCGAACAAGGGCGTCAACCCCGACGAGGTCGTCGCGGTCGGTGCCTCGTTGCAGGCCGGCGTCCTCAAGGGCGAGGTCAAGGACGTCCTGCTGCTCGACGTCACCCCGCTGTCCCTGGGCATCGAGACCAAGGGCGGCATCATGACCAAGCTGATCGAGCGCAACACCACGATCCCGACGAAGCGCTCGGAGATCTTCACCACGGCCGACGACAACCAGCCCTCGGTGCAGATCCAGGTGTTCCAGGGCGAGCGTGAGATGGCCGCGTACAACAAGCGGCTGGGCATGTTCGAGCTGACCGGCCTGCCGCCGGCCCCACGCGGCATCCCGCAGATCGAGGTCACCTTCGACATCGACGCCAACGGCATCGTGCACGTCTCCGCCAAGGACCTCGGCACCGGCAAGGAGCAGTCGATGACGATCTCCGGCGGCTCGGCGCTGCCGAAGGACGACATCGAGCGGATGATGCGTGACGCCGAGCAGTACGCGGAGGAGGACCACCGCCGCCGCGAGGACGCCGAGACCCGCAACCAGGCGGAGTCGCTGGTCTACCAGACCGAGAAGTTCATCGCCGACAACGCCGACAAGATCCCGGCCGACGCCAAGAGCAACGTCGACGGCCCGCTCGCGGACCTGAAGAAGGCCCTCGAGGGTGACGACACGGAGGCCATCAAGTCGGCGGCCGAGAAGGTCGCCACCGCCAGCCAGGCGCTCGGGACGGCGATGTACGCGCAGGCCGAGCACTCCGCCCCCTCGTCCGAGTCGGGCACCGGCACCAGTGATTCGGCCGACGAGGACGTCGTGGACGCCGAGATCGTCGACGAGGGTGAGGGCGAGAACAAGTGAGCGATGAGTCGACCCAGCCGCACGAGGGACCGGTGATCCGGGACAAGCGGCGGATCGACCCGGCCACCGGCCAGCTCCGGGAGCCCGCGGGCACCCCCGGAGCGGCCGCGGCCGCCTTGAACGAGGAGCAGTTCGAGGCCGGGGAGATCTCCGCCGAGATCGCCGTGCTGGCCGAGCAGCTGGCCGAACGGACCGCCGACGTCCAGCGGCTGCAGGCCGAGTACGCCAACTACCGCAAGCGGGTGGACCGCGACCGCGACCTGGTGCGTGAGCAGGCCGTGGCCGCGGCCTTGACCGAGCTGCTGCCGGTGCTCGACGACGTCGGCCGGGCCCGGGAGCACGGCGAGCTCGAAGGGGGCTTCAAGTCAGTCGGCGAGGCCCTCGAGGCCGCGACGCAACGGCTGGGGCTGATGCCCTTCGGCACCGTGGGCGAGCCGTTCGACCCCACCGTGCACGAGGCGCTGACGCACGAGCACCGCGACGACGTGGCCGAGGCCACCTGCGTGGCGGTCTACCAGGCCGGCTACCGGTTCGCCGACCGGGTGGTCCGCCCGGCCAGGGTGGCGGTGGCCGAGCCGACGCCGGGCAGCCCGCCGCCCGACGTGTGACCCGACCAGCCACCCGAAGCACCGAGAGGAGGGGACGCCGATGAGCAGCCGGGACTTCCTGGAGAAGGACTTCTACAAGGTCCTCGGCGTCCCCAAGGGCGCCAAGGCCGACGAGATCAAGAAGGCGTACCGCAAGCTGGCCCGCCAGTACCACCCGGACGCCAACAAGGGCGACCCGGCGGCCGAGGAGCGGTTCAAGGTGATCTCCGAGGCCTACGACGTCCTGTCCGACGAGAAGCGGCGCAAGGAGTACGACGAGGGCCGGGCGCTGTTCGGCAACGGCGGCTTCCGGGTGCCCACCGGGGCCGGTGGCGGTCCCGGTGGGGTGCCGTTCGACGTCGGCGACCTGTTCGGCGGCGCCGGAGGTCCCGGCGGGGCGGGGGCGGGCGGGATCGGCGACCTGTTCGGCGGCATCTTCGGCCGTGGCCGGGGCGGCCCGACCACGGCCCAGCCACGCCGCGGCGCGGACATCGAGTCGGAGGTCACCCTCGGGTTCACCGAGGCGACCGACGGGGTTACCGTTCCGCTGCGGCTGACCAGCGAAGCCCCCTGCCCGGTCTGCCACGGCACCGGGGCCAAGGCCGGCACCACCCCGCGGGTCTGTCCGACCTGCGAAGGCACCGGCCAGACCAGCCGCAACGCCGGCGGGTTCGCGTTCGCCGAGCCGTGCCGCGCCTGCCGTGGCCGGGGGCTCGTCGTCGACGACCCGTGCCCGACCTGCCAGGGCAGCGGCCGTGGCCGGTCGACCCGCACCATCCAGGCCCGCATCCCGGCCGGCGTGCGGGACGGCCAGCGGATCCGGCTCAAGGGCAAGGGCGCGCCCGGTGAGCGCGGCGGCCCCAACGGCGACCTGTACGTCGTCGTCAAGGTCACGCCGCACCCGCTGTTCGGGCGGTCCGAGGACAACCTGACCATCACCGTGCCGGTCACCTTCCCGGAGGCCGCGCTGGGCGCCGAGGTCAAGGTCCCGACGCTCGGTGGGCCCCCGGTCACGCTGAAGATCCCGGCAGGCACGTCCAACGGGCGGACCTTCCGGGTGCGCGGCAAGGGCGTTGGGCGCCGTGACGGCACCCGCGGGGACCTGCTGGTCACCGTCGAGGTCGCCGTCCCGCAGCGGCTGGACGCCGACGCCACCGCGGCGCTGGAGGCCTTCCGCACCGCCACCGCCGGCGAGAACCCGCGGGCCGGGCTGCTCGAGGGCGGGGCGCGATGAGCACCGCTTCCCGGGACGCCCGCGGCTTCGAGCCGTCCGCCGACAGCCCGGTCTACGTGATCAGCGTGGCCGCCCAGCTGGCCGGGCTGCACGCGCAGACCCTGCGCACCTACGACCGGCTCGGCCTGGTCTCCCCCGAGCGGACGCCGGGGGGCGGGCGGCGCTACTCCGCGCGCGACATCGCGCTGCTCCGCGAGGTGCAGGAGCTGTCCAACCAGGGCGTGAACCTGGCCGGCATCAAGTACATCCTCGACCTCGAGCAGGAGGTCGGCCGGCTGCGGCGGCGGCTGACCGAGCTCGAGTCCGAGCGCCGCAGCGGCGCCCTCGTCGTGTGGCGTCCCAACCGCCGTCCCTGACCCATCCAGGCATCTGACCGCCGGGAAGCCCCCATGGATCTCACCACCAAGTCCCAGGAGGCGCTGGCCACCGCCCAGCGCCGCGCCGTCGGTGACGGCAACCCCGCGCTCGAGCCGGCCCACGTGCTGCTCGCCGTTCTCGAGGAGGCCGAGGGCATCGCCCCCGCCGTCCTCGCCGCGATCGGCGTCGACCGCACCCAGCTGCGCGCCGAGGCGGAGGCCGCCGTGGCCGCGCTGCCCAAGGCCAGCGGGTCGACCGTCAGCGCCCCGCAGGCGTCGGGCGCCCTGCAGCGCTCCCTCGCTGCGGCCACCGAGCGCGCCCAGGCGCGGGGCGACTCCTACCTGTCCACCGAGCACCTGCTGCTCGGGCTCGCGGCCGCCGGCGGCGACACGGCCGACCTGCTGCGCCGGCACGGCGTGACCGAGCAGGCGCTGGTCGAGGCGTTGGAGCGGGTCCGCGGCGCGGGCCGGGTGACCTCGCCCGACCCGGAGGGCACCTTCCAGGCACTGGAGAAGTACGGCGTCGACCTCACGGCGCGGGCCCGCGAGGGCAAGATCGACCCGGTGATCGGGCGGGACGCCGAGATCCGCCGCGTCGTCCAGGTGCTGTCCCGGCGCACCAAGAACAACCCGGTGCTCATCGGCGAGCCGGGTGTGGGCAAGACCGCCGTCGTGGAGGGGCTGGCCCAGCGGATCATCGCCGGAGACGTCCCGGAGTCGTTGCGGGGCAAGCGGTTGGTGGCGCTCGACCTCGGCGCGATGGTCGCCGGCGCGAAGTACCGCGGCGAGTTCGAGGAGCGGCTCAAGGCCGTGCTGGACGAGATCAAGGCCAGCGACGGCCAGGTGGTCACCTTCATCGACGAGCTGCACACCGTGGTGGGGGCCGGAGCGACCGGTGACTCGGCCATGGACGCCGGCAACATGCTCAAGCCGATGCTGGCCCGCGGGGAGCTGAGAATGGTCGGCGCCACCACGCTGGACGAGTACCGCAAGCACATCGAGAAGGACCCGGCGCTCGAGCGGCGGTTCCAGCAGGTGTTCGTGGGCGAGCCCAGCGTCGAGGACACCATCGGCATCCTGCGCGGGCTGAAGGAGAAGTACGAGGCGCACCACAAGGTGCAGATCTCCGACGCGGCGCTGGTGGCGGCGGCCACGCTGTCCAGCCGGTACATCACCTCGCGGTTCCTGCCGGACAAGGCGATCGACCTGATCGACGAGGCGGCGTCCCGGCTGCGCATGGAGATCGACTCGCGCCCCGTCGAGATCGACGAGCTGCAGCGGGCCGTCGACCGGCTGCGGATGGAGGAGATGGCGCTGTCCGGCGAGCCGGACGACGCATCCAAGCAGCGGCTGGAGCGGCTGCGCCGCGACCTGGCCGACAAGCAGGAGCAGCTGGATGCGCTGAACACCCGCTGGGAGCAGGAGAAGTCCGGGCTGAACAAGGTCGGCGAGCTGAAGGAGCGGCTGGACGACCTGCGTGGCCAGGCCGAGCGGGCCCAGCGTGACGGTGACCTGGAGACGGCGTCCCGGCTGACCTACGCCGAGATCCCGTTGCTGGAGAAGGAGCTGTCGGCTGCCGCCGAACGTGCCGAGCGTCCAGGCTCGGCGGCGGCGATGGTCAAGGAGCAGGTGGGCGCCGACGACGTCGCCGAGGTGGTCGCCGCGTGGACCGGCATCCCGGCGGGGCGGCTGCTCGAGGGCGAGTCCGCGAAGCTGTTGCGGATGGAGGAGGAGCTCGGCCGTCGGCTGATCGGGCAGACCGACGCCGTGCGGGCCGTGTCCGACGCCGTCCGCCGGGCCCGGGCGGGGGTCTCCGACCCGGACCGGCCCACCGGATCGTTCCTGTTCCTGGGCCCGACCGGGGTCGGCAAGACCGAGCTGGCCAAGGCGCTGGCCGACTTCCTGTTCGACGACGAGCGGGCGATGGTCCGCATCGACATGAGCGAGTACGGGGAGAAGTTCTCCGTCTCCCGGCTGGTCGGCGCCCCGCCCGGGTACGTGGGCTACGAGGAGGGTGGCCAGCTCACCGAGGCGGTGCGCCGTCGCCCGTACACCGTCGTCCTGCTCGACGAGGTCGAAAAGGCGCACCCCGAGGTCTTCGACATCCTGTTGCAGGTCCTCGACGACGGCCGGCTCACCGACGGCCAGGGCCGCACGGTGGACTTCCGCAACGTCATCCTGATCATGACCTCGAACCTGGGCTCGCACGTCCTGGTGGACCAGACCCTCAGCGCCGACGCCAAGCGGGACGCCGTCATGGGCGTGGTCAACGCGACCTTCAAGCCGGAGTTCCTCAACCGGCTCGACGCCGTCGTCCTGTTCGACGCGCTCGGCACGGAGGAGCTCGGCCGGATCGTCACCTTGCAGGTCGAGCGGCTGGCCCAGCGGCTGGCCGACCGACGGCTGACGCTCGAGGTGACGCCGGCTGCGAGGGAGTGGCTGGCGCTAGCCGGGTTCGACCCGGCGTACGGCGCCCGGCCGCTGCGCCGGCTGCTCCAGACCCAGATCGGGGACCGGCTGGCCAAGGCGCTGCTCGCCGGCGAGATCCGCGACGGCGACTCTGTCGTGGTCGACGTCGCCGCCGACAACACCGGCCTGTCCCTCACCCCTTCCGCATGAAGGTGCCCTTCTGTGCGCACCTCCGCACAAGCCCACCCTTCATGCCGCACCGCCGCCCGTGCCCGAGTCAGCCAGTGAAGGGTGGGTCTGTTCGGCCACGGCTACTGAAGGGCACCTTCATGCGGGAGAGGGCCTCATGCAGGACGGCGGGCTGCTTGCAGAAGGCCCACCGGACCAGCGGGCGGCCGGCGTCCACATCGTCGTAGAACACCTGGTGTGGGATCGCCACCACCCCGGCCAGCTCGGGGAGCGCCCGGCAGAAGGCCATCCCGTCGTCCCACCCGAGCGGGCGGACGTCGGTCGTGACGAAGTAGGTCCCCCGCGGCACGAAGACCTCCAAGCCGAGGTCGGCCAGCCCGGCGCACAGCAGGTCGCGCTTGGCCCGCAGGTCGTCCCGCAGCCCCTGGAAGTACGCGTCCGGCAGGCCCAGCCCCACCGCGACGGCGGGCTGGAACGGCGCGCCGCTGGTGTAGGTGAGGAACTGCTTGACGCCTAGCATCGCGCCGACCAGGTGCTGCGGACCGGTGGCCCAGCCGACCTTCCAGCCGGTGAACGAGAACGTCTTGCCGGCCGAGCTGATGGTCAGCGTCCGCTCGCGCATCCCGGGCAGGGTGGCGATCGGCAGGTGCGGCCGGTCGTCCTCGTAGGCCATGTGCTCGTAGACCTCGTCGCTGACGACGGCGAGGTCGTGCTCGACGGCCAGGCTCGCGACCGCGGACAGCTCCTTGCGTGACAGCACCGCGCCGGTCGGGTTGTGCGGGGTGTTCAGCAGGATCAGCCGGGTCCGTGGCGTGATCGCTCGGCGCAGCGCGTCGACGTCCAGGGCGAACAGCGGCGGCCGCAGCGTCACCGGCACCCGGACACCGCCGGCGAACGCGATGCTCGCGGCGTAGGAGTCGTAGTACGGCTCGAGCGCGACCACCTCGTCGCCCGGGTCCACCAGGCCCAGCAGCGCCGCCGCGATCGCCTCGGTCGCGCCGGTCGTGACCGCCACCTCGGTGTCCGGGTCGTAGCTGAGGCCGTACCAGCGGCGCTGGTGCTCGGCGACGGCCGCGCGCAGCTCGGGGACGCCCGGCCCGGGGGCGTACTGGTTGCGTCCGCCGCGGATCGCCTGGACGGCGGCGTCGGCCACCTCGACCGGCCCGTCGGTGTCCGGGAAGCCCTGGCCGAGGTTGATCGAGCCGGTCGCGGTGGCCAGCGCGCTCATCTCCTGGAAGATCGTCGTCCCCAGCCCGGCCAGCCGCAGGCTCCACTCGCCGCTTCGCATCCGTGCCTCCCCTTCGTCCCCGTGGGCAGGCCATACCTGTCAGGGTGAGGACGACGTATAGCCCGTCCTCACCCTGACAGGTATGGCATGCCCACTGCACTCATCACCGGCGCGACGGCCGGAATCGGCGCCGAGTTCGCCCGCCGGCTGGCCGCCCAGGGCCACGACCTCGTCCTGGTGGCGCGGGACGAGGACCGCCTCGAGGCCACCGCGGCCGACCTGAGACACCGCTTCGGCGGCGCCGTCGAGGTGCTCCCGGCCGACCTGGCCGACCGGGACCCGTGCGCCCGGGTCGAGGCGCGACTTGGAGACCGGGACCAGCCGGTGGACCTGCTGGTCAACAACGCCGGGTTCGGCACCGGGCACCGCTTCAGCCGGGGGCAGCTGGCCGACGAGGAGCGGCAGCTCGACGTTCTGGTGCGCGCGGTCCTGCGGCTGAGCCACGCTGCGGTGGGCGGCATGGTCGAGCGGCGGCACGGCGGCATCGTCAACGTGTCCTCGGTCGCGGCCTGGATGCCGACCGGGACCTACTCCGCCGCCAAGGCCTGGGTGACCGCCTTCAGCGAGGGGCTGGATGCCGAGCTGGCCGGCAGCGGCGTCCGGGTCGTCGCGGTCGCCCCCGGGTTCACCCGCACCGAGTTCCACGCCCGGGCCGGGATGGACATGAGCAGGGTCCCCGACTGGATGTGGCTGGACGCCGACCAGGTGGTCCGGGCCGCGCTGGCCGCCCTGGGCACCCGCCGGACCGTCGTCGTCCCCGGGCGCCAGTACCGGCTGCTGGCCGGGCTGGCCCGGCACGCCCCGCGCCGACTGGTGGCCAGGGCGACGCGCTCGGACCGCTAGCGCGTCGGACGTCGGATCCGGTCGACCAACTCCCCCGGTGGGGTGGCAGACCCCCGACACCGCCCCTAGTGTGACGAGCATCACGTCGTACGACCCTCTCGGTCCGTCCGCCCACGAGGCACCCCGGGCCGAGGTGCGCCGCACCCGTGAGCCAGCTCTCGACCGGCCTGTCCCAAGGAGCATTGATGACTCGGATCGGCATAACCGTGGACGGCGTCCGCACGGAGGACGACGTCGAACCCCGGCTGTTGCTCGTGCACTACCTGCGTGAACGGCTCGGCCGGGTGGGGACCCCCATCGGGTGCGACACGTCCAACTGCGGCGCCTGCACCGTGCTGATGGACGGCGTCAGCGTGAAGAGCTGCGCCGTCCTCACGGTCCAGGCCGACGGCTCGGAGATCACCACCATCCAGGGACTTGCCGCCGGCGGGGAGTGGCACCCGGTGCAGCAGGCGTTCCACGAGGAGCACGGGCTGCAGTGCGGTTACTGCACCCCGGGCATGGTCCTGGCCGCGGTCGACCTGCTGGCCAACAACCCCGACCCCAGCGAGCAGGAGATCCGCGAGGGCCTCGAGGGCAACCTGTGCCGCTGCACGGGCTACCAGAACATCGTCAAGGCCGTGCAGTCGGCGGCCCGGCAAATGCAGGAGGCGGGCCAGTGACCGACACGATCGAGGCCGGCGCCAAGGCGGTCGGAGCGCCGCTGCGCCGCAAGGAGGACGCGCACCTGCTCACCGGGCAGACCAGCTGGACCGACAACCTGCAGCTGCCCGGGATGTTGCACATGGCCATGCTGCGCAGCCCGATGGCGCACGCCAAGGTCACCCGGGTGGACGGCTCGGCCGCGCTGGCCCGGCCGGGCGTGGTCGCCGTCTACACCGGTGCCGACCTCGGCTCCGTGTCGATCCCGTGCGTGTGGCCGGTGACGCCGGACATGGTCGCCCCCGCCTACCCGATCGTCGCCACCGACGAGGTGCGCTACGCCGGTGACGTGGTCGCGGTCGTCGTGGCCGACTCGAACGCCCACGCGGTGGACGCCCTCGAGGCCGTGGACGTCGAGTACGAGCCGCTGCCCGCCGTCGTCGACATGGAGGCCGCGCTGGCCGACGGTTCGCCGCTCGTGCATGCCGACAAGGGCACCAACAAGTGCTACTACTGGGAGTTCACCGGCGGCGACTATGCGGCGGCGGCGGCCAAGGCCGAGGTCATCGTCAAGCGCCGGTTCATCCAGCAGCGGCTGATCCCCACCGCCATGGAGCCCCGCTCGGTGGTGTGCTCCCCGATGGGCGCGAGCGGCGAGATCACCCTGTGGTCGGCCACCCAGGTGCCGCACATCGTGCGGGTGCTGCTGGCCCTGTCCACGGGCATCCCCGAGCAGCAGATCCGGGTGATCGCCCCGGATGTCGGTGGCGGCTTCGGCTCGAAGCTGGAGTTCTACCGCGAGGAGGCCATCGCGGCGCTGGTCGCCGGCCGGCTGGGCCGTCCGGTCAAGTGGACCGAGTCGCGCAGCGAGGGGTACGTCTCGACGATCCACGGCCGCGACCAGATCCAGGACATCGAGGCGGCGGCCCTGCGGGACGGCACGCTGCTGGGGATCAAGGCCGACATCAAGGCGGACATGGGCGCCTACCTGCAGATCATCACGCCGGGGACGCCGCTGCTCGGGGCGTTCATGTACAACGGGATCTACAAGATGGAGGGCTACCACTTCGGCGCCACCGGGGTGTTCACGACCAAGACCCCGACCGACGCCTACCGCGGTGCCGGGCGCCCCGAGGCGACCTTCGCCCTCGAGCGGATCATGGACGAGCTCGCGGCCGAGCTGGGCATGGAGCCGCTCGAGCTGCGCGAGAAGAACTGGATCAAGCATGAGGAGTTCCCCTACACCACCATCGCGGGGCTGGAGTACGACTCGGGCAACTACGAGGCCGCGACCGCCCGGGCCAAAGAGCTGTTCGACTACGACGGGCTGCGCCGGGAGCAGCAGGAGCGGCGGGACCGCAACGACCCGGTCCAGCTGGGCATCGGCATCTCGACGTTCACCGAGATGTGCGGGCTGGCGCCGTCCCGGATCCTGTCCGCGCTGAACTACGTGGCGGGCGGCTGGGAGCAGGCCACGGTCCGGGTGCTGCCCACCGGCAAGGTCGAGGTCGTCACCGGCAGCAGCCCGCACGGGCAGGGGCACGTCACCGCGTGGAGCCAGATCGCCGCGGATGCCCTCGGGGTGCCGTTCGAGGACATCCAGGTCATCCACGGCGACACCCGGTCATCGCCCAACGGCATGGACACCTACGGCTCGCGGTCCCTCGCGGTCGGGGGCATCGCGGTGCTCCGGGCGGCCGAGCGGGTCGTCGACAAGGCCCGGCTGATCGCGGCGCACCAGCTCGAGTGCGACCCGGGCGACCTGGAGTTCACCGGCGGCACGTTCCGGGTGAAGGGCACACCCGGCGCGGAGACGACCATCCAGGCGGTCGCCTTCGAGGCGTTCACGGCGCACAACCTGCCGGACGGCGTCGAGCCGACGCTCATGGCCGACTCGACGGTCGACCCGGACACGTTCTCCTACCCGCACGGGACCCACCTGTGCGCGGTCGAGGTCGACACCGAGACCGGCGCCACCCGCATCCGCAACTACACCTGCGTCGACGACATCGGCAACGTCGTGAACCCGATGATCGTCGAGGGCCAGGTGCACGGCGGGTTGGCGCAGGGCATCGCCCAGGCCCTGTTCGAGGAGGCCGTCTACGACGAGTCCGGGAACCTGGTCACCGGGACGATGGTCGACTACCTGGTGCCGTCCGCGGCCGACCTGCCGTGGTTCACCACCGACCGGACCGTCACCCCGGCCACCACCAACCCGTTGGGGGTCAAGGGCGTCGGGGAGGCGGGGGCGATCGCTTCCACCCCTGCCGTGGTTAACGCCGTCGTCGATGCGCTGCGCCCCCTGGGGGTCACCGACGTCCAGATGCCCTGCTCGCCGCACCGGGTGTGGAGAGCCATCCAGACGGCCAACGGAGGTGCGGCATGATCCCCGCTGGCTTCGACTACGTCCGGCCGAGCAGCGTCGAGGACGCCGTGGCCGCGCTCGCCGGAGGCGGCGAGGACGCAAAGGTCCTGGGGGGCGGCCAGTCGTTCTTGCCGCTGCTGCGGCTGCGGATGGCCTATCCGTCCCTGCTGGTCGACGTCGGCCGGATCGCGGAGATGCGCGGGATCAGGGACGACGGCGATGCGCTGGTCATCGGGGCGATGACCACGCACCACCAGGTGCTCACCGATGCGCTGGTCGGCGAGCACACGGGTCTGCTCGCCGCCGCCACCGCGACGGTGGCCGACCCGGCGGTCCGGCACCGTGGCACCTTCGGCGGGTCGCTGGCCCACGCCGATCCGGCGGGTGACCTGCCCGCAGTGGCGCTGGCCTATGGCGTCCAGCTGGTGGTCGCCGGCCCGGGTGGTCGTCGGACGATCGACACGGCCGACTTCTTCGTCGACTACCTGCAGAGCTCGATGGCGCCCGACGAGGTTCTGGTCGAGGTCCGGGTGCCTAAGCTCGGGGCCGGCTGGGGCTTCCACTACGAGAAGTTCCAGCGGACGGCGCAGGCTTGGGCACTGGTCGGTGTCGCGGCGCTGGTCAAGCGGTCCAACGGGACGATCGAGGAGGCCCGGGTCGGGCTCACCAACATGGGCTCCACCCCGGTGCGGGCGGCCGCCACGGAGGCGGCGCTGGCCGGGGCGAACGCCACCGCCGAGGCGGTCGCCGCAGCGGCGGCGCACGCGGCCGAGGGCACCAGCCCGACCAGTGACCTGCACGCGGCCGCGGACTACCGTGAACATCTCGCCCGAGTGCTGACCCGTCGGGCCGTGGGGGCGGCCGCAGGGATCTGAACCAGCAACCAGCCGCGCCGGGCGTGCGACCCGTCCCCTTCGGGCCGCACGCCCGGCGCCCTCAGCCGAAGGGGCTCCTCGATGCAGCTCGAGCACCAGTTCACCGTTCCCGTCCCGCGCGACCAGGCGTGGGACGTGCTCATGAACGTGGAGCAGATCGCCCCGTGCATGCCGGGCGCGACGCTGGACTCCGTCGACGGCGACGAGTTCGCCGGCCGGGTGAAGGTGAAGGTCGGGCCCATCCAGGTCACCTACGCCGGCAAGGCACACTTCGAGGTGGCCGACAAGGAGGCTGGACGAGCGGTGATCTCGGCCAGCGGACGGGAGTCACGAGGCAGTGGCACGGTGAAGGCCACGATCCACACCCAGCTGCACGATCAGGGCGACTCGACCCAGGTCGACGTGGTGACCGACCTGGACATCACCGGCCGGCCTGCGCAGTTCGGCCGCGGGGTCATGGTCGAGGTGGGGAACAAGATCCTGGGCCAGTTCACCGACTGCCTCGAGGCGCAGATCCACGCTGGACGGGCCGGCGTCGCTGCACCCACCGTGGCAGCGCCCGGCGAGGCCGCCGCCGAGGGTGGCGCCCCCAAGCTCGCGGCGGTGCCCCCGCCGAGGCCGTCGGCGGAGGCCATCGACCTGCTGGAGACGGCCGGCGCCCCGGTGCTCAAGCGGGTGCTGCCGCTGGTCGGCGCGCTGCTCGCCATCTTCCTGGTGTGGCGGCTGGTACGGCGACGCGGCCACTAGCGCGATGAGGCTGCTCGTCCTCGGCGGCTCGGTCTTCCTCGGCCGAGCCGTCGTCGAGGCGGCGCTGGCCGCGGGGCACGACGTCACCACCTTCAACCGCGGCCTCTCCGGATCGGACCACCCGCGGGCCGCGGCGATCCGCGGGGACCGCACCGACCCGGACGACCTGCGGCGACTGGCCGAGGTCGAGCCCTGGGACGCGGTCATCGACACCAGCCCGCAGGTGCCTCGGGACGTGCTCGCGGCGGCCGGGGCGTTCACCCGTGTCGACCGGTACGTGCTGGTGAGCACCGTGTCGGTCCACCCGGGCTGGCCGGCCGGCGCCGTCGACGCGGCGTCCGCCACCTTTGCCTGCCCGCCGGACGCCGGGCCGGACGACGGCCACTACGGGGAGCTGAAGGCGGGCTGCGAGCGGGCCGTCGCCGAGGTGCTCGGTGAGCGGGCGGTCATCGTGCGACCCGGCGTGATACTCGGCCCGCGCGAGAACGTCGGGCGGCTGCCGTGGTGGCTTCGGCGGATGGCCCGCGGCGGGGAGGTGCTCGCCCCGGGACGGCCCGCCGCGCCGTTCCAGGCGGTCGACGTCCGGGACCTGGCTGGCCTGCTCGTCATGGCGGCGTCGCGTCCGGACCCACCCCCCGGACCGCTGGTCGCGCCCGGCCCGGTCGGCCGCGACACCTTCGGCGGCTGGCTGGAGCTGTGCCGCGCCGCGGCGGGTCCGCAGGCCCGGCTGACGTGGGTGGACGACGACTTCGTCGCCGAGCACGGCGTCGAGCCGTGGGGCGAGCTGCCGCTGTGGCTGCCGCCGGGACCCGAGACCTCCCACGCGTTCGATGTGGACGGGTCATCGGCGACCGGCTGGGGTCTCACCTACCGGGCGCTGGCGGACACGGTCATCGACACCTGGGCCTGGCTGCGAGCAGAGCCGGGGTACGCCGTTCCCGAGCGGACCGGCCTGGACCCGGTCAAGGAGCAGCTCGTCCTTGCGGCCTGGGCGTCGCGCGGCTAGCCGCCGTGGCCGCGAGGCGGAAGGACGGTGCGCTTGTCCGGGACCACGATCGGGTCGAGTCCCTTGCCCACGATTGTGATCTGGACCGGGCCCCGGCCCACTGAGTCCAGGGCCGCGAACACCCGCAGGGTCAGCGTGGTGCTCCGCCGCGGCGGCAGCGCCGTGTAGGTGCACACCGCGCCGGTGTCCGTGGCCGTGCAGGTCCACCGGGACTGCTCGCCGTCGAACCCGGAGATGCCCGAGCGAAGCGTGATGCCGGGCGGCAGCACGAGGGTGGCGCTCAAGGTCGGCGACGCCGAGTCGCCGTTGTTGGCCAGGGTGAACCCGATCCAGCCGTCCTGCCCCGCGATGAGGTCACCGAACGACCCGGGCACCGTTGCGACCAAGGAATCGGACGGGGTGGGCGTCGGGGTGGGCGTTGGCGTCGGCGTGGGCGTCGGGGTGGGCGTCGGGGTGGGCGTCGGCGTCGGCGTCGG
>JBBSAJ010000031.1:0-31717 GCA_038252405.1 Actinomycetes bacterium | reverse complement strand
TGATGGCCGGGGTACTCGGTGGGGCCGCGGTCACCGTCGGGGGCTGCTCGCGCCCCCCAGCCGGCGGCGCGGCCACGAGCCCGCCGCCCACCACGTCCGGCTCGGTCGGCCCGTCGTTGGCGACGACGGGGGTCACCACGCATCCGTGGGCGCCCGGCAGCGCCGAGTACCAGCCCGCCGTCAAGCTGGCCGCCGTCCGGCTGGTCGAGGCCATCGCCGCCTGGCCGGTCGGCCACGGGGGGCTGGCCGCGACCCGGCAGCGGGTCGTCGCGCTCGGCCTCAGCCCGGTGCTCGCCGAGCAGTCCGGCCCGCTCGTCTCCACCCACGACGTCTCGTCGGCGCAGGTCGTCGACGCGCAGTACGCCGGGATCCTGCCAGGCGCCGCGAACGTGATGGTCGTCGTCCGCTGGTGGCGGCGGACCGGGACCGCAGCCGTGCAGGCCGGTGGGACCACGCTGCAGGTGCTGATGACCGAGGCTCGGCCGCGCTGGCGGATCACCCAGCTGATCCCGGCCGCACCCGGGGCGGCGGCGGCGGACCCCCCGGCACTGGCCAGCCAAGTACTGGCGAACCCCCGGATCCGGCTGCCCTACGCCGCGCATTCGGACGTGGCCAGCGGAACCGTTGCGGCGCCGGTCCTGCAGGCGCTGGTCGACCTGGCCGGCACGCACACGCTCGACGTCAGCGTCGTGCGGTCCGGCCATCCGGTGCACGTGTTCGGCACCGGCCGGGTGAGCGACCACCCGCGGGGGCGGGCCGTGGACATCTGGGCGGTCGACGGCCGGCCGATCGTGGACCTGGCCAACCGCGCGCTGACCGAGCAGATCATGCGGCAGGGCGGGGCCCTGGGCGCCTGGCAGGTCGGCGGCCCGGTCGACCTGGACGGCGCCGGGGCGAGGTACTTCTCCGACCACACGCACCACGACCACGTCCACCTCGGCTTCAGGTAGGTCCTCAGCCGGCGAACCAGGCCGCGGTCTCCGGGGGCAGCAGGTGGTCGTCGTCGATCGGGCCGCTGGCGAGAGTCACGCCGCCCGGAACCTCGATCCGGGCCGGGCGGCTGCCCATGTTCAGCGCGCACACCAGCCCGTCGCCCCGGCGGAACGCGAGCACCTGCGGATCGTCCACGGGCACCCACGCGAAGCCGGCGTCCCAGGGGATCTCGCGGCGCAGCCGCAGCGCGCGGCGCACCAGCGACAGGGTGGACGCCGGGTCCGCCTGCTCGGCGGCCACAGAGAAGGCGGCCCACGACTCCGGCTGCGGCAGCCAGGGCGACGAGCCGTCCGGGCCGAAGCCGTACGGTGGCTGCGAGCCGGACCAGGGGATCGGGACCCGGCAGCCGTCCCGGCCGCGGGCCAGGTGGCCGGTGCGCTCCCAGATCGGGTCCTGCAGCACCTCCTCGGGCAGGTCGTCGACCTCGGGCAGGCCGAGCTCCTCGCCCTGGTAGAGGTACGCGGCGCCCGGCAGCGCGAGCATGGCGAGCAGGGCCGCCCGGGCCCGGCGCAGCCCGCTGCCGGGGTGCCTGGGGTCGCCGTAGCGGGTCGCCGGCCGGACCACGTCGTGGTTGCCCAGCACCCAGGTCACCGGCGCCCCGGACGCGTACGACTCGCGCAGCGACGCGTCGATCGCGTCGCGGAACTGCTCGGCCACGAACGGCGTGAACAGCCAGCGGAAGTTGAACGCCTGGTGCAGCTCGTCGGGACGGGTGTACCGGGCCACCCGGTGCGGGTCGCCGAGCCACACCTCGCCAACCGTCATCCGGTCGCCGGGGTAGGAGTCGAGCACCCGCCGCCAGCCCTGGTACACCGCGTGCACCGCGTCCTGGTCCCACATCGGCAGCGGCGGGATCTCGGTCTGCATCAGGCTGACGAAGCGGTTCTCCCCGGCGTCCGGCAGACCGGCCTGCTTGGCCAGCCCGTGGGCCACGTCGATCCGGAAGCCGTCCACCCCGCGGTCCAGCCAGAACCGCAGGATGTCCTCGAACTCGGCGACCACCCCGGGGTGCTCCCAGTTGAGGTCCGGCTGCTCCGGGGTGAACAGGTGCAGGTACCACTCGCCCGGGGTGCCGTCCGGCTCGGTGACCTGGGTCCAGGCGTCGCCGCCGAAGGTGGCCAGCCAGTCGTTCGGCGGCTGGTCGCCGTCCGGGCCCTTCCCTGGGCGGAAGTGGTAGCGGGCCCGCTCCGAGGAGCCCGGCCCGGCGGCCAGTGCGGCCTGGAACCACGGGTGCTGGTCGGAGGTGTGGTTCGGGACGATGTCGACGACCACCCGCAGGTCCAGCCGGTGCGCCTCGGCGACCAGTGTGTCGAAGTCGGCCAGGTCCCCGAACTGCGGGTCGACGGCTCGGTAGTCGGCGACGTCGTACCCGCCGTCGGCCTGGGGGGAGGGGTAGAACGGGGTGAGCCACAGCGCGTCCACCCCGAGGTCGACCAGGTGCGGCAGGCGCTGCCGGATGCCAGCGAGGTCGCCGAACCCGTCGCCGTCGGCGTCGGCGAACGAGCGCACGTAGATCTGGTAGACGACGCCGTGGCGCCACCAGGAGCGGTTCGTCGTGGGGGCCAGGGCGGGTCCGGAGGTCACCCGGGTGATCCTGTCACCTCGCCTGCTCGACGACGACGTACCACTGCGGGTCGGTGAAGTCGGTGGCCTGCACCTCGAGCGTGGCCCGGCCGTCGGGGACCACTCCGGCGTTGCGCAGCAGGAACGCGCCGACGTCGATCGGCTCGGTCTGGTACCGGTGCGGCTCGTAGTCCCACGAGGTGAACGCCGCGACCTGGACGCCGTTGATGCGCACCGTCAGCCGACCGGGGGCCACGGTGCTGGCCTTGACCTGGAAGACCGCGGGGATCTGGAAGGACCGGCTGACCTGGTTGCCGTCGGTCCGTCCGTCGGCCGAGGTGAGGTAGGCGGCGGCCGGGTTCGGGTCGGGCAGCGGCAGCGGGGTCGGGTTGGCCGGGGGTGGTGGCAGGGGGTACGCCGACCAGGCGACCGGCTGGTACCAGGCCAGGTGCAGGGTCCCGACCGCCCCGGGCTGGGCCGCGCCGTCGGTGCCGACCACCTGGACGCCGACCCGCGCCGACTTCCCCGGCCGCACCGGGACGTCGGGATGGACGACGGGATCCCTTCCGCAGGCCAGGGTCAGTGCCGGGTCCCCGTCGACCGAGATCTGGGCGGCGAGGGCGGCGGTCGTGTCACAGCTGACGGCGACCCCGATCCGGGTCGTGGACGGCCGGGCGTCGAGCGCCGCGTTGCCGATGGACAGCGGGACGGTCGCCTCGCCGGCCAGCCGCCCACCCTCGGCGAACTCGGCGAAGGTGCCGGCCGACGGCTGTGGGCCTGGGGTGACCTCACCGGCGGTGAGGACCGTCCTGGCCACGAGCGAGCCGACCCCGACGGCGACCAGCGCGACGAAGACGGCGGCGGCCCGGTGCTGCCGTCGTGCCCGGCCCACCCGGTCGGCGACCCGGTCCAGGTCGAGGCGTTGGGCGGCCGTTGGGTTCTGGGTCCCCAGTCGACCGGGCGGGCCGGGCGTGGCGGCGGGCTGCTGCTCGATGCGCTGGACGGCGCGTTGGACGGCCCCGGGTGCCGTGTCCAGGACCCGGGCCGCCTCGCCCAGCGACAGTCCCGCGACGGCGACCAGCGCCCAGGCGGCCCGGTCCTTGCGGGCGACGCCGTCCGCGGCGCGCCGCCGGGCGCGCCCGCCACCGAGGTAGCTGCGCACCATGACCTCGCGGGCGAACGGTTCCGGGTCCTCGTCCAGCCGCAGCCACGCCTCGTGCACCCGGGCCAACGCCTCGGTCGTGAGCTCGGCGGCGGCCTCGTCGTCGGACGTCAGGGCTCGGGCGAAGGCGAGCAGCGCGAACGTTCGGGCGGTGGCATAGGCCGCAAAGCCGGTTCTCGCCTGGGTCATCGCGCCGTCCGTGGGTTACGGCTACTCGAAGGCGTTCACCATACTGTCGGCCGCCATGACGAGGTAGCCCCACAGCTGCTGGCGCAGCTCCGGCGCCAGGTCGAGCTCGTCCACCGCGACCTGCATGTGCGCCAGCCAGTGCTCGCGCGCCAGCGGGGTCACGGCGTAGGGAGCGTGCCTCATGCGCAGCCGCGGGTGCCCGCGCTGGTCGAAATAGGTGCGTGGCCCGCCCCAGTACTGCTCGAGGAACATCAGCAGCCGCTGCTCGGCCGGGCCGAGGTCCTCCTCGGGGTACAAGGGACGCAGGACCGGGTCGTCGGCCACGCCCTCGTAGAAGCGGTGGACCAGCCGGACGAACGTCTCGTGGCCGCCCATGGCCTGGTACGGGGTGGCCTCCTCGCTCATGCCCCGCATCCTCCCACCCCCCTGCATGAAGGTGCCCTTCTGTGCGCACTGCCGCCCCTTTCTACCCTTCATGGACGGCGATGAAGGGTGGCTTGTTGCGGCCTTGCGCACAGAAGGGCACCTTCATGCGGGACGGGCGGGGGGGACCGGCGCCGCTGGGGTGGTGGCCGGGAAGGCGATGCCGAGGCGGTCGAGCTCGGCCTTGACGCGGGCCCGCATCTCGCGGGCGACGGCGGCCTGCTGCTCCGGCGTGGTCGTGACCGCGAGCCGCACGACGGTCGAGTCCCTGGCCATCGACTCGATGCCGAGCACCTCCGGCGGTGCGGTGATCGCCCCGGCGAAGGACGGCGCGTTCTCGTAGACGTCGGTGGCCACGCGCAGCATGGCCGACCGGACGACGTCCAGGTCGGCGTCTGGCGGCACGGTGATGTCGACGAGCGCGCGGCTCCAGCCCTGGCTGCGGTTGCCCACCCGGACCACCTCGCCGTTGCGCACGTGCCACACCGTGCCCTCGGCGTCCCGCAGCCGGGTGACCCGCAGCCCGACCGCCTCGACGGTGCCGCTGGCCTGGCCCATGTCGATGACGTCCCCGATGCCGTACTGGTCCTCGATGATCATGAAGATGCCGGAGATGAAGTCCCGAACGAGGGTCTGCGCCCCGAAGCCCAGCGCCACCCCGGCGATCCCGGCACTGGCGAGCAGCGGCCCGATCGGGATCCCCAGAACGTCCATGATGGTGAGCGCGGCCACCCCGAGGATCACGCCGGTGGAGATGCTGCGCAGCACCGAGCCGACCGCCTGGGCCCGCTGGGTGCGCCGCTCCGCCGCGAGCGGGCTGGACTCGAACACGGAGGCGGTGCGGCCGCGCAGCAGCCCGCCGTCACCCTTGATCGCGTGGTCGACCGTCCGGTTGATCACCCGGTACACCAGGTGCCGGGCCAGGAAGGCCAGCAGCAGGACGGCCAGGATCGTCAGCGGGGTGGCCAGCAACCAGGCGGCGGCCAGGCCCACCCACTCCTGCCCGGTGGCCTGGTGCACCCAACCGCAGAACGTCCCGTCCCCCTCGGCACAGCTGCCGCTGGCGAGCAGGAAGGCGGGCACGATGCCGGGCACGTTTCCTCCTGGTCCGTCTGGTCAGTCGAGGGACAGGCCGGTCCGGTCGGCCAGGAAGGCCAGCGTGTCGACGGTCAGGTCGACCGCGCGGCTCACCGCCCGGGCCCCGTGGCCGACGTCCTTCTCGCGGCGCATCAGCACGGGCTCGTCGGACGCCGTGGCGTGCTGCAGCGCGGCGCACATCTTGCGTGCGTGCAGCGGGTCGACCCGGGTGTCGCCGTCGAACACGGTGAACAGGACGGCGGGGTAGGCGACACCCTCGCGCACATGGTGGTACGGCGAGTAGGACAGCAGCCAGCCCAGCTGCTCCGGGTCGTCGGCGCTGCCGTACTCGACGTTCCAGGTGGCTCCGAGCCCGAACCTCTCGTACCGCACCATGTCGAGCAGCGGCGCCGAGCACACCACCGCGGCGTACAGGTCGGGGCGCTGGGTCAGCGCGGCGCCGACCAGCAGCCCGCCGTTCGAACCACCGGAGATGCCCAGCTGCTGCGGCGTCGTCCAGCCCTGCGCCACCAGGTGCTCGGCAGCGGCGTGGAAGTCGTCGAAGACGTTCTGCTTGTGGCCGAGCATGCCGGCCCGGTGCCAGGACTCGCCCTCCTCGGACCCGCCGCGCAGGTTCGCGATGGCGTACACGCCGCCCGCCTCCACCCAGCTGAGGATGGTCGCGGCGTAGGCCGGCGTGAGCGGCACCCCGAACCCGCCGTACCCGTACAGGACCGTCGGGCGCGGTCCGGCCGCAACGCCGTCGCGGGACATGACGAACATCCGCACCGGCGTGCCGTCGGGCGAGGTGTAGGTGACCTGCTCGGTCCGCACGTCGGGCACCTCGACGGCGCCGGGCGCGGTGGCCCACTGACTGGTCTCGCCGGTGCTCGCGTCGTAGCGCTGCACGGTCGACGGCGTGGTGTGGTCGGTGTAGCCGAACCAGGCCTCATGGCCGCCCTCGGGGCGCTCCACGATCCCGCTGATCGAACCGAGCCCCGGCAGCGGCACCTCGCCGGTGCGCCCGCCGTCGGCCAACCGGTGCACGGTCACCTCACTGACCGCGTGCCGGGTCCACGACGCGAGCAGCACCGGGTCGTCCAGCTCGTCGCCGTCCAGGATTGCGAATCCGTCGAGCACCGCGACCGGGTCCTCCGGAAGCAGGTCGACCCAGTGCTCGGCGGTGGGCTGGTCGGGCGTGGCCACGGCCAGCCGGCCGCGCGTCGCGTCGAGGTCGGTGAACACGTACAGCCGGCCGTCGCGGCCCACGTGCAGGCCGGTCTGGGCGTCGACCCCCACCTGCACGGGCACCAGCAGGGGTGCCTCGAGCGGTGACGCCTCGAGGTCGGCGAGCCACAGGTCGTTGCGGGGGGCGGTGCCCTCCGCCGCCGAGACCTGCAGCCAGCGGCCGTCCCTGGAGACCGAGACCCCGTAGTACTCGGTGGCCTTGCGGCCCTCCCCGAAGACCAGGACGTCGTCGGCCGGGTCGCTGCCCACTCGGTGCAGGTACACCCGGCGGTGGAACTGCTCCTCACCCGTGGGCACCTCCTCCGGTGGCAGCCGGCGGACGTAGTAGTACGCCGCGCCGCCCGGCAGCCAGGCGATGGGGGAGTAGCGGGCCCGGTCGATCGGGCCGTCCAGCAGCGTCCCGTCGACCACGTCGACCACCCGGACGACGGACTCCTCGGTGCCGCCCTCCGACAGCTGGTAGGCCAGCCGGTCACCCTCCTTGGACGGCTGCCACGCGTCCAGCGTGGTCAGCCCCGACGGGTCGATGGCCATTGGGTCGATGAGGGTGCGCTCAGTGCCGTCCGGGTCGATGGTCAGCAGGACGGCGTGTTCCTGCTCGGCGGTGCGGCGCATGAGGAACTGCCGCTCGCCGCGCCAGACCGGCGCCGTGACGACGCCGGCGGCCAGCAGCTGCTGCACCCGGGCGCGCAGCTGGTCCCGGCCGGGCCACTGGGCGCGCTGCTGCTCGAACAGGGCGTCCTGGGCCTGCGACCAGGCCTCGGTCGCGGCGTCGCCGGCGTCCTCGAGGGCCCGGTAGGGGTCGGCCACGGGCCGGCCGTGCAGCTCCTCGACTAGGTCGAGTCGCGGGGTCTGGGGGTAGTCGTCTCGTCTCATGGCGGCTCCACCCTACGGGCGCCCCGCGGCGAATCATTCTGGCGCGGCGCGTGTCTGGAACCCAGACTGGAGGCGAGGCACCGGCGCCGCCAGTGCCGGTGACGGCCTTCGCGCGGCGGAGGGAGGTGCAGCCGTGGGCATGACCCTGGTGCTCAACGCCACCTACGAGCCGCTCGCCGTCGTGCCCCTGCGCCGCGCCATCGTGCTCGTGCTGGCCGAGAAGGCCACCGTCGTGGAGTCGTCCGGCCGGCTGGTCCGCTCGGAGCGGCTGCAGGTGCCGGCCCCCACGGTGGTCCGGCTCAGCCACTTCGTGCGGGTGCCCTACCGGCACTCGGTGCCGTTGTCCCGACGCGCCGTCCTGGAGCGGGACCGGCCCGGCTGCGCCTACTGCGGGCAGCGGGCCAACTCGGTGGACCACGTCGTCCCCCGCTCGCGCGGCGGCGGCCACGAGTGGGCCAACGTGGTGGCGGCCTGCAGCCGGTGCAACCACAGGAAGGGCAGCCACCTGCTGGCCGAGCTGGGCTGGCGGCTGCCCTTCGTCCCCGCGCAGCCACCGGCCACCATCGCGCTGCTCGTCGGGCTGTCGTCCCGGCAGGACGTCTGGGAGCGGTACCTCGGTCCGGTCCACGTCCACCCGCACGGCGAGCTGGCCGCCGGAGGTGCTGCGGGTACGGCGGCTGTCGGCTGAGCGGCTCCTCTACGCTGGTCGCAGGCAGCACCAGAGGCCGGGAGGTGTGGGATGGCAGAGCGGACGCCGTCGGGACGGTCCACCACCCCGAGCTGGCGCCAGGACTGGCGGCTCCGGGCCGGTGTGGGCGCGGTGCTGGCCGTGCTGGGCGTCTGGTTCGTGGCAGCGAACAGCGAGACCACCCGGGTTCAGCTGTTCTTCTGGAGCGTGAGCGTGCCGCTCATCTGGGTGCTGCTGGCCATGGTGCTGCTCGGCGTCCTCATCGACCGGCTGGTGATCTGGCAGCGCGGTCGAGGCCGCGCCCGCCGTTGACGGTGCCGCCGACCGGTCCCGCCGGTCCCGCCGGTCCGGCCCCGGATGACGGAGTCGACGGCCCCGAGGGCGAGGCGGCCGGCTTCCCGCCGCCGCGGCCGGTTCGGAGTCGGCTGCGGCTGGCCATCCTCGGGGCCACCGCCGGCGCGCTGGTGCTGTTCGCGCTGCCGCTCGCGCTGGCGGTCCGCACCGTGTACACCGAGGAGGCCGCGACCGCGCTGCAGCGGGAGGCCGCGCGGATCGTGGCCCTGGTGCCGGACGAGCAGCTGACGCAGCCGGACCGGATCCGGCAGCCGGACGACCGCACCGAGTCGCTCGGGGTGTACGACCCCGCCGGACGCCGGGTGTCCGGCACCGGCCCGGAGGTCAGCCGGCAAGCCGCCGCGGCCGTCGCGTCCGGCGTGGCGACCACCGGCCGGGAGGGAGCCGAGCTGGCCTCCTTCCTGCCGGTCCGTGCCGACGGGCAGCCGGCCGTGGTGGTCCGGGCCGCGCTGCCCTGGTCCGCCGTGACCGGCCGGGTGCTGCGCGCCTGGGCGCTCATGGGTCTGCTGGTGCTGCTCGTGCTGGGGGTGGCCTGGTGGGTGGCCGACCGGCTGGCCCGGCGACTGGCCGCCCCGCTGGAGCGGCTCGCCGACAGCGCGGCCACCCTCGGGCAGGGTGGGTTCGGCCTGCAGGTGCCACCGTCCGGGATCCACGAGGTGGACGTCGTGGGCGGGGTCCTGGAGGACTCGGGCCGCCGCCTGGGCGACATGTTCCGGCGGGAGCGGGCCTTCTCGGCGGACGCCTCCCACCAGCTGCGGACGCCGCTGACCGCGCTGCGGCTGACCCTCGAGTCCGGCGCGGTCGACCCGGACGCCGAGGTCGCGGGGGTGGTCGACGAGGCGCTCGTCCAGGTGGACCGGCTGGAGCAGACCGTCGACGACCTGCTCACCTTGGCCCGTGACCTGCCCGGTGAGGGGCAGCCGGCTCCGGTGGCCGCCGTCGTCCACCAGCTCGTGACCTTGCACCGCCCGCACTGCGAGTCGGCCGGACGGCGGCTGGAGGAGCAGGTGCCCCCCGGGCTGCCCGAGGTCGACTTCCCCGAGCCGGCGCTGCGGCAGGTGCTCGAGGTGCTCGTCGACAACGCGTGCCGGCACGGGGCGGGCACCGTCCGGGTCGCGGCCCGCACCGCCGGCACCGGGGTGGCCGTGGAGGTGTGCGACCAGGGGCGGTTGCCCGATGGCGATCTCGAGCGGCTGTTCGCCCGCCGCTCGTCGCAGGCCAGCGGCAGCGGCATCGGCCTGGCACTGGCCCGCTCCCTGGTCGAGGCGGACGGCGCACGGCTCGCGGTCCATCGGCGTCCGGACGGCACGACGTTCACCGTGTTGATGGCCGCCGCCCCCGTCGCGGACGACAGTGCTTAGCCACGGCGCTTAGCATCGGCACCGTGACCAGCCCGGTGATCCTCGTGGTCGAGGACGACGAGGGGATCAGCGGGCCGTTGTCCAGGGCGCTGCAGGGGCACGGCTACGCCACCCGGGTCGCGGGCACGGCCGCGGGTGCGCTGGCCGCCGCGGACGAGGACCCGGCCCCCGACCTGGTGCTGCTCGACCTCGGGCTGCCCGACCTGGACGGCGTGGAGCTGGCCCGCCGGTTGCGGGAGCGGATCCCGCTCACGGTGATCGTCATGCTCACCGCGCGCTCGACCGAGGTGGACATCGTCGTCGGCCTGGACGCTGGGGCCGACGACTACGTGACCAAGCCGTTCCGGCTGGCCGAGCTGCTGGCCAGGGTCCGGGCGCACCTGCGCCGGGGGAGCGTCGACGAGCGAGCCACCCCGCTGTCCGCGGGCGGGGTCGTGTGCGACCCGAGCGCCCGGCGCTGCCACGTCGGCGACCTGGAGGTCATCTTGCGCCCCCGCGAGTTCGACCTGCTGGCCGCGCTGATGTCCCGGGCGGGGGACGCGGTGAGCCGTGACGAGCTGATGATCACGGTGTGGGACGCCCACTGGTATGGGTCCACGAAGACCCTCGACATGCACGTCTCCTCGCTGCGCCGCAAGCTGTCCGCGGCTGGGGCCAGCGACGGCTGCATCACCACCATGCGCGGGTACGGGTACCGCTTCGAGCGCGACCCAGTCGCTCCCAGGGAGACGTCATGAGCGAGCTGCACGACCTCACCGCCCTCGAGCAGGCCGCTGCGATCCGCGGCCGGGAGGTGTCCCCGGTGGAGCTGGCCGAGCACTACCTGCGCCGGACCGAGCGGCTGGACGCCCAGCTGGGTGCCTTCATCACGGTTACCCCCGAGCTGGCGCTGGAGCAGGCCAGGGCCGCCGAGCGGGCGGTGCTGGACGCTGACGACCCGCAGCGGCTACCCGTGCTGCACGGCGTCCCGGTGCCGGTGAAGGACCTGCACTTCGTGGCCGGCGTTCGGTGCACGCTGGGCTCGCGCTCCTACGACCTCACCCCGCTCGGCGACGACAACGTGGTGCAGGCGATGCGCGCCGGCGGGCTGGTCTTCACCGGCAAGACCAACACCCCGGAGTTCGGGCTGCCCTGCTACACCGAGAACGAGGTGGCGCCGTCGGCCCGCACCCCGTGGGACCTGACCCGCTCGGCCGGCGGCTCCAGCGGGGGCGCGGCGGCCGCGGTCGCCGGCGGGCTGGCCCCGGCGGCGCAGGGCAGCGACGGCGGCGGCTCGATCCGGATCCCGGCCAGCGTGTGCGGGCTGGTCGGGATCAAGACCAGCCGTGGGCGGGTGAGCAACGGCCCGCTGCGCGACGCGGTGGGCGACCTGGCCGTGTGCGGCCCGCTGGCCCGGACCGTGGCCGATGCGGCCGCGTTGCTGGATGTCATGGCCGTGCCGTTCCCGGGTGACCCGTACGTGGCGTCGCCGCTGCCGCCGGGTGAGACCTTCCTGGGCCACGCCGGCCGGGAGCCGGGGCGGCTGCGCATCGGCCGCTACCGGACGCCGGTGATCGTCGACACCGTTGTGCACCCGGACTGTGTGGCCGCCTACGACGGGGCCAGTGAGCTGCTCGCCGGGCTCGGGCACGAGGTGGTCGACGTCGCCCCGCCGTTCGGGCCCGAGCTGGTACCCCAGTTCGAGGTGCTGTGGTCGGTGCTGGCGCTGCTCACACCGGTCGCGCCGGAGCAGGAGCCGCTGCTGCTCCCGCTGACCCGCTGGCTGCGCGGTCGCGGCGCCGGCTTCGACGCGATCACCCTCGCCAACGCGGTGTCCATGATCCGGCTCGCGGCCCGGGCCGCGATGGCGGCCACCGCAGGGTTCGACGCGGTGCTCACGCCCACCCTGGCACAGCCGCCGGCCCTCGTCGGCGGCCTGCGCGACGACGACGACCCGGCGGCCGACTTCGAGGCGCAGAAGCGGTTCACCCCGTTCACGGCGCCCTACAACCTCACCGGGCAGCCGGCCATCACGCTGCCGTTGCACTGGACCGAGGACGGCCTGCCGATCGGCGTCCAGCTGGTGGGCCGGCAGGGCGACGAGGCGACGCTGATCGCGCTGGCCGCGCAGCTGGAGGCGGCCCGCCCGTGGCGCCAGCGCACCCCGGCCTGCTGGTGAGCGAGCCGGCGGCCGTCGACCCGGCGCTGCGCGAGCTCGCGGCCGCGCTCGGCGTGGCCGGTGAGTACTGGGACTGGCAGGGCCAGCGGGTCGAGGTCGGCCGGGCGACCGTCGTCGCGGTGCTGGCCGGGCTGGGCGTGGACGGCTCCACCCCGGAGCGGGCCGCGGCCGCACTGGCCGAGCACCGGGCCCGGTTGTGGCGGCGGATGCTGCCGCCGTGCCTGGTGGTCCGGTCCGGCACCGCCCCGTGGTTCTGGGTGCACGTCCCGGACGGCGCGGACGTGGAGGTGTGGGTCGAGCTCGAGGACGGTGCCGTCCGCACCGACGTCGTCCAGCAGGACCACTGGGTGCCGCCCGCGGTGGTGGGCGGGACGGCGGTCGGTGAGGCGACGTTCGCGGTCCCGTCCGACCTGCCCCTGGGCTGGCACTCGCTGCATGCCCGGTCCGGCGAGCTGCGGGCCAGCACTCCGCTGGTGGTGACCCCCGCGGTGCTGGGGCTGCCGCCGGACCTGCGCGACCGCCGGGCCTGGGGGTTCGCCGTCCAGCTGTACAGCCTGCGGTCGACCCGGTCGTGGGGGATCGGTGACCTCGCCGACCTGGGCGACCTGGCTGCCTGGAGCGGCCATGAGCTCGGCGCGGACTTCGTGCTGGTCAACCCGTTGCACGCGGCCGCGCCTATCGCGCCCATGGAGCCCTCGCCGTACCTGCCGGTCTCCCGGCGGTTCGGCAACCCGCTCTACCTGCGGGTCGAGGCGGTGCCCGAGTTCGGCTACCTCGGGCCCACCGACCGGGCCACCGCCGACGAGCTGGCGGCTCCGGTGCGGGCGGCCAACTCCTCGGCGGCGCACCTCGACCGGGACGCGTCCTGGACGGCCAAGCGGCTGGCCCTCGAGCTGGTGCACCGGGTGCCGCGCTCCCCGGGTCGGGAGGTGGCCTACCGGGCGTTCCTGAAGCGGGAGGGCGAGGGGCTGCTCGACTTCGCCACCTGGTCGGTGCTCGTCGAGGAGCACGGCGTGGACTGGACGACCTGGCCACCCGAGCTGCACGACCCGCACGGCTCCGCCGCTACGGACGTGCGGCGCCGGCTGGCGGACCGTGTGGACTTCCACTGCTGGCTGCAGTGGCTGCTCGACGAGCAGCTGGCCGGGGCCCAGCGGGCGGCCCGCGCAGCCGGCATGCGATCCGGGGTCGTGCACGACCTGGCCGTCGGCGGGCACCCGCAGGGTGCGGACGCGTGGGCGCTTCGGGACGTGCTCGCCGAGGGCATCACGGTGGGCGCGCCCGCGGACGCGTTCAACCAGCAGGGCCAGGACTGGTCGCAGCCGCCGTGGCGGCCGGACCGGCTGGCCGAGGTGGGCTACCGGCCGTATCGCGACATGCTGCGCACCGTGCTGCGGCACGCCGGCGGGCTGCGGGTGGACCACGTGCTGGGGCTGTTCCGGCTGTGGTGGGTGCCCGCCGGGCTGCCGCCGTCCGCCGGGACCTACGTGCGGTACGACCACGAGGCGATGGTCGGGATCCTGGCGCTGGAGGCGTACCGGGCCGGCGCGTTCGTCGTCGGCGAGGACCTCGGCACGGTCGAGCCGTGGGTCCGGGACTACTTGCGAGACCGCGGGATCGCCGGGACCTCCGTGCTGTGGTTCGAGCGGGACTGGGCGCACGACGCCCCGATCCGACCGGAACGGTGGCGCTCGCTGTGCCTGGCCACCGTGACTACGCACGACCTGCCGCCGACGGCGGGGTACCTGGCCGGAGAGCACGTCCGGCTGCGCTCCGAGCTGGGTCTGCTGACCCGGCCGGTCGAGGAGGTGGCCGCACGGGACGTCGCCGAGCGGGCGTCGTGGCTGGCGCTGCTCGGCGAGCTGGGCCTGCTGCGCCCGGGGGCCGACGTGCGCGAGACCGTCGAGGCGCTGCACCGGTTCGTGGCCAGGACGCCGGCCCAGCTGGTCGGGGTCGCCCTCGCCGACGCGGTGGGCGACCTGCGGGCGCAGAACCAGCCGGGCACCGACGACGAGTACCCGAACTGGCGGCTGCCGCTGTGCGGCCCGGACGGCGTGCCGCTGCTGCTCGAGCAGCTGGTGATCTCACCGAGGGTGCGGTCCCTGGCGAGGGCGGTCGCCTCGGGCTGACCCTGGCACCCGGCGCGGGGGCGGTCAGCCGGTACGCTGCCGGGCGTGAGGAACGCACCGCGTGTCGGCGCCCTGGCGGCGTCGCTGCCCCTGTCCGTGGTGCTCGCCGGGACCGCACTGGCGAGCGGCAGCCCGGACGACGGTCCGCCCCGCAGCAACGGGCTGACCACCGTCGAGACCCTCGGCCTGCTGATCGGCATCCCGGTCCTGATCATCGTGGTGATCTGGTTGCTCGTGTACGCCACGAACCGGCCGAGTGGCGAGCGGTACCGCCCCGGCCTGAGCTGGTGGGCCGCCCCCGAGTGGTTCAACGGGCCCGGCTCGGTCGAGTCGGAGTCGACCGACGAGCAGCAGGAGACCACGGCGGAGCTGGCAGCCGCCCCGATCGAGGAAGTCGGTGGCGCTCGTGCCCGCTGGTGAGGCGTTCACGCCCAGACAGCGCGAGTCGATCGACCGCGCCGTCCGGCAGGCCATGCAGCAGACCGACCTGCGCTTCTCGGTCTATGTCGGCGCCCTCGAGGGGGATGCGCGGGTCCGGGCCGAGGCGCTGCTCGCCGGCCTGGGCGACGACGCGTCGCGCACGGTCCTGATCGCCGTCGACCCGGCCGCCCGTGCCCTGGAGATCGTCACCGGCGCGCTCGCCAAGCGGTTGCTCGACGACTACGCGTGCGGGCTCGGGGCGCTGGCCATGACCACCCAGTTCGCGGCCGGGGACCTGGCCGGCGGGATCGTCAGCGGACTGCGCACCCTCGGTGAGCACGCCCGCTCACCGAGGATCCTGCACGTCGAGCAGGGCTAGCCCGGAGCTATCCCACAGCTGGCCCGACCGCGCCGGGCCCGGCTCAGCCGGTTCGGTCGCGGTCCTGGCAGCGCAGCGCACGCCCCACGCCGTCGCTGCCCTCGGCCAGCAGCCGGGCCAATGCGGTCGGCGGGTCCTGCTGGGCGAGGTAGTCGCTGGTGCGGTCCACCACGGACTGCTCGACGAGGACCGCCGGGTAGAGCCCGATGACGATGTTCGCCGCCATCTCGGCGGTGCGCTCGGCCCAGACGCGGCCGACCGAGTCGAAGTAGCGGTCGACGAACGGTCGCACCAGCTCGCGGTGGTCGAGCTCCATGAAGCCGGCGATGGTCGAGGTCTGCAGTGCGTTCGGCAGGGCGTCGGAGTCGACCACCGCGGCCCAGGCCGCCGCCTTGGCCTCCGCGGTGGGTCGGGCGGCCCGCGCGGCCGCGGCCTGGCGCTCGCCGGACGCGGTGCGGTCCCGGGCCAGCTCGGCGTCGACGGCGTCGCCCCCCCGTGTGCCGGTCGCCACCAGCCGGCGCAGCAGCGACCAGCGCAGGTCGGTGTCGACGACGAGGCCCGGCACCTCCTGCGTCCCGTCGAGCAGTTGGGCGACGGCGGTGAGCTGCTCGGGCGTCGTCGCCACGGAGGCGAAGACCCGGACCAGGGCCAGCTGGTGGTCGCTGCCCGGCGCGGCGGCCAGGAGAAGCTCCTGCAGGCGAGTGGCGAAGGCGACCTTCGCCTCGGCCCGGTGGCCGGGGTCCACGTACAGCTCGAGCGTGGAGGCAGCCTGTCGCAGCACCGTCTGCACCGTGATGATGTCGGTCTCGCGCCCGGCCGCGTTGGCCGCCAGGGTGACGAAGTCCCTCGGGCGCATCTCGGCGTCGCGGGTCATGTCCCACGCGGCCGACCAGCACAGCGCCCTGGCCAACGACGAGTCCAGGTCGCCCAGTGACTCGGTGAGCGTGGCCAGGGAGCGGTCGTCGAGCCGGATCTTGGCGAAGGTGAGGTCCTGGTCGTTGAGGAGCAGCAGGTCCGGCTGGCGGACGCCGACCAGCTTGGGCACGGCGGTCGCGCCACCCACGACGTCGATCTCCAGCCGCTCTCGCAGGGTGAGGCCCTGGCTGGTGCGGTCGTAGAGGCCCACGGCGATCCGGTGCGAGCGCAGCGCCGGGTGGTCGGCCGGCGCCTCCTGCAGCACCCGGAACGCGCTGAAGGTGCCGTCCTCGGCCAGCTCGAACTGCGGGCGCAGCGTGTTGCAGCCCGCCGTCGACAGCCACTCCCGGCTCCACTGGGTGAGGTCCCGGCCGGAGGTCACCTCCAGCTCGGCGAGCAGGTCGACGAGCCGGGTGTTGCCCCACGCGTGCTTGCTGAAGTAGGCCCGGACCCCGGCCATGAACTCTTCGAGGCCGACCCAGGCGACCAGCTGCTTGAGCACCGCGGCGCCCTTGGCGTAGCTGATGCCGTCGAAGTTCAGCTTGGCCGTGTCCAGGTCGGGGGCGTCGGCGGCGATCGGGTGGGTGGAGGGCAGCTGGTCCTGGCGGTAGCCCCAGGCCTTCCGCCCGGTGGCGAAGCCGGTCCAGGCGTCGGTGAAGCGGGTCGCGGTCGCCGTAGCGTGGTAGGCCATGAACTCGGCGAACGACTCGTTCAGCCACAGGTCGTCCCACCACCGCATGGTGACGAGGTCGCCGAACCACATGTGGGCCATCTCGTGCAGGACCGTGTTGGCCCTGGCGTCCCGAGCGGCCTGAGTGACCTTGCTGCGGAAGACGTAGTCCTCGAGGAACGTGACGCAGCCGGCGTTCTCCATGGCCCCGGCGTTGAACTCCGGGACGAACAGCTGGTCGTACTTGCTGAACGGGTAGGGGCGGCCGAACCGGTCCTCGAAGAACGTGAAGCCCTGCTTGCTGATCTCCAGGATCTCGTCGTGGTCGAGGTACTGGCCCAAAGACGCCCGGCAGTACACGCCCAGCGGGATGCTCGACCCGTCGGCCCGGTCGTAGCTGTCCCGGACGACGTGGTACGGACCGGCGACCAGCGCGGTGATGTAGGTGGACAGCCGGGGCGTGACGGCGAACTCCACGGTGACGGTGCCCTCGGCGGCCGGCCGGGTGGCGGTGACCTGCTCGTTGGAGACGACCTGCCAGTGGTCGGGTGCGGTCACCGTGAACGCGTGGGCGGCCTTGAGGTCGGGCTGGTCGAAGCAGGTGTACATGCGCTTGGCGTCGGCCGGCTCGAACTGGGTGTAGAGGTACACCTCGTCGTCCACCGGGTCGACGAACCGGTGCAGACCCTCACCCGTGTGCGAGTAGGGCAGGTCGGCGTCGACCTCGAGGACGTTGTCCTCAGCCAGCCCGACCAGCTCGACCCGGCCGCTCGTGGTGGCGGCCGAGGCGTCGATGGCCACCCCGTTGAGGGTCGCCGAGTGCACCGTGAGCGCGATCAGCTCGACGAACGTCGAGGCTCCGGGCTCGGCGCAGCGGAACCGGACCGTCGTGGTGGAGCGGAACGCCTCCGTGCCCTGCGTGACGTCCAGGGTGACGTCGTAACGCTGGACGTCCAGCAGGTGGGCGCGCTCCAGCGCCTCGGCGCGGGTCAGGTTGTTGGCAGCCACGGCGCTGTGCTTCCCCTCGGTTCAGGCAGCTTCAAAACGGTCGTCGTCACGCTAGCCGACCGGCGGGTGGATCGTGGAATGGAATCTTTCCCGGCGACGGTCGTTGAAGGTGAAAGAATCGTCGTCGTCAGCCCGATCGGAGACCAACGTGCCCGAGCGCGTCACCGCAGACTTCTGGTTCGACCCCCTGTGCCCCTGGGCCTGGCTCACCTCCCGGTGGATGCTCGAGGTCGAGGCGGTCCGGCCGGTCACGGTGCGCTGGCACGTGATGTCGCTGGCGGTCCTCAACGAGGGCCGCGAGATGAACCCGGAGTACGAGCGGTTCATGCGTCAGGCCTGGGGTCCGGTGCGCGTGGTGACCGCCGCCCAGCAGGCCCACGGGGACGACGTCGTGCTCCCGCTGTACTCCGCGATGGGGACCCGGCTGCACCCCCAGGGGCGAACCGACCTCGCGGGCGTGGTGGCCGAGTCGCTGGCCGCGGTGGGGCTGCCGGCCGGGCTGGCCGCGGCGATGACCTCGACGGACTACGACACTGAGCTGCGGCGCAGCCACCAGGCCGGCATGGACCCGGTCGGCACGGACGTCGGCACCCCGGTGATCCATTTCGAGGGGACGGCCTTCTTCGGGCCGGTGGTCACGCCGACCCCCCGCGGTGAGGCGGCCGGACGGCTGTGGGACGGCGTCCGGCTGGTGGCCGGCACCGACGGGTTCTTCGAGCTCAAGCGCAGCCGCACCGTGAGCCCGGCCTTCGGCTGAGGCCGGTCACACCACGAGGCATGCGGTGACCTGGCGGCGTCAGAAGACGAAGGGACAGTACGGGGCGGGGTCGTGCCGGAAGGCCGCCGAGGCGACGGCCAGGGCGCCCGGCCGACGCTCCTGCACCAGCCCGGACTCGGCGAGTCCGGCCAACGCCACGCCGCCGAGGTAGGCCGCCCCGAGCTCGCGGGCGTCCAGGGCCAGGTCGACCGGGTCCGAGGTGGGCGAGCACACCGCGCCGTCGACCCCGGCCGACAGCCGCCAGCGGCCGCTGTTCCACGGCCCGAAGTCGTCAGTGACCTCGAGCACCACATCGACCGGGGCCCAGTACGTCCTGGAGGCCAGCGCCGTCGGCAGGTCGACGAGGCGCAGGTAGAGGCTCTCGCTGAGTTCCGGATTCGCGCGGCGGGGTTCGACGAGCAGGTCCAGCAGCGGGTCGTCCACCGGGAGGTTCCAAGCCTCCACCGCGTCCATGAGGTCGACCGAGAGAAGGAACCGCCAGACCTCGGCGTGGGCCGCCGGGTCGGCCGCCAGCACCTCGCGAACGTCAACGGTGCCCGCTGCGTAGTTCTTGGACCAGTCCGGCTTGGTGCGGAAGACCGCGTAGCCGCGCGGGGAGCCGTCGACCGTGGCCACCACGGCCCGCAGCTCCGACGCGCCACCGCGCTCGCTCACCGGGTCGTGCACCAGCCGCCGCAGCCAGCTGTCGCCGCGCCGTGGCATCCCCGGGCGCCTGCCCCGCACGAGGGACTCGACCGAACGGACGGCGTCGAAGACGTCCGCCGGCGGCACCAGCTGGATCGAGACCTCGGGGTCACGCTCCCGGCGCAGCTGGGTGCCCCGCTTGTTCACGGTGACGCTGAGCTTGCGGGTGGCCACGCCGAAGCCGAACCGGCCGTAGATCCCGGACTCGGAGGCCCACAGGGCGGCGATCGGCTCGGGCCCCCCGCGCAGGCCATCCAGCTGGTGGCGCATCATCGCGGTGAGCACCCCCTGCCGGCGGTGCGTGGGCAGCACCCCGACCCAGGTGACCCCGGCGGTGGCGACGTCCGCGCCCCCGGGCACTGCCAGGCTCAGGGTGTAGATCGACGCGATGCCGACCGGCTCCCCGCCGACGCGGGCCACGATCGAGCGGTCCTGCTCCAGCGGCTCGCGCGGCTCCTCCGACGGCTCCGGCCAGGTGTACCCGAAGGCCAGCTCGTCCAGGCGGCGGAACACCGGCCAGTCGGTCTCGCGAACCCCGACGATCTCGACGTCCATGGGGCCTTCCTACCCCAGCGAGCCCGGCGCTGCCCAGGGGTTTCCGGCCCGGTCCGAACGGGTGAGAGGTGCCCGCAATGCTCCTCCGAGGGGATGGCTGCCGAGTAGGGTCTCCGTCTGATGTCCGCCGGCAGCCCCCCCTCTCTGCCCTTCCGCGCCGCCCGCGGGCTGCGGCGGGAGTGGAACCGCCTGCGCCGTGGCTTCCTGCGTACCGAAGGGTTCGCGCTGCTGCTGCTGGTCGCTGCTGCGCTCGGCGTCGGCTGGCTCTCGACGGAGTCGGCCCGCTGGTTCTCCCCCGCCTCGCTGGCCGTGGTCGTGCTGGTCGCCGGCTTCGTGCTCTCGGTGCGCAGCCTGGTGCTCCTGCTCGCCGTCGTGGCCGGGGTGATGGTGTGGCAGGCCAACCGGCTCGGCCAGACCTTCCCGGGGCCGGGCTCGGTACTCGTCGTCGTGGTCACCGCGGTCGTGGTGATCGTGGTGGCCCGGTCGCGGGCCAGGGTCGGGGTGCAGGGGCTGCGCGGGGAGTCGATGCTGGTCGACCTCCGAGATCGGCTGAAAGCCCAGGGCGAGCTGCCCGTGCTGCCCATCGACTGGCAGGCCGAGGTCGTGCTGCGGCCAGCTGGCGGCGCGTCGTTCTCCGGGGACTTCCTCGTCGCCAGCGCCTCCCCGGGGGGGCGGGTGCTGGAGGTCGTCGTGGTCGACGTCTCCGGCAAGGGGGTGGACGCCGGTACCCGGGCTCTGCTGCTGTCCGGGGCGTTCGGGGGGCTGCTCGGGGCGATGCCGCCGGAGGAGTTCCTGGACGCCGCCAACGCCTACCTCATCCGGCAGGGTTGGGAGGAGGGGTTCGCCACCGCCGTCCACCTCACCATCGACCTGGAGGACGGCCAGTACTACCTGGCCTCGGCCGGCCACCCACCCGCGGCCCAGTACGCCGCCGGCTCGGGCACCTGGCGGCTCACCGAAGCCCACGGGACGGCGCTGGGTATCGACCCGAACGCGGTCTTCG
Source organism: Actinomycetes bacterium (assembly GCA_038252405.1). Classification (GTDB taxonomy): domain Bacteria; phylum Actinomycetota; class Actinomycetes; order Prado026; family Prado026; genus DATCDE01. The sequence goes on along the minus strand of JBBSAJ010000031.1, from coordinate 11,084 downwards.
AGGGGGAGCGGGGACGGCTGGCGCCCGGCGACGCCATGCTGCTGTACACCGACGGGCTGGTGGAGCGTCCCGGCCTGGACATCAGCGTGGGCATCGATGCGCTGCTCGGGCAGGCCGAGCGGCTGGTGCCCAAGGGTTTTCGCCGGGGTGCGCGCAAGCTGGTCGACGCGGTGCGCACGGGTGAGGGCGACGACCGTGCACTGGTGCTGATCTGGCGCCGCTGACCGGCCGCTGACCGGCGGCTAGGGTCGGGCGTCGTGAACAACCCACTGCCCGGGGTGCCGGCCGTCTTCGACCACGTCGCGGTGGCCGGCCCCTCGATCCGCTCGCTGCTGCCGCTGTACGCCGACACGCTCGGGGGGCGGTTCCGCTATGGCGGGGTGAACTCCACGGTGGGCTTCCGGGCGGTGACCCTGGGGTACCCGGACGGCTCGAAGATCGAGCTGCTGGAGGCGCTGCCCGGCTCCGGGTTCCTCGACTCCTTCCTCACCCGAAACGGCGGCCTCGGCGGGCTGCACCATGTGACCTTCTTCGTGCCCGACCTGGCCGTGGCCGTCGCGTCGGTGGAGGCGCTGGGGCTGCGGGTGTTCGGGGTCACCCTGGACGACCCCTACTGGAGCGAGGCCTTCGTGCACCCGGCGTCCAACCAGGGGGTGCTGCTGCAGCTGGCCACGCCGGGACCGCACCTGGCGGAGGCGCACTCCGGGCGGACCTTGGAGGACGTGCTCGGGGCGACCGAGATGCTGCTCGGCTGAGTCAGGCCGGGAAGCCGCCGGCTCGACCCAGCAGCGCCGGCGCCTCGGCCTTCCCGAGCTGCTGGGCGACCCAGGTCCCGGTGTCCGCGACGGCAGTGAGGTCGAGGCCGGTGTCGACCCCGCTGCGGTGCAGCAGGTAGACGAGGTCCTCGGTGGCGATGTTGCCGGTGGCGTTGGGGGCGAACGGGCAGCCGCCGATGCCACCCGCGCTGGAGTCGAGCACGCTCGCCCCGGACTCGTACGCGGCCAGGGCGTTCGCGTAGCCGGTGTTGCGGGTGTTGTGGAAGTGCGCCCGCAGCGGGATGCCGCCGGTGAGCGCGGCGACGCGGGGGAGCAGGTCGCGCACCTGGGCCGGCACACCGACGCCGATCGTGTCGGCCAGCGCGAGCTCGTCCGGCGGCGTCTGCATGACCCGCTCGACGAGGGCGGTCACCGTCTCCGGGGCCACCTCGCCCTCGAACGGGCAGCCGAACGACGTCGACACGGTCACCGAGGTGCGCAGCCCGGCCGCCCTGGCCCGGGCGCCGATGCGGTGCCACGCGGCCACGCACTCGTCGACACTCACGCCCTGGTTGCGCCGGCTGAACGTCTCGGTGGTGATCACCACGTAGTTGACCTCGTCGACACCTGCGGCCAGCGCCCGGTCCAGGCCGCGCTCGTTGAGCACCAGCCCGATGTAGGAGACGTCGTCGCGGCGCGGCAGCGCGGCCATCACCGCCTCCGCGTCGGCCATCTGCGGCACCCGCCCCGGATGCACGAAGCTGACCGCCTCGACCCGCCGGACCCCGGCGGCGACCAACCGCTCGATCAACGCCACCTTGGTGGCGGTGTCCAGCAGCGTCGCCTCGTTCTGCAGCCCGTCGCGGGGGGCCACCTCAACGATCTCAACCGTCGTCATCTCGCTCCTTGTGCATACAAAATGCAGAACGGTGGAAACAATCTTCCTACAGGGGCTTGTGCTACCTCAACAGACTCCCTACTTTGCATACAAAACATACGTGAGGAGCCTGATGGCGCAAGCGGCTGAGCGAGCCCACCTACGGCTGCGCGCGGCCATCCTCAAGGGTGAGTATCGCTCCGGTGAGCGGCTCGGGGAGGTTGAGCTGGCCGAGTCCTTGCACGTCAGCCGGACCCCCGTCCGGGAGGCCCTGCACCGCCTGGCCGCCGAGGGCCTGGTGGAGATCGAACCCAACCGAGGTGCGCGGGTCGCGCACTGGACGCGCGAGGACCTGCACGAGATCTACGAGCTGAGGGCGCTGCTCGAGGGCTCCGCCGCCCGGCGCGCAGCGGAGCGGGCCGACGGCGAGGTCCTGGCCGCGTTGAGCGGGCTCTGCGACGCGATGGACTCGGCGGCGCGCCCCGGCCGACAACGGGACCTGGACCGGGTGGCCGTGCTCAACGCGGAGTTCCACGGGCTGATCATGGCCACCTCGGGCAGCCCCCGGCTGGCCGCGATGCTCGGCCAGGTCGTGCACGTGCCCTTGGTGGCCCGCACGTATCACCGCTACGACGAGGCGGCGCTCGCCCGGAGCATGGGCCACCACCGTGAGCTGGCGGCTGCGATGCGATCGCACGACGGCCCCTGGGCCGAGTCGGTGATGCGCTCACACGTTCACGCTGCGCGCTGCGTGCTGTCCGCTGCGCTCGAGGAGGGCACGCCGCCCGACGAGCAGGAGGTGGGTCCATGAGTGAAGGGCCGCTCCGGGACCTGCGCGTCGTCGAGATGGGGCAGCTGCTCGCCGGGCCGTTCTGCGGCCAGCTGCTCGGTGACCTCGGCGCAGAGGTGATCAAGGTAGAGCCACCGGGGGTGGGAGACCCGATGCGCCAGTGGGGTCGCGAGAAGCCGCATGGCAAGTCGCTGTGGTGGCCGGTCGTGGCGAGGAACAAGAAGTCGGTGACCGTCGACCTGCGCACCGAAGCCGGCCAGGACCTGGTCCGCAAGCTGGTCGCGAAGTCGGATGTTGTCGTGGAGAACTTCCGCCCTGGCACGCTGGAGCGCTGGGGGCTGGGGTTCGACCGACTGGCTGAGATCAACCCGGGGATCGTGCTGGTGCGGGTCACCGGGTTCGGGCAGACCGGCCCCTACGCGCCACGCGCCGGGTACGGGTCGATCGGCGAGGCCATGGGCGGACTGCGCTACGTGACCGGAGACCCCGACCGGCCGCCGTCGCGCACCGGGGTCTCCATCGGAGACTCGTTGGCCGGGACGTTCGCCGCCCTCGGCGCACTGGCCGCTGTGCACCATGTGCGCAACGGCGGCCCCGGCCAGGTGGTCGACTCGGCCATCTACGAGGCAGTGCTCGGGCTGATGGAGTCGCTGGTCACCGAGTGGGATGCCGCCGGCTACCAGCGGCAGCGGACCGGCCCGATCCTGCCGAACATCGCTCCCAGCAACGTCTACCCGACGGCTGACGGCCAGACGGTGCTCATCGCCGCGAACCAGGACAGCGTGTTCCGCCGGCTGGCCGGCAGCATGGACGCGCCGGAGCTGGCGGACGACCCGCGCTACGTAACCCATGGGGCCCGGGGGGAGAACCAGGAGGAGCTCGACGACCTGGTCTCCGGTTGGACGGCGACGTTCGACGCGGACCAGCTGCTGGAGCTGCTGCACGAGGCAGGGGTGCCGGCCGGGCGCACCTACCGGGCCGAGGACATGCTGGCCGACCCGCAGTTCGTCGCCCGCGAGTCGATCGTGCGGGTGCCGGACAGGTCGTTCGGCCCGCTCGCCATGCAGAACGTCTTTCCACGCCTGTCCGCGACGCCTGGCTCGGTCCGTTGGACCGGTCCCGACCTCGGTGAGCACAACGACCAGGTGTTCGGCGACATCCTCGGGCTCTCCCTCGACGAGATCGCCGCACTCCGCACCGCCGGAGCCATCTGACCGACCTGCCAGCCCCCACCCGTCCACCCCTGTACCGAAGGGCACGCGCATGACGTACCGACTCGGAGTCGACGTCGGTGGCACCTTCACCGACCTGCTCCTCATCGACGAGAGCACCGGGGCCACGCACCGGGCCAAGACCCCGTCCACGCCGTCCGACCAGTCCGTCGGGGTGCTCTCGGGCATCGAGAAGGTGTGCGCGGCGGCCGGGATCGACCCCGGCTCGATCACGCACGTCATGCACGGCACCACCGTCGCCACCAACGCCATCCTCGAGGGCAAGGGCGCCAAGGTCGGCCTGGTGGTCACCAAGGGCTACAAGCAGGTGCTGCAGGTGGCTCGCTCGTTCGTGCCGGGTGGGCTGGCCGGCTGGATCATCTGGCCGAAGCCGGAGCCGTTGGCCGCGCTGGAGAACACGGTGGAGGCGGTCGAGCGGCTGGACACCCACGGGGACGTGGTGCGTCCGCTGGACGAGGACGACCTGCGGGGCAAGCTCGAACAGCTGCGCGACCAGGGCGTCGAGGCCGTCACCATCGCCTTGATCAACTCCTTCGCCAACGACGTCCACGAGAAGCGGGTCGCCGAGCTGGTCGCGGAGATCATGCCGGGCGTCCCCACCAGCGTCTCCTCGGAGATCCTCCCGGAGATCAGGGAGTACGAGCGCACGCTCACCACGGTGGCCAACTCCTATGTCCGCCCGACGGTCTCCCGGTACCTGTCCAACCTCGACGCTGCCCTCAAGTCACTCTCCGCCGACGCCACGCTGCACGTGCTGCGCAGCGACGGCGGGCTGGCCGGCCTGGCCACCGCCTCCGCGGCACCGGTCACGCTGCTGATGTCAGGCCCGGCCGGGGGCGTCTCCGGTGCACTGTGGGTCGCCAAGCAGTCGGGCTTCACCAACCTGTTGACCTTCGACATGGGTGGGACCTCGACCGACGTGGCCCTCGTGCAGGGCGGGGAGCCGCGCATCGGTCGCGAGACCACCGTCGGGTCGCTCAACGTCCGCGCGTCCAGCGTCGACGTCCGTACGGTCGGGGCCGGCGGCGGCTCGATCGCGCACGTGCCCGAGCTCACCAAGGCGCTGCGGGTCGGCCCGCAGTCCGCGGGTGCGGAGCCCGGTCCCGCGGCCTACGGCAAGGGCGGCGAGGAGCCCACCGTCACCGACGCGAACGTGGTACTCGGCCACCTGCCGCCGAGCCTCATCGGCGGGGAGATGACACTCGACGTCGACGCGGCCCGGCGCGCGGTGCAGAAGGTCGCCGACGCGATGGGCCTTCCGGACGCCGAGACCGCGGCGGCCGGGATCATCGACATCGTCAACGAGAACATGTTCGGCGCGCTGCGGCTGGTGTCGGTTCAGCAGGGCTACGACCCTCGTGACTTCGCCCTGGTGGCTTTCGGCGGCGCCGGTCCGATGCACGCCAACGCGCTCGGCCGACTCATGGGCTCCTGGCCGGTGATCATCCCGCCGTCCCCAGGAGTGCTGTGCGCCTACGGGGACGCCACGACCAGCCTCCGCGAGGAGGCGGCTCGGACCTACATCCGACGGTTCTCCGACACCTCCGATCTCGAGGTCGGCAAGGCGCTCGAGGAGCTCGCGGCCGAGGCGCAGGCCAGCCTCGATGCCGAGGGCGTCGAGCGGTCGGACCAGGCGATCACCTATCAGGTCGACGTGCGCTATCACGGTCAGGGCTTCGAGGTCCCGGTCGACGTCGATCCGAGCCAGTTCGACGGTGCCGGTGGGGGGTTGGCTGCAGTCGGCGGCACCTTCGACGCCGAGCACACCCGGCTGTTCACCTTCGCCCTCGCAGCCGAGCACGAGCTGGTGAACCTGCGCGCCGTCGTCAAGGGCCGGCCGCCCACGGTGAGCGCCCCTCGACTGGAACCGGGTGGCCCCGAGGCGGGGGCCGCCCGCTACGGCAGCAGCCAGGTGTGGGTGGACGGCGCCTTCGCCGAGGCCGGCCTGTACGACCGCAGCAAGTTGCTGGAGGGCAACGTGATCCCCGGTCCTGCCGTCGTCACGGAGATGGACTCCACGACCCTCATCCTGCCCGGCCACAGCGGCACCGTCGACGCCGTCGGCACCATCCTGATCCGTCCGGACGCGAGCTGAAGGGGTAGCGCCATGGCCACTCTCATCGAGACCAACACCACACCACGGGCGCGCGCGGACGTCGACCCGGTGACCCTCGACATCATCGAGAACGCCCTGCGGAATGCGCGGTACGAGATGGACGCGGTGCTCTTCCGCACCGCCATGTCGCCTGGCATCCGGGAGCAGCACGACGAGTTCCCGCTGATCGCGGACCCGACCGGGAAGATGGTGGTTGGCCAGTTCGGCCTGTCGATCCCCGACTTCCTGGCCGGCTTCGACGGCACGATCGAGGACGGCGACGTCCTTATGACCAGCGACCCGTACGCCTGCGGCGCGGCCATCAGCCACGCCAACGACTGGCTGGTCGTCCTGCCCATCTTCCACGAGGGTCGCCTGGTCGGCTGGTCCGCGATGTTCGGTCACATGACCGACGTCGGCGGCAAGGTGCCAGGCTCGTTGCCCACGGACGCCACGAGCATCTTCGAGGAGGGCGTCGTGATCCCGCCCTTCAAGCTGTACAAGAAGGGCGAGCACAACGACGAGGCGCTGCGGCTGATCCTCAACCAGGTCCGGATGAAGGACTGGAACCGCTCTGACCTCAACGCGATCGTGGCCGCCTGCCGCACGGCGTCCCGTCGCGTGGTCGAGTTGTGCGAGCGGTTCGGGCAGGAGACCTACATCTCGGCCCTGGACTCGCTGCTCGAGCGCAACTACCAAGCCATGAAGCAGCTCATCGCGACGACGATCCCGGCCGACGAGACGCTCACCTTCACCGACTACATCTGCGACGACGGGATGGGCTACGGCCCCTACAAGATCCACTGTTCGATGTTCCGGGAGGACGACGGAGTGGTCCTGGACTTCGAGGGCACCGACCCCCAGTCACCGGGGTCGATCAACTACTACCTCAACGAGAACCTCTACAAGATGTTCTTCGGGATCTACATGATCATGGTCTTCGACCCGCAGATCCTGTGGAACGACGGCTTCTACCCGCTCGTCGAGGTGCGGATCCCCCAGGGCACGCTGCTGAAGCCACGCTACCCGGCGGCGTTGTCCTGCCGGACCCACGGGCTGGGCCGGATCTTCGACATCCTCGGTGGGCTGCTGGGCCAGCGGCAACCGGACTTCCTCAACGCGGCCGGCTTCTCGTCGTCCCCGCACCTGATGTACTCCGGCAACCGGACCGACACGGGCGAGTGGTTCCAGCTCTACCAGATCGGTTTCGGCGGCATCCCCGGGCGCCCGTTCGGGGACGGTCCGGACGGGCACTCGCTGTGGCCGTCGTTCACGAACGTGCCGAACGAGTTCCTCGAGGCGTACTTCCCGCTGCGGATCGAGCTGTACGAGACGGTGGCGGACTCCGGCGGTCCGGGGTTCTTCCGTGGCGGCAACGGAGTGGACGTCGCCTACCGGTTCCTCGAGCCCGGCAACGTCTCGATCCACGACGACCGCTGGTTCACCTACCCGTGGGGGGTCAACGGTGGGCTGCCGGGGGCCCGCTCGCACAAGCTGCTCGAGCGTGCCGACGGGACGACCGAGGTGCTGCCCAGCAAGTGCGACAACGTGCGGGTGGAGAAGGGCGACCTGCTGCACTACGTCACGTGGGGCGGCGGCGGCTGGGGCGACCCCTACGACCGGGACCCCGACCTGGTGGCGCTGGAGGTGCGTCGCGGGCTCGTCTCGGCCGAGGGCGCGCAACGGTACGGTGTCGCGCTGAACGCGGACGGAACTGTCGACGGCTCGGCGACCGAGGAGCTGCGCGTTCGGCTGCGGGCTGAGCGTGGAGAGAAGGAAATCTTCGTCCGCGGCCCGTCGATAGAGGAGCTGCGGGAGCGCTGCCTGGCGGAGACCGGCCTGCCGGCGCCCAAACCGCCCGTGTTCAGCGTCCTCTCCACCACCAGGGCATGACCGACGTCGCTGGGCTCGAACGGGACTACGAGGCCCATGGGTTCGGGCGGCGGTTCGGGTTCGGGCGGCGGCCCGCCCTGGTCGTCGTCGACGTGCTCCGTGCCTACCTCGACCCCGGCTCCCCGCTGTACGCCGGGGTCGAGGAGGCCGTCGCCGCGGCCGGACAGGTCGTCGCTGCGGCCCGCGACGCTGGGGTCCCGGTGTGCTTCACCGCGGTCCGGTATGTCCCTGGTGGCTCCGACAGCGGTGTGTGGTGGCGAAAGATCCCGGCGCTCGAGGTCCTCACCGAGGGCTCGGAGCTAGCCACCTTCCCCGGCGACCCCGCGCCGAGGCCGGGGGAGCCGGTCTTCGTCAAGCAGTACGCCAGCGCCTTCTTCGGCACCTCGCTGCTCACGACGCTCGTGTCGGCGGGAGTGGACACCGTCATCGTCGTCGGGCTCACGACCAGCGGATGCGTCCGGGCCACGGCCGTCGACGCCCTTCAGTACGGGTTCGTCCCGATCGTGGTCCGCGACGCCGTCGGCGACCGGCATCCGGCCCCGCACGAGGCGAACCTGCTCGACCTCGAGGCCAAGTACGCCGACGTGGTCAGGGCAGTAGAGGTGATCGACTATCTGGCCGGACGATCCGGGACCACCGGTGACTGACCACCGGCGCCGAGCCGGCCGCGCGGACGAACGGGCCTGGCGGTCAAGACGCCACCAGCCGGGCCTCGTCCGTCAGTGAGGGCTCCTCGTCGAGGAAGCGGAGCACGCGGGACGCCGGGTTCCGCGCCCGGTCGAGGTAGGCGTGCCGACGGCGCCGCCGCGGCAGCGCAAGACGGCCTCAGCTGCCAGCCGGGGAGCCCGCAGGTGTCGCGCAGGAGCCCTCGAGGACCTGCGGGAGGCGCGGCGAGGGTCAGCCCGGCCAGCCCGCCCCCGGCGATGACGGCGTCGTACGACCCGCCCACGATCCACCAGCGACCCGGCTACTCATCGCCGGGAGAAGCTCCGAAGGTCCCGTGACGAGGCTGCACCCCGTTTGGGGCTAGCCGAGCGCACCTGCGCACCCCTACGCTCCTGGGGACCAGCCGGTCCTCGCCGCCCAGGAGGAAGTGTCAATGCGGATCTCCGACATCCTGCGCAGCAAGGGCTCATCGGTCGTCACGGTCTCGCCGCAGGCCACGGTCGACGCCCTGCTGGCGCTGCTGACCGAGCACCACATCGGCGCGATCGTCGTGTCGAGTGACGGGTCCTCCGTCGACGGCATCGTCAGCGAGCGCGACGTCGTCCGGGCTCTCGCAGCCCGCGGGCCGGGCGTGCTGTCGGCCACGGTGGACCAGATTCACACCGTCGACGTCACCACGGCCGACCCGGGCACCCGGCTCGAGGAGCTCATGAAGGTCATGACGGACGGTCGTTTCCGGCACGTCCCCGTCGTCGTCGACGGCCAGCTGCAGGGCATCGTCAGCATCGGCGACGTCGTCAAGGCCCGGATCACCGACCTGGAGGGCGAGCGCGAGGCGTTGACCGGCTACATCACCTCCGCGACCACCTGACGGCGGGCTCTCACCGTCTCCTTACCTTCTTGGGTCCATCCTTGGGGGACTCGATGGAGGTGGGCGCGGTGACGGTCGCCCCACCGGTGGCCGTGACCCGGGGGTGAGGGATGTTCGCGCACCTGCTCGCCCTCGTGCTGTCGCTGTCGGGCTGGCCGGCCTACCTGGTGGTCGGGGGCCTGGCGCTGGGGGAGTCGGCCGCCTTCGTCGGACTGGTGCTGCCAGGGGAGACGGCCCTGTTGTACGGGGGCGTGCTCGCGGGTCGGGGCTACCTGAGCCTGCCGCTGCTGCTGGTCGTCGCCTCAGTGGCTGCCGTGGTGGGTGACTCGATCGGCTACGAGCTGGGCCGCCGGGTCGGGCCGCCGCTTCGAGACAGCCGAGCCGGCCGCTGGATCGGTGAGCCGCGCTGGGCGCGCGCCGAGGAGTTCCTGCAACGCCGGGGCGGTCCCGCGGTGCTGCTGGGCCGCTGGGTGGGGCTGCTGCGGGCGCTGGTCCCCACGCTGGCAGGGATGGGCCGGATGCCGTACCGCACATTCCTGCCCTGGAACGTCGTGGGCGGGGTCACCTGGGCAGGAACCATCGTGCTGCTCGGATACGGCTTCGCCGGGTCGGTGACCGCGCTCGTCGCTGCGATGACCGGCGCCGGGATGGTCCTGACCGTCGGCTCGTTCGTCGGGTTGTCCTACGCCGTCGTCCACCGCTGGGTGCGTGGTCGCGGCTCGTTGCTGCTCGCCGCGGTGAGGGGCCGGGTGCCGACCATCAGCAGCCCCGCCCTCGCGGGAGCGGCCGCCCTCCTGGTGGCGCTTGCGGTGGCCGCGCTCATGCTGGACGGCGTCCTGGACGACGCGGCCCTACTCGTGCACTGACCGGCTGGAGCGATCGCCGACCCGGGGCAGGGTGATGGTGAAGGTGGCGCCGCGGCCGGGACCGGGGCTGGTCGCGGTGAGGGTGCCCCCGTGGCCGGTGACGATGGCCCTGGCGATGGTCAGGCCGAGTCCGCTGCCGCCGCCGTCGGTGGCGGCGCGGGCCGGGTCGACCCGGTGGAAGCGGTCGAACACGGCGTTCAGCTGGTCGGCGGGGATGCCGGCGCCGTCGTCGGTGACCCGGATCCGGACGTCCCCGGAGCCCGGCGCGACCGAGACCGCCGTGCTCCCGCCGGGCGGGGTGTGCCGCAGCGCGTTGTCCAGCAGGTTGGCCAGCACCTGTTGGATGCGCACCCGGTCGGCCAGCACGGCGGGTGCCTGAGGGTCGGCGGACATCGTGAGCTGGACTCCTTTGGCCTGGTAGCGCGGCCGGGCCGCGGCCACCGCGGCCTCGACGAGCGCGGCGGGCTCGCACACCTCCCTGTCCAGGCCCAGGGCCTGCTCCTCCGCGGCGGCCGCCTCCCGCAGGTCGCCGGCGAGCCGGCGCAGCCGGGCGACCTGGTCACGCATGGTCTGGTAGGACTCCGCGCTGGCCGGGACGACGCCGTCCTCCATCCCGTCGATGTAGGCCTCGAGGGTGGCCAGCGGGGTGCGCACCTCGTGCGCCAGGTCGGCGAGCATGCGGGTCCTGGCGGCGTCGGTGTCGGCCAGCTGGGCGGCCATGTGGTCGAACGCGCCGGACAGCCGTTCCAGCTCGCTGCCGAAGCCGCCGGCCGGTGCCCGCACCTGGTAGTTGCCGGCGGCCAGCGAGTCCGCCGCGTCGGCCAGCGCGGCCACCGGGTGGGCGACCCGGCGGACCAGGAACCACGACACCAGCCCCGCCGCGGTCAGCGCCGCCACCATGGCCAGGGCCAGCGAGATGGCGAAGGAGGAGACGAATGCCCGTTCGGCGTGCAACCGGACGGCTGGGGTGTCCTCGCCGCTGCGGGCCAGGTGCTCGGAGAACAGGGCCGGGGCGACCAGCGCGGAGGCGAGGACCAGG
>JBBSAJ010000030.1:0-33568 GCA_038252405.1 Actinomycetes bacterium | reverse complement strand
TCAAAACCCACCACGGCTGGCAGACCACCCGCACCCCCGACGGCACCAACCACTGGACCAGCCCCAACGGCCTGCACCACCCCGTCCCCCGACCACCCGCCGACCCCCGACACCCCGACCACCCCGGCTAGCGCCGCGGCCATCGAGGCGACTCAGCCGACGCCGCGGATCGCCGCCAGCACGTCGTCGAGGGCTCGGACCGAGTGGCCGCTGACGAACGTGTCCACGTACGGCAGCGCGGCGGCCATGCCGCCCACGAGCGGCTGGTAGCGCTTCCCCGCCTTGCGCGGGTTCACCCACACGATGTGGTGGGCCAGCCGGGACAGCCGGGCCATCTCGCGGCCGAGCAGGGACGGGTCGTCGCACTCCCAACCGTCCGAGACGATGACCACCACGGCACCGCGCGCGACCCCCCGGCGTCCGTGCTCGTCGTTGAACGACTTGATCGCACCCCCGATCCGGGTCCCGCCGGACCAGTCCGGCGTCGCGGCGCCGGCTCGGGTCAGCGCGATGTCGGGGTGGGCCACGGCCAGCGCCCTGGTCAGCCGGGTCAGCCGGGTGGCGAACACGAACGCCTCGGCGCCGGTGGCCCGGACCGCCCCGTGCAGCAGGTGCAGGTACACCCGGGCGTAGGACTCCATCGACCCGGACACGTCGGCGATCAGCACCACCCGACGCGGCCGGTCCTTGCGCCGCCGGTGCGCCCGCCGGACCGGGTCACCCCCCGTGCGATGCGCCGCCCGCAGGGTGGCCCGCACGTCCAGCTGCTGGCCGGCCGGGTGCCGCACGGCGCGCCGGCTCGGACGCCGCGGCGCGACCACCCGCAGCTGAGCGACCAACGCCCGCACGAGCGCGAGCTCGTCCGGGGTGCAAGCAGCGAAGTCCTTGTGGCCCAACCGCTCCTCGGTGCTCGCGGCCGCAAGCACGGTCTCCGGACCGTCCTCGTCGCGGCCGTCCCCCGACGACGTCGCACCCGGCTGGGGGGACGGCGCCGTCCCCGCCCGGCTGTCCCTGGACGGTGCCCGGTCCGAACCGGGCCGGGTGTTCGGGGGCGGCGGCTGGTTGGTGTCCCCGCGGCCGTCGGCCACGTCGACGAAGCCGCGGAACACCTGGTCGAAGGCCCGGTCGAACAGGTCGACCTGGCTGTGCGTGGACAGCAGCGTCACCCGGGCCAGCCAGTACAGCTCATCGACCGAGAGCGGGTCGGCCAGCAGCACCGAGTCGGCGAAGCGGGCGCTGCGCTCGGGGGTGACCGGCACCCCACCCGCGTGCAGCAGCGCCCCGAACGACGCCGCCGCGGTGGCCAGGTCAGCCACTCCCGGTCACCCAGGCCAGCCCGCGCTCACGGGCGACGTCGTGGTCCTCGCGGTACTTCAGCACCGACCCCAGCGTCTGCTCGGCGGCCTCGCCGTCGAGGGTCCGCACGCCGAGCAGGGTCAGCGCCTGCACCCAGTCGATCGCCTCGGCCACCCCCGGCGGCTTCTGGACGTCGAGTGCCCGCAGCCGGCCCACGGCCGCGGCCGCCCCGGCCGTGAGGTCGAGGGTCGCCCCCGGCACCCGCCGCCGGATGATCTCGATGGCCCGGTCGAGGTCGGGGTAGTCGATCCAGTGGTATAGGCAGCGCCGCTTGAGCGCGTCGTGCAGGTCACGGGTGCGGTTGGACGTGAGCACCACGAGCGGCGGACGCTCGGCCCGCACCGTGCCCAGCTCGGGGATCGTGATGGCCGCCTCGGCGAGCAGCTCGAACAGGAACGCCTCGAACTCCTCGTCGGCGCGGTCCACCTCGTCGATGAGCAGCACGGCCGGCCGCGGGCCGGCATGCTCGATCGCCTCGAGCAGCGGCCGGCGCACCAGGTAGTCCCGGCCGAACAGATCCTCCTCGGCCACCGGGCCACCGCGGGCCTCGGCCAGCCGGATCCCCAGCAGCTGCCGCGGGTAGTTCCACTCGTACAGCGCCTCGGCCGCGTCGATGCCCTCGTAGCACTGCAGCCGGATGAGCCGGGTGTCCAGCACCTCGGCCAGCGCTTTCGCGGCCTGGGTCTTGCCGACCCCCGCCTCCCCCTCGAGCAGCAACGGCTGGGGCAGCCGGACGGCGCAGAACAACGCCGTGGCCAGCCCCGAGTCGGCCAGGTAGCCGGCGTCCCCCAGCCGCTGGCGCAGCGAGGCGACGTCCGGCACCAGCGCGGCCAGGTCGTCCGGGGCGTCGGTCACGCGGGGACGTAGCTGGCCGGGTCGGCGGCGAACGCACGCAGGCAGCCGCTGCCGCAGAACCAGTAGCGGGTGCCCTCGTGGTCCAGGTGCAGCGAGGAGTCGACCATCGCCACCGACATGCCGCAGATCAGGTCGATGGCCGTGGCCGGGCCGGCCGGCTCGAGGTCCAGCGTGATCGGTCGGCCCGAAGGGCGGCGCCGCTCGGCCACCACCTCGGCGAGGATCGACAGGGCGACCTCCTCCGGGGTGCGGGCCCCGATGTCCAGGCCGGCCGGGGTGTGCACCCGGGTGCGGGCCGCCGCGTCGACGTCGAGGGAGAGGAGCACCGCCTCCCCCCGCTTGCGGCTGGCGACCAGCCCCACGTAGGGCGTGCCCGCCTGCAGGGCCGCGGTGAGCACCGGCTCCTCGTCCCGGCCATGCGAGGCCACCACCACCGCCGCGGCGTCCCCGGGCACCACGCCCCCGCCGTCCCCGGGGTCACGGCGCTCGACGTGGTAGCCCAAGGACGCCGCGAGCTCAGCCAGCGCCGCCGCGATCGGGGTCTCGCCCACCACCACGAGCAGCGGCGCCGGTATCACCGGCTGCAGGAAGATCTCCAGGGTCCCTCCCGACAGGCACGGGTTGTGCACGGTCAGCCGCCCCGGCTGGGGAGCTTCCGGCTCGGGGCAGATCCGCAGCAGCAGCGGCTCCCCCGAGTCGAGCAGGGCCAGGCTCTGCGCCCGCACGGTCGACTCGGCGCAGGTCCCCCCCACGAATCCCTCGATGGTGCCGTCGCCGAAGACCACGGCCTCGGCCCCCGGCTTGGCCGACGTCGGACGCTCGGCCAGCACCACCCGGGCGTGCACGAACGGGACCCGCTGCGCCCGCAGCGCAGCGGCCCGCCCGGCAACGGCGTCGGTCCTCACGGCACGGCGAGGTCGTTGCGCAGCTGCCGGCCCTGCATGGCCAGCCACACGTTGGCCGGGGTCAGCGGCATGTCGGCATGCCGGACGCCGTACGGCTCCAGCGCGTCGATCACCGCGTTGACGACCGCGGGCGGCGAGCCCACCGTGGCCGACTCGCCGACCCCCTTGACCCCCAGCGGGTGGTGCGGGGACGGGGTCACCGTCTCTCCGGTCTCCCAGCTCGGGCACTCCATCGAGCTGGGCAGCAGGTAGTCCATGAACGACCCGCCGAGGTGGGTGCCGTTCTCGTCGAACGCCATGAGCTGCATGAGCGCCATGCCCACGCCGTCGGCCAGGCCGCCGTGCACCTGGCCCTCGACGATCATCGGGTTGATCCGCGGCCCGCAGTCGTCGACCGCGATGAACCGGCGCACCTTGACCGCACCGGTGCCCGGGTCGACGTCCACGACGCAGATGTAGGCCCCGAACGGGTAGGTGAGGTTCGGCGGGTCGTAGACGACCGAGGCGTCGAGGTGGCCCTCGACCCCCTCCGGCAGCTCGAGGACTCCATGGCTGAGCATGGCGATCTCGCTGATCGTCTTGCCCTTCTCCGGATCGCCCTTGACGTACCAGCGGCCGAGCTCCCACTCCAGGTCGTCGACCGAGACCTCGAGGGCGGCCGCCGCGATGATCCGGGCCTTGTCCCTGATCCCCCGGGACACCACGGACGCGGCGGCGCCGGACACCGGCGTCGAGCGCGACCCGTAGGTGCCCAGGCCGAACGGGGTGTTGTCGGTGTCCCCGTGGATCACCTCGACGTCCTCGGGCGGGATGCCGAGCTCGTGCGAGACGATCTGCGCGAACGTCGTCTCGTGGCCCTGGCCCTGGCTCTGCACGCTGAGCCGGATCTGCGCCTTGCCGGTGGGGTGCACCCGTAGCTCGCAGCCGTCGGCCATGCCCAGGCCGAGGATGTCCATGTGCTTGCGCGGGCCGGCGCCCACCCCCTCGGTGAAGAAGCTGATCCCGATGCCCATGAGCTCGCCGCGGGTCCGCTTCTCGGCCTGCTCGGCGCGCAGCTGGTCGTACCCGGCCATGTCCATGGCCTTGCGCAGCGCGCGCGGGTAGTCGCCGGAGTCGTACTCCCAGCCGGTCTTGGTGGTGTACGGGAACTGCTCAGGGCGCAGCAGGTTCTTCAGCCGCAGCTCGGCCGGGTCCATGCCGAGCTCGTCGGCCAGGACGTCGACCATCCGCTCGACCAGGTAGACCGCCTCGGTGACCCGGAACGAGCAGGCGTAGGCCACCCCACCGGGTGCCTTGTTGGTGTAGACGCCGGTGACCTTGCAGTGCGCGGCCTGCAGGTCGTAGCTGCCGGTGAAGATGTGGAAGAAGCCGGCCGGGAACTTGGTCGGCTGCGCCGTCCCGTTGAACGCGCCGTGGTCGGCGAGCACGTCGACCCGCAGGCCGAGGATCTTGCCGTCGCGCGTCGCCGCGATCGAGCCGTTCATGTGGTAGTCACGGGCGAACGCGGTGGACATGAGGTTCTCGCTGCGGTCCTCGACCCACTTGACCGGCTGGCCGGTGACGATCGAGCCGACCACCGCGAGCACGTAGCCGGGGTAGATGCCGACCTTGCCGCCGAAGCCGCCGCCGATGTCCGGCGAGATGATCTGTATCTTCTGCTCGGGGATGCCGGCCACGATGGCGTACAGGGTGCGGTGCGCGTGCGGCGCCTGGTTCGTGGACCAGACCGTGAGCTTGCCGGTGATCGGGTCCATGCTGGCGACCGTGCCGCAGGTCTCCATCGGGCTGGGGTGCACCCGCGGGTAGAGCATCTGCTGGCTGACGACGACCTCGGCCTTGGCGAACACCTCGTCGGCGAGCGCCTTGTCGCCGGCCTCCCAGTCGAAGATGTGGTTGTCGGTCTTGCCCTCGATGTCGTCGCGGATCACCGGGGCGCCGGGGTCGAGGGCCTTCTTGGCGTCGACGACGGCGGGCAGCGGCTCGTACTCGACGTCGATCAGCTCGAGGGCGTCCCGGGCGGAGTACTTGTCCTCGGCCACCACGAAGGCCACCTCCTGGCCGTGGAAGCGGACCTTGTCGGTCGCCAGCACCGCCTGGACATCCATCGACAGGGTGGGCATCCAGGCCAGCTTGAGGGTCTCCAGAAGCTTGCCCGTGATGACCGCCTTGACCTTCGGGTGCGCCTCCGCGGCCGAGGTGTCGATCGACACGATCGTCGCGTGCGCGAACGGGCTGCGCAGGATCGCCGCGTGCAGCATCCCGGGCAGCGCGATGTCGTCGACGTAGTTGCCGTGGCCGCGGACGAACCGGACGTCCTCCTTGCGGAGCATCCGGCCGAAGCCGATGGGGTTGCCGGCCGCGCTGAGCGGCACGGCGGGGGTCTCGTCGACGGCGGTCATGCCTGGACCTCCTCTGCTGCCTGCTCCTCGGCCGGTGCGGGGTGCTCGGCCGCCCAGCGGATGGCGCGGACGATGTTCTCGTAGCCGGTGCAGCGGCAGATCTGCCCGGAGATGGCCTCGCGGATGGTGCCCTCGTCCGGGTCCGGGTTGCGGTCCAGCAGCCAGCGGGCGGTCATCATCATCCCGGGGGTGCAGAAGCCGCACTGCAGGCCGTGCTCCTCCATGAACCCCTGCTGCACCGGGTCCAGCTGGCCGCCCTTCGCCAGGGCCTCGACCGTGGTGACCTCGTGGCCGTCGGCCATCACCGTGAGCACCGTGCAGCTCTTCACCGGCTCGCCGTCCACCCACAGCACGCAGGTGCCGCAGTTGGAGGTGTCGCAGCCCCAGTGGGTGCCGGTCAGTCGCAGCTCGTCGCGCACGAAGTGCACGAGCAGCATCCGCGGCTCGACGTCACGCGTGAACTGCGTGCCGTTGACCGTGATCGTGACCTGCATCAGGCTCCCCCTCCAGCTCGCTCGACCGATCGGCTCAGCGCTCGTTTCGTCAGCTCGCCGACGAGATGGCGCTTGTAGTCGGCCGGCCCCCGCTGGTCGGACGTCGGCGAGCAGTGCTCGGCCGCGATCCGCCCGGCCTCGGCCAGGTTCTCCGGGGTGGGCGCCTGGCCGCGCAGGAACCCCTCGGCCTCGGCCGCGCAGTAGTGCCGGGCCCCGACCGCGGACAGCCCGATGCCGACGTCCGAGACCACGCCGCCGGACAGCTCGACGAAGGCGCCGGCCGCGGCGATCGCCCAGTCGCCGGCCCGACGCTCGACCTTCTCGTAGGCGCTGCCCGCGGACGGCCGGATGGGGATGCGCACCTCGACGAGCAGCTCGGCCGGGCCGACCTCGGTCTCGTAGGGGCCGGTGTGGAACTCCCTGGCGGGCACCGTGCGGGTGCCGCTGGAGGAGCGGATGACGACGTTCGCCCGCAGCGCCGAGCCGACGGCGGCGAGGTCCTCCGCGGGGTCGGCCTGGCAGAACGAGCCGCCCACGGTGCCCCGGTTGCGCACGACCGGGTCGGCGATGACCCGCTCGGCGTCGACCAGGATCGGGTAGTGCTCGCCCACGACGGGCGACTCGAGCACGTCGGCGTGCCGGGTCAGGGCGCCGAGCACGAGCTCCCCGCCCTCGACCCGGATGGCCCGCAGCTCGTGCAGATCGTTGATGTCGATGATCCACTCAGGCCGGGCCAGGCGCAGCTTCATCATCGGCAGCAGGCTGTGCCCACCCGCGATGACCCGCGCATCCTCACCGTGTTCCTCGAGCAGGGCGATCGCTTGGTCGACACTGCTCGCTCGCGCGTAGTCGATCTCCGCGGGTGTCTGCACGCTGTCCCCTCTGGCCGGTCTCAGGGTCAGGAGAATGTGGCGTACGCCACATCCGCTCACTGTGCCCTGTCGATCCGGTCACGGCAATGGATCGGGGCCAGTTCACGGCGATCTCTCATGCAATCGGTTGCAACCGTTGCGCTGGTCCCACCAACGAGCCCGCTCAGCCCACCAGCGGGAAGGTGTCCTGGTGCGGCACCCCGAGGGTGGTGGCCACCAACGCGAGGAAGGTCGCGGCATCGCGCAGCAGGTCGTCGGCCTCGCGGGCGCTGACCGCCCTGGTCAGTCCGGCCTCTGCGGCGGCCCGCTTGCCCGCCCCCGCGGCGAAGAACGCGGCCCACTCACCGAGCTCGGGGGCCACCTGGGGCAGCAGCTCCCAGGCGCTGCGCGGGCCGCGCCGGGCGCTGCCGGGCCGGGCCCGTGCGGCCAGCACGGCAGCGGCCGCCCGCAGCGCCGTCAGGTGCGCCGCGACGTACCGCTCGGCCGGGGTGGGCGCGGTGGCCGCCTCGACCAGTCCGCGCCGGGCCGCCTCGAGCAGCTCGTGGGACGCCGGCCCCACGGGCGCCCTGGGAATCACCACGGGCATCTCCACAGTCCCTCCCGGTCAGTCCAGCGCGCGGGCGAGGGTCCACGTCCGCGCGCTCTCGTCGTAGGCGAGGTCGTAGACCCCGGACGCCGCGGCCCGGCCGGCCAGCTGATGCACGACCGCCTCCACCCGCCACACCTGCCGGCCCGCCTCGTCGACCCGTACGGGCAGCCCGTCGGCGCCACGCTGCCGCCACCAGGCCCCGACCTCGACCCAGTGCGCCAGCACGTCGCGCACGAGGTACAGCCGGCCCCGCCACCGGAACTGGACCGGCCGTTGGCCGGACTGGTCGCGGCGGACGTCGACGGCGTCGAGCACCGGGTCCGCGTAGCGTCGGGTCACCGAGCACCTCCTTCGAACATGTGTTCGACCATACTCCGGGGCGGCGACAACCCGTCAAGGCCCTTAGGCTGCGGCCATGGCGCTGAACCACCCCACGGTCGTCCGGGTCACCGAGGCGCTGCGCGCGGTCGGGGCCACCGGCGACCCCATCGCGCTGGACGACGCCGCACCGACCGCTGCGGCGGCCGCCGCCCAGCTCGGCTGCGAGGTCGGCGCCATCGCGAACTCGCTGGTCTTCGAGGCCGACGGGCAGCCCCTACTCGTCATGACCTCGGGAGCGCACCGGGTGGACACCCTCGAGGTCGCCGCGGTCCTCGGGGTGGCCCAGGTGAAGCGGGCCGACGCCGACTTCGTCCGCAAGCACACCGGCATGGCGATCGGCGGCGTCGCACCGGTGGGGCACCCACACCCCCTGCGCACCCTCGTGGACGTCGACCTGGCCCGCCACCCGGTGGTCTGGGCCGCGGCCGGGCACCCGCACACCGTGTTCCCGACGTCCTACGACGAGCTGCTGCGCATCACCGGGGGCCAGCCGGCCGAGGTCGGCTGACCGACGGTGCTGGCTCACACCCGCCGGGGGTCCGGACCCCCGCTGCTCCTCGTCCACGGCCTGGGCTCGGCGGCCACCACCTGGGACCCGCTGCTCCCCCGCCTGGCCGCCCGCTACGACGTCGTCGCCGTCGACCTCCCCGGTCATGGGCGCTCCCCGGCGCTGCCGCGCACCGAGCCGGCCACGCCGCCCCGGCTGGCCAGGACCGTCGGGGCCCTGCTCGACCACCTCGGCTGGGACCGCCCGCACCTGCTCGGCAACTCCCTGGGCGGCTGGGTCAGCCTGGAGCTGGCGGCCGACGGCCGGGCCCGGTCGGTGACCGCGCTGGCCCCGGCCGGGCTGTGGCTGCGCCCCAGCCAGCGGCGCAACCCGGTGGTCCGGGTGAACCGGGTCGCGGCCCGGGCCACCCGCGGGGTCCAACCGCTGGTGCTGCGGTCGCGGGCCGCACGCGGGCTGGCCTTCGCCTCGGTGTCCGCCTGGCCCGCACAGATCCCCTACGACGTCGCGCTGGAGGCGGCCCGCGCCCAGACCGACGCCGCCGGCTACCCGGCCACCCTCGACGGCACCCTGGGGCTCCGCTTCGACCGGGCCGGCTCGATCCCCGCGGACGTCCCGGTCACCGCCGTGTGGGGCGACCGCGACCACGTGCTGCCCGCCCGGTCCTCCCAGGAGCGGTCGCTGCTGCCGGCACACGCCGAGTGGGTGGTGCTGCCGCACTGCGGGCACGTCCCGCAGTGGGACGCCCCCGGTGCCGTGCTCAGGCTGCTGGACCGGACGACGGACGCCGGCTGACCGGCGCCGCGGTCCAGCGCACCAGCAGGGCGCCCCAGCCGAGCAGCAGCGCCGCCACCGCCGGGGTCATCGGCAGCACGACCAGCGTCGCCGTCCGCTGCGACAGCACGCCGGCGAACCCGGCCACCGAGAAGCCCAGGACGCCGAGCAGCGAGAGGGCCAGGCCGAGCGCGGCCAGCCCGTCGCGGTGCGCGCGCCGCGCCCCCGGCGGCGGAACGACCAGCCGGCGCGGCCGCTCGAACCGCCGGAACAGCGACACCAGCAGGGCCAGCACCGCGACGACGAGCAGCAGGAACGCCAGCCGCAGCAGCCACCAGGACACGCTGCCGACGTCGGGGAAGAACGGCCCGCCGGACAGCAGCAGGCCGCCGCTCACCATGGTGATCGCGGTGAGGTGCCACAGGAAAGCGGTCATGGCGACCCCGTTGGCCGCGACGACGACCGTCCACGGTCCGCGGCGGGCCAGCAGCCGGGTGAACGCGGGGCGCAGCAGCAGGGCCAGGCCGAGCAGCCAGGCGGAGAACGTCAGCAGCGCGAGCGACGGCGGCGTCATGTTCGACGTCGTCTCGCCGGGCAGCGTCACCATCGACCGCGGGTACGGGCCGAGCGTCACCAGCATGACGGTGACCACGAGGCCCACCCCCGCGAGCGTCAGCGCGAACGGCCGGCCACCCCGCTGCGGCCCGCCGTCCGCGCAGAAGAACCCGCACTGGTGCACAGCCAGCCAGACGAACGCGAAGTTCAGGTAGCCCACGTAGGGCAGGTCCAGCCCGATCCGCAGCACGTCCACGACGGCGACCAGCACCGTGGCCACGACGAGGACCCGGACGCCGAACCGCCGGTGGGCCTGCAGCATCCACGGGGCGAACGCGACCACGCCGAGGTAGATCCCGATGAACCACAGCGGCTGGGCCACGATCCGCAGCACCATCACGGCGCGGTCGTCCAGCCGCCCGAGCGCCTCGACCACCACGCCGGCGACCAGCCCGGTGGCCGCGAACGCGATCGTCGGCACCAGCAGGCGGTCCACGCGCGCGTGCACGAAGTCGGCGTAGCTGCCATCGCGGCGAGCCAGCGAGCCCAGCGCGACCGCGTGCGAGAAGCCGCCGACCGCGAAGAACCACGGCATCACCTGGAACAGCCAGGTCAGCAGCTGGGCCGAGGGGACCAGGACGAGCGTGTTCGTCACGGTGACCCGGCCGTCCGGGGCGACCACGACGGCGGCCATCAGAAAGTGGCCCAGCATCACCGCGAGCAGCGCGAGCACCCGCAGCAGGTCGACGAAGCGGTCCCGGCCCTCGGGTGTCGCGGCCGACAGGTCCCGCGCGGACGGCGATCGCGACGGCGGCGGAGCCGCAGGTCCGACCACCGTCTCAGGGTAGGGCCGGGCCATGGGCGCCGTACGCTGATCGCCGTGCCCGACGAGGTACCAGCGCTGGTCACCCTCGACCTGTGGGGGGTGGCCGCCCGAGCCGTCCCCTCGGCCCTGCTGCACATGGGGTTGGACCGGCGTCCGGTCCGCCGCACGCCGGGGCTGCGGTTCGCCAAGCTGCTCGGCACCGGCGACGGCCGCACCTTCACCCCGCGCGACGCCGACGTCCACCACTGGGGGCTGCTGGCCACCTGGGCGAGCGCCGCGGACGCCGACGCGTTCGAGGACTCCGCCGTCGTCCGGTCCTGGCAGCGGCGCTCCTTCGAGCGGCTGCACGTGGCCATGCGCCCGCTGGCCAGCAGGGGCACCTGGGCCGGACGCCGGCCGTTCGGCGTCCCGGCGCCGGTGCGGCACGACGGGCCCACGGCGGCGATCACCCGGGCCCGGCTGCGGCCGCGGTCGATGCCGACGTTCTGGCGGGCCGTCCCGCCGGTGAGCGAGCGGCTGCGGCACACCCCGGGCCTGCTGCTGGCCACCGGCATCGGCGAGGCCCCGGTCGGGCTGCAGGGCACCTTCAGCCTGTGGGACTCACCCGACGCCCTCACCGCCTTCGCGCACCGCACGCCCGAGCACCAGGCCGTGGTCGCCCGCACGCCGGAGGTCGGCTGGTACGCCGAGGAGCTGTTCGCCCGGCTCGCCGTCGTGGAGGCCGGCGGGACGTTCGGTGGGGTCTCGGTACTCATGCCCCGCTGATCGTCCCCTAGGCTGCCCCCTCGTGACCGGATGGCGACCAGGCCGGGCAGGTGACCGGTGAGCGTCCGGTCGTACTCGGGCCCGCACGCAGACCACCACCACCATGGCCCCTCGGGGCTGGTGCGGTGGCTGCCGTGGCTGCTCGCCCTCGGCGCGGTGGGGCTGGAAATCGCGTTCCCGCTGGTGCACGGTGACGCCCGCCGCGACGTCACCGTGGCGACCGTCGTCACGTTCTTCCTGGCCTCCGCGTTCCACGCGCTGATCTGGCGGGGCCCGTGGTGGACCGCCTGGTACCTGCTGGTCACCGTGGGGGGTGGGCTGGCGGTCGAGGCCGTGGGGGTGCGCACCGGGCTGCCGTTCGGCCACTACGAGTACGGCACCGCGCTCGGGGCGACCGTGCTCGGGGTGCCCTGGCTGATCCCGCTGGCCTGGGCGATGATGGCCTACCCCGCGCTGATCGCGGCCCGGAGGCTGTCCCGTTCCGCGTTGGTCACCCCGCTGATCGGCGCCCTGGCGCTGTCCTCCTGGGACCTGTTCCTCGACCCGATGATGACCGGCGAGCGCTACTGGACCTTCACCAACCCCGAGCTGGTGCTGCGGGACGTGCCGGGGGTTCCGGCCAGCAACTACCTGGGCTGGTTCGTCACCGCGCTGGTCATGATGGTGCTGCTCGACCGGCTGCCCCGGCGCAGCGCGCCGGACGGCCAGCCGGCCTTCCTCTTCCTGTGGACCTACGTGTCCTCGGTGGTGGCCAACGTGTTCTTCTTCGACCGCCCGGCGGTGGCCCTCTACGGCGGCATCGCCATGGGCGTCGTCGCCGTCCCCTACGCCTGGGTGCTGTGGCTCGGCCGGGACTGACCTGCGCGGCGGTCACCGCCGGGTCGGCGACCGCCCTGGCCGGGACCGTGCACACGGCGGTGAACCTGCGGCGGCTGCGGGTCCCACCCGTCGACCCCGCCCCGGTGACCGAGCGGGTGTCCGTGCTGCTGCCGCTGCGCGACGAGGCCCACCGGGTGGCCCCGTGCCTGCGGTCGCTGCTCGCGCAGGTGCGGGTCCCGGACCTGCAGATCCTGGTCCTCGACGACGGCTCCGCCGACGGCACCGCCGACGTCGTCCGGTCGGTCGTGGCCGGCGACCCCCGGGTGACCCTGCTCGACGGCGGCCCGGACCGCCCACCCGACGGCTGGCTGGGCAAGCCGTGGGCATGCCACCGGCTGGCGCAGCGAGCCACCGGGGACGTGCTCGTCCTCGTGGACGCCGACGTGGTGCTGGCCCCGACCGCGGTGGCCGCCACCGTGGAGCTGCTCCGCTCCGCCGGGCTGGACCTGGTCTCGCCGTGCCCGCGGCAGCTGACCGGGTCGGCGGCGGAGCGACTCGTGCAGCCGCTGCTGCAGTGGTCCTGGCTGACCACGCTGCCGCTGGGGGCCGCTGAGCGGTCGCCGCGGGAGTCGCTCGCCGCCGCGAACGGTCAGCTGATCGCGGTCGACGCGGGCGCCTACCGGGCCGCCGGCGGGCACGCCGCGGTCCGCGGCGAGGTGCTCGACGACGTCGCGCTGATGCGTGCGGTGAAGCGCTCGGGCGGGCGCGGGACGGTGGCCGACGGCACGGCGATCGCCACCTGCCGGATGTACCAGGGGTGGACCGACCTCGAGGCCGGCTACACCAAGTCGCTGTGGTCCGCGTTCGGTTCACCGGTCGGCGCCGCCGCTGTGGTGACCGGCCTCGGGGTGGCCTACGTGCTGCCGGCCGCGGCCGCGCTGCGCGGGTCACGGGTCGGGCTGGCCGGGTACGCCGCTGGCGTCGCCGGGCGGGCCCTGGTGGCCCGGCGCGTGGGCGGGCGGGTCTGGCCGGACGCGCTGGCCCACCCGGTCTCGGTCGGCCTGTTCGGGTATCTCGCCGCGCAGTCGTGGCGGCGCAAACGCCGTGGCGAGCTGCAGTGGAAGGGCCGCCCGGTCTGATTCTCCCGCGGGTGGGAGGATCCCTGGCGTGGCCAGGGTGGTGGTGATCGGCGCCGGCATGGGCGGCCTCGCCGCGGCGGCCCGGCTGGCCGCGCAGAAGCACCAGGTGACCGTGGTGGAGCGGTCCTCCGCTCCCGGGGGCAAGCTGGCCAGCTACCGGCGCGACGGCTTCGTCTTCGATACCGGTCCGTCGCTGCTCACGCTGCCCGCCGTCTACCGGGACCTGTTCCTCAAGACCGCCGTCCGCCGGGCCGGGGCGGCCCTGGAGGACAACGTCGAGCTGCTGCCGGTCGACCCGGCGTTCGGCTACCGCTTCGCCGACGGCACCTCGGTCGAGCTGCCGAACGCCTCCCGGGCCGGGGCGGCCGACGCCCTGGACGCCGCGCTCGGCGCCGGGACCGGACAGCAGTGGACGGCGCTCGTCGACCGCGGGGCGGCCATCTGGCAGGTGACCCGTCGTCCGTTCCTCACCAGCCCGCTGACCGGGCCCTGGCAGTTGGTCCGGCAGTCGATCCGGCTGCGCGACCTGCGCACGGTGGCCCCGTTCACCTCGCTGCGCGGGCTCGGCCGGCAGTACCTGCACGACCCGCGGCTGCGGCAGCTGCTCGAGCGGTACGCGACCTACGCCGGCTCCGACCCGCGCCGGGCCCCCGCGGCGCTGGCCACCATCCCCTACGTGGAGCAGACCTTCGGCGCCTGGCACGTGGGCGGTGGCCTGGCGCGGCTGGCGACGGCCACCTACGACCGCTGCCTGGACCGGGGGGTGCGCTTCCGGTTCGACGCGGACGCCGTCGAGGTGACGCTGGACGGCGGCCGCGCGTCCGGCGTCCGGCTGGCCGACGACGAGACGCTGCCTGCGGACGTCGTGGTGGCCAACGCCGACGCGAGCCACCTGTACCGGGACCTGCTCCCCCGCCCGGTCGCGGCCCCCGTGCTGGCCCGGCTGGCCAGGACCACCCCTTCGCTGTCCGGCTTCGTGCTGCTGCTGGCCGTCCGCGGTCGCACGCCGGGGCTGCGGCACCACACGGTGGTGTTCAGCGCCGACTACGACGCGGAGTTCGACGCGATCTTCGGTCCGCAGCCGCACCCGGTCGAGAACCCGACCGTGTACGTGTGCGCGCCGGACGACCCGGCGATGCGCCCGGACGCCGACCACGAGTCCTGGTTCGTGCTCGTCAACGCGCCCCGGCACGACCCGCAGCACGGTGTCGACTGGGACGCCCCCGGCCTGGCCCAGACGTACGCCAACCGGGTGCTCGCCGTGCTGGCGGCGCGCGGGCTGGACGTCCGGGACCGGCTGCTGTGGCACGAGGTCCGTACCCCGGCCGACCTCGAGCGGGCCACCAGGGCGCCGGGCGGCTCGATCTACGGCACGTCGTCCAACGGGCCGAGGTCGGCGTTCCTGCGCCCGGCCAACGCCAGCCCGGTGCCCGGGCTGTTCCTCGTGGGTGGCTCGGCGCACCCCGGCGGCGGGCTGCCGCTCGTGGGCCTGTCCGCCGAGATCGTCGCCGACCTCATCGGCCCGGCCTGACCGCGCCCCCTCCTGCATGAAGGTGCCCTTCTGCCAGCAGGCCCGCAACTTCCTACCCTTCATGGCCGCCGATGAAGGGCGCATCTGTGCGGCCGTACGCACAGAAGGGCACCTTCATGCGGGAGGGGGGGTCAGCTGGACTTGCCCTCCTCGCCCAGCCAGCGGGCCAGCGAGCCACGGCGGCTGACCGCCCGCAGCCGCCGCTCCGCCGATGCCCGGCTGGTCGAGGTGGCGACCACCAGCAACCGGTCGCCGACCCGCAGCCGCGTCGTCGGACCGGGCACCTGGCTCTCACCCTCCCTGACTACGAGCGTGACCGCCGCGCCGCGCGGCAGCCGTAGGTCGTCGACGTACGCCCCGGCCAGCCGAGACCCCGCGACCACCCGGACGTCGAGCAGCGAGGCGTCCAGCTCGTCCAGGGGCGCGGTCTCCACCTCGAGCTCGCCGGCCTCCTCGGGGGCGACCACCCGGAGCCGGCGGGCCACCCACGGCAGGGTCGGCGCCTGGACGGCGGTGAACACCAACACCAGCACGAACACCGTGTCGAACAGCTGGACCGCGTGCGGTACCTGGTCGGACAGCGGGATGGTGGCTAGCACGATCGGAACCGCGCCGCGTAGACCGGCCCAGCCGACGAACGCCTGCGCGCGCCAGGGCACCCGGAACGGGGTGCTGCTGAGGACCACCGACAGCGGCCGAGCCAGCATCACCAGGGCCAGGCCGACGACCAGGGCGGGACCCACGGCATGCGGCAGCCGGCTGGGCACGGACAGCAGGCCGAGCAGCACGAACAGCCCGATCTGGGCCAGCCAGGCCAGGCCCTCAGCGAAGCCCAGCACCGCACGCCGGTGCGGCAGTCCGGGCATCCCGAGCAGCAGCGCGCACACGTACACGGCCAGGAAGCCGCTGGCGTTCAGGACGATCGTGCCGGAGTACGCCGTCGCGGTGATGGCCATCGCCGCGAGCGGGTACAGCCCGGAAGCCGGCAGCGCGATCCGGGCCAGCAGCCAGCGCCCGGCCCAGCCGACCAGCAGCCCGGCCGCGGCGCCCACCACCAGCTGGTAGACCATCAGCGGGAGCAGGTGCCAGGCCGGCTGGCCCCCCCACTCCGGCGCGGCGACCGCCGCGACGAGCACCACCACGGGGGCGTCGTTGAAGCCCGACTCGGCCTCCAGCAGCCCCCGCAGCCGAGTAGGCAGCCGGACCTGGCGCAGCACCGAGAACACCGCAGCCGCGTCGGTCGAGGACACCATCCCGCCGAGCAGCACCGCCGCCCGCCAATCGAGCCCGAGCAGCAGATGACCGGCGACCGCCATGACGAGCACCGAGACCGCGACGCCCGCGGTGGCCAGGACGGCCGACGCTCCCAGAACCGGACGAACCTGCGACAGCCGGGTGGTGAGACCGCCCTCGGCCAGGATCACCGCGAGCGCGATCAGCCCGAGGTTGCGGGTGAGGACGGCGTCGTCGAAGCGGATGCCGAGGCCGGACTCCCCCAGCGCCATGCCCAGCCCCAGGTACAGCAGCAGGCCGGGCAGGCCCAGCCGGTACGACAGCCGCACGGCCAGCACGCCCACCAGCACGATGACCGCGCCGGCCAGCAGCGCCAGGGCCAGCTGGGTGTCCACGCCCCCATCCTGCCGAAGTCGGCGTTGCCGAGATCAGCGCAGCCGGCGGCGCAGCACGACAAGCAGCTGGACCAGCCCCACGACGCCGAGCGACAGCCAGGCGAGCACCCCGGCCTGCGCCCACGGCCCGGCCCGACCGGCCAGCTCCCCGACGCCCGCGACGGTCAGCGCCACGGCGGTGACGATCACCCGGGTCGGCCGCTCGGCCACCGTGATCGTGCCCACGTCGGACAGCCCGCCCGCGGCGGCCCGGGCCCGGGCGTACTCGTGCAGCAGGGTGACCACCCCACCGGCCACGCAGACCCACGGGTCCGCGCCGGCGAGGTACAGCGCCACCAGGTACAGAAGGTCCGAGCAGCGGTCCACCAGCGAGTCGAGCACGAAGCCGAAGGCGGTGGTCCGGTCGGTCAGCACGGCCACCGCGCCGTCCACGCCGTCCAGGACGCCGGACAGCACGACCACCAGCGCGGCCACCAGCAGCCAGCCCGCGCCGGCCCAGGCGAGCGCGGCCACCGCCCCGGCGGCGCCCAACCCGAGCAGCGTGACGACGTCCGGAGGAACCCCGGCCACCGCGAACGGACGGGCCACGGCGTACATCAGGCGCAGCCAGCCACCCACCCAGACCGACGCGCCCGGGTCGTACCCGCCGTGCAGGCCCGACCACCGGGCCAGGTACTCGTCGCGGCCCAGCGGCGCGGGACGGCTCAGGCCAGCCCCCAGCGGACCACGACCGACGCCTCGACCGAGGACAACCCGGCCTCCACGGGCAGCGCCTCCGCCGAGGCCATCAGCGCCATCCGGGCACCGCCGAGCGGCCCCGGGCCGCCACGGGCCGGCGCCTCGCTGACCTCCAGCACCGGGCCCAGCCCGCGACCGGCCAGCCCGGCGTACTGCTCGGCCCGCGCCCTCGCGTCGGCGAACGCCGCGTCCCGCGCCGCCCGGTGCAGCGCGGCCGGGTCGTCGTGCTCGAGCCGGGTGCCCTGGACCCGGGCGGCGTCCCCACCGGCCGCCACCAGGGACGGCAGCAGCTCGGACGCGGTCGCGAGGTCCCGCACCCGGACGGTCAGCGACAGCACCGCGCGGTAGCCCAGCGGCCGGCCCTTCGGATCGGTCTGCGGCCACAGCTGGGTGCCGGCCGACCTCAGGTCGGCCCGCTCGACCCCGGCCACGAGCGCCGCGTCGCGCATCCGGGTCAGCGCCGCGCCGGCCTCGCCCAGCGCGGTGGCCGCGTGCTGGGCCCCGGCCTCGGCGGCCAGGTCGAGCACCACGACGTCGGGCGGCGCGGCCGCCGTCCCGGTGCCCACGACGGTCACGCTCGGCCCGGGGAACGCGCTGGCGGGCTCGCTCATGCGCCCGATTGTGTCAGCGGCGGGCCGACCGGTGGGGCAGTTCGAGCGCCTGGTAGATCTCCCGGGTCGCCGTCGAGCGGTTCAGCGTGTAGAAGTGCAGCCCCGGCGC
This sequence comes from Actinomycetes bacterium, assembly GCA_038252405.1. Taxonomy (GTDB): domain Bacteria; phylum Actinomycetota; class Actinomycetes; order Prado026; family Prado026; genus DATCDE01. The sequence continues at coordinate 15,717 of JBBSAJ010000030.1, read as the reverse complement.
ACCGCCCTCGAGCAGCTGCTCGCACAGCTCGACCGCCGTCTCCACGCCGATCGCGCGCACCGCCTCCGGGTCGTCCTGGACGGCGGTCAGCCGCTCGGCCAGCTCGGCCGGGAAGGCCGCCCCGGACAGCTGCGCGAAGCGCTGGATCTGCCGCACGTTGGTCACCGGCATGATCCCCGGGATGATCGGCACCCGGGCGCCGTGCCGCTCGGCGCGCTCCACGAGCTGGAAGTAGTCCGCGGCCCGGAAGAAGAACTGGGTGACCGCGAAGTCCGCCCCGGCGGCCACCTTGGCCGCCAGGTGCCGGGCGTCGGTGTCCAGGTCCGGGGACTCCGGGTGCCCCTCGGGGAAAGCCGCCACCCCGACGCTGAAGTCGCCCAGCCCTCGCACCAGCCGGACCAGGTCGTCGGCGTGCTGCAGCCCGTCGGGGTGGGGCACCCACGGCGTCCCCGGGCCGCCCTGCGGGTCGCCACGCAGCGCGAGCACCGTGCGCACGCCGGCCTCGGCGTAGCCGCCGACCACCCGGCGCAGCTCGGCCACGGAGGAGTCGACGCAGGTGAGGTGGCCCATCGGGGTGAGCGTCGTCTCGCTGCCGATCCGCCCGGTCAGCCGGGTGGTGCGATCGCGCGTCGAACCCCCGGCGCCGTAGGTGACCGAGACGAACGTCGGCGCCAACGGCTCCAGCTCACGCAGCGCCCGCCACAGCTGGCGCTCCCCGTCGTCGGTCTGCGGCGGGAAGAACTCGAACGAGAACGACCGGCGGCCGTCGGCGAGCAGCTCGGCCACCGTGGCGGAGCCGCCGGGCATCGTGGAGGCGGTCCCGCGGGTCATGCCGCCCAAGGGTACGGAACGGCGCAGGGCCTGCCGGAACGAGGCCGCGCGCCTAGGCTGCTGGCATGGGCGGGACTGCGACGGACGCCGAGGACCTGAGAGCCCGGGTGCAGAAGGCCCTGGACGAGTTCCTCGCCGTCCAGGGCCCCCGGCTGCACTGCATCAGCGAGGACCTGGCCCCGCTGCTGGACTCAGCCGTGACCCTGCTGTCCGGCGGCAAGCGGCTGCGCCCGGCGTTCGCCTACTGGGCGTGGCGCGGCGCCGGCGGTGCGGACAGCGAGCAGATCGTCCGGGCGGCCGCCTCGCTGGAGCTGCTGCAGGCCTGCGCGCTGATCCACGACGACGTGATGGACCGCTCGGACACCCGCCGCGGGCAGCCCGCGGCGCACCGCGGGTTCGCCACCCTGCACCGGGGGCACGGCTGGCTGGGCTCGCCGGAGGACTTTGGGGTCGGCTCGGCGATCCTGCTGGGCGACCTGTGCCTGGCCTGGGCGGACGAGCTGCTGTTCGACTCCGGGCTGCCCGCGGGCGCCCTGCTGCACGCCAAGCCGGTGTTCGACGTCATGCGCAGCGAGCTGATGGCCGGGCAGTACCTGGATCTGCTGGAGCAGGCCCTCGGCGGCGGGTCGGTCGAGCGGGCCATGCGGGTGGTCCGGTACAAGAGCGCCAAGTACACCGTCGAGCGGCCGCTGCACCTCGGCGCGGCCCTCGCCGGCGCGAGCCAGGAGCTGCTCGAGGCCTACTCCGCCTATGGGCTGCCGCTCGGCGAGGCGTTCCAGCTGCGGGACGACGTCCTGGGGGTGTTCGGCGACCCGGAGGAGACCGGCAAGCCGGCCGGGGACGACCTGCGCGAGGGCAAGCGCACCGTGCTCGTGACGACCGCCCTGGCCAGGGCCAACCCGGCCGACGCGGCCCGGCTGCGCTCCGACCTGGGCGACCCGCACCTGGACCAGGACCGGGTCGTCGAGCTGCGCCGGATCATCCAGGACACCGGCGCGCTGGAGCACGTGGAGAGCCTCGTCGCCGAGCTGACCGCCCGCTCGGTGGCCGCCCTGCAGCCCAGCCCGGTCAGCGCACCTGCGCGCGACGTCCTCGGTCAGCTCGCGGTGGCGGCGACGACGCGTCGGGGCTGACCACCCGGTCCCACCCGGTCACGCCCAGGACCAGCTCGAGGACGAGGATCGCGGTCGCCCCGACGGTGAGCGCCACGACGGTGGCCTCGACGGTGGGCAGGGCGAAGGCGAAGAAGTCCCTGGCGAACGGCACCATGAGCACCAGCACGAACCCGCCGAGCAGGGTGCCCAACAGCAGCAGCCGCAGCGGCGACAGCGGCCTGGCCAGCACGACCACCGCCCACCACACGACGACGAACAGCACCATGGCGGCCAGCGTGCTGGCCTCGGCCGCGGTGACGTCCCCGTCCAGCCGGGCCGAGGCGTAGGCGCCGAAGGTCGCCACCGCGGCCACGACCCCCGCGGGCACCGCGAAGCGCAGCACCCGGGGGATGAAGCCGGACTGGGCCCGCCGCGTGTTGGGGGCCAGCGCCAGGAAGAAGCCCGGGATGCCGATGGTCAGCGCCGTCACCACGGTCAGGTGCCTCGGCAGGAACGGGAACGGCAGCCCCAGCACGCCGCTCAGCACCGACAACAAGGTGGCGTAGACGGTCTTGGTGAGGAACAGGTTGGCCACCCGCTCCACGTTGTTGATCACCCGGCGGCCCTCGGCCACCACGGTCGGCAGGTGCTCGAACCGATTGTCCACGAGCACCAGCTGGGCCACCGCTCGGGTGGCGTCGCTGCCGGACGCCATGGCGATCCCGAGGTCGGCGTCCTTGACGGCCAGCACGTCGTTGACGCCGTCCCCCGTCATGGCGACCACGTGGCCCCTGGCCTGCAGCGCCGCGACCATCGCCTTCTTCTGCCGGGGGGCCACCCGGCCGAACGCGACCGCCCCCTCGACCACGTCGGCCAGCGCCTCGTGGTCGGTGGGCAGGGCGCGGCCGTCCACCCCGTCGCCGGCTCCGGGCACGCCGAGGGCGCTGACCACGGCGGCCACCGTCCGCGGGTTGTCCCCCGAGATGACCTTGACGGCGACACCCTGCTCGGCGAAGTAGGCGAGCGTCCGCGCAGCGTCCGGCTTGATCCGCTGCTCCAGCACCAGCAGCGCCGCCGGCCGGGTGGGGCCGAGCCGGTCCGGCTCGGCCAGGTCGGACGCCGTCCGCGCCAGCACGAGCACCCGGCGCCCGGTGGCGGCGACCTGGTCGGCGGTGGCCCGGGCGGGGTCCCCGACCGGCAGCAGCACGTCCGGCGCGCCGAGCACCCACGAGCCCAGGCCGTCCAGGGTGGCGCCGCTCCAGCGCCGGGCGGACGAGAACGGCACCACCGTCGTGGCCGTCGGCGCGCCCGCCGCGGGGTAGCGCCGGGCGACCGCGGCCAGGCTGGCGTTCGGCTCCGGCTCGGCGCCGACCAGCCCGGCCAGCACCTGCGGAACCGGTGCGGCGGCGTCCACGACCCGCACGTCGGCCAGCTGCATGCCCGGCTCGGTGAGCGTCCCGGTCTTGTCCAGGCACACGACGTCCACCCGGGCCAGCAGCTCGACCGCCGGCAACTCCTGCACGAGCACCTGGTGGCGGCCGAGCCGGACCACACCGACGGCGAAGGCCACGCTGGTGAGCAGCACGAGCCCCTCGGGGATCATGGTGATCACCCCGGCGACGGCGCCGCTCACGGCGGTGCCGAGGTGCTCGTGGCTGCGCAGCTGGCTCCAGGTGAGCAGCACCGCGACCGGGACCATGATCGTGACCATGACCCGCAGGATCGTGTTGATGCTCGCCATCAGCTGCGAGTGGACCAGCGTGAACCGGCGGGCCTCCTCGGCCAGCCCGGCCGCGAACGCGTGCGCGCCCACTGCGGTGGCCCGGTAGCAGCCGGTCCCGGCGACCACGAACGAGCCGGACAGCACCGGGTCGCCGACCTGCTTGTGCACCGGGTCGGACTCCCCCGTGAGCAGCGACTCGTCGACCTCGAGGGCGGCCGAGGCGCAGACCAGGCCGTCCACGACGACCCGGTCGCCGGACGACACCGGGAGGATGTCGTCCAGGACGATCTGGCCCGGCTCGACCTCCCGCTGCTCGCCGTCGCGCAGCACGGCGGGCCGGGCCACCCCGAGCACGGCCAGCCGGTCGAGGGTGGCCTTGGCCCGCAGCTCCTGGATGATGCCGATGCCGGTGTTCGCGACGACGACCAGGCCGAACAGCGCGTCCCGCCAGTTGCCATAGACCAGGACGACGACGGTGAGCGTCCCGAGGATCGCGTTGAACACGGTGAACGTGTTGCCCCGGACGATCTGGCCCACCGTGCGGCTCGGTGCGCTGGGGACGGCGTTGCGCTGGCCGCGGGCGACGCGCTCGGCGACCTCGGCCGAGGTCAGGCCCACCCGTGGGTCCGTCACGCCCGCAGGCTACGACCCCACCGACGAGCGGGTCAGCCGTTGGTCGCCTACGCTCACTGGGGTGCGCACGGTGAGCGGCCCCACCGACCACGTCGTCGTGGTGGGCGCCGGCCTGGCCGGGCTCTCGGCGGCGCTGCGGCTGGCCGGCGCGGGCCGCCAGGTGACGGTGCTCGAGCGGGCCGCGGTCCCCGGGGGGCGGGCCGGGCTGCTCGAGAGGGACGGCTACCGGTTCGACACCGGGCCGACGGTGCTCACCATGCCCGACCTGATCGCGGACGCGCTGGACAGCGTCGGCGAGCCGATGGCGGACTGGCTGGACCTGCGGCCGGTGGACCCGCTGTACCGGGCCTACTACCCGGACGGCTCCACCCTCGACGTGCACAGCGATCCCGGGGCGATGGCCGAGGAGGTCTCCCGGTGCTGCGGCCCGGCCGAGGCGGACGGCTACCGGCGCTACGTGGAGTTCGTGTCCCGGCTGTACCGCTACGAGATGCGCGACTTCATCGACCGCAACATCGACTCGCCGCTGGACCTGCTCACCCCGAACCTGGCCCGGCTGGTCGCCGCCGGTGGGCTGCGCCGGCTGGCCCCGAAGGTCGGCCAGTACCTCAAGGACCCGCGCACCCAGCGGGTGTTCTCGTTCCAGGCGATGTACGCGGGGCTGTCGCCGTACGACGCCCTCGCGCTCTACGCGGTGATCGCCTACATGGACTCGGTGTCCGGGGTGTACTTCCCGGTCGGCGGCATGCACGCCGTGCCCAGGGCGCTGGCCGGCGCCGCGGCGAAGCACGGGGTGCGCATCCGGTACTCCACCGAGGTGCAGCGGGTGGAGGTCGTGGGCTCGCGGGCCGTGGCGGTGCGCACGGCCGACGGCGAGCGGATCCCCTGTGACGCCGTCGTGCTCAACCCGGACCTGCCGGTGGCCTACCGCGACCTGCTCGGCCGGGAGCCCTGGACGGTGCGGCGGCTGACCTACTCGCCGTCCTGCGCCCTGCTGCTGGTCGGCTCCTCGGCGTCCTACTCGAAGATCGCCCACCACAACATCCACTTCGGCCGGTCCTGGCGGGGCGTCTTCTCCGAGCTGATCGACCAGGGCCGGCTGATGTCTGACCCGTCGCTGCTGGTGACCAACCCGACCCGCTCCGACCCGGGGCTGGCGCCGGAGGGTCGGCAGGTCTACTACGCCCTGTTCCCCACGCCCAACACCGAGGCGGGGCTGGACTGGGAGCGGCTCGGCCCGCGCTACCGCGACGTCATGGTGCGGACCCTCGAGGAGCGCGGCTACGTGGGCTTCGGCGACGCCATCGAGGTCGAGGACCTGACCACCCCGCTGCAGTGGCAGCAGCGGGGCATGGAGCGCGGGGCGCCGTTCTCGGCGGCGCACTCGTTCCGGCAGACCGGGCCGTTCCGGCCCGGCAACCTGTGGGGCGAGAACGTCGTGTTCGCCGGGTCCGGCACCCAGCCGGGCGTGGGCGTGCCCATGGTCCTGATCAGCGGCCGGCTCGCGGCCGAGCGGGTGGTCGGCCGTGACCGGGCGTACACGTCCCGCTCCTGGCGGTGACCGTCCGGGACGACGCGCCGTAGGCCATTCGATCCGCGGGGCTCCGGGCCCTATCCTGAAACCACCATGGCCCTTGTCGACCAGGCCGAGCGGGACGCCGCCTCGGCCAGCCCAGGCTTCGCGGAAGAGCCGGCCGAGTCCTCGGCCGCCCTCGTCGCGGCGTTCGCCGTCCCCGGGTTCCTGGGCTCCTCGCTCGCCGCCGCCGGCGCCGTCTCGGTCGGTTGGATCGCCCGCTCCTCCGGCCTGGCCTCCGCGCCGGTCGTCGAACAGCTGCGCACCATCCCGGTCTTCTCGCTGTTCGGCAAGATGCTCGTCGTGCTGGGCATCGGCCTGCTGCTGCAGGCGTGGCTGCAGCTGGGCCTGCACGTGCGCCAGCACCGGGTCGACCACCCGGCCGGGCTCGGCAAGCTGGTCTGGTGGTGGTCCGCGCCGCTCGTGGTGGCGCCCGTGATGTTCAGCCGTGACGTGTTCAGCTATGTCGCGCTGAGCCGGCTGCTGCCCAACGGCATCGACCCGTACCTGTACGGCACCGGCACCTTCGCCACCTACTACACCGACGGCGCGGACTCGCTGTGGCGCACCTCCCCCGCGCCCTACGGCCCGCTGTGGATGGGGCTGTCCAACGTCGTCTACGGGACGACGCACGCCGAGGCCAACATGGCGCTGCTGGCCTTCCGGCTGCTCGCGCTCGCGGGGATCGCCCTGCTCGTCGTCTTCGTGCCCCGCCTCGCGCAGGCCTGCGGGGTGGACGCGGCGAAGGCCGTGTGGCTCGGCGTGCTCAATCCGCTGGTCCTCATGCACTTCGTCTCGGCGGCCCACAACGACGCCCTCATGGTCGGCCTGCTCGTGGCCGGGGTCGCGCTGGCGCTGGAGCGGCGTTTCCTGCTCGGGGTGCTGATGGTGACGCTGGCCGGCGCCGTGAAGGCTCCGGCCCTGCTGGCCCTGCCGTTCGTGGCGCTGGCCTGGGCCGGCGTGGGCGCCTCCTGGGGCCGCCGGATCCGTGGCTGGGTCGTCGCCGGGGCGGTGGCGCTCAGCACGTTCGGCGTGCTCAACCTGCTGCTCGGCCTCAACTTCGGCTGGGTGTCGGCGTTGCAGACCCCAGCGGCCGTGCGGACCCTGCTCTCCCCCATGACCGCGCTGGGCATGCTCGCCGGCAAGCTGGGCGAGTACCTCGGGCTGGGCTACCACGTCGACGGGACCGTGGCCGTCTTCCGGCTGGTCGGCGAGGTGCTCACCGTGGCCGTGATCGGCTGGCTGGTGCTCACCTCCGACCGGCGTCCGATCGCCCGTGGGCTCGGCCTGGCGCTGCTCGCCATCGTCGTGCTCGGCCCGGTGCTGCAGCCGTGGTACCTGCTGTGGGGCTTCACCATCCTGGCCGCCGCGGGGCTGTCCCGCGGCGAGACCCGTGCGGCGGTGCTGCTGACGATCGGGTTCGTCATCTACAGCCTGGTCAACACCGGGGCCACCGTGGACAGCTACGGCGACCTGTCGGACGGCCTGGCCGCCCTGCTGTCGCTGGCGCTGGTGCTCGCGACGCTCGCGTCGTCCAAGCGGGTGCGGACGCTGCTGCTGGCCGACCGGCGCGGCGCCGAGCCGGAGCTCATCCAGCTCTAGGCGTCACGACGCGCGGGTGTGCACGCACAGCCGGAACGCCCCGATCCGCAGCTCGTCCCCGTTGACGAGGGTGCAGCTGTCCGTGCGCCGGCCGTTCACGTAGGTGCCGTTGACGCTGCCCAGGTCGCGAACCTCCAGCCCGCCGTCCTCGGTGCGCCGGATCTGCGCGTGGTGCGGTGACACGGTCACGTCGTCGAGCAGCACGTCGCTGTCCCCGGCCCGGCCCAGGGTCCGCGCCGCGGTGTCGAGCGGGACCGGCTCGGCCGCGAAACCGCCGCGCACGATGGTGAGCTCGGGGGCCTTCGACATGCCGCCAGGGTGGCGCGCCGTGATGACGCTTCACTGAGAGCGGCCTTCGAGGTTGATGAGAGTCCGCCCGACCTCACAGCGTGGGCAGGTCCGTCTCCGGCCCGGTTCCGCGCAGCAGCACAGCGCCGGGCACGTCGTCGTCGGTCCACGCCACGCAGGCGTCCTGGAACACCTCGATGGCGACCTCGAAGCAGTCCGGGTCGCTGTCGGCGAGGGTGCCCCAGCCGTCCCACACGACGAGCACGCCGTCCGGCTCCTCCAGGTCCAGGCCGCGCAGGCACGCGTCGAGGGAGTCCCAGTTGCGGGCGAAGGACGACGGCAGGTCGAAGGCCTCCGAGCACGCGTCCATGAACCCGGCACGGTCGGTCACCTGGGCGGTGTCCAGCAGCACGTAACGCCAGCCGTGCTCCTCGGCGCGGCGCTCGGCGTCGGCCCGGCCGTTGTAACGGAACACGCCGTGCCGCTGTCCGCCGATCACCTGCGCGAGGCTCATGGCCGAACCTCCGGGGCGAGCGGCCGACTCCTCACGACAGGCATCCTGGCACGGTCGCCGGTAGCGTGAGACGCGTGGGTCGCACAGAGCTTGATGCGGCGGGGATCCACGGCCCCGAACTCCGGGCGTCGTACGAGCGCTGCCGCCGGCTGAACGCCGGGCACGGGAAGACGTACTACCTGGCCACCCGGCTGCTGCCGGCCGCCAGCCGCCCGCACGTGCACGCCTTGTACGGCTTCGCCCGCTACGCCGACGAGATCGTCGACGACCTCGGCTGCACGCTGTCCCCGCGGGAGCGGGCCGACCGGCTGCAGACCTGGGGGGACCGGTTCCTGGCCGACGTCCGCCGGGGCTCCAGCACCGACCCGATCGGCCGGGCCGTGGTCGACACGGTGCGCCGCTTCGACCTCCCGGTGGAGCACTTCGAGGCGTTCCTGGGCTCGATGACCATGGACCTCACCGTCACCGAGTACGCCACCTACCAGGACCTCGTCGCGTACGTGTACGGGTCGGCCTCGGTCATCGGGCTGCTCATGCTGCCCGTCCTGGGCTGCACCTCCCCGGCGGCGCGGCAGCCGGCCGAGGACCTGGGGACCGCGTTCCAGCTGGCCAACTTCGTCCGCGACGTCGGCGAGGACCTCGACCGCGGCCGGGTCTACCTGCCACTGGCGGACCTCGAGCGGTTCGGGCTGGCCCGGGCCGACCTCGAGCATCGAGTGGTCGACGACCGGGTGCGCGACCTGCTGCGCTTCGAGATCGCCCGGGTACGTCGGCTGGAGGCGGCCGCCCGGCCCGGCATCACCCTGCTGGACCCGAGCGCACAGCCGTGTATCGAGGCGGCCCGGGTGCTGTACTGCGGCATCGTGGACGCGGTGGAGGACATCGACTTCCAGGTGTTCACCCGGCGGGCCCGGGTGCCGCTCACCCGCCGCCTCGCCGTCGCCGTCCCCGCCCTGGTCCGCAGCCGTCTCCCCCGTTCCACCTAGCCGGTCAGCCAGGTGCGGCGGGGGGTCGGAGGCGGCGGCCCCAGAAGACCCACCAGGACAGGGTCTGGACGACGAGGGCGAAGCCGAACAGCAGGTCCTCGACGGGAGCGAAGGCGACCCGGCCGTCGCCGAAGAACGGCACCGCCGACGACCCGACGATGGTGGCCGGGTCGTAGCGGACCACCTTCAGCCCGGTGAGCACCCCGTTGGTCACCAGCTGGAAGAACACGATGATCGCGTACGACGTCCAGAACGCCTTGCGGGTGACCAGCCGGGTCCGCAGCACCCACAGGTCCAGGACGACGGAGGCGAGCACCCCGGCCACCGCCAGCTGGGTGTAGCTCACCGCTGGTCGTCCGGCTCGTCGCCGACCGGCCAGCCGCGCACCACCCGCACCGCCTCGAGGGTGAGCACCGAGCAGACCGGGATCACCACGAAGAACAGCAGCTCCTCCAACGGCAGCCGCCCCCCCAGCAGCACGCCCGTCGTCCGCCGCGGGTCGAAGGTCCACTGCCCGCGCGCGATCGCGTACAGGTCCCACGCCACGAACACCGCCACCACGGGTGCCAGCGTCAGCAGCAGCCGCCGCCAGCGGCGGAACACCCCGGTGTGCAGCACCACCTCGAGCCAGCTGGCACCCAGGAAGGCGGCCAGCAGGACGCCCAGGTAGGTGAGCCGGGTCACGCCCCGGCCTCGGCAGCTTCGTCGACCGCCAGCTTGCGGTGGTCCCAGGACACCAGCCGGTCCACCCGCAGCCGCAGCCCCACCTGCTTGCCGACCTGCTCCAAGGCGGCGGCCCGGAACCCGGCGGCGTGCTGCGGCTCCAGCCCCTCGTACTTCAGGGCCAGGCCGGTCAGCGTGTCCGCCACCACCCCACGGTCCTCGACCAGCTCGACCGTGCCGGTCAGCTGCACGCCGCGCAGCTCCACGTACCGCTCCCCCGCCTCGACCAGCGCCGAGTAGCGCGGGTCGCGCCGCAGGTTCACCACCTTCTGCGACTTGGCGAAGGTGCGCATGACGACCCGGCCCCCGTCGTCCACGACGTACCACATGGGCACCGGGTCGGGCAGCCCGTCCGGGCCGAGCGTGACGAGCACGCAGATCCGACCGGCCCGTAGGAAGTCGTCGGCCTCGGCCGCCGTCATGGCGATCGCGGCCCGCTGGGTGGCCACCGGACGACGGCCGGCTAGAAGCCCAGCGCCTGGGCGCGGCGCTTGACCTCGGTCCCGCGGTTCTCCACCAGCGCCTGGACGGGGGTGCCGGGCAGCGTGTTCTCGGCCGTGAACAGCCAGCGCAGCGCCTCCTCGTCGGAGTAGCCGGCGTCCGCGAGCAAGGTGAGCACCCCTGGCAGCCCCTTGACGACCCGCCCGTCCTGGACGAAGGCCGCCGGCACCCGCAGCACGCCCTCGCTGCGCACGGCCAGCACCTGGCGGTCCCTGACCAGCTGGCGGGCCCGCAGGATGTCGATGCCGAGCAGCTCGGCGATGTCGGGCAGCGGCAGCCACTCCCCGACCAGCTCGATCGTGTCAGTCACGGGAGCAGCCTGCCATGCCGGCGCTCAGCCGGCCGCGCGGACGTCCTCCAGTGCCTGCGCGACCGACACCGAGTGCTCGAGCGGGACCAGGAAGACGGCCTCGCCGCGCACCGCCGACGCGACCGACTCGACCATGATCCGGTAGGGCTCGGCGGGGGCGAACGCCAGCCGATCCTGCGAGCCGCCCTTGGTGACGACCAGCTCGGTCGCCGTCCCGGTGCTGGACGTGAACGCCTGGCCCGGCACCTCGATGCGGCCCACCTCGCCGGTCACGGTCAGCCGCTGCGCCGTCGGGCCGGCCATGCCGCAGCGCATCCGGGCCGAGCCCCGCGGCCACTGCAGCACCGCCTCGGTGGTGAGGTCCACCAGCGTCCCTGCTCGGTCCACCACCACGTCCGAGACGGCCTCCGGCGGCGCGTCCTCACCGAGCAGGGCGATCGCCGCGGAGGCCGTGTAGCAGCCCACGTCGTACAGCGCGCCGCCGCCACGGGCCGGGTCCAACCGGTAGTTGCCGGTCAGGTCCTTGTCGAAGACGAACTCGGCCTCGACCGACTCCACCCCGCCCACCGCGCCCTCGGCCACCATGGCCTCCACCGCGCGCTGCCGCGGGTGCCAGCGGTACCAGAACGCCTCGACGAGCAGCAGCCGGGCCCCCCGCGCCGCGTCGCCCATGGTGGCCGTCTCCACCGCGGTCAGCCCCAGCGGCTTCTCGCACAGCACGTGCTTGCCGGCGGCCAGCGCAGCCCGGACCCACGGGTAGTGCTGGTCGTTCGGCAGCGCGATGTAGACGACGTCGACATCCGGGTCCTCGAGCACCCCGCGGTAGTCGTCGTAGGTGCGGCCCCGGGGCTCCAGCGCAGCGGCCCGCCGGGGGTCGCGCGCCGCGACGGCCTGCAGCACGGCCCCGTCGGCCGCGTGCACCGCCGGACCGAGCTGGGTCGAGGCGATCTCGCCCGCCCCGAGGAAACCGAACCGCACCCCATCGTTGGCCATACCCGCACCCTACGGTCTGACCGGGATGGTCCAGCCCGGCCTTCCGGGCGAATCGGACGCCGGACCGTACACTCCTGGGGTGGACACCACGGTCACCGACGCGCTGGTGGGGCGGCTGCTCGACGGCCGCTACCGGGTCGTGCGCCGGATCGCCCGCGGCGGCATGGCCGTGGTGTACGAGGCGCTGGACACCCGGCTGGACCGCCCGGTCGCGCTCAAAGTCATGCACCCGTGGCTGGCCGAGGACGCCACCTTCGTGTCCAAGTTCATCCATGAGGCGCGCTCCGCCGCCCGGTTGTCCCACCCCAACATCGTGGCCGTCTACGACCAGGGCGCGGACGACGGCACGGTGTTCCTGGCCATGGAGTACGTCCAGGGCCACACCCTGCGGGACCTCCTGCGCGAGCGCACCCGGCTCTCCCCGCGGGAGGCTCTCGACCTGCTCGAGCCGGTGCTGTCCGCGCTGGCCGTCGCCCACCGGGCCGGCCTGGTGCACCGCGACATCAAGCCGGAGAACGTCCTGCTCGCCGACGACGGCCGGGTGAAGGTGGCCGACTTCGGGCTGGCCCGCGCCGCCACGGCCCAGACCGGGCAGACCACCCACGGGCTGCTCATGGGCACGGTGGCCTACCTGGCGCCGGAGCAGGCCAGCGGCCTGGCCGACGAGCGCAGCGACGTCTACTCGGCCGGGATCATGCTGTTCGAGATGCTCACCGGCGTCCCGCCGTTCACGGCCGAGGACGTCATGGGTGTGGTCTACCGGCACGTGCACGAGGACGTCCCGCCCCCGTCATCCGTGGTCCCGACCCTCGCCGGCCCGCTCGACGAGCTGGTCCACGAGGCCACCCGCCGCGACCCGGCCCGCCGGCCGGCCGACGCCGCGGCCCTGCTCGAGCGGGTCGAGCTGACCCGGCACCAGCTGTCGCCGGCGCAGCTCGGTGGCAGCGGGCACCCGGTCGACCTCACCCAGACCCTGATCGTGCCGATCCCGGGCACGCCCGCGGTGGCCACGGCTGTCCCGGCCCCGGTCGGCCCGCCCGGGCAGGTCCCCAGGGCCGCGCTCGGCGCCAAGCGGCGCCGGCCGGTCGTCGTGGGCCTGCTGCTCCTGCTGCTGGTCACCACCGTGGTCGGCTACGGCGCCTGGTGGCTGGGCAGCGGGCGGTACACGGCCATGCCGTCGGTGCTCGGGCTGACCGGCGCCGCGGCCACCAGCAAGCTGCAGGCGGACGGGCTGTCCACCAAGCTCGGCGACCCGGTGTTCAGCGAGACGGTCAAGGCCGGGCTGGTCGTCGACACCCGACCGGCGCCGGCCGAGCAGGTGCGCAAGGGCAGCACCGTCACGCTGGTCCTGTCCAGCGGACCCGAGCGGTACGCCGTGCCGAGCCTAGCCGGCATGACCCCCGACCAGGCCGCCGCGGCGTTGGCCGCGGTCAACCTGGTCGTGGGCACCTCGTCGAACGGCTACTCCCAGACCATTCCGGCCGGGCAGGTCATGGCGCAGGACCCGGGCGTGGGCGTGCAGGTCAAGCGGGACACCGCCGTGCGGATCACGGTCAGCCGGGGGCTGCCCCCCGTGAGCGTGCCCAAGATCACCGGCGCCACCCTCGACCAGGCGACGACCACGCTGAAGAACGCCAAGCTGACCATCAAGCGGGGCACCGACGCGTTCAGCCAGACCGTCCCCGCCGGCTCCGTGGTCAGCCAGACGCCGGCCGCGGGGACGTCGGTGGCCCAGGGCGGCACGGTGACCGTCGTCGTCTCGAAGGGCCCGCCGCTGGTGACCGTGCCCGACGTGGTCGGCATGAACAGCAAGGACGCCACCAAGACGCTCACCAAGGCCGGTTTCACCGTCACTGTGAACAAGTTCGCGGGCGGCTTCTTCGATCGGGTGCGCTTCCAGGATCCGCCCGCCAACTCACAGGCCCCCATGGGCAGCAACGTCACCCTGACGGTCTTCTGAGATCCTGGGCGGCATGCCCCGCCGCCGCGTCCCACCGCCGGTGGGCAGCCACCTACGAACCGCGGGTGGGCTGGCCCGGGGCGCCCTCCCCTATGCCGACCGGGTCGGTGCACAGGCGGCCCAGGTCTTCGTGGGCAACCCTCGCGGCTGGTCGACGAGCACCGGCGACCCCGCCGCGGACGCGGCCTTCCGGGCCGGCTGCGAGCAGCGCGGGCTGCGGGTCTTCGTGCACTCGCCGTACCTGGTGAACCTGGCCAGCCCGACCCCGGAGACCGCCGAGCGCTCCGCCCACCTGGTGGCGCACCACCTGCTGCGGGCCGCCCAGGTCGGTGCCGAGGGGGTCGTCGTGCACACCGGGTCCACCGTCGTCTCGACCGGCGAGGACGGCGTGGCGGCCGCGCTGGCCCAGGTGCGCGCCCTGCTGCTGCCGCTGCTCGAGCGGCTGCCGGACGACGGACCGGCCGTGCTGCTGGAGCCGACCGCGGGGCAGGGCCGCTCGCTGTGCGCGACCGTCGAGGACCTCGAGCCGTACCTGGCCGCGCTCGACCGGCACCCCAAGGTCGGCGTCTGCCTGGACACCTGCCACGCCTATGCCGCCGGGCACGACCTGGCCACGCCCGACGGCATGCGGCGGACCCTGGACGCCCTCGTCCGGGTGGCCGGCCCGGGTCGGCTCCAGCTGGTGCACGCCAACGACTCCGCGGACCCGTGCGGGTCCCGTCGCGACCGGCACGAGCGGATCGGCAAGGGGCGGATCGGGGAGGCCGCCTTCGCCGAGCTGCTGGCCCACCCGGCGCTGTCCGGCGTCCCGGTGGTCATCGAGACCCCCGGTGACGTTGACGACCACGCCCACGACGTGGCCCTGCTGCGGCAGCTGCGGGACCGATGAGCGTGCTGTCACAGCGCCGGGTCTCACCCGCGCACGGCGCCTCCCTCGCCCTGGTGGCGGCCACCGCGGTGTGGGGCTCCACGTTCATCGTCGTCAAGGACGTCATCGGCCGGATGACGGTGACCGACTTCCTGTTCTGGCGGTTCGCGGTGGCCACCGCGCTGCTGGTCGTCATCCGCCCGAGGGCGGTGCTGCGGATGTCACCGGGCGCCCGCCGGCGCGGCGTGCTGCTCGGTGGCTTCCTCGGGGCCGGCTTCCTGGCCCAGACGGCGGGACTGCGCACGACGTCGGCGACCGTGTCCGGCTTCGTCACCGGGATGATGGTGGTCTTCACCCCGCTGGTCGCCTGGCTGGTGGTGCGGCAGCGGGTCGAGCGCAGCGCCTGGCTGGGCGTGGCCATGGCCACGGTCGGCCTCGGGCTGCTCACCCTGCGGGGCGTCTCGGTCGGCTTCGGCGAGGCACTCACCCTGCTGGGCGCGGCGTTCTACGCGTTCCACATCGTCGGGCTGGGCGAGTGGTCCCGCCCGGACGACGCCTACGGGCTGACGCTGGTCCAGGCCGCCACGGTGGCCGGCCTGTGCCTGGTGCTCACCGCCGCGGACGGCCACGTCGCGCTGCCGCCGGACCGGTCCGCCTGGTGGGCGGTCGGCTTCATGGCGGTGGCTGCCACCGCCATCGGGTTCATGGTGCAGACCTGGGCCCAGGCGCACCTGCCGGCGACCCGGGCCGCCGTCATCTTGACCATGGAGCCGGTGTTCGCGGGGGTCTTCGCGGTCGCGTTCGCCGGCGAGCCGCTCACCTGGGCGATCCTCGTGGGTGGCCTGCTCGTCGTCACGGCCATGCTCGTCGTGGAGCTCGGCCCGCGGCGCGGACGAGACGCCACGGTGCCGCGTCTCGAGGCGTTGTAAGCCATCGCTGCCGCTGCGGCAGTCGGGTGACGGCGACCCTTAGGACGGGCCGATAAATAACCGCATCAGATGGAATCTGATGAGCGATGATGTGGTAATGGCTATTGAGGCGGGCGTGGTGGCGTCGTTGCGGGCGAAGTTCGAGGCGGTGCTCCCGCATCTGGACGAGCGTCAGCAGCGGTTGGTGAT
>JBBSAJ010000029.1:0-36153 GCA_038252405.1 Actinomycetes bacterium | reverse complement strand
TGGGCGACCTCCTGCCCACCGCCCCGACACAACTTCGTGTCGATGCCGCGGATCCGGTCGGAGTCCCCGGCGTTCGACCTGCACCACCCCGAGGCCGCTGCCATGGAGCAGGCGGCGCTCGTCGGCGGCGGGTCGCCGGCCTCCGGTACGTCGGCGCTGACCGGGCCGGACGAGCTGTGAAGGTCGAAGGCCGGATCTTCGCCGGCATCGCGGTGTTCTTCGTGATCGTGGCAACCGTCTACGGCGTGCTCTCGCGCGAGGTGATCGGCACCACCGCCTTGGCCCTGAGCGCCGGGCTGTCCACCATCGTCGCCGTGTACCTGCTGTTCACCTCCACCCGGATCGACCCGCGGCCGGAGGACAACGAGCTGGCCGAGATCGCGGACGGTGCGGGCGAGTACGGGTTCTACAGCCCGCACAGCTGGTGGCCGATCATCGTCGCCGGCTCGGCGGCCGTCACGATGCTCGGCCTGGCGTTCGGCTGGTGGCTCACCGTGCTGGGCGCGATCTTCCTGATCGGCAGCGCGATCGGCTTCGTCTTCGAGTACTACCACGGACACCACGTCGCCGGCTGAGCTCCTCTCGCCAGCCCTTGGCCAGCACTAGACGACTGAGCCGCGCGAGGCTCATCGTTTCCCCTGAGTGTCCACACGGGACGGAGGGGGTGGGTTGAATGCAGTCGATACCGGTGTCACGCAAAGTCAGCCTGGCTGCAGTTGGTGCCCTCGGCGCCGTGGCCTTGGCGGCCTGCTCGAGCTCGACCTCCACCGGTGCGTCAGGCACTCAGGGGGCGCGCCTATCGCGCTGGACCCATGTCAGCTGGTCACGCGCTCGGAGGCGTCGTCGATCACCGGCGTCGCCTTTGGCGCGGGCAAGGAGGAGACCTTCTCTGGCGGCGGTAAGGGGTGTGTGTACGGATCCCAGACCGTGAACGTGTTCACCGTGGAGCTTGCCCAGGCGGCCAGTCCGGCAGCCGCGCAGGCGACTTGGTCGCAGGTGCAGGCCCAGGCGAAGGCACTGCTGCTGAAGCAGATACCGCCAGGGATGAAGTTGTCCTACAACCTCAATCCGGCCTCCGGCCTCCGGCCTGGGGGACCGGGCGGCGACCGTGTCCGCCGGGATGAACATCGCTGGCCGGACCATCGGGATCAGCGGCATCTACGTCCTGAAGGGTTGGGTGTCCTTCGCCTAGCAGGACCTGGTCGCCGGGCACTCCGCCCCGGCCGTGGCCGCGCTCGAGCCCGAAGCCCACACCGTGCTGGGACGCATCTCCTGACGGCCGCGTCAGTGTGCGGACGGCTCCTGGGAGCCTGACGGGATCTGGGCCTGCTGGCCCTCGGCCAGCTCGTGCGCGTGGTGCTCCGCGGCTTCGATCTCCGCCTCGGTCGGTCGCTCGACCTGCTCACCGAAGTAGAACCGGGACAGCTTCGCGCGGGTCCGCGCCCCGAGCGGGATCTTCGGGGTCACGCCGTTCTCGTCCGGGCTGTCGTCGATGACGACGGGGGAGTAGGACTCGCCAGCGGTGAGCACCGCCCGCTCCTGCTGGCTCACCGGGGCGTGGACCTCGATGAACTCACCCGACGGCAGCTGCAGCACGGTGCCGGTCTCGTAGCCGTGCAGCAGCTTCTCGCGGTCCCGGCGTTGCAGGGCCAGGGCGATCCGTCGGGTGACGAGGAAGGCGATCGGCGGGGCGACGAACAGCAGGATCCGCAGCGCCCAGGTGATCTCGTTGATCGACATGTTGAACTGGGTGGCGATGATGTCGTTGCCGCCACCGATCCACAGCAGCACGTAGAAGGTGATCGCCATGACGCCGATCCCGGTGCGGACCGGCACGTTGCGCGGGCGGTCGAGCAGGTGGTGCTCGCGCTTGTCACCGGTGACCCACGCCTCCAGGAACGGGTACAGGCCCAAGATGGTGAACAGGATGCCCGGGATGATCATGGCAGGGATCATCACGTTGAGGCTGAGTGTGTGCCCCCACGCGGTGATCTCCCAGTTGGGCATCAGGCGCAGGGCGCCGTCCATCCAGCCGATGTACCAGTCGGGCTGCGAACCAGCAGTGATCTCGGTGGGTGTGTACGGGCCGAACATCCAGACCGGGTTGATCTGGAACAGCGCGCTCAGCAGCACGATGAGGCCGAAGACGATGAAGAAGAAGCCGCCCGCCTTCGCGGTGTAGATCGGGAAGAGCCGGAAGCCGACCACGTTGTCGTTGGTGCGGCCGGGACCGGGGTACTGGGTGTGCTTCTGGTACCACACCATCATCAGGTGCGCCGTGATCAGCGCCAGGATGATTCCGGGGATCAGCAGCACGTGCACGATGTACAGCCTGGGGATGAACGCCGTCCCGGGGAACTCGCCGCCGAAGACGAACATGGCGAGGTACGTGCCCACCAGCGGCAGGCTCTGCATGATGCCCTCGGCGATCCGCAGGCCGGTGCCGGAGAGCAGGTCGTCCGGCAGCGAGTAGCCGGCGAAGCCCTCGAAGATGCCCATCGTGAGCAGGCCGACGCCGACCAGCCAGTTCAGCTCGCGCGGCTTGCGGAACGCGCCGGTGAAGAAGACCCGGAACAGGTGCACCGTGATCGCCGCGACGAACAGCAGCGCCGCCCAGTGGTGGATCTGCCGCATGAGCAGGCCACCACGGACATCGAAGCTCAAGTCGATGGTCGACTTGTACGCCTCGGACATCTTGATGCCGTCGAGCATGGTGTAGCTGCCGTTGTAGACGACCTCGGTCTGGGACGGCACGAAGAACAGCGACAGGTACACGCCGGTGAGCAGCAGCACGATGAAGCTGTACAGCGCGACCTCGCCGAGCATGAACGACCAGTGGTCCGGGAAGATCTTGCCCAGGTTCTTCTTCAGCCACTTGGTGGATCCGAGGCGGTCGTCGAGGTAGTCGGATGTGGCCACCGCGGCCTTGGTCACGGCGCTCATCCACGCTCCCAGAAGCTCGGGCCGATCGGCTGGGTGAAGGGTCCTTGTGCGACGAGGTAGCCATCGGCGTCCACGGTGATGGCCAGCTGCGGCATCTGGCGAGCGGCCGGGCCGAACACGACGTTGCCGGAGTCAGCGAGGTCGAACGTCGACTGGTGGCACGGGCAGAGCAGGTGGTGGGTCTGCTGCTCGTACAGAGCAGTCGGGCAGCCGACATGGGTGCAGATCTTGGAGTAGGCCAAGATGCCCTCGTAGTCCCAGTTCTTGCCCTGCTCCGAGCGGATCTGGTCCGGGCGCATCCGGACCAGGACGATCGGGGCCTTGGCGCGGGCGTTGAGGTTGCCCTGCTCCTCCTCGACCTTGTCCAGGCCCTCGGGGACGCAGGAGACGAGGCCGCCCGGCGGGATGTCACCGGGCTTGATCGGTTGCAGCGTCACGTCGCTGAGGATGCGGGTGCCCTTCGCCCACAGCGTCGTCCGCAGCTTCTGCTCGGGCAGCGGGCCCAGGTCGCGCAGCAGCACGACGAGGGGCACCGGGAGCAGCACCATCGCCGCGACCAGCGTGCGCCGGATGATCGGGCGGGTGGTGAACCCGCTCTCCGCGGTGCCGCGGCCGAACTCGGACGCCGAAGCGGCGCGGTCCTCGTCGCTGCCGCGCAGCTCGTGGCGCTCGGCCACCTCCTCGACGTCCGGCATGAGCTTCTTGGCCCAGTGGATCGCTCCGACGCCGATGCTGAAGATGCCGACGCCCAGGGTCAGCCCCAAGAACAGGTTGGACGAGCTCACCTCGCCGAGCACCGGCACGGTGGTGAGGTGGTTCACCGGGAAGGCGACGTAGGCGACGACGAAGCCGATGAAGGCCAGGGCGGCCACCCCGAAGAGGGTGGCCACCTGGCGCTCGGCCCGACGCGCGGCGCGCGGGTCGACGTCGGCTCGTCGGGGGGTGTGCTCCGGCAGCCCGGGGGCCAGCGGGTTCTCGCCGTGGCCGCCCGGGCGCTCGAGGTCGTGCCCGGTGCCACTCATGACGACTTCGCCCCGATCCAGACAGCCACCGCGGTCACCGCGCCGAGGCCGAGCACCCACAGCAGCAGGCCCTCGCTGACCGGACCGATACGGCCGAGCGAGGCACCGCCGAGGTTCGGCTCGCCCTGAATGGCCTTGACGTACTTGATGATGGCCAGCTTCTCGTCCTGCGGAAGGGTCGTGTTCGCGAACACGGGCATGGACTGCGGGCCGGTGAGCATCGCCTCGTACATCTGCTTGGCACTCGCCCCGGTGAGCGGCGGTGCGAACTTGCCCTGCGTCAGCGCGCCACCCTTGCCGGCGAAGTTGTGGCACTGCGCACAGTTCGTGCGGAACAACGCGCCGCCCTGCTGCAGGTTGGCGTCCTGGTAGTTGAGCTGGTCCGCCGAGGGGATGGCCGGTCCGGGGGCCAGCGAGGCGACATACCCCGCCAGCGCGTCGATCTCGTCCTGGGTGTAGCTCACGTTGGTCTTTTGGATCTGCGCGCCGAACTGGGCCGCCGGCATCCGGCCGGTGCCGACCTGGAAGTCGACCGCCGCCGCCCCGACGCCGATCAGGGTCGGACCGTTGCTCGTGCCCTGCGCCGCGAGCCCGTGGCAGGACGAGCAGCCCTCGAGAAACAGCTGTCGGCCCTTCTCGATCTGCTGCGGGGTGGCGCTGCCCGCGGCCTGCGCGGTGCCGCTGGCCAGGCCCGACATGGCCGCGTAGGCGGCGCCCACGCCCACCAGGGCGACGAACAGGACGACAAAGGTCGCCAGCGGGTGGCGCCGGCGTCTTGCCGGCGTTCTCGCGGCGTTTCTCACGGCGTGCTCCTCAGCGGTCGCGGGATCGTCACTGGGATCGTCACTGGATCAGGTAGATGGTCGAGAACAGTCCGACCCACACGACGTCGACGAAGTGCCAGTAGTAGGACACGACGATCGCGCTGGTCGCCTGCTGGTGGCTGAACCGCTTGGCCACGTAGGTGCGGCCCAGGACGAACAAGAAGGCGATCAGGCCGCCGGTGACGTGCAACCCGTGGAAGCCGGTGGTGATGTAGAAGACGGAGCCGTAGTTGGTCTGCAGGGTGATCCCCTCGCGGACCAGCGCCGTGTACTCGTAGATCTGGCCGCCGATGAAGAAGGCGCCCATCACGAACGTGATGATGAACCAGCGGCGTAGCCGCTTGACGTCGCCCTTTTCAGCGGCGAACACGCCCAGCTGGCAGGTGACCGACGACGACACCAGCACCAGGGTGTTGATCGTCGCGAACCTGATGTTGAGGTGCTCGGTGTACTGGGCCCACACCTCGGGTCCCTGGACTGCCCGCACCGTGAAGTACATCGCGAACAGGGCCGCGAAGAACATCAGCTCGGAGGACAGCCAGACGATGGTCCCCACGCTCACGATGTTGGGCCTATTGACACCTTGACGCCGGGGCGTCACCACTGCGGTCGTTGCTGCCACGGCGGCATTCTGGCAGGACCTGGGCTTTGGGGCGACCCCGACCCCCCGGTTGTGCGCTGATTGTTGTCGGCATCCGCCGATCCACGCTCGGGTGAGGCGCTCGGCGTCCCCACCGCCTAGCCAACGGGGGCGCTGGCGCTACGATCACCCTCGTGAGCACGGAGCAGAAGATCGCGCCCGAACGCCCGCTGACGGTCCTGGTGTACAGCGATGACCAGACGGTCCGCAGCCAGGTGCGCCTCGCGCTCGGTCGCCGTCCGGACGCCGACCTGCCGCCGCTGCAGTTCGTCGAGTGCGCCACCGAGCCGGTGGTCATCCGGCGCATGGACCAAGGCGGCATCGACCTGGCCATCCTGGACGGCGAGGCGGTGCCGGCCGGCGGGATGGGCATGGCCCGCCAGCTCAAGGACGAGATCTACCGCTGCCCCCCGCTGCTCGTGCTGATCGGGCGCTCCGCCGACGCCTGGCTGGCGACCTGGTCGAAGGCCGACGCCGTCGTCGCGCACCCGCTGGACCCGATCGCGGTGGCCGGGACCGCGACCCGGCTGCTGCGTGAGCGCCTCGGCGTCGTGCCGGCCTGAGCCCTCCCGATGGACCTGACGTGACCGGCGCCCCGGCCTGGCCAGGGCTGCTGCAGTCACTCGTGCGCGGTGAGCAGCTGAGCGCCGACGACACCGCCTGGGCGATGGGCGAGATCATGTCCGGGGAGGCCACCCCGGTCCAGGTGGCCGGGTTCATGGTCGCGCTGCGCGCGAAGGGCGAGACCGCCGAGGAGATGGACGGCCTGGTGCGGTCCATGCTTGCCCACGGGCACCGGATCGAGGTCCCCGGCCCGACGGTCGACATCGTGGGGACCGGCGGCGACCGGGCGCACACGGTGAACATCTCCACCATGGCCGCGCTCGTCGTGGCCGGCACCGGCGCCCGGGTGGTCAAGCACGGCAACCGGGCGGCGTCGTCCGCCTGCGGTGCCGCCGACCTGCTCGAGGAGCTCGGTGTGGTGCTGACCCTGGCCCCCGAGCAGGTGGCCGCGGTCGCGGTCGAGGCCGGCATCACGTTCTGCTTCGCCCAGGTCTTCCACCCGGCCATGCGACACGCCGCGGTGCCGCGCCGTGAGCTCGGGATCCCCACCGCGTTCAACTTCCTGGGCCCGCTGACCAACCCGGCCCAGCCGCAGGCCCAGGCGATCGGCTGCGCCGACCTGCGGATGGCCCCGGTGATGGCGGAGGTGTTCGCTCGGCGCGGGGTGGCGGCGCTGGTGTTCCGCGGGGACGACGGCCTGGACGAGCTGACCACCACCACGACGTCGCGGGTCTGGCGGGTCTTCGCAGGGGACGTGGTCGAGGAGTCGGTCGACCCGGCCGCGCTCGGTCTCCCGGCCTGCCCCGAGGGGGCGCTGCGCGGCGCGGACGCCGCGTTCAACGCGGACGTCGCCCGGCGGGTGCTGGCGGGCGAACGCGGACCGGTGCGGGACGCCGTGCTGCTCAACGCGGCCGCCGCGCTGGTGGCGCTGGACGGGACCGCGGATCCCCTGCAGGACGGCCTGGGACCGGCGCTGGAGCGGGCCGCCCGCTCGGTCGACGACGGAGCCGCGGCGGCCGCGCTGGACCGCTGGGTGGCCGCGACCAGGGCCGCCGCGGCCGGCTGAGCGGTCAGCGGATTCGTTCGCGCTTCCACACGTCGCGCATCAGCATGGGCAGCACCACGAACACCCACAGCCCGATGCCGACCAGCCCAAAGGGCAGGTTCATCGCGAACACGCCCAGCATGAGCACGGCCAGCACGGTGATGACGAGGCGGCCGAACAGGCCGAAGGACGTCACGCCGGCCTTGGTCCGGGACCACTGCCGGGTGTCCTGGGGCACGAGGCGAGGGGGCGCGACCGCGAAGCCATTCGGTCCGAGTTGGGACGGCTGGCCGGTCGGTCCGGTGCTCGGCACCGGCGTCCAGCACTGCGTGCACACGGCGGCGGCTGCGGGCAGCACCGCCGTGCACGAGGGGCACCGATCGGACACACCCAGAAGATCGGCCGGCGCCGGCCCGGTCTGAAACCGGGTCAGGTGCCGTCCTCGAGGCCGAGGGAGAACGCGGCCTCCAGGTCGTGGCGGCTGTACGTGCGGAACGCGATGTGGGTCTCGGTCGCGAGGACGCCGGGCACCTTGTTCAGGGAGCCGGCGATGACGTCGGCCAGCTCGTCGTGCTCGCGCACCCGGACCATGGCGATCAGGTCGACCTCGCCGGTCACCGAGTACACCTCGCTGACCCCGGGGATGTCCGCGAGCGCCTCGGCGACCTCGGGGATCTTGTCGACCTCGACCTTGACCAGCACGATCGCAGTGATCACGGGGACGACCCTACCCCTGAGCGGCCGATGAGGCGTGTGGGCCGGTGTGGCCCGGTGTGGCCGGTCAGCGGACCGGGCGCAGCCCCCGCTGGTCGGCGTCCGGGGGCTGCAGGGACGGCACTGCGGAGCCGGCCGCGGCGGCGAACAGCTCGCGGTGCACCGCGACGCTGCGGGCCGGCGACGCCCAGGTGCCCTCGACCGACACCAGCCGGACGCCGGGCTGGTCCAGCCAGTGCAGGATCCGCTCGGTCTCCTCGGCCGTGGCCGCGGGGGTGGGTCCCGGCCCGGGACGGACCGTCTCGGCGGTGGCCACCAGCGCGTCGGCGACCCGGCGCGGGTCGTCCTCGGGCCCGGCCACCGCGGTGCCGGCGAGCCGGCCGAACCGGACGACCGTGACCTCCCAGCCCTGGCCCGGGGTCGGCCGGGCGGCGACCAGCTCGGCCAGGCCGGCCAGTCCCGCCAGCCGGTGCATCCGGGACGCGGTCAGCACGAGCGCGGCCAGCCGGTCCCGGTGCGCGGCGGCGTCCTCGAACCGCTCGTCGTCGGCCAGCGCGCTGATCCGCTCCTGCAGCCGGTCGACGAGGGAGCGGTCGGCGCCGGCGATGACGTCGCGGGCGGCCTGGGCGTGCGGGGCGTAGGACTCGACGTCCTGGTGCCCCTCGCACGGCGCGCCGCAGCGGCCCATGCCGTACAGCGCGCAGGCCGCGGTGGGGCGCCTCGGTGACAGCCGCGCGGTGCACTGGCGCAGCGGCAGCGCCTCGTGCAGTGCCGTCATCGCCGACTCCGCCGTCCGCCGGCTGCCGAACGGGCCGAGGTAGGTGCCGGCGTCGTCGCGCACCTCGCGGACGACGGACAGCCGCGGGAACGGCTCGTCGGTGAGCTTGAGCCAGGACGCCCGTTCGGGGAAGCGCGAGCGCCGGTTGTAGCGCGGCTTGTGCTCGGCGATCAGCCGCAGCTCGCGGACCTCGGCCTCCAGCAGGGTCGGGCAGGCGATGTGCCGCACCCGCTCGGCCAGCCCCACCATCTCGGCCATCCGGGTGCGCATCTCGCTGGCCGTGAAGTACGACCGCACCCGGGTGCGCAGGTCGGTGGCCTTGCCGACGTAGAGCACGTGCCCCTGCGCGTCCTCGAACAGGTACACGCCGGGGGAGCGGGGCAGCCCCTCGGCCAGGTGCCGCTTGCGGCGCTGGGCGGGGGAGACCCGGGCGGAGTAGGTGCTCAGCTCCTCGAGGGTGTCGACGCCCTGGGTGCCGACCCGCTCGATCAGCCCGTGCAGGACGTCGACGGTGGCGCGGGCGTCGTCCAGCGCCCGGTGGGTGGGGCTGGTCGTGGCCCGGAACACCTGGGCGAGCGTGCTCAGCTTGCAGTTGGGGGCCTCGTCGCGCAGCACCAGCTGGCGGGCCAGCCGGGCGGTGTCCAGCACCCCGTACGGCGGCCACTCGTGGCCGGTGCGCTGCGCCGCCGCCTTCAGGAAGCCGATGTCGAACGGCGCGTTGTGGGCGACGAGCACCGAGCCGCGGGAGAACTCCAGGAAGGCGGGCAGCACCGCCTCGACGCGCGGGGCGGCGGCCACCATCAGGTCGGTGATGCCGGTGAGCACCTGGACGAACGCCGGGATCGGGGCGCCCGGGTTGACCAGGCTCTGGAACTCGCCGAGCACCTCCCCGCCGCGCACCTTCACCGCGCCGAACTCGGTGATCCCGCAGTCGGCCGGCGAGCCGCCCGTGGTCTCCAGGTCGACCACCACGAAGGTGACCTCCCCCAGCGGGGTGCCCAGCTCGTCGAACGTGCCCTGCGTGCCGGCGACGGCGGCGCTGGTGGCGCTGGTGGAACCCACGGACCCGACGGTAGGCACCGGCACCGACAGCCCGGCGAAGGCGCGCCCCAGGGACGGTCGGAATCGGAGCAGCGCCTACCCTGCAGGTGGCTGCCGCCGACCGCCCGAACGATGCCCTGACTGGAGTCCCCGTGCCCGTGCCGCCGCCCACCCCGCAGACCCGCTGGCGCTGCGCCCAGTGCGGGAACCTCACCCGGTTCGACGTCACCCGGTCCAGCCGGGTCCGCGAGTACGTCCACCTCGACCTGGGCGGCGAGCCGCAGGTGGAGGAGTCCGAGGTGCTCGAGGAGCGGATCGAGCAGGTGCGCTGCCGCTGGTGCCAGGCCGTGGACGCCGTCGAGCTGGTGCCGCGGCCGGACGCCGGGGGACCGGTCGACGACCCGGGAGCCGAGTGACCCAGGACGCCGAGGGCCCGGCCGGCCCGCTGCCCGCGCCGGTGCGGCTGCGGGTGCTGGCGCTGGCCGCCGAGGCACTGGGGGCGATGCCCCTGGACGACGTCCCGAACGGGCTGAAGGCGGTGGCCCGGTTCGCCCCCGCCAAGCGGGCCAGGACGGGAGCCACCCCCCTCGCCGCCGCGGTGGAGAAGGACCTGGTGTTTCGTCAGCAGGTCGCGGCGCGGCTGGCCGAGCGGGAGCCGGACCTGGCCGCGGCGGTGGCCGACGGGGGGACGGTGGCGACGGTCGAGCCAGTGGAGGTGGCCGCGGCCGCCTACCTGCTCCGGCCGCCGGGGTGGGTCGAGCTGCTCGACCGCAGCATCGAGGCGATCGCGCGGGACGAGCGGGCCGGCCAGGACGCCGAGGTCGCCTCGGCCGTGGACCAGCTGCAGGAGCAGCTGGCCGCCGTCCGCTCGCAGGCCCGGACCGACCTCGACCGGGCCAGGGAGGAGGCCACGGCCGCCCGGCGGGAGGTCGCCGACCTGCGCCGGCAGCTGCGGCTGTCCACCGACGCGGCGCACCAGGCCGAGGTCACGGCGAGGGAGGCGACGGCGGCGGCCGGGCAGGCCCGGACGGAGGCCGCCGGTCAGGTCGCCGCGGCCGAGCAGGAGCTGCGCCGGCTGCGATCCCGGTTGACTGATGCCCAGGCGGTCGTCGAGGGCGCCCGCAAGGCGGCTCGCGAGGGCCGGGCGGGGAACGAGCTGAGACTGCGGCTGCTGCTCGACACGGTCCTGGACGCCGCTGCGGGGCTGCGCCGGGAGCTCGCGCTGCCGCCGGTGTCCGGGAGTCCGGCGGACGCCGTCCGGCCAGGGGGCGGTGAGCCGGCGGCGGGGGCTGCGGTGGCCACCCGGGCGCAGGACCACGACGACCCGGCCCGACTCGAACAGCTGCTCCTGCTGCCCAAGGTGCACCTCGTGGTCGACGGCTACAACGTGACCAAGTCCGGCTACGGCACGCTGCCGCTGGAGACGCAGCGGACCCGGCTGGTCGGTGCGCTGGGCACGCTGACGGCCCGGCTCGGCGCCGAGGTCACCTGCGTGTTCGACGGCGCGACGGTGGAGGTCCCGGTGGGGGTCCCGGTCCCGCGCGGGGTCCGCGTGCTGTTCTCCGCCGCCGGTGAGACGGCGGACGAGCTGATCCGTCGCCTGGTCCGGGCCGAGCCGCGGGGGCGCCCGGTCGTGGTGGTGTCCAGCGACCGCGAGGTGATGGACGGCGTGGCCGCGGCGGGGGCGTGGACGGCGGCCGCGGTGGCCCTGCTGCGCCGCCTGGACCGCGGCTGAACGGAACCTGTCGGACCCGATGTCTAGCGTGCCTTCGTGACGGGTCCCGGCGTTGCCGCCGGCCGACGAAGGAGGGCTCGCTGGTGCTGATCGACTGTGACACGTGTGAGGTGCGTGGCCGCGAGTGTGGCGGCTGCGTGGTCACCGTGCTGCTCGGCGCGCCGCCGGAGGGGGTGCGGCTCGACGACGACGAGCGGCGGGCCCTCGAGGTGCTGGCCGCCTCCGGACTGGTGCCGCCGCTGCGGCTGGCCACCAGCGAGCCGACGGAGGTGGTCGACGTCCCGCAGGTCCGGCGGCTGGGGCGGGCCAGCGCGTGACCGGCGGCTAGCATGCCCCGGTGCCGCGGCTGGGGTTCGTTCGCGCCGTGGCGTTCGTCGCCCCGGCGACGCTGCTCGTCGGCTGCTCGACCGCCGGCTCGGCGCCGCCCGCGGTCTCGGTGGCCGCCCGGCCCGGTTCCGGGCTCGTGGCGTCGCCCACGTCGGCGGCGGTCGGCGAGCTGCTGGGCCGGCGGGCAGCCGCGCTGCTCGCGGCGGACGCGGCCGGCTACGCGGCCACGCTCGGTGCGGGTGCCACCGCCGGGGTTCGGGCGCTCCCGCAGCGGCTGGCCGGGGTCCGGCTGGCCGGTTGGAGCTACGCCGTCCGCTCGGTCGATCCCGGTGCCGGGGCCCTCGAGCAGGCCCGGGTCACCCTGACCTACCGGCTGGCCGGCCTCGCCACGGCGTCGACCGCCGACCGCGACGTCACGCTGTCCGGCGGGCTTGTCGTCGATGAGCAGCCGGTGGGGGCGTCGCTGCCCTGGGACCTCGGCGTGGTCGCCGAGACGGCCGGGCGCAGCACCCTGGTGCTCAGCGTGCAGCCGGTCCCGCTGCCGGCCGCACCGGTCGCGGCGCAGGGGGATCGGGCGGTCGCCGCCGTCGACTCCGTCTGGGGGAGCGACTGGTCGCGGCGGGCGCTGCTCGTCCTGGTGGCCGGCCCGGGGCCGCTCGCCGCGCTGCTCGGCCGCCCGCCCGACGGGGTGACCGGGCTCGTCGCCCTGGCGACCACCGACCGGGTGACGGTCGACGCCGCCGCGCTCGGCGCGCTCACCGAGCCGGCGCAGCAGGCGTTGCTGACCCACGAGGTGACCCACCTGGCCACCCGTGCCGCCGGGTCGACCACGGTGCCCACCTGGCTCGAGGAGGGGTTCGCCGACTACGTCGGCCTGCGCGGCTCCCCGCTGCCGCAGGCCCAGCTGCTGGCCCCGCTGGTCGCGCGGGTGCGCGCTGCCGGCCGGCCCACCCGGCTACCCACTGAGGCGGACTTCCAGCCCGGCTCGGCCACGATCGGAGCCGCGTACACCGAGGCCTGGACGGCGGTCCGGCTGCTGGCGCAGACCCATGGGGACGGGGCCGTGGTGCGGCTGTACCGGGCCACCGCGGCCGGGACCGGCGTCGCGGACGCGAACCTCGCGGCGGCGTTCCGGGCCGTGCTCGGCACGACGGTCGCCGCGTTCACGTCGGCCTGGCGGGCCGAGATCGCGCGGCTGGTGCCATGACGGCCACGGCCAAGACCCTCGTCGTCACCAACGACTTCCCGCCCAGGCCGGGCGGCATCCAGACCTTCGTGCACGAGCTGGTCCGGCGGCGCCCGGCCGGGTCGGTGGTCGTGTTCGCGTCCACCTGGCGCGACCCGACCGCCTTTGACGCCGAGCAGCCGTTCCCGGTGGTCCGATACCCACACTCGGTGATGCTGCCGACCCCCGACGTCGCCCGGCGGGTCACGGCACTGCTGCGCGACCACGACTGTGACTCGGTGCTGTTCGGGGCGGCCGCGCCATTAGGGCTGCTGGGGCCTGGTCTGCGGCGCGCGGGCGCCCGGCGACTGGTCGCGCTCACCCATGGGCACGAGGCCGCGTGGGCCTCGCTCCCGGGCAGCCGCCAGCTGCTGCGTCGGATCGGGGACGGCGTCGACGTGGTGACCTACCTCGGCGAGTACACCCGCAGCCGGATCGCCGCCGCGCTGTCGCCGTCTGCGGCCGCGCGCATGGAGCGGCTGGCCCCGGGGGTCGACGAGGCCGTCTTCCACCCGGGAGCCGGGGGCGCCGAGATCCGCGATCGGTACGGGCTGACGGGGCGGCCGGTGGTCGTCTGCGTCTCCCGGCTGATGCCGCGCAAGGGCCAGGACACGCTGATCCGGGCCCTGCCGCAGATCCGTCGGCAGGCTCCGGGTGCTGCACTGCTGCTGGTGGGTGGCGGTCCCTCGCGGCAGCGGCTCGAGCGGCTGGTCCGCGACGAAGGCGTCGCGGCCGACGTGGTCTTCGCCGGCTCGGTGCCGTACGGGGAGCTGGCCGCGCACTACGACGCCGGTGACGTCTTTGCGATGCCCTGCCGGACCCGCAACAGGGGCCTGGACGTCGAGGGGCTCGGCATCGTCTACCTGGAGGCCTCCGCGGTGGGCAAGGCGGTGGTGGCCGGCGACTCAGGTGGCGCCCCGGACGCTGTGCTCGAGGGCGACACCGGCTTCGTCGTGCCGGGGCGGGACGTGGCCGCCGTCGCCCGGCGGGTGTCGCAGCTGCTGGCCGAGCCCGAGCTCGCTGCCCGCATGGGTGACCAGGGCCGGGCGTGGGTCGAGGCGACCTGGCGGTGGGAGACGGTCAGCCAGCGGCTGGCGCTGCTGCTCGGCGACCGGAGTCCCTGACTACATGCCGTTGGCGTGCCCGCTGAGGAACCCGCCGAAGATCACGATGGCTGCCACCACGACTGCGGCGATGCCCGCGAGCAGCAGGACGTACTGGACGGCGGTGGCGCCACTGGAGCGCCTGCCCCGACCCGCGTGCCGAGAACGTCGCACCCGAACCATGCGCGGTCTCCGTTTCGGATCGGCTGACGCCCGGTGGCCCTGTCCGGGCGATCCTGCCCGGGGTCCTGAGGGCGTGGCCATCGACTGGCCGGCCGGATTCCATCGACCGAACGGGTGAACGGCGGGGCTACACCGTGGGCTGGTCCTCGCCCTGCTTGATCAGGCCGAGCCGAAGGGCCGCCATGATCGCCTGGGCGCGGTTCCCGGCCCCGAGCTTCTCGTAGAGCTTGGAGATGTGCGTCTTCGTCGTCGACTCGCTGATGTACAGCCGCCGCGAGATCGGCGCCACCCCCAGGCCGTCGGCGAGCAGCTGCAGCACCTCCTTCTCGCGCGGGGACAGCTGCGGGCCGGTCGGGGTCAGCCGCCGCTTCATCGCCTCGGACAGGTCTCGCGCAGTGAACGCCTGCGGCGATGCCGCGGCGTGCCGTGCGGCAGCCAGCACGTCGTCGGTCGGGGCGTCCTTCGGCACGAACGCCGACGCACCGGAGTCCAGGGCGCCGAACAGCTGCTCGTCGCCCGCGTACATGGTCAGCACGACGATGCCGAGGTCCGGCCGCTGGCGGCGGGCCACCTTGACGATGTCCAGTCCGCTGCCGTCGGGCAGCCGGACGTCGACGACGATCACGTCCGGGTGCAGCGCCGCGAGCTGGCGGGCCGCCTCGGCGACCGATGCCGCCTCCCCGACCACCTCGAAGTCCGCGTTGCGCTCGAACGCCCGGCGCAGCCCTTGCCGGATCAGCTCGTGGTCGTCAATGAGCAGCACTGTCGTGGACATGGGCACCTCCCGCACTTGCCGACTCGATCGGGGGCACCGACTGAGGCTCTCCCATCGTCATCGACACGACGGTACCTCCGCCGTCCCGGTCGCTCACGACCAGGTCCGCGCCCAGCCGCCGGGCTCGCTC
Organism: Actinomycetes bacterium; assembly: GCA_038252405.1. GTDB lineage: Bacteria > Actinomycetota > Actinomycetes > Prado026 > Prado026 > DATCDE01. The sequence continues at coordinate 21,104 of JBBSAJ010000029.1, read as the reverse complement.
ACGCATGATCTCCATGCCGTAACTGTCGGCACGCGCGCGTCGCAACCCGAGCCCGTCGTCCTCGATTCGTAGCATCGCGTTCGGCGGCCTGATCCGGCAGGTCACCCACAGGTTCTCGGCCCTGGCGTGCTTGCGCACGTTCGTGATGGCCTCCTGCGCGATGCGCAGGAGCTCGGCCTCCGCCTCGGTGCGCAGCCGGTGCGGGGACTCGTCCAGGACCAGGTGCACGGTCAGGTCGGAACTGGCTCCGACCGTGCGCACGTAGTCGGAGAGGGCGGCACCCAGGCCGGTGGACGCGTGCACCTCGCTGCGCAGGTCGAAGATCGACAGCCTGAGCTCGGAGATGATCCGGGTGAGGTCTGAGCGCAGGCTCTGCAGGGCCTGGCGCTGTTCGTCGGTGCCCGCCCGGTAGGCCATGTCGTCCATGACGTAGCCGAGCGAGGCCAGCTCCTGGGCGATGCCGTCGTGGATCTCGCGGGCCACCCGGCGGCGCTCCTCGGCGGTGGCGATCTGGCGCACCTCGGCGAACAGCAGCGCGGTCTCGATCCGCAGCGACGCCTCCGCGACCACGTCCTCGGCCTCCCTCAGCTCGGAGGGCGCGAACGGCGCCTCGGGCCGTTCCAGGCCGACCACGCCGATGACCCGGACGCCGACGCGCAGCGGGATGACGGCCGAGTAGCCCTCTTGGCCGCCGGAGAACATGCCGGACTGACGGGTTGGGCGCCCGCTGCTCCAGGCCTCCGCCCAGGCGGAGTCATCGTCGATGGACGGCTGCCAGTCCACCTGGGTGGTGCTGCCGAAGGCCAGCGGGACCAGCCGGCCGCCCTCGGAGCGCACGAACAGCGCGGAGCAGGAGTTCGGCGCCGAGCTGCGCACGTTCTCCAAGGTGGCCTGCCCCAGCGAGTAGGCGTCCAGGCCGCCCGCGAGCTGGCGGGACACGGCCCGCAGCTGCGACAGCAGCCGGTAGGCCGACTCGTACGACGCCTGTCCGGACGTCGTCTGCTCCTCGCTGCCCAGCTTGCGGGCCCACGCCGCGAGCAGCCCGGCCACCAGGGACAAGACGAGCCACTGCGCGGTGTACGCCGCGAACGGACGCGGGTCCGGGCCGGCGGCCAGGGCGCTCGTCGCGAGCACGACGGTGCCGATCCCGACCGTCGAGACGGTCGGCCCGACGCCCCACAGCAGCCCGGCCTCCACCGCTGGGGCGAGCAGGTAGGGCAGCAGCGCGGCGCCGTGCGGCTCGGACAACCCGATGACCAGTGCCGCGGCCCCGAACTCCACGGCCGGACCGATCCGCACGGTCGAGTGCAGCGTGCTGACGGTGGCCAGGATCGCAATCACGGAGAGCGCGAGCAGCGCCGGCCACCAGTGGCGGAAGCCGCCGAGCATCAGCAGCACCGTGCACAGCAGGACGTACAAGCCGGCCCGCAGGGCGGTCACGAAACCGCGTGGTCCCACCAGCTGGCTGCGCAGGTACATGTCCCGACGGTCGCACATCTGGGCGGTCGATCGCCACGACCGGTCAGTCGTACAGCGCAGCGATCTCGGGGGCGAAGTGCTCCATGACGACCGTGCGGCGCAGCTTCAGGGTGGGCGTGAGCTGCCCGTTCGCCTCGGCGAAGTCCTCGCTGAGGATGCTGAACTTCTTGATCGCCTCGGCGTGCGAGACCGCCTTGTTGGCGTCGTCCACGGCGGCCTGGACGGCGGCCTGCACGTCCGGGTCCTTTACAGCCGCGGCCATGGGCAGCTCCGCCGGCTTGCCGTGGGCGGTCAGCCAGCCGGGCAGCGACTCGGCGTCGAGGGTCACCAGGGCCGCGATGAACGGCTGGCGGTCGCCCACGACCATGCAGTGGCTGATCAGCGGATGCGCCCGCAGCCGGTCCTCGAGCACCGCGGGGGCCACGTTCTTGCCCCCAGCGGTGACGATGAGCTCCTTCTTGCGTCCGGTGATGAACAGGAAGCCGTCGTCGTCGAGCCGGCCGATGTCGCCGGTGTGGAACCAGCCGTCCGGTTCGAGGGCCTCCTTGGTCGCCGTCTCGTTGCGCCAGTAGCCGACGAACACGTGGTCGCCCTTGAGCAGGATCTCGCCGTCCTCGGCGATCCGCACCGACCCGCCGGGGATCGGCTGCCCGACCGAGCCGACCCGGACCGCGTCCGGCCGGTTGATGGTGGCGCCCGCCGAGGTCTCGGTGAGGCCGTAGCCCTCCAGGATGGTGATCCCGGCGCCGCGGAAGAAGTGGCCCAGCCGGGCACCCAGCGGTGCGCCGCCCGACACGGCGTACTCGATCCGTCCGCCCATGCGCTCCCGCAGCTTGCTGTAGACGAGCCGGTCGAACAGCCCGTGCTGCAGTCGGACCCCAAGGCCTGGGCCGCCGGAGTCCAGCCCCTCGCTGTGGGCGACGGCGACGGCCGCGGCCCGCTCGAAGATCCTGCCCTTGCCCTCGGCGGTGGCCTTGGCCTGGGCGCCGTTGTAGACCTTCTCGAACACGCGAGGCACGGAGAGGATGAACGTCGGCCGGAAGCTGGCCAGGTCGTCCAGCAGCGCGGCGGCGTCCGCGGTGTGACCGAGGACGACCCCGGCATGGACGCAGCCCACCTGGATCAGCCGGCCGAACACGTGCGCCAGCGGGATGAACAGCAGCGTCGACTTGCCGGGCCCGAAGACCTCGCCGAGACCGGCGACGACGTTGGTCACGTCGGCCAGCATGTTGCGGTGGGTCAGCTCGCAGCCCTTGGGTCGACCGGTGGTCCCGGAGGTGTAGATCAAAGTGGCCAGGCTGTCGGCTGTCAGCGTGCGTCGGCGCTCCTCGACGTCGGCGTCGGGCAGCTCGGCCCCCGAGCGAACCAGCACGTCGATCGCGCCCGAGTCGATCCGCCACACGCTGCGGACGTTGGGGACCGCGGCCAACACCTCGGTGACCGTCCGCTCGTGCTCCTCGTGCTCGACGAAGCAGCCGACCGCGCCGGAGTCGGCCAGGATCCACTCCACCTGCTCGGCCGAGGAGGTCTCGTAGATCGGCACCGGCACCGCGCCGGCGGCCCACAGCGCGAAGTCGGCGAGGGTCCACTCGTAGCGGGTGCGGGACATGATGCCCACCCGGTCGCCGGGGCCGACCCCCGAGGCCATCAGCCCCTTCGCCAGGTCGGTCACCTCGGTCAGGAACTGCCGCGAGGTGACGTCCTGCCACCGGTCGCCGACCTTGCGCCGGAACTGCACCCGGTGCGGGGTGCGAACGGCGTTGCCGTACACCAGGTCAGACAGGTTGCGATCGCTGGGCACCGCTGCTGCGGCGGGGACGCTGAACTCGTGCACGGTCGCGGCCTCCCGATTGGGCTGTCGTGGTCGCACCAAACTAGGGCCTCGGGCTCGGCCTGGCATGCTCTTGCCGTGCCCTGGGTCGACCTCATCGACGAGACCTTCATCGTCGCCGCACCGAGCGAGCTGGCCGCGGTGGTCCATCAACCGCAGCGGTGGCACGACTGGTGGCCTGACCTTCAGCTCACCGTGTTCATGGACCGCGGTGCGCAGGGGGTGCGCTGGTCGGTGACCGGCCACCTCATCGGGTCGGCCGAGATCTGGCTGGAGCCGTTCGGTGACGGCGTCGTCGTCCACCACTACCTGCGGGCCGACCCGACCCGACCCGGCAGCCGGACCGAGGCGGTCGAGGGCGATCCGGCGAAACTGGCGCGGCTGGCCGACCGGATCCGCCGGCGGCACGCGCTGGCGTGGAAGCGCTCGGTGAACGCGCTCAAGGACGAGCTGGAGGCCGGCCGGCCCCCCGGAACCCCGCGGACCGGGGTCAAGCCGCCGCCCGAGGCTGCCGAACCATTAACCCGTGAGGGTGACTGATCCACGCTGCCCGCAGTGCAGCGCCCTGGTGCGGGCGGGCTCGTCCTGGTGCACGCTGTGCCACGCCGACCTGCGGCCCCCGGAGGAGCGGCCGGTCGCACAGCCGGTCCCGGTGCCGGTCGAGCCGGCTCCCGGACACCGTCGGCATGCCCGGCACGCCCGTGGCGCGTCCGTGCAGACCATGGAGTCGGCCGAGACCGCCGAGCGGGTCGAGGTGGCTGATCTCGCCGAGCCAGCGCCTCCGGTGCAGTCCCTCGAGGACGTCGACATCGACGCGATGTTCGCCCTCCTGGCGGCCGAGCACACCGACCCGCTCCTCAACGAGCTCCCGGGACGGCTGAGCACCAAGTCGTCCAAGACCGTGGTGATCGCCGGCGGGATGGTGCTGATCACGGCCATCGGACTGATCTCGATGCTGGTCCTCGGCACCCTCTTCGGCTGACCCTGCCCCTCTTCGAGGAGGGGTGAGGGAGGCTAGGCTGCGGGCCACCGATGAGCCGGAGGGCGCAGGAGCATGGCGGACCAGACCGAGTCGAGCATCGTCGTCGCCGCCTCGACGGGCGACGTGATGGGCGTGATCACCGACTTCGAGTCCTACCCCGAGTGGAACGACGAGGTGAAGCTCGTCGAGGTGCTCAGCATCTTCGAGGACACCGACCTGCCCGCAGAGGTCCGCTTCATCCTGGACGCCGGCGCGATCAAGGACGACTACGTCCTGGAGTACGACTGGGTCAGCGACACCGAGCTGCGCTGGAGCCTGGTCCGCGGCGAGATCCTCAAGACCATGGACGGCGTGTACCTGCTCGGCGCCGTCGACGGCGGGACCGAGGTGTCCTACCGGCTGTCGGTGGACGTCAAGATCCCGATGATCGGCATGATCAAGCGCAAGGCCGAGAAAGTGATCATCGACCGGGCGCTCAAGGGGCTCAAGCAGCGCGTCGAGGGCTGATCCCACCGGCCCCGCCGACCGGTAGCGTGGGGCCCCATGCGTGTCCTGCTGTTCACCGGCAAGGGCGGGGTCGGGAAGACCACCGCCGCCGCTGGCACGGCTGCGCTGGCCGCCTCGCGCGGGCTGAAGACCCTCGTGCTGTCCACCGACGCGGCCCACTCGCTGGCCGACGCGCTCGACGCGCCCATCGGCGGCGAGCCCACCGAGCTGGCCGACGGGCTGTTCGGCCAGCAGGTCGACGTGCAGCGCCGCTTCGAGAGCAGCTGGCGGGAGATCCAGGAGTACCTGCTCGCCGTCCTGGACACCGCCGGGGTCGACCCGATCGAGGCCGAGGAGCTGACCATGCTGCCGGGCGCCGAGGAGGTCCTCGCGCTGCTCGAGGTGCGCGACCAGGTGCGCTCGGGCCGCTGGGACCTCGTGGTCGTCGACTGCGCACCCACGGCCGAGACGCTGCGGCTGCTGGCCCTGCCGGAGGCGCTCGGCTGGTACATGGACCGGGTGTTCCCCATGGAGCGGCGGGTGGTCCGGTCGCTGCGGCCGGTGCTCGGGCGGGTGGCCGGCGTCCCGATGCCCCGGGACAAGGTCTTCGACGCTGTCGAGCGGCTGCACACCGAGCTGGGCGAGGTGCGCGAAGTGCTCACCGACCCGGCCACGTCGGTCCGGCTGGTCCTCACCCCCGAGTCGGTCGTCGTGGCCGAGGCCCGGCGCACCCTGACCTCGCTGTCCCTGCACGGCTACACGGTGGACGCGGTGGTCGCCAACCGGGTCTTCCCGGCCGACGGCGCGGACCCGTGGCGGCAGCAGTGGGTGCGGGCGCAGGGCGAGCAGCTGGCCGAGATCGAGGCGTCGTTCGGGCCACTGCCGGTGTACCGCTCGCCCTACCAGGCCAGCGAGCCGGTGGGGTTGCGCGCGCTGGTCGAGTTCGCGGAGGCGGCGTATGGCGCGGACGTCGACGCGTTCGCCGAGCCGGTCCTGCCCGAGCTGCTGACCGTCGAGCGGTCGGGGGAGGAGTTCGTGCTCTCGCTGGCGCTGCCGTTCGCCGACAAGGCGGACACCGGGCTGGTCCGCAAGGGCGACGAGCTGATCGTCACGGTGGGCTCCTCGCGGCGGGTGCTCGCCCTGCCGAGCGCGCTGCGTCGCTGCACGGTCGTGGGGGCCGCGCTGCGGGACGGCCGGCTACGGATCAGGTTCGAGCCGGACCCGGCGCTGTGGATGGGCCTGTGACCACCCCGAGCAGCGGCGCCGCGCCCGGTCCGGGTCTCGGCAGTGCCGCCGAGGAGGCCGCCCGGCTGTTCGAGGCCGTGCAGGACTGGGCCAAGCGCAGCGCCGGGAGCGGGGCGACCTCCGTCGGGGAGCACATCGCGACCGGCTCGGCGGAGTGCCAGCTGTGCCCGGTCTGCCAGCTGATCGGGCTGGTGCGGGCCACCCGGCCCGAGGTCGCCGAGCACCTCGCGGACGCTGCTGCGTCGCTGCTGGCCGCCGTCCGAGCCGCCGTCGTCGCCCACGAGCGTGAGTGGTCGGCGCGCCGGGCGGCCCCCGTCGAACGGATCGACATCGGATGAGCCTCACCGTGGGAGTGGACGTCGGCGGCACCAAGGTCGCCGCCGGCGTCGTGGACGAGGACGGCGTGGTGCTGGTCCGGCGCCGTCGGTCCAGCGCGGCCCAGCAGACCGGTGCGACCGAGCAGGTGATCGCCGAGCTGGTGTCCGAGCTGGCCGAGACCTACCCGGTGGTCGCGGTGGGCGTGGGGGCCCCCGGGCTGGTCGACGAGACCCGCTCGGTGGTCCGGTTCGCGCCCAACCTGGCCTGGCACGACCTGCCGCTGGGAGCCCAGCTGGCCGGGCTGACCGGACTGCCGGTCGTCGTCGAGAACGACGCCAACGCGGCGGCCTGGGCCGAGTACCGGTTCGGGGCGGCCCGCGGCCGCGACGAGGTCGTCGTGGTGACGGTCGGCACCGGGATCGGTGGCGGGCTGGTCCTGGGAGGGACGCTGCGCCGCGGCCGGTTCGGCCTGGCCGGCGAGATCGGCCACCTGGTCCTCGAGTCCGGAGGGCGGCTGTGTGCGTGCGGCCGGCGCGGCTGCTGGGAGCAGTACGCCAGCGGCAACGCGCTGCTGCGGGAGGCCCGCACCCGGGCCGCCGAGGACCGGGCCGGGGCGCAGCTGCTGCTGTCCCTGGGCGACGAGACGCCGGAGGGCGTGTCCGGCAAGCACATCAGCCTGGCCGCCGAGGGCGGTGACCCGGTGGCGCTGGCCGCGTTCTCGGAGATCGGCCAGTGGCTCGGGCGTGGCCTGGCCGAGCTGGCCGCGGTCCTCGACCCGGGCTGCTTCGTGATCGGTGGGGGTGTGTCCGAGGCCGGTGAGCTGCTGCTCGGCCCGGCCCGCGACGCCTACCGCACCTATCTCGTGGGGGCGGGCATCCGCCCGTTCCCCGAGATCGTCGCGGCCGAGCTCGGCAACGAGGCCGGGCTCGTCGGCGCCGCGGACCTGGCCCGGGTGAGCTAGCGCCGGGACAGGCGCCGCCGCAGGCTGCGGTGGCTGCGGCGGTGCGGGAGACCGAGGGACGACTCCAGAAGTCCGGCGGCGAGAAGGCTGGCCGGCCTGTACTGGCGGGACACAGAAACCACATTCCTTACGTGATCGACGGTGCGGGGCGACTCCCCGCACTCCGATTGTCCCAGTCGTAACGCTGCGTGACCGACCTCATGATCCCGATCGGCCGGTGAGGTCGCTCACATCCGGGGTGTCAGGACGCTCGGTAGCCGGTCAGCTCCTGGGCCAGCTGCTCGAGGAACAGCCCGATGTCGGTGACGACGCCGGTGGCCTGTGCGCTACCGCGGTCGGACAGCTTGGTGACCGTCGCCGGGTTGATGTCCACGCAGACCAGCGGGACGGACGCCGGCAGGATGTTGCCCGTGGCGATCGCGTGCAGCATGGTCGCCACCATGATCGCGTAGCCGACTCCGGGCAGCTGGGCGCGCATCGCCCGCTGGCCCTCGATCACGTCGGTGTAGACGTCCGGCAGCGGGCCGTCGTCCCGCACCGACCCGACCAGCACGAACGGTTTGCCGGCTGTCACCAGGTCGTGCATGACACCGGAGGTGAGCACCCCCTGCTCGACGGCCGCCGCGATCGAGCCGGCCTTGCGGATCCGGTTGATCGCCCGGATGTGGTGCTCGTGCCCGTGCTCCACACCGGAGCCCTTGGACAGGTCCACCCCGAGCGAGGTGCCGTACAGGGACGACTCGATGTCGTGGGTGGCCAGCGCGTTGCCGGCGAACAGCACGTCCACGTAGCCGGCCGTGATCAGCGCGGACATGGCCGGCGCCGCGCCGGTGTGCACCACGGCCGGCCCGCCGACCCACAAGATCCGGTGCCCGGCGGCCTTGACGTCGCGCATCTGCTGGGCGATCTGGCGGACCTGCAGGGCCTGCGGCTTCTCGCTGGACACCACCGAGTTCATGAACTCGAAGACGCTCTCGTCGGCCGTCGGCTTCGGGTCCATGACGACCTTCACCCCGTGCGAGCCGCACACGACGCGGTCGCCGCGCCGCACGTCGCTCACCGGCACCGTGCGCACCGACGCCTCGTCCGCCGTCACGACCAGGCCGCAGTCCATCTCCGGCTGCGGCACGGTCAGCCAGCGACCGCCCAGCCGGACCTGGGTGACCAGGTTGGTCGTGGAGTAGAAGTCGTCGGGGAACACCCCGTCGGTCTCGGCCTCGCGCAGCAGCGCCTCCCCGACGTCGACCAGGTTGGCGCCGTAGCTCTGCAGCCGTGACAGCAGCTGCTGCAGCAGGTCGTCGGTCGCTGCGACCACCCGGATCCGCGCGTACGACGAGTCGTCCGGGTGCTTGCCGACGTCGAACCGCTCGATCGTGTAGTCGGTGCCCAGCTCCAGGACGTCGTCGAGCAGCCGGGTGAGCGTCCCCGCGTCGATGATGTGGCCCTGGACCTCGATGACCTCGCTGACCGTCACGACCGTGCAGCCTGCCAGACCGGGTGCGGCTCAGACCACCGCACCGTCGTCCGGGTCGTCGGTGTCGCGGTCCTTGAGCCGGGAGACGAGGTAGCCGAAGCCGGCCAGGAACGCGACGGCCGAGACCAGCAGCAGCCAGCCGTCGAGCTGCCAGCCCAGCAGCGTCGCCAGCACGAACACGCCCGGACCGCCGAGCGCCCCGGCCCAGGCGAACCGGGTGGCCGCCGTGGTCTCCGGCAGCGGCGGGGGCGGCGGCGGGACGTACCGCTCCTCCTCGCCACGGACCTCGGCCGGCTCGGTGGTCGGGACCTCCGGCCAGCCATCGCCGCCTGGTGACGGCTGCTCTCGGTGGGCCCCCCCGGCGTCCCAGAGGTCCTCGCTCGCCGGCCAGGACGGCACCGGGTCGATGGCCGGGGCGTCGTAGTCGGCCACGATGCTGGCGAACAGCGCCTCGATGTCGGGCTCGCGGGGGGCGGACGGCGGCGACGGGCGGTCCGCGCCGACGAGCGTACGGGCCCGGCCCTCGGCGTCGGCGTCCACGTGCAGCCGGTCCAGCGGTGTCCCGGGGGCGGTACGGGGGAGCGGCGTCGCGTAGGCGGCGATGCCGGCGTCCCGCAGCGCCGCCAGGGCGGCATCAGCAGAGCCGGCGTCCAGGTCGGTGATCGCGACGTACGACGCCGCGGTCAGCCCGTTGCCACGCACCGCGGACTCCTCCCGGTCAGCCCGCCGGGGCGGGGGCGTGCTTGCGGATGAACTCGACGCTACCCGCGAAGATGTCCGGCGCGTCGTAGTCCAGGGTCGCCACGTGGTAGCTGCGCAGCAGCTCGCGGTCCTCGACGTCCGACGACCCGATGTGGCCGAGGATGTAGGCGGTGTTGGACGGCTCCACCACGTGGTCCTGGCGGCTGTGGAACAGCAGCAAGGGAGCGCTGATGCGGCCCAGGTCGGCCTTGACCGTTCGCCAGGCGTCGGACATCGAGGCGAGTGCCTTCAGCGGGACCTTGTCGTAGCAGCCCTCGTCCTGACCAGGCATGGCGATGTCGTTGCCGATGCCGTTGAGGGCCTTCACGACGTGCTTGAGCACCGGCAGCGCGACGAACGCCTTGTTCTCGCTGTGCACCGCCGGGTTGACCAGGACCAACCCGGCGACCGAGTCGCCCTTGGTCTCGGCGAGGCGCAGCGCCAGGCTGCCGCCCATCGACAGGCCCGTGACGAAGACGCTCGAGCACCGGGCCGCGAGCTCGTCGAACGCGCGGTTCACCTCGGCGTACCAGTCGTCCCAGCGGGTCAGGCTCATCTCCTGCCAGGTGGTGCCGTGCCCGGGCAGCCGCGGCAGCCGGACGGTGAAGCCCTCGGCGGCCAGGTGCTCGGCCCACGGCCGCATCGACTTCGGCGAGCCGGTGAAGCCGTGCAGGACGAGGACGCCGACCTCGCCACCGTCGTGGCTGTACGGCTCGGCGCCGGAGATGAGTGGCACGGTGCCTCCAGGAACGTTAGAGCGGCTAGGGTCGTCCCGTACGTGTGACCTGTGTCGCATCGTCTGTCGCATCGTCGCACGTCGACCGGTGAGGAGGTGACCGTGTTCTACTGGCTGCTCAAGCGGGTGATCCTCGGTCCCATCCTGCGGCTGTTCTTCCGGCCCTGGGTCGAGGGCCTGGAGAACGTGCCGACAGAGGGTGGCGCGATCCTCGCCAGCAACCACCTGTCCTTCTCCGACTCGATCTTCCTGCCGCTCGTGCTGCCCCGCCGGATCACCTTCTTGGCGAAGGCCGACTACTTCACCGGCAAGGGTCCCAAGGGCCGGGCCAAGGCCGTCTTCTTCAAGGGCGTCGGCCAGGTGCCGGTGGACCGCTCCGGTGGCAAGGCCAGCGAGGCGGCCATGCGCACCGGGCTGGCGCTGCTGGCCAAGGGCGAGCTGCTCGGCATCTACCCCGAGGGCACCCGCTCGGCCGACGGCCGGCTGTACCGGGGCAAGACCGGCCTCGCGCGGATGGCGCTCGAGGCGCACGTCCCGGTGCTCCCCGTGGCCATGATCGACACCGAGAAGATCCAACCGCCCGGCAAGGTGTTCCCCAAGATCATGCGGGTCGGCATCAGGATCGGTGCGCCGCTGGACTTCTCCCGCTACGAGGGCATGGAGTCCGACCGGTTCGTGCTGCGGTCGATCACCGACGAGGTCATGTACGAGCTCATGACCCTGTCCGGCCAGGAGTACGTCGACATGTACGCGACGAAGGCCAAGGCCGAGATCGCCGCGGGCCGGGTGCCGGGGCACCACCCGGTCGAGACTGCGCAAGAGCCGGTCCAGCCGGCGGCCTGAGCACTCCTCGGCCGTCACCCCTCGGCCGCCGGCCACCCCTTCGCCCGCTCCACGGCCGCCCGCCACCGCCGGTGCGCCGCGTCGTCCCTGACGCCCGGCTCGAAGCGGCGGTCCTCCCGCCAGGTGGCGGCCAGCTCGTCCGTCGACGACCACACCCCGGTGCCCAGCCCGGCGAGGAACGCGGCCCCCAGCCCGGTCGTCTCGAGCACCTCAGGACGGACGACGGGCACGCCGAGCTGGTCGGCCTGCAGCTGGCACAGCAGGTCGTTCGCTGCTGCGCCGCCGTCCACCGCCAGCACCGGCAGGTGCACCCGCGCCTCTCCGGTCATCAGGTCGACCACGTCGCGGACCTCGAACGCGATGGCCTCAAGGGTGGCCCGCACGAGGTGCGCCCGGGTGGTTCCGCGGGTGAGGCCGATGATCAGGCCGCGGGCCGAGGGGTCCCAGTCCGGCGCGCCCAGACCGGTCAGCGCCGGGACGAACACCACGCCGCCGGAGTCGGGGACGGTGCGCGCGATCGGCTCGGTCTCCGCGGCGCTGCCGACCAGCTGGAGGCCGTCGCGCAGCCACTGCACCGCGGCGCCGGTGACGAAGATCGACCCCTCCAGGGCGTACTCGAGCCGACCGTCCGGGTGGCCCCACGCGACCGTGGTGAGCAGCCCCCGCTGCGAGAGCACCCGCTCACTGCCGGTGTTGACCAGGATGAAGGAGCCGGTGCCGTAGGTGCACTTGCTGGCACCGGGGGCGTAGCAGGTCTGTCCGAACATGGCGGCCTGCTGGTCACCGGCGATCCCGGCGATCGGCAGGTCCAGGCCCAGGAAGGCCGTGGGGTCGGTGTGGCCGATGACGCCGTACGACGGCACGACCTCGGGCAGTGCCGAGACCGGGACGCCGAACAGCTCGCACAGCTCCGCCGACCAGGTGCCGGTGGCCAGGTCGAACAGCAGGGTGCGCGAGGCGTTGGACGCGTCGGTGACGTGGTGCAGGCCGCGGGTCATCCGGGCCACCAGGTAGGAGTCCACCGTGCCGACCGCCGTCCGGCCGGACACGACCCCCGCCCAGGTGTGCGGCTCGTGGCGGGCCAGCCAGGTCAGCTTGGTGGCCGAGAAGTACGGGTCCAGCCGCAAGCCGGTGAGCTCGGCCACCCGCGGCTCGTGGCCGGCCGCGCGCAGCTCCTCGCAGATGCTCGCGGTGCGCCGGTCCTGCCACACGATCGCGCGCCGGGCCGCGCCGAGCGTCTCGCGGTCCCACAGCACCACGGTCTCGCGCTGGTTGGTGATGCCCACGGCGGTGGGCGGCGCCACGCCCGACGCGGCGCCGGCCGCGAGCGCCGCGCTCACCGCTTCGAGGGTGGCCGACCAGATCTCCTCGGGCGCGTGCTCCACCCAGCCGCCGGCCGGGAAGTGCTGGGCGAACTCCTGGTAGCCGCGGGCGGCGACCCGGCCGTCGTGGGTCACCAGCAGTGCGGTGACCCCGGTCGTTCCGGCGTCGACCGCCAGCACGCTCACGGTTGGCCCCGCAGCTGCTCGAGCACGAGCGGGTCGATCCGGCCGGGCACCAGCCGCTCCTCGAGGTTCTCCACGCCGGCCCAGGCGGCGAGTGCGGCGTCCAGCTCCGGCCGCTCGTAGCCGAGCGCCACCAGCCGGGTGCGGACCTCGTCGGCCAGCGCGCCGTCCAGGGGCAGGCAGTCGGCGGGGTCCGGGCGCTCGAAGTACAGCCGGTGCAGGTCGAGCAGCCGGGCCAGCTCGGTCACCGGGTCCGGGTGGTCGTCGACCCGCAGGTCGACCAGCACGTCACTGCCCCCGCCGTACCCGCCGCCGGGGGAGACGACGAGCAGCGCGGCGCTCTGCCGGCCGCGCCGGTCGCCGCCGGCCCGGTCCCCAGCGGTCAGCGCGGCGAGCAGCCGGTTGGCCAGCGGCTCTCCGCCGCCGGTCGCGAGGAACGCCTGCTGCATGTCGGCCACGACCTGCGGGCCGGTGAGGATGTTGCCCTGGATCGCGTAGCCGTCCCCGGTCGCCCCGCCGGCCCAGGGGAAGCACCCGGCTCCGGTGAACGTCGCGCCGTCGCCCGAGGCGCCGACGACGCCGGCCTGTCGCTGCTCGCTCAGCCGGTCCCCGACGGTCAGCGCGGCCAGCGTGTCGGCCGCGCTGGCGCCGTCGGCCAGCAGCTGCAGGCCGACCGGTCGGTAGGTCAGGTTCACGAACGCCTGGGTGGCGATGGCGCCGACCCCCGCGCTCGCCGCCGGCACGGCCGCCCCGACGGCGAGGAACTTCGAGGCGACGGCCACGCCGAACTGGGCGCCGTCGCCGCTGCGCGCAACGATCGAGAACGTCATGTCCGGAGCCTAGAACCCCCCTTCTGCATGAAGGGCACCTTCTGTGCGCACCATCGCACAAAGCCGCCCTTCATCGCCGGCGTCCGGACCTCGGGCGGGGTGGATGAAGGGCGTACTTCTGCGTCAGTGCGCACAGAAGGTGCCCTTCATGCGGAGGGGGTGCGGTGGTTGGATGGGAGCGCCAACAAATCGGTGCGGTGCGAAGGAGCGAGCCATGCGGATCGGGGTACTCACGGGCGGCGGGGACTGTCCCGGGCTCAACGCGGTGATCCGCAGCGTGGTCCGCAAGGGCACCGAGGAGTACGGCCACGAGTTCGTGGGCTACCGGGACGGCTGGAAGGGCCCGCTCGAGGGGCTGACGATGCCGCTGGACGTCGCGGCCGTGCGCGGGATCCTGCCCCGGGGCGGCACCATCCTCGGCTCGTCGCGGACCAACCCGATCAAGATCGAGGGTGGTGTCGACCGGATCGAGCAGAACCTGGCCGCCCAGGGCGTGGATGCGCTGATCGCCATCGGCGGTGAGGACACCCTCGGCGTGGCCACCCAGCTGGACACCCTGGGCGTGCACGTCGTCGGCGTCCCCAAGACCATCGACAACGACCTCAACGCGACCGACTACACGTTCGGCTTCGACACGGCTGTGGGCATCGCCACCGAGGCCATCGACCGGCTGCACACCACGGCCGAGTCGCACCACCGGGCGCTCGTCGTCGAGGTGATGGGCCGCCACGCCGGCTGGATCGCGCTGCACTCCGGCGTCGCCGGCGGCGCGAACATCATCCTCATCCCGGAGGAGCCGTTCGACATCGACGAGGTCTGCGGCTGGGTCGAGCACCGGTTCCAGACCAACTACGCGCCGATCATCTGCGTGGCCGAGGGCGCGCTGCCCAGCGACGGCGACCTGATCACCAAGGACGCCCCGCTCGACGCGTTCGGGCACGTGCGGCTGTCCGGGATCGGCGAGTGGCTGGCCCAGGAGATCGAGCGGCGCACCGGCAAGGAGGCCCGCACCACGGTGCTCGGGCACGTGCAGCGCGGCGGCACGCCGACCGCCCGGGACCGGTGGCTGGCCACCCGCTTCGGGCTGGCCGCCATCGACGCGGTGCACGAGGGCGACTGGGGGAAGATGGTCGCGCTGCAGGGCGCCGACATCGTCCGGGTACCGCTGGCCGCGGCCACGACCGAGCTGAAGACCGTGCCGCGGGCGCTGTACGACGAGTTCAAGGTGTTCTTCGGCTGAGCCGCGGGACCAGCCGGGAGAGGTGCCCGGGCCCGGCGGGTCGTACCCTCGTGGGGTGCCCGACCTGACCTGGCCCGACCTGCCGGCCGCCCAGCAGCCCGAGTGGCCCGACCCGGCCGCGCGCGACGAGGCCGTCGCGACGCTGCGCGGCCTGCCGCCGCTCGTCTTCGCGGGGGAGTGCGACCAGCTGCGCGAGCGGCTGGCGCTCGCGGCGCGCGGGAAGGCTTTCGTGCTGCAGGGCGGCGACTGTGCCGAGACGTTCGACGGCGTCGGGGCGGACGCGATCCGGGCCAAGCTGCGCACCGTGCTGCAGATGGCGATCGTGCTGACGTACGGCGCCGCGCTGCCGGTGGTCAAGGTCGGCCGGATCGCCGGCCAGTACGGCAAGCCTCGCTCCAGCCCGCTGGAGGCCAGGGACGGGCTGTCCCTGCCGGTGTACCGCGGCGACATGGTCAACGGCCTCGCGTTCACCCCGGAGCTGCGTCGGCCCGACCCGGCCCGGATGGTGGCCGCCTACCATCACTCGGCCGCGACGCTGAACCTGGTGCGGGCGTTCACGCAGGGCGGCTACGCGGCGCTGCAGCAGGTGCACGCGTGGAACCAGGACTTCGTCCGGGACAGTGCGGCCGGGCAGCGCTACGAGCGGCTGGCCGGCGAGATCGACCGGGCCATGGCGTTCATGCACGCGTGCGGCGCCGACCCGGAGGAGTTCCAGCGGGTCGACCTGTACGCCGGGCACGAGGCGCTCGTGCTCGACTACGAGCAGGCCCTCACCCGCATCGACTCGCGGACCGGGCTGCCCTACGACGTGGCCGGGCACTTCGTCTGGATCGGGGACCGCACCCGGTCGCTCGACGGCGCGCACGTCGACTTCGCGGCCCGGATCCGCAACCCGATCGGGCTGAAGATCGGGCCGTCCGCCTCCCCGGAGGAGGTGCTCGCGCTCGTCAACCGGCTCGACCCGGACCGTGAGCCGGGCCGGCTCACGCTGATCGCCCGCATGGGCGCCGGACGGGTGCGCGAGCTGCTGCCGCCGATCGTGGAGAAGGTCAACGCGTCCGGCGCCGAGGTCGTGTGGATCTGCGACCCGATGCACGGCAACACCCGCGAGACGGCGTCCGGGGTGAAGACCCGGCTGTTCGAGGACGTCGTGGAGGAGGTCCGCGGCTTCTTCGAGGTTCACCGGTCGCTGGGCACCGTCCCCGGTGGCATCCACGTGGAGCTCACGGGGGACGACGTCACGGAGTGCCTCGGTGGCGCGCTGGGGACCGAGGAGCACCATCTCGAGCCGCGCTACGAGACCGCGTGCGACCCGCGGCTGAACAGGGAGCAGTCGATCGAGCTGGCGTTCCTGGTCGCGGAGATGCTCGCGCGCTGAGGTGTCCGCTGGTCTGATTCCCGCTAGTCCGGTCCGCTCGTGGGCCGCACACTGGGACGCGTGACGACGAGCGAGTGGGACGTCGAGGCCTGGCACCGGGCGGTGGACAGCCGTGACCCGCGCTTCGACGGTCGGGTGTTCCTCGGCGTCACGTCCACGGGCATCTACTGCCGGCCGTCCTGCCCGGCGCGGCGGCCGAAGCGGGAGAACCGCCGCTTCTACCGGACGCCGGGCGCCGCGGTGGCGGCCGGGTTCCGGGCCTGCCGGCTGTGCCGCCCGGACGCGCTGCCCGGGTCGCGGGAGTGGGACCACCGCGGCGACCTCGCCGGGCGGGCGCTGCGGCTGATCACGGCCGGGGCCGTGGACGAGCAGGGGGTGTCCGGCCTGGCTCGGCGGCTCGCGGTGAGCGAGCGGCACCTGAACCGCACGCTGGTGACGGAGGTGGGCGCCGGGCCGCTGGCGCTGGCCAGGACCCGGCGGGCGCAGACCGCCCGGCTGCTCATCGACCAGACCCCGCTGCCGATGGTCGACGTCGCGTTCGCGGCCGGCTTCGCCAGCCTGCGGCAGTTCAACGACGTGATGCGCGCGGAGTTCGGCTGCCCGCCGTCCCAGCTGCGCCGGCGCCCCGATCCGGAGGCCGCGGCCCGCGCGCCCGGCGGCGCGCTGGTGCTGCGCCTGGTGCACCGGGAGCCGTTCGCGGCCGGACCGCTGCTCGGCTTCCTGGCGGCCCGCGCCGTCCCCGGTGTGGAGGTGGGCGACGCCGGGAGACTGCGCCGGGTCGTGGCCACTCCGGGCGGCCCGGCCCTGGTGTCGGTTCGGCCGATGCCGGGCGCGGGGCACGTGCTGGCCGAGGTCCGGCTGCCCCGGCTGAGCGACCTGGCCGGGGCCGTGGCCGGTCTGCGCCGGCTGCTCGACCTGGACGCCGAGCCGGACGCCGTGGACGCCGTGCTGGGTGCCGAGCCGGCGCTGGGCGGGCTCGTGGCGGCCCGGCCCGGGCTGCGGGTGCCCGGCGCCGTGGACGGCTTCGAGCTCGCGGTGCGCGCCGTGCTGGGCCAGCAGGTCTCGGTTGCGGGTGCTCGGACGCTCGCGGGCCGGCTGGTCGCTGCGTTCGGCGAGCCGCTGTCGCAGCCCGAGGACGGGCTGACGGCGGCGTTCCCGGTGGCCGAGGCGCTGGCCGACGCCGACCTGGGCCGGGTGGGCCTCACCGGTGCGCGCCAGCGGGCGCTGCGCGAGCTGAGCGCGGCCGTCGCCGTGGGCGAGCTGCGGCTGGACCCCGGCGCCGACCGGGCCGCGACCCGGGCCCGGCTGCTCGACATCCCCGGAGTCGGGCCGTGGACCGTCGAGTACGTCGCGATGCGCGCGCTGGCCGACCCCGACGCCTGGCCGGCCACCGACCTCGTGCTGCGCCGCGAGGTGCAGCGGCACGGTCTCCAGCCGGACCGGCTGCGCCCCTGGCGCTCCTACGTCGCCCTCCACCTGTGGGCCGGCGCCGCCGACCTCGTCCCCGTCCCCCCGAGCCGCCAGGAGACCCGATGAACGCGCCGAGGCAGCCGCTCGACAGCACCACGCTCAGCACCCCGGTCGGCCTGTGGGGGATCATCGTCCTGGACGGCGTCGTGGTGGCCTCGGGATTCGCCTCCGCACCCGACCTGGCGCCGCGGCTCGCGCCCGAGCTGCGGGCCGTCGGGCTGCGCGAGCGTCGCGACCTCGGGCCGGTGACGGCCGCCGCCCGGGCCTACCTGGACGGCGACCTGTCCGCCCTGGACGACGTCCAGGTCAGCCAGCCCGGGCGGCCGTTCCGGCAGGAGGTCTGGCGGGCCATGCGGCAGATCCCGGCCGGGCAGACCTGGACGTACGCCGAGCTGGCCACCAAGGCCGGCCGCCCCACCGCGGTCCGGGCCGCCGGGAGCGGCTGCGCCCGCAACGTGGTGGCCCCGTTCGTCCCGTGCCACCGGGTCGTCCGCAGCGACGGCACGCTCGGTGGCTACTACTACGGACTGCCGGTCAAGGAGTGGCTGCTCGCCCACGAGCGCGCCGTCTGACCGGCCGGTGTCAACGGCGGTCGGTGTCTCCGGCCGGGCGGCGGCCCAGGAGCGGCGGCAGCTGCCGGACGGCGGCCGCGAGGGCCCGCAGGTCCCCGTTCATCAATGCCTGCGGCCCGTCGACGAGCGCGTGCTCCGGGTCGGGGTGGACGTCGACGATGATCCCGTCCGCGCCGACCGCGATCGCGGCCCTGGACAGCGGGACGACGAGGTCCCGGCGCCCACCGGAGTGTGACGGGTCGACAACGACGGGCAGGTGCGACAGCCCGTGTGCGACCGGCACCGCCGAGATGTCCAGCGTGTTCCGGGTGGCGGTCTCGAACGTGCGGATGCCTCGCTCGCACAGCACGATGTCCAGGTTCCCGCGCTGGGCGATGTACTCGGCCGCCATCAGCCACTCCTCGATGGTCGCCTGCATGCCGCGCTTGAGCATGACCGGCTTGCCCACCGACCCGACGGCCTGCAGCAGGGTGAAGTTGGCCATGTTGCGGGTGCCCACCTGCAACATGTCCGCGTACTCGGCCACCCGCTCGACATCACCGGGGTCGACCACCTCGGTGACGATCGGCAGGCCGGTCGCCTCCCGCACGTCGGCCAGGATCCGCAGCCCCTCCTCGCCGAGGCCCTGGAACGCGTAAGGCGAGCTGCGCGGCTTGAACGCGCCGCCACGCAGCAGGGTGGCCCCGGCTGCCTTGGCCATCTCGGCGGCCTCGAGGGTCTGCTGCGGTGTCTCCACGGCGCAGGGTCCCGCGATCAGCGTGAACGTGTCCGGCCCGATCGGCACCCGCCGCCCGGTGGAGCCCACCCACACGGTCGTCATGTCGGGGTGGTGCTGGCGGGAGACCAGCTTGTAGGGCACCGAGATCCGCACGACGTCGCTCACGCCCGGCAGGCCACGCAGCTCGAGCGCCTGGAACTGCTCGATGTCGCCGACCAGCCCGATGATGGTGCGGGTGACCCCGCGGCTGACGAAGGCGGTGCCGCCTGCGCCCTCGACCCGTGCCACCACGGCGTCGACGTCCGCGTCGGTCGCCTCGGGCGACATCACCACGACCATGACCTTCTCCTGACACGCAAAGAGCCCCGGACGGGTCCGGGGCTCTAGTGGGTGGTTCGGGTGCGGCTACCGCAAGCCGCCAGCCGCCCGCCGGGGAGCCCCGGTGGGAAAGCCATAGGCGAACCAGTGCTGCTGCACCCGGTCAGCATAGGCGGTCGACCGCCCGCTGTCGTCGGTGTCCACGATGCGGACGGCCGTCTCATCCCGATGGGTGTGCCCGTCCGACCGCCAAGGGTCCTCTGCGAGACTGCGACGGTGAGCGCGGTCGGCTCGGAGACCAGGCTGCCACCGGGGCAGGCGGTGGCGCGCGGCTGGCCGGCGCGGCACTACGGTCCAGTGCCCAAGTTCCGTCCTGACCGGTGGGACCTGCGGATCTTCGGGGCCACCGCAAGTGGGCAGAACCTGAGCTGCGGCTACCAGGACCTCGACCAGCTGCCCGTCGACGAGGTGGTCGCGGACCTGCACTGCGTCACGAAGTTCTCGGTGCTGGGCAACGTGTGGAGCGGCGTCCTCACGCGATCCGTGCTGGCCACGGCGCCGCCGCACCCCGACGTGACCCACGTGCTGGTCTGGGCCGAGTACGGCTACAGCGCGAACCTGCCGATCGAGGACCTCATGCTGCCGACGACGATCCTGGCCACGCACCACAACGGTCAGCCGCTGACCCCTGAGCACGGGTTCCCGCTGCGGCTGGTCGTGCCGCACCGCTACGCCTGGAAGGGCCCGAAGTGGGTGCGCGGCATCGAGTACCTGCTGTCCGATCGTCGCGGCTTCTGGGAGGAGCGCGGCTACCACAACCTGGCCGACCCGTGGACCGAGCAGCGGTACTCCTACCAGGAGGCGAAGACGACGACGCGGTAGCGCCCGGGAGGCCGGGCGCCACCGCGTCGTGGGCTGCTATGCGTCAGTGGCCGTGGCCGGCCGGACCGAAGTCGTGGCCACCGAAGCCGCCCAGGTTGCCGAGGCCCTGGCCGAGGCCGAGACCGAGACCGCCGCCGTGCCGGCCCTGGTCCTTCGTGCCGTGCTTGGTGTCCATGGTCCAGCTGTGCGCCCCGTCGTGCTTCTTCTTGTGCCGGCCGTCGCCGATGCCGACGGCCTTCAGGACAGTCTTGACGTCCGCGACGGACATCGCGTTCTTCACGTCGGTCTGCAGCGTCGTCAGCTTGTCCTTCTGAGCCGTGAGGGCCGCGGTCTTCGCGGTCTTCTGGTCACCCGTGAGAGTTGTCGAGTCTGCAACCTTCTGGATCTTCTCGTCGAGCTCTGCCAGCTGGTGGGTGATCATCACGTTGACCCGCGCCTTGAGCTCGTCCAGGCTCGGCGCCCAGTAGGTCTGCAGCGCCTGCTGAACCGCGGGGATGGTCTGCGCGGTGTCGACCGCGTTCAGCAAGTTGGTGAGCTTCGTCTGCAGGATCAAGATCAGGGCCCGCTTCGCCGCGATCTCGTCCGCCGTCATCTCCGCCGTCGGTGCGGCGGGGAGCGCGGCGAGCTTGGCCTCCAGCGCCGCCTGCCGGGCGGTGATCTTCGCGGTCACCAGGGCCTTGAGCTGGGTCACGTCCTGGTTGCTGGTGGGTGGCGCCGTCGTCACGGTCCCCGACGGTGCGGGGGGAGTGGTGTCCGTGGCGAAGGCCGGGGAGGCCACGCCGAGGGACAGCAGCGCCACACCGCCGACGACGGTCTTGCGGAGCAGTGTCTTGTTCATGGGTAGTGAGGTCCTCACGTAGGAAACGTCGGGCGGCAGGGGGTCTGCCCGGTCGGTTGCCATCGAAACCCGGAACCACCCGAATGAGGGTTAACGCGGTCCGAAGGGCGACCTAAGGGCTTGCCGATGATCAACACGCTCAGTTCCGGGGTGGGTTGAGGCTGTAGTTCCAGTCTGGGTGCCAGTCGTGGCGGTGCAGTGCGTCGGTGTCGTGCAGTGTCGTCATTTGGGCGTCGGGGATCTTGACTCCGACTGGG
>JBBSAJ010000028.1:0-37311 GCA_038252405.1 Actinomycetes bacterium | reverse complement strand
TCGCCAACAACGACCCAGACGACGACCACAAACTCCCCGTGTGCGTCCCCCCGTTCGCCGCCCCACCCTTGTAGAACCGCACCCCAGTCACGAACCCGTTCACCGACGAGGAGAACCGCACCCCCAGCTCCACCGACGCCGGGTCCCCCGCGTCCTGCCAAATGGGCAGCTGCGGACTCTTCCCGCCGAAAATGTTGCAGGGGCAAGCCGAGGTCAGCGTGATACCCGGTCCGGGCGTCTCCAGGTTGCCCGAGTCATCGACGGCGCGGACCTTGACGTTGATCGTGCCGGTACCCGCCGGAATGAACTGGTAGCTCCAGCTGCCCAACCCCGTTGCCGGATGCCAGGTAGTACCCCCGTCGACGGAGACCTCTACTCCGCCGACAGTGCCGCCGCCCGCGTCCACAGCCGTCCCGGTGACAACGACCGGCGTCGAACCGTTGACCACGGCCCCGTTTGCTGGGGCGGTGATCGTCGTCGAGGGTGCCTGTGTGTCTGTGGACGCCGACGCTGCGACCATCCCAGCCATCAGTGTGGCCGGCTGGGTACCCATATCAGCCAGGACGTTGATCGTGGCCTGCTGCATCCGGGCGTCCGCGGCGTAGCTGGTGCCGTCGTGCACCGGATCCAGACCCCACGACCACTGGATCGTTCCGGTGGAGAACACCAGGGCACCGCTCGACGCCCTGTACAAGGTCATGTGATGCGTTGCGACACCTGGCGCGACGGTCGACCCGTAGTCCTGAAGGTACTGAGGAACCGACTGCGTGGTGGTTGACAGGCGAACCAGCCCAGCCGGACGGAACCCGTTGTCGAGGTCCTCGTCAAACTCGTACCCAAGGGTCTCCGGCGCCAGCGTGGCAACCCCACCCGTCGGGAGCGTGGCCACGGAGGTGTTGCGCCACAGCCGCATCTTGCCTTCGGCAGCCGGAACCTGGATCGCGAACCCTCCCGTGTTGGACATGTACGCGGTCCCGCTCAGGGCGTTCTCCGGTCGACCGCCGTCCGAGGGGGGGCTGAACCGCGGATCGCGCCATGTTCCGGTCCACTGAGGGCTGGGATCGATCTTGGCGTTGGCCTGAGTCTCCTTGTACGAGACCAGGGTGCGGTACGGCGTGCCACTGCCGTCGGTGCTCGTCTCCCAGCGGGTCTTCCAATAGATCTCGTTCCCGCTCATGAAGACGAGGTTGACACCAGCGGCCCGGGCTGCCTCGACGTTGGTCCGCTGCTGACCGGACCAGTACTCGTCGTGACCCGACGAGATGAAGACCTTGTGGTTGGTGATCAGGTTGCCGCGCCGGTCGGTGTCCACCCCAGTCGTGTAGGACACGTCGTACCCGTTGCGCTCGAGGAAGCGCACCAGCGGGTACTCCTCGCCGAAGTAGAAGTCCCGCCCACCAGGGCCGCCCCGGGTGACAAATGGCCGGTTGTAGCTGACCTTCTTGCCCTGACCGTTGGCTCCCGGGTAGAGGCTCGAACCCCCGTACGTGTTGTAGGCCTGCCAGGTGGTGTCGGAGGTCTGCAGCAGGATCGCCGAGTGGCTGGCGTCGTTACGGACGATGAAGATGATCTGACTCATACCACCGGTGTCTGTGCGGGTGAGGTCCGCGATGTAGACCCCCGAGACCGCGTTGGAAGGAACCGCCCAGCTGGCTGACACCGCCCAGTTCCCGCAGTCGTACAGCAGCGTCGTGGAGTCAGTCAGACACGTCGGCTGTGTCTGCGGCAGAGCCACCGAGGGCACGATGCTCGTGATCAGCCGGGCGCCATTCCCCCCGTACCAGCCGGTGCGGTAGATGTCGATGGTGTAGGCGCTCGCATTGGTCTTGATCTTGAAGTTGACGGTCCCACCGACATTGACGCTGATGTCCGTGGCGAAACCCTGGATCGTGGAGTCCCCCGACCCCGAAATGTCCCAGGTCGACTGCGGAGTGCCCGGCTTGGAGTTCTCACAGGCGATCACGCTGACGACGGGGTTGCAGGGATCGGCCGCGGAGGCAGCCGGAGCACTGACCGGCAGCACCACGATGACCATCGCCAACGCTCCGACGGCTGCCACGAGTCCCGACCGAACGCGACGCATCATGTCGTTGCCCACTCCCCGCTTGGTATCCCCCGGCCAACAACGGCGCAGCCCCCGGGGCACCGCCGAGGGGTCAGGCTAACCCGCGAATCCATCCCAAAGGCAGCGCTCGCGGCCAAGTCTGGCCGATCGGTTGAACCTCTTCCAACCCTATGCATCTGCAATGTCACACAGTGCAATCGACGGCTCCGAACGCGTCATTGCAGAGCCTCTCGCAGCGCCGTCGCGACCCGGTCCTGCTGCTCAGGCGTGATCCCGGGGTAGAGCGGAAGCGACAGGATCTGCTCGGCGGCACCCTCGGCCACCGGTGCGGAACCGGCGCCCTTCCCGTACCCGGCGAACGCCGGCTGCAGGTGGACCGCGACCGGGTAGTGGATGCCTGCGCCGACTCCCGCCTCCTGGAGACGGTGGAGCACCTCGTCGCGTCGAGGCACCCGGACCACGAAAAGGTGCCAGACCGGCACACTGCCGGACGCGACCGTTGGCAGGACGACCGGTTCGAGATCAGCGAGAAGCTCGGCGTAGGTAACCGCCGCCGCACGGCGCAGCTCGTTCCAGCCGTCCAGCCGCGCCAGCTTCGCGGACAGCACCACCGCCTGCAACGTGTCCAGACGAGAGTTGAACCCGAACGACTCGTGGACGTACTTGCGGTCGCTGCCGTGGTTCGCCAGCAAACGCGCTCGATGCGCGACGCCCTCGTCATCCGTGAGCACCGCTCCAGCGTCGCCGTAGGCACCCAGGTTCTTGCCGGGGTAGAAACTGGTCCCCGCCACCTGGCCGAGACTCCCCGCGGGTCGACCGAGCCGCGTGGCGCCCTGGGACTGAGCAGCGTCCTCGATCACCACGAGGTCGTGACGGGCGACCAGCTCGGCCAGCTGCTCGACCGGAGCCGCCTGCCCGAAGAGATGCACCGGCATCACCGCCCGCGTGCGCGGCCCCACTGCGGCCGCCACCGCCTCCGGGTCAAGGAGCAGCGTGTCCTCTGCGACGTCCACGAACACCGGCCGGGCGCCGGCCCGCACCACCGCTTCCGCGGTGGCGACGAACGTGTTCGCTGGAACGATCACCTCGTCGTCTGCGCCGATCCCGGCCGCACGAAGAGCGATCTCCAACGCATCCGTGCCGTTGCCCACGCCGATGCAGTGTGCGACGCCTGTGTAGGCGGCGTAGGCCTCCTCGAACCGGTGCACCGCGCCGCCGCCGACGAAGTCGGTCGCGGCCAGGACCTGGGCGAAGCCTTCGGCCACCTCGGCGGCCACCTCCCGCTGCTGCCAGCCGAGGTCGACGAGAGGGACGGTGGTCATCAGGTGCTCCCAGTAGTGGAGTGGATGGGGTGTTCCTGCCGAGCATGAGCGAGGACTGGGTCGGGTGCGGCGCCGCGGTGGGCGGCCGGCGATCCGAACCACATCTCCTGGGTAGGGACGTCGGACAGCACGAGCGATCCCATGCCTGTGAGCGACCAGGCGCCCACGTCCAGACCCTCGCGCACCAGGCTGCCGGCGCCTAGGTACGCACCACGACCGATCTGGACGGACCCGCCCAGCACCACCCGCGAAGCCAAGGTGGCGTAGTCGTAGACGACGTCGTCGTGGGTCATCACGCAGCCCGGCATGACGGCGACGTGGCCGCCGATGCGGACCGAAGCGGTGGCCACCACCCCGGCCAGCACCACCGTCCCAGCACCGACCTGCGTGTCGGGCGACAGCCAGGCCGTGGGATGGACGACCGTGGCATACCGGTCCGCGTCGAGTCCGAGCCGGGCGACCAGGCGAGCCCGGCTGGCATAGTCCCCCGGTCGCCCGGTACACACCACAACCGCCGCCGCGGACCGCTCTAGGGCGGTCTCCGGCGGGCCAAGCACCGGCAAGCCGGCGAGCGCGCCGCCCCAGCGAGCAGGGTCGTCATCGAGGAAGCCAAGCAGCTCCCAGGGCGCATCTGGCCACCCGCGGACCGCTTGCGCCACCTCCCGGGCCAGGCCCCCGGAGCCGACGAGCAGCAGCGGCTGCGCAGCGGTCACCCAAGACCCTCCGCGGCCCGGGCGAGGACCGCGACCACCCGGTCCTGGTCGTCCTCCGTGAGTCCGTGGAACAGCGGCAGTATCAGCGACTGCCTGGTCAGCCGCTCAGTGACGGGCAACGAGACGGGTGCCAGGTCGGCGTGCGCCGGCTCGAGGTGGGCGGCCATGATGCCCCGGCGGGCCGAGATCCCCGCACGGGCGAGCAGCGCGAGGAGATCATCCCGGCCGATCGGGAACCCCGGTTCGAGCTCCACCCAGAAGGACTGGAAGTTGCTGGTTCCGTAGGACGGGTCGGCGACGCAGCGCAAGCCAGGCACCAGGCCCAGCAGGGACTGGTAGCGCTCCGCCAACGCGCGTCGACGCGCGACGATCGCGTCGAGACGGCCGAGCTGCACCAGTCCAATGGCCGCCTGGACGTCGGTCATCCGATAGTTGAAACCGACCTCGAGGTACTGCTCGACGATCACCCGGTCAGCCGCCGCGTGGCGATCCGCAGCCGAGACACTCATCCCGTGCTCCCGCAGCCGTCGCAGGCGGGCCGCCAGATCGGGGTCGTCCGTCGTGAGCATGCCGCCCTCACCAGTAGTCAACAGCTTGCGCGGGTGGAACGACCAGGCGGTCAGCAACGCCCCCCAGCCGACCGGCTTCCCTCGGTACTCAGAGCCGACCGCGCAGGCGGCGTCCTCGATGACCAGCAGACCGCGTTCGGCGGCCAGCGTGCGCAATGGCTCGACGTCAGCGGGGACTCCCCCTTGGTGAACGACGATGACGGCCTTGGTACGCCCGGAGAGAACCGCCGCCACGGTCTCGGCCGTCACGTTGCCCGTGAGCGGGTCGACGTCAGCGAAGACGGGCGTGGCTCCGACATAGCGAGGCGCGTTGGTCGTGGCCACGAAGGAGAACGACGGCACCACGACTTCGTCGCCGGCGCCGATTCCGGCCACCACCAATGCCAGGTGCAGCGCGGTCGTGCACGAGGTGACGGCGACGCCGTGCGCAGCCCCGACCCGCTCGGCGAAGGCTCGCTCGAACTCCTGCACCCGCGGCCCCTGCGCCACCCAGCCCGACAGCACGGCTGCCGCAGCGGCTTGGGCCTCCTCCTCGCCGAGCCACGGGACCATCACCGGGATCGTGCTGTGGCCTGTTGCCTGGGTCATGCTGAGATCATCCTCCGAGCCGTCCTGTGCCTGCGATGTCGGACCGATGTCATTCGAGAGGAATCAGTAGGCGCCGGATCCCCCGAGTACCGCCCGGCCGGTCTTCCACAGGATCTGCAGGTCGAAGGCGAACGACCAGTTGTCCACGTAGCGCAGGTCGAGCCGGATCGACTCCTCCCAGCTGAGGTCCGCACGTCCGCTGACCTGCCACAGGCCGGTCAGCCCCGGTCGTACGAGCAACCGGCGGCGGACGTGGTCGGCGTACTTCTCGACCTCGTCGGGCAGCGGCGGACGGGGGCCGACCAGGGACATCTGGCCCACCGCGACGTTGACCAGCTGCGGCAGCTCGTCGATCGAGTAGCGGCGGATCCACCCGCCGACCCGGGTGATCCGCGGGTCGGCGTGCATCTTGAACATCAGGCCGTCGCGGTCGTTGTGCTCCAGCAGGTTCGAGCGCTGGGCCTCGGCGTCCACCACCATGGACCGGAACTTGTACAGCCGGAACGGCCGGCCGTCCTTGCCGATGCGCTGCTGCTTGAAGATCGCCGGACCGGGACTGTCGATCCGGATGGCCACCGCCACCACGAGCAGCACAGGCGAGAGCAGGACCAGCGCCGCGGCGGCCATCAACCGGTCGAAGACCGACTTGAAGAACCGACGGCCACCGGAGAACGACGGTTGCTCGACGTGCAGCAGCGGCAGGCCGGACACCGGACGGATGGAAAGCCTCGGGCCGGCGACTTCGACGAGCGACGGCGCGACCAGCAGGTCGGCGCCGGTCGGCTCGAGGTCCCAAGCCAGCCGGCGCAGCTGCTCGGGCCCGAGGTCGCCGGCCGCGAGCACCGCGACGGTGTCCGCTCCGGTCAGCCGGACAGCGTTCGCGACCGAGCCGTAGGCCCCGATCACCGGTATGCCAGCGTCCAGCAGCGGCACTCGTTGTCCCGTCACCGGCAGGCAGGCGCCGACGATGTGCAGGCCGTGGTAGCGCTGCTCACCCAGCCGGTCGAGCAGGTCGACGATCGGCCCCTCGTGGCCCACGACCACCACGCGGTGCAGGAAGTCACCGGCGGAGCGCCGATGGTGCAGCCACTTGCGCAGTCCGAAGCGTCCCGCGAGCGAGAGCACCGCGACTGCTGGGAGCGTGATCAGCACGAATCGACGCGACAGCTCGTACTCCACGAGGTAGGCCGCGAAGGTGACCAGGGCAGTGACAGCCAGGGCAGCGCGACCGACTCTCCGGAACTCCTCCGAACCGACGACCAGGTACCGTGCCTCGTATCCGCGGTTGGCGGCCACCACCGCCACCCACAGCAGGGGGAACATGCTGGCCAGCAGCAAGTAGCCCGGGTGGCGCTCGGTGCCCCAGCGCACCAGGTAGGCGCCGAACGCCGCGACGACAGCGGCAGCCGCGTCGAGAATCAGAGCCCGTCGCAGGTAGGCGGTCTGCCAGCGGCCACCCGGTCGGTCGACGGACAACGCGCCGTCCGTCGATCGGCCCGTGGCATCCGGTGACGCCAGCGCGCCCCTGCCCGGGTAGTCCAGTACCGCCACAATTCCCCCCACCAGTCGCCCCACCCGACTGCTCCTCACCCTAGGGACGCCCTCGGGTCGGTGACCAGCCCGGGAGGTGAACTAGGGCCGAACGTCGGACCCCCGGCGAACCGTCCCGTCACGGTGTGTCACAGATCGCTCACTGAAGGTGCGGCGCTCAGCTCTCGGACGGGTGGAAGCCGTTCTGGGCGCGACCCAGGCCGTCCCTCAACAGGGTCTCGACGGCGTCCACAGCACGGTCGACGTGGAACGGAAGCTCCCTGGCCTCGGCCGCGACGAACGGTCGCAGCACGTAGTCGGCGGGGTCCATCCGGCCGGGCGGTCGACCGATGCCCAGCCGGACCCGCAGGTACTCCCGGCTGCCGAGCGCGCTGGTGACTGACCGCAGCCCGTTGTGCCCGCCGTCGCCTCCCCCGCGCTTGAGCCGCAGCGTGCCGTACGGCAGGTCCAGGTCGTCGTGGATGACGACGATCCGCTCGACCGGCACCTTGAAGAAGTCCCGGATCGAGGCGACCGGCCCGCCGGACTCGTTCATGTAGGACTTGGCCTTGGCAAGGACGACGGGGACGCCGACCAACCGACCCTCGACGACGTCTGCGCGGCCCTTGTGGGCCTTGAACCGCGAGGACATCCGATCGGCCAGCAGGTCGGCGACCATGAAGCCGACGTTGTGCCGGGTGGCGGCGTACGCCGGCCCAGGATTCCCCAGGCCGACGACCAGATACCGGTCCTCAGCCACGGTGGGGATACCTGCCGACGATCAGCTCTCGCTGGATGCTTCGGCGCCCTCAGCAGCCTCGGCGCCCGCCTCGCCCTCGGCGGCACCCTCAGCGGGCTCCTCCTCCTCGGCCTGCGGGGCGATGATGTGCAGCACCGGCGTGTCGGCCTCGATGCCCAGTGAGGAACCCTCGGGGAGGGACAGCTCCCCCGCGGTGATCATCGTGCCGATCTCGAGGCCCTCGACGTCGACCGTGATCTCGGTCGGGATGTGGGTCGCCTCCGCCTCGAGGGTGATCGTGGGGTGCACCAGGTCGACGAGGCCACCCGGGATCCGCCCGTTGGCCACCAGGGCGACCTCGACCGTGACGGTCTCACCGCGCTCGACGATCACCAGGTCGACGTGCTCGAGGGTCTGCTTCACCGGGTCCCGCTGAATGAACTTCGGCAGGGTCAGCTCGACCCCGCTGCCAAGGTCGATCTCGAGCAGCACGTTGGCGGTCTTCAGCGCCAGCATCAGGTCGTGACCGGGGAGCGCGATGTGCCGCGGGTCGCTGCCGTGGCCATAGACGACAGCCGGCACCTGGCCGGCCCGCCGGATCCGCCGAGCCGCGCCCTTGCCGAACTCGCTGCGGGACTCTGCCTTGATTCGGACCTGGCTCACGGGGCTCCTCGTGCTCGTCTGCGTTCGGTGAATGGGTCGGGCATCGACCCGGCGGCAGGCGCAGAAGACACGGACCGCGTCGATCACGGAGGCCGAAGGCGTCCCTCGCCGGGGCAACCCGAGGAGTCTACGCGAGGGCCGAACTACACCTCAAACCGCCGTCCGTACGACGGCTGGGGACGTCAGGCGTTGCCGTCGAACAGGCTGGTGACCGAGCCGTCGTCGAAGACCTCACGGATCGCCCGGGCGATCAGGGGTGCGATCGACAGCACGGTCAGCTTGTCGAACTGCTTGTCGTCGCTGATCGGCAGCGTGTTGGTCGTGACGACCTCGGAGATGCGGCTGTTCTTGAGCCGGTCCGCGGCCGGCCCCGAGAAGATGCCGTGGGTCGAGGCGACGATGACCTCGGCCGCCCCGTTCTCGAACAGTGCCTCGGCCGCCTTCACGATCGTGCCGCCGGTGTCGATCATGTCGTCGACCACGACGCAGATCCGCCCCTCCACAGCACCGACGACCTCGTTGACCGTCGCCTCGTTGGGGACATCGGGGTCGCGACGCTTGTGGATGATCGCCAGCGGGCTGTTCAAGGTGTCGGTCCAGCGCTCGGCGACGCGGACCCGGCCGGCGTCGGGGGACACGACCGTGAGCCGAGAGACGTCGACCCGTCCACGGACGTACTGCGCCAGCAGCGGCAGGGCGAACAGGTGGTCCACCGGCCCGTCGAAGAAACCCTGGATCTGCGCGGTGTGCAGGTCCACGGTCATCAGCCGGTGCGCGCCGGCGGTCCGGAACAGGTCCGCCATCAGCCGGGCCGAGATCGGCTCGCGGCCCCGGTGCTTCTTGTCCTGGCGGGCGTAGCCGTAGAACGGCATGACCACGGTGATCCGCTTGGCGGAGGCCCGCTTCAGCGCGTCGACCATGATCAGGTGTTCCATGATCGAGTGGTTGATCGGCTCGGAGTGGCTTTGCACCACGAAGGCGTCCGAGCCACGCGCCGACTCCTCGAACCGGACGAAGATCTCGCCGTTGGCGAAGTCGTACGCCGAGGTCGGGACCAGCTCGACGCCGAGGTGGTCGGCGACCTCGTTGGCCAGCTCGGGGTGCGCCCGGCCGGCGAACAGCTTGAGGGTCTTCTCAGTGGTGGTCTTGATACCGCTCACGAGCGCTGCTCCTCGTTGCCGCCGCCGGCACCCGATGTGCCTGCGCCAGATTGTGTCTGATCCATCGGGGTGCCGGACGCCACCTCGGCCGCCCGGGCGGACGCCGTGCCGGCGCGCTTGCGGGCGACCCATCCGAGGATGGTCCGCTGGCGGGCCCGCCCGATGGCCATGGCTCCGGGCGGCACGTCCTCGGTGATCACCGAGCCGGCTGCGGTGTACGCGCCGTCCCCGATCGTGACGGGGGCCACCAGCATGGTGTCCGAGCCGATCCGGACGTGGTCGCCGACCATGGTGCGGTGCTTCGCCACCCCGTCATAGTTCACGAACACGGTGGCAGCCCCGATGTTGGAGCCCTCGCCGATCTCCGCGTCACCCACGTAGGACAGGTGCGGGACCTTTGCTCCCGCACCCACCTGAGCGTTCTTGATCTCGACATACGCGCCGGCCTTCGCGCCCTCGCCCAGCGAGGCGCCCGGGCGGAGGTAGGTAAACGGGCCGACGGTCGCGCGCGGCCCGATGTCGGCCTCCTCGCACCAGGCGTGGCGGACCACGGCGCCCTCGCCGACCGTCGTGTCGCGCAGCGTGCAGCCCGGCCCCACCTGAGCGCCCGCTGCCACGTGCGTGCGCCCGTGCAGCCGGGTGTCCTGGTGCAGCACGGCGTCCGGCTCGAGGGTGACGTCAACGTCGACCCAGGTGGTCGCGGGGTCGACGACCGTGACGCCGGAGCGCATCCAGGAATCCAGGATCCGGTCGCGCAGAACCCGGCGCGCGTGCGCGAGCTGGACGCGGTCGTTGACCCCCAGGACCTCCTCGGGGTCCGTGGCCACGACCGCACCGACCCGGTTCCCATCGGCCCGAAGGATCGCCAGCACGTCGGTGAGGTACTCCTCGCCCTGGGCGTTGTCTGTGGTCAGCCGGCTCAGGGCCGAGCGCAGCAGTGACAGGTCGAACGCGTACATCCCGCTGTTGATCTCGGTGATGGCCAGGTGAGCCTCGTCGGCGTCCCGCTGCTCGACGATCGCCGCGACCGAGCCGTCGCCGTCGCGGCGGACCCGGCCGTAGCCGTGCGGGTCCGCGAGCACCGCCGTGAGCACGGTGGCCGCGTTTCGCTCCGCCGCGTGGGTGGACGCCAGGTGCTGCAAGGTGGCGCCCGTGAGCAGCGGGGTGTCGCCGTAGACGACCACCACGGTCCCCTCGACGCCGGGCAGCTGCTCGAGCGCGATCCGGGCCGCGTGCCCGGTGCCGTTCTGCGGCTCCTGCACGGCCGTCCGGATGCGCGGGTCGAGGTCGGCGAGGTGCGCCGTGACAGCGTCCCGCCCATGGCCGACCACGACGACGAGAGCCTCAGGTCCGAGCTCGCGGGCCGCCGCGATCACGTGGCCCACGAGGCTGCGGCCGGCCAGCGTGTGCAGCACCTTGGGCGTGGCCGACCTCATCCGGGTGCCCTCGCCCGCGGCAAGAACCAGCACGGCGGCCGGCGAGTGCGCGGTCACGCAGGGGCCTCCACGGCGTCGGAGAGGGGCATCAGGCGGCGGACCCGACGCCAGCAGGATACCGGCAGGTGAACGCGAAGCTCCCGGGAGAGGAATCGAACCCCTATTCGCGGGACCAAAGCCCGCTGTCCTGCCCTTAGACGACCCGGGACCGCCACGTCCGTCACAGCGTAGAGGGACCCAAACACCATCTGTGACGACGATCGCCTCCGTGGCCTACATCCGGAAGTTACGCTCCGTTAGTACTTTGCCTCTGCGACGTCCACGAACGGGGACCCCATGGCTCGACTGGAGAATGCGCTTTGGCTCGCGGCCCGAACTGGGCCGCGGCTCGCGTTCGGCAACGACGCGTCGGTGCCGGACAACCTCGCAGCACGCGCAGAGTGGCGGAGGCTTCGGCTGAAGCAGGCCGCCGTTTCGTCCTCGCCCTGGGGAGAGGAGACCGGGCGCACGCTCAAGCGACGCGGCTGGGTCCAGCTCCCGGCGTTCCCTCGCGAGGTGATGGAACGGATCCTCGCGGGCTACTACGACCACATAGAGCGAGCAGAGTCGACACACGACATGGGACCCCGCGATCGCTCAGCGGTCAGGTACGTCGTGGACCCCCTGCATCGGGTTCCAGAGCTGCGGGCGCTGGTGAACGATGAGGTGAAGGACTGCCTCACCGCCTACTACCGGACCGACTTCCGACTGCTGCACGCGCGCATGTGGCGCATCTCTTCGCTGCCCGAGCACGAGCGGCTGAGGGACAACTATGGAAACCTGTGGCACTGCGACCATCATCGGATCACCATGCTCAAGGTGTTCATCCAGATCAGCGAGGACGTCTCGGCGCAGAACGGCGCGCTGCGGATGTACGACATCCGCACCACCAAGTCGGTCATGCGGCGCGGGTACATCTCGCAGGGCAAGCAGGTCTCCTGGGCGGCCCGCCGCCTTCGTGACGACCGTGGCATGACGGCCTTCGACGGGCAGCCCGGATCCGCGATCGCCGTGAACGCCAACCTGTGTTTGCACCGGGCCGGGGTTCCCCTACCCGGTCGGACCCGGGGCATGGTCCAACTCACTTTCGACATCGCGGACCACCCGCCGATGGATGGGGACTACTTCACCGATTTGGCGCCGGACACGAACGTCGTCGAAGGCCGGCCAGTCTGACGGTCAGCAACCTCGAGGGTCCGCAGCGGCCGGACGCAGCAGGCCCCGGACCGCGGCCTTGCTCGTTGGACGTCCGGCAGCGGCGCGAACCGCTTCACCCAGCAGCAGCATGGACCAGAAGGCGGCGCCCGCCACGGGTCCGTGCGTCCGTCGGTACAGCCGGACGCGGTTCACGGTGAGCAGCCCGTACAGCGGCGGAGAGACTCCGGACTCTCCACCCAGATGTACCGCGATCGAGTCCGGTTCGTACACCAACGGAAAGCCGGCGTTGCGAGCGCGAAGGCAGTAGTCGGTCTCCTCGGAGTACAGGAAGAACGACTCGTCCCAGGTGCCGACGGTCTGCGCGCAGGTCGACGAGATAAGCATGAGCGCGCCGGTCGCCCAGTCGGCGGTGGCTCGGTGTCCGTACGCGGCAGGATCGGTGACGACTTCACCCCACCGAGGTGATCGACCAGCCCGACCGCCCCCAAGGACGGCCTCCCCGACGACTCGCGCGAGCGTTGGTTCCCTTCGTAGCGTGGTCAGCAGACGTCGTCGCTCGTCAACCAGCCTGGGGACGACGATTCCCGCCCGCGTCTCGATCATGGTCTCGACCATTCGAGCGACAGTTCCCGGCTCGAGGCGTATGTCTGGGTTGGCCACAAGAACGGCGTCGACTGCACCTGCCGCCGTAACGCCCGCGTTCACCCCGGCCGCGTAGCCGCGGTTCGCCCCCAGGTCGACCACCGTCGCCGACGGTGCGAGTCGGGCTATCTCGTCAACGGTGCCGTCATCGGAGTCGTTGTCCACTGCGATGAGTCGCCACGAACCGAGCCCAGCCAGGCCCGCCTCGAGCGAACCGACGAAGTCAGCAAGGAGGCGGCTGGACTGATAGGTGACCACCACCACCGCAACCGTCCAGTCCTGCGGTACCGCACCCACCATGTCCGGGAGTCTCGCATGGGGCGGCAGCAGCCGGCCGCGAGCCAGCATCGGATCGTCCGAACGCCTGAACACCGCAGCGGTCGGCCAGCCCTGCATCGGCCGTTCGGACGCTGGGACCCGCCACCGCGCCCCGCATGGCAGGCCCACTGCGATGATGGGCACCTGATCGGAGAGGGGAACGATGAACACCCAGAACGGTGACGCCCTCGGCGTCGCAGTCGTCGGTGCGGGCTACTGGGGACCAAACCTGGCACGCAACTTCCAGGCCTCGTCCATGTGGCGGATGCAGTGGCTGTGCGACCTCGACGAGGACCGCGCGAAGCGCGTGCTCGGCAACTACAGCACCGTCCGCACGACGCCGTCCTTGGACGACGTCCTCAACGACGACTCTGTGCACGCCGTCGCGATCGCGACCCCGCCGAGCACCCACGAGTCGGTCGCGCTGGCCGCCCTTGACGCGGGCAAGCACGTGCTCGTCGAGAAACCGCTGGCCGACTCGTACGCCGCAGCCGAGCGGATCGTCAACCGGGCCGACGAGCTCGGCCTGACCCTCATGAGCGACCACACCTACTGCTACACGCCGTCGGTGCAGAAGATCCGCGACCTGCTGGCCGAC
Organism: Actinomycetes bacterium; assembly: GCA_038252405.1. Taxonomy (GTDB): domain Bacteria; phylum Actinomycetota; class Actinomycetes; order Prado026; family Prado026; genus DATCDE01. The sequence continues at coordinate 23,771 of JBBSAJ010000028.1, read as the reverse complement.
GGCACCCTCGGCGACCTGCAGTACGTCGACTCGATCCGGATCAACCTCGGGCTGGTCCAGCGCGACGTGAACGTGCTGTGGGACCTCGCCCCCCACGACCTGTCGATCCTCGAGTACATCCTCCCCGAGGGAATCCGACCGCTCGCGGTGGCCGCGCACGGGGCAGACCCGATCGGCGCGGGCCAGGCCTGCGTGGCCTACCTCAGCCTGCAGCTGCCCGGCGACGCGCTGGCGCACTTCCACGTGAACTGGCTCAGCCCGATGAAGGTGCGCACCATGCTCATCGGCGGCTCGAAGCGCACCCTGTTCTGGGACGACCTCAGCCCGCTGCAGCGCATCAGCGTCTACGACCGCGGCGTCGACCTCACACCCCGTGAGGAGCTGGACCTGGAGGACCGCCGGGCGGCCTCCATCTCGTACCGCTCGGGCGACGTCGTCGCCCCGGCCCTGCAGGAGAAGGAGGCGCTGCGCGGCGTGGTCGAGGAGTTCGCGGACGCGATCCGCACCCACCGGGCACCACGGACCGACGGCCGAGCCGGCCTACGGATCGTCGACATCCTCGAGGCCGCGAACCGCAGCCTGCAGTTCCAGGGCGCCGTCGTGCCGCTGCGGGGGGTGCGGTGAGCGCGCAGCCGATCGAGGGCCAGCGCGCGCTGGTCACCGGGGGGGCCGGCACGATCGGCTCCCACGTCGTCGACCAGCTGCTGGCGGCCGGCGCCGAGCAGGTCGTCGTCCTCGACAACTTCGTGCGCGGACGACGGGAGAACCTTCGGGACGCGCTCAACGACGACCGGCTGGTCGTGGTCGACGGCGACATCAGGGACGTCGACACGGTGGCTAAGGCCACCTCTGGCATGGACCTGGTGTTCCACCTCGCCGCGATCCGGATCACCCAGTGCGCCGAGGAGCCCCGGCTGGCCCACGACGTGCTGGCCACCGGCACCTTCAACGTGGTCGAGGCCGCCGCGGCTGAGGGCGTCGCGAAGATGGTCGTGTCGTCGTCCGCGTCGGTCTACGGCCTGGCCGAGGTGTTTCCGACCCGCGAGGACCACCACGCGTGGGCCAACGACACCCTCTACGGTGCCGCCAAGGTTTACAACGAGGGGCTGCTGCGCAGCTTCCACGCCATGCAGGGGCTGGACTACGTCGCCCTGCGGTACTTCAACGTCTATGGGCCGCGGATGGACATCTACGGCCTGTACACCGAGGTGCTGATCCGGTGGATGGAGCGCATCGTCGCCGGCGAGCCCCCGCTGATCCTCGGCGACGGCCTGCAGACCATGGACTTCGTCGACGTGCGGGACATCGCCAGGGCCAACCTGCTCGCGGCCCGCACGCCGGTGACCGACCGCGTCTACAACGTGGCCGCAGGGGTCGAGACCAGCCTCAACGAGCTGGCCGCGGGGATGCTCCAAGCCATGGGCCGCAGCGACCTCGCCCCCGAGTACGGGCCGGCTCGCAAGGTCAACGCCGTGACCCGGCGGCTGGCCGACACCTCGGCAGCGACCAGCGACCTCGGCTTCACGGCGCAGATCGACCTGGCGCAGGGTTTGTCGGACCTGGTGGCCTGGTGGCAGGCCGAGCGACACGCCGGGGCGGCTGGCTAGCTACGGGAGCGTAGGTTACGGTGGCGTAGCCCGAGGCGTCTACGTCTGGAGACCCGCCCCGTGACCATCTCCGCTTCCCCCGAGCGCGGCACCGCCGTCCCCAACGCGCTCGAGGACATCTACCCCACCGACGAGAGCCCCCGCGGCACCCTCGGCGACGACCGGAAGAAGACCTGGGAGCAGGTCGCCCTGTTCGGATTCGTCACCGTCCCGCTACTTGCCGTCCTGGCCGCCGTCCCGGTCGCCTGGGGCGGCTGGCTGTCGTGGACCGACGTCGTCCTCGCACTGGTCTTCTACCTGATCTCCGGGGTCGGCATCACCGTCGGGTTCCACCGCTACTTCACCCACGGGTCGTTCAAGGCCAACCGTCCGCTGCGGATCGCCCTGGCGGTCGCCGGCAGCCTGGCGATCGAGGGCCCGGTCGTGCGCTGGGTCGCCGACCACCGCAAGCACCACGCGTTCAGCGACCGCGACGGCGACCCGCACTCCCCCTGGCGCTACGGCGAGGGCCTGTGGCCGATGACCAAGGGCCTGTTCCACGCGCACGTCGGCTGGCTGTTCGACGTCGAGCAGACCGACCAGCGCAGGTTCGCCCCCGACCTGCTCGCCGACGCCGACATCGTGCGGGTGTCCCGCGCCTTCATCGGCATCACCGCGTTCTCGCTGCTGGCCCCCGCGGTGCTGGGCGGGCTGATCACCTGGTCCTGGCAGGGCGCGCTGACGGCCTTCTTCTGGGCGGGACTGGTGCGCATCGCCGTGTTGCACCACGTCACCTGGTCGATCAACTCGATCTGCCACGTCTACGGCAAGCACCCGTTCTCGTCCCGGGACCGGTCCGGCAACGTGGCCTGGCTGGCCGTGCTCTCCTTCGGTGAGTCCTGGCACAACCTGCACCACGCCGAGCCGACCGCGGCCAGGCACGGCGTGCTCAAGGGCCAGATCGACCCCAGCGCCCGCGTGATCCGCTGGTTCGAGCAGCTGGGCTGGGCCCGCGACGTCCGCTGGCCGAAGCCCGACCGGCTGGCTGCGAAGCGGTCGGACGCCGTCCGGGCATGATGTCCCGGTGACCGACATCGTCGAGCCCGCCGAGCTGAGCTCCGCCCGCGCGGCCCGCCGGATGACCGGCAAGCAGCGCCGGGCCCAGCTCATCGACGTGGGGCGCCGCCTGTTCGCCGAGAAGGGCCTCGACGGCACCTCGGTGGAGGAGATCGCGGCGAAGGCCGGCGTCTCCAAGCCGGTCGTCTACGAGCATTTCGGCGGCAAGGAGGGGCTGTACGCCGTCGTCGTCGACCGCGAGATGCAGCGGCTGCTGGACGGCGTCACCGGCGCACTGACCGGCGGCCACGCCCGCGAGCTGCTCGAGCAGGCCGCGATCGCGCTGCTCACCTACATCGAGAACAACGCCGACGGGTTCCGGATCCTGGTCCGCGACTCCGGGGTGGGCTCCTCCACGGGCACCTTCGCCAGCCTGATCAGCGACATCGCCGGCCAGGTGGAGTACGTGCTCGCGGCCGAGTTCCGCAGCCGGGGCTTCGAGCCGAAGCTGGCGCCGATGTACTCGCAGATGCTCGTCGGCATGGTGGCGCTGACCGGGCAGTGGTGGCTAGACGCCCGCAAGCCCAAGAAGGCCGACGTGGCCGCCCACCTGGTCAACCTGGCCTGGCACGGCCTGAGCGGCCTGGAGGTCAAGCCCCATCTGGTCACCGGCACCGACAACTGACCCGACCCCCGTCCAAGATCACTGTCTACGGGAGGAGTGCGCCGTTTCAGGGCCGAATCGGTCCTCTAACGGCGATCATGAAGCGGGGACGGCGCGCTCGAGCAGCCGAACCCGGCGGGCAGGCCAGCTGGACATGGTGGATCGCCGTGATCATCGGGGCCTCCTGGCCACGGCGAAGACCCGGCGGAACGGCAGCACGGTGCCGAACGGCTGCCCGGGGTACGCCGACCGCAGCCGCTCGGCGTACTCGGCGCTGAAGGCCGCCTGCTCGTCGTCGTCCAGCGTGGCCAGCGTGGGGCGCAGCCCGGTGCCGCGCATCCACTCGAGCACCGGGTCCGGGCCGTCGAGCACGTGCAGGTAGGTGGCCTCCCAGGCGTCCACCCGCAGCCCGAGGGCGGCCAGCCGGGCCAGGTAGTCGGCCGGGTCGGGGGTCGAGGCCCGCGGCGCCGCAGGGATCTTGTCGCGCCAGCCCGGGGACGCGGCCAGCTCACGCAGCAGCGTGTGCGCGGGCGAGCCGAAGTTGCCCGGCACCTGCAGGGCCAGCGCCCCACCGGGGGCCAGCCAGGCCGCGAACCTCGGCAGCAGGTCGAGGTGGTCGGGCACCCACTGCAGCACCGCGTTGCTCACCACGACGTCGACCGGGGCGTCCGGCGTCCACTCCCGCAGGTCCGCCTCGACGAAGGTCACTCGCGGCGCCACGTCCCCGGCGTCCAGCGACCGCGCCGCGTCGATCATCTCGGGCGACGAGTCGACACCCACCACCCGGGCCGCCGGCCAGCGGCGGGCCAGCGACGCTGTGAGGCCGCCCGGCCCGCAGCCCAGGTCGGCGACGTCGACCCGGGCCAGCAGGTCCGTGAACGGGCGGGCCCGCTCGTTCGCCCAGCGCCCGTAGACCTCGGGGTCCCAGCGCACCCGGCCACCTCGTTTCTCTTGATGTCGAGATATCTCACTGTGCTGGGCGGTATCTCTTGATGTCAAGAGATGCCGCGCTATGCTCGGAGCCATGGCGCAGCGGGAGCGGCCCGGACCGGCGGACCGCCGCGACGAGGTGGACCGGCTGGTCGCGGCCTGGCGGCGCGAGCGCCCGGACCTGGACGTCTCCCCGCTCGAAGTCCTCTCCCGGGTGAACCGGCTGGCCCGCCACCTCGACCGGGCCAGGCGGACCGCATTCGCCGAGCACCAGCTGGAGACCTGGGAGTTCGACGTGCTCTCCGCGCTGCGCCGGGCCGGCGACCCCTACGAGCTGTCGCCGGGTCAGCTGCTCACGCGCACCCTGGTCACCAGCGGCACGATGACCAACCGGATCGACCGGCTGACCCAGCGCGGGCTGGTCCACCGCCGGCCGGACCCGGACGACCGGCGGGGCGTGCTGGTGACGCTGACCGATGACGGCCGCTCGCTGGTGGACGCCGCTCTCACCGACCTGCTCGAGCACGAGCGGACCATCCTCGCGCGGCTGTCCGCCGGCGACCAGCAACGGCTGGCCGGCCTGTTGCGGACCGTGGTGGCGCCGTTCGACGCCGAGTCCGAAGCGGCCGGCTGAGGCTCACAGTTCAGGCCAGCGCGACGAACCGCCCGGAGGTCAGCACCGGGACGACGGTCTCGACGTCCAGCTCGTCGGCCAGCACGACGTCCTCGGCGAAGTCCCGACCGATCAGGTCGGCGCCCGACGGGCACTGCGCCAGCGGTCGCCGCACCCGGCTCGCGGCGGCGGCCGCCTCGGCGTCCGGGGTGAGGGTGATCCCGGGGCCGGACAGCGCGGCCACCAGCAGCCCGGCTCCCAGCCAGTCCTCGTACGCCGGACGCAGCGACCCGTCCGGCCACCGCTCACCGGCAGCCACGATCCCCACCCGCTCGTAGGAGCGCAGTGCCTCGGCCACCGCCGAGCAGTTGCGCAGGCAGGCGCCCAGCACCGGCTGGTCACTGCCCACCGCCGCGTGCGCGATGCCCGAGCCGTTGGGCGACGGCAGCACCAGCCGGCTGCCCGGCTCGAACCCGAAGGCCACCAGGCTGGCCGGCGAGAGGGTGGCGCCCTGCCGGGTCGACCGGCCGCGGGCCAGCGTCGCGCCGATCTCGCGGGCCAGGTGCTCGGCGCCGTCCGTGCCCCAGGCCGCCGGCCATACCTCGGCCCCGCGGGCCACCGCGATGGTCAGCGACGTGGAGAACGACAGGACGTCGACGAGGGCCAGCACGTCGCAGCTGTCGGAAAGGGACCGGGCCCCGGCCAGGCCCCAGACCACGTCGACCGAGTGCACCATACGCCCGACCCTAGACCTGTCAGGGTGCGGACGACGGACAGCCCGTCGTCACCCTGACAGGTCGGCGGCGCGCAGCCATTCGTCCTCGAGCGCGGCCGTCTCGGCGTCCACCGCGCGCAGCTGGGCGTCCAGCCGCTGCACCGCCTCATGGTCGGTGGCCCGGGCCGCCAGCTCGGCGTGCAGCTGCTCCGCGCGGGTCGCCAGCTTCTGCAGCTGCCGCTCGATCCGGGTCAGCTCCTTGCGCGCCGCCCGCGCCTCGGCGGACGACGACGCCCCGGACGACGGCGGCGCCCCGGCGTCCCCGGCCGGACCGCCCGCAGCCAGCGCGGCCGCCCGCAGCCGCAGGTACTCGTCCACCCCGCCGGGCAGGTCGAGCAGCCGGCCGTCGCCGAGCAGCCCGACCACGCGGTCGCAGACCCGCTCCAGGAAGTACCGGTCGTGCGAGACCACGACCAGGGTGCCGGCGAACCCGTCCAGCAGGTCCTCCAGCGCCCCCAGCGTCTCGACGTCCAGGTCGTTCGTCGGCTCGTCGAGCAGCAGCACGTTGGGGCCGGCCATGAGCAGCCGCAGCAGCTGCAGCCGCCGGCGCTCGCCGCCGGACAGCTCCCGCACCCGGGTCCACAGCCGCTCGCCGGTGAACCCGAACCGCTCGGCCAGCTGCAGGGCGGTGATCTCGCGGCCCTTGCCCAGGTCGACGACCGCGCGCATGTCCTCGACCGCCTCGAGCGCCCGCCGGTCCCCCGGCAGCTCGCCGACCTCCTGGGACAGGTAGCCGGCCTGCACCGTCTGCCCGACCTTGACGACGCCCGCGTCGGGGGTCAGCGCACCGACGAGCAGCCGCAGCAGGCTCGACTTGCCGGCCCCGTTGACCCCGACCACGCCGACCCGGTCACCGGGGCCGAGCCGCCAGGTCAGCGAGTCGAGCAGCCGCCGCCCGCCCAGCGTCAGGTCGACGTGCTCGGCGTCGTATACGCTGCGGCCCAGCCGGGCTCCCGCGAACCTGACCAGCTCGACGCTGTCCCGCGGCGGCGGCTCGTCCGCGATCAGCTCGTTGGCCGCCTCGATCCGAAACCGCGGCTTGGAGGTCCGGGCCGGCGGGCCGCGGCGCAGCCAGGCCAGCTCCTTGCGCAGCAGGTTCTGCCGCCGGTCCTCCGACGCCACGGCCTGCCGGGCCCGCTCCGCCTTGGCCAGCACGTACGCCGCGTACCCGCCGTCGTAGGCGTCGACCCGGCCGTCCACGACCTCCCAGGTCCGCTCGCAGACGGCGTCCAGGAACCAGCGGTCGTGGGTGACGGCGACCAGACCGCCGCGCCGCCCGGCCAGGTGGCGGGCCAGCCAGTCGACCCCCTCGACGTCGAGGTGGTTGGTCGGCTCGTCGAGCAGCAGCAGGTCGGGGTCGGCCGCGAGCAGGTGGGCCAGCGCGACCCGGCGCCGCTCGCCTCCGGACAGTGACCCGACGACGGCGTCCAGGTCGATGCCGGCGAGCAGGTGGTCGACCACCCCGCGGGCCCGCGGGTCCGAGCGCCACAGGTGGTCGGCCCGGTCCCCGACGACGGCGTGCCGGACGGTGCCGTGCGGGTCGAGGGTGTCGGTCTGGGTGAGCATGCCGACGGTGAGCCCCCCGGCGTGGGTGACCCGGCCGCCGTCCGGCCGGCGCCGGAGGGCGAGCACCTCCAGCAGCGTCGACTTGCCGGCCCCGTTGCGGCCCACCACCCCGATCCGCTCGCCGACGGCGACGCCGAGGGACACCCCGTCGAGCAGCGTCCTGGTGCCGTACGCGAGGTGGGCGCCCTCGAGGTTGACCAGGTTGACCGGCTGGCTCACGTCGGGTCGTCCGCCAGGACCCGGGCGCCGGACACCGGGCCGTCGGCGCGGCGCACGGTGCGGCACACCCCGGACGACGACAGCGCGACGGCCAGGTCGAGCGCGTGCTCCTCGTCCCTGGCCAGGAAGGCGCAGGTCGGCCCCGAGCCGGAGACCAGCGCCCCCAGCGCGCCGTACTCCTCGCCGACGTCCAGCGTCAGCTGCAGCCGCGGTCGCAGCGACAGCGCGGCCCGCTGCAGGTCGTTGGACAGGACCTGGCCCAGCCGGACCGGCTCGCCGGCCCGCAGCGCCTCCATCAGCTGGTCGGACACTCGGGGCTCGGGGCGGATCGAGCCCACCTCGAGCCGGTCGAGCTCGGCATAGACGCCGGGCGTCGAGAGTCCCTCGTCGGCCAGGGCGAAGACCCAGTGGTAGCGCCCTCGGGCCAGTGCCGCGGTCAGCCGGGTGCCGGTGCCCATGCCGATCGCCGTCCCGCCCATGAGCGCGAACGGGACGTCGGCACCGAGACCGGCGGCCAGCTCGCCCAGCTCGTCCCTGGACAGCCCGGTGCCCCACAGCACGTCGCAGGCGACGAGCGCCCCGGCCGCGTCCGCGCTGCCCCCGGCCATGCCGCCGGCCACCGGGATCCCCTTGCGCAGGTGCAGCCGCACCGCGGGGCGGATTCCGGTCCGCTCGGCCAGCGCCAGTGCCGCCCGGACCGCCAGGTTGCTGCCGTCGGTCGGCACGCCGTCGGCGCCCTCACCCTCGACGGTGACCACCGGCTGGTCGCCGTCCGCGGGCGTCGCGACGACGTCGTCGAACAGCCCGACCGCCTGGAACACGCTGATCAGGTCGTGGTATCCGTCCGGGCGGACCTGCCCCACCGACAGCTGGAGGTTGATCTTGGCCGGGACGCGAACGGTCACGCCTGCGTCCGGGGTCATCCCTGGATGCTATGGGGCGAGCGGCGTCGGCCGCGCCTCGGCGATCCGGGCGAAGTCCGCCACGGCGAGCTGCTCGCCACGGGCCGAGGGGTCCACCCCGGCGCGGCTCAGCGCCGCCTCCGCCGCGGCCGGCGACCCGGCCCAGCCGGCCAGCGCGGCCCGCAGGGTCTTGCGCCGCTGGCTGAAGGCGGCATCCACCACGGCGAAGACCTCCGCGCGGCTCGCGCTCGTCGACGGGGGCTCGCGGCGGCGCAGCGCCACCAGCCCGGAGTCGACGTTGGGGGCCGGCCAGAACACCGAACGGCCCACCGGTCCGGCCCGGCGGACGTCGGCGTACCAGCGCGCCTTGACCGACGGGACCCCGTAGGTGCGCGACCCCGGGTCGGCGGCCAGCCGGTCGGCCACCTCGGCCTGCACCATGACCAACGCGGCGGCCAGCGACGGCAGCACCTCGAGCAGGTGCAGCAGCACCGGGACGGCGACGTTGTAGGGCAGGTTGGCCACCAGCGCCGTGGGCGCCGGCCCCGGCAGGTCGGCCGCCGTCACGGTCAGGGCGTCGGCCTCGACCATCGTGAGCCGGTCGGCCCGCCCGGGGGCACGGTCGGCCACGGTGGACGGCAGCGCCCGGGCCAGCAGCGGGTCGATCTCGACGGCCACCACCCGGCCCACGACGGCGAGCAGTCCGAGGGTCAGCGACCCCAGCCCTGGCCCGACCTCGACAACCACGTCGTCCGGGCCCACCTCGGCGACCCGGACGATCCGGCGCACCGTGTTGGGGTCGATGACGAAGTTCTGGCCGCGCTGCTTGGTGGGGCGCAGCTGCAGCCCGGCCGCGAGGGCGCGCACCTCGGCCGGCCCGAGCAGCCGGACCCCCCCGTCCTGCATGAAGGGTCCCTTCTGTGCGCATGGTCGAAGCTGCGGGACCTTCATGACCGGCGAACGGGGCCCACCCGAGGGGTCAGGAGTACAGCAGCCGGCCGCACGTCGGCCAGGAGGAGGTACCCGACCGCTGGTACAGCAGCTGGGCGCGGTAGGTCTGCTCGGACGCCGCGTGGTCGATCGGGTTGCCGCTGCCACCCAGACCGGACCAGGTGCCGAGCGTGAACTGGTACAGCCCGAAGTACCGACCGCCCCCGCCGACCGCCCGCGGGTTGCCGCCGGACTCGCAGCGCGCCAGCGCCGACCAGTTGAGCCCGCTCACGGAGGTCGTGCGGGCGGTGAACGTCGGGGCGGGCGCGACCGGGCGCTGCTTGGTGCCGACCATGATGATCTGCTGCACCGGCTGGGTCACGATCGCCTCGGACACCAGCCGCTGGCTGATCAGCTGGCCGTCCTTCATGAACAGCCGCCAGGTCTGCCGCTTGGTCCCGGCCGCGCCGGCCTGCGCCAGCGACGTCGTCCCCGTGTAGCGGGTCGCATCGGACTTCTTGACCGTCGTGAACGGCACCGCGACCAGCTTGACCTGCGCCTGGTAGGCCTGCCGGGTGATGACCTGCGCGTCACCGTCGGCCGGGGCCTGGGTGAGCGGCACCGAGACAACGTCGGAGGTGCCGAGGGTGATCCCGGCCGTGGTCAGGGTGTCCCGCCAGGTGGCGGCCGTGGTGAGCACCTGCGTGGTCTTCCCGTCCGCGGTGATGCTCACCGCCTTCGGCAGCCGCACCCCGATGGCGGTGCCGGACAGCGGCAGCCGGGTGGAGCGCGAGGCGGACAGGAAGGCGGCCGTGTAGCGGCCGCCGAGCTGGGTGGCCAGCTCGGCCACGGTCTGCGCCGTGGTCCACAGCGTGCGGCGCTGGCCGTCGACGAGGAGCACCACCGGACGGGCGTTCACCACCGAGACGACCAACCCGTCCCGGACCGACGCCGCCGGTCCGGGCGTGAGCTGGTCGCGCGGCTCGACGACGACCCCCTGTTCGGCGAGCACATCGGCCACCGTGTGCGCATAGGTGCGGACGGTCCGGCTGGACCCGTCGACGTCCAGGGTCACCGTGTGCTGGGCGGCGATGAACGCCGTCGTTCCAGCCACCAGACCCAACAGGAGCACACCGTGCGCGGCCAGGGTCGTTCGACGAACGGTCACGCGACATCCCTCGACGCAGGTTCCGGGCACGGGACGGCGGCAGCACAGGCGGTCGACGATCGACGTTCCGATTCGCACCCGCGCGCCCGCGGGCCTTCGACGACCACCGTGACTCGACGTGCTGCCGCCGGAGCTTCCCCGACTCCGGCCATCGTCACGAAACCGTAATGGAGGCACGACACGGCTGCCAAACCGATCCGATCAGGTGTGGCATGTGCCACATTTGTCGGTTTGGGTGGTCAGCGGGTGGGTTGTCCGGCTTGCGGCGGCGCTACCAGACGCCGAAGACCCGCTCCCCGGTGGCCGTGACCGCCGCGGCCAGGGCCGCCTCAGCCAGGCCCAGCTCGGCCGCCATGGCGCGCAGCGTGAGCGGGACCAGGAAGCTCGCGTTGGGCCGGCCCCGGTGCGGCACCGGGGTGAGGAACGGGGCGTCCGTCTCCACGAGCAGCAGCTCGGGAGGCGCCACCCGCAGCGCCGCGCGGAGGTCGGCGGCGTTCTTGAAGGTCACCGTGCCGGCGAAGGACATCACCCAGCCGTGCTCGACGCAGGTGCCGGCCAGGTCGGGGCCGCCACTGAAGCAGTGGAAGACGACCTGCTCGGGCGCGCCCTCGTCGAGCAGCACCCGGACGACGTCGTCGTGGGCGTCCCGGTCGTGGATCACCAGCGCCTTGTTGTGCCGCTTGGCCATCGCGATGTGCCGGCGGAACGACTCCTCCTGCACGTCGCGGCCGACCCCCTCGCCGGTGCGGAAGTGGTCCAGCCCGGTCTCGCCCACGGCCCGGACCCGCGGGTCGGCAGCCAGGGCGTCGATCTCGGCCCACGCCTCCTCCAGCGCGGCCCGGCCGTGCTGGGCGTGGATGTGCGCCGCCTCGTTGGGGTGCAGCGACACCGCGGCGACGACGGGTGCGTGCTCGCGGGCGACCGCCACCGACCAGCGCGCGCTGGGCAGGTCGCAGCCGATCTGCACGATCCGCGGGACCCCGACGGCGGCAGCCGCCGCGAGGGCGTCGTCGACGGTCATCGGGGCGTCGTCGTCCAGCCCGATGTCGAGGTGGCAGTGGCTGTCGAACACCTCGGCCGCCAGCGGCTCCGGCGCCCCCGGGTACTGCATGAAGGTGCCCTTCTGTGCGTGTGGCCGCAACACCCCACCCTTCATTCCGGACGGCTCAGGACGACGGCAGCGGCTCGAACCGCGCCGTGAAGTGCCGCAGCTGGGCCGGCTGCTCCACGATGCGGTACCCAGGCAGCGACCCGGCGCCCTCGGCCACGGCCTGGCAGACCTCGATGACGTAGTCGACGTGGCTTTGCGTGTAGGTGCGCCGCGGGATGGCCAGCCGGACCAGGTCCATCGCCGCCGGGTGCTCGGTGCCGTCCGGGTGCAGGCCGAACATGACGGTGCCAATCTCGCAGCCGCGCACCCCGCCGACCTCGTACAGCGCCACGGCCAGCGACTGCCCCGGGTACTGCAGCGGGTCCAGGTGCGGCAGCAGTGCCCGCGCGTCGATGTACACCGCATGCCCGCCGATCGGGCGCACACAAGGGATCCCGGACGCCATCAGCGCCTCGCCCAGGTACGCCGTCGAGCGGATCCGGTACCGCAGGTAGTCGTGGTCGACCGCCTCGGTGAGGCCCTGCGCCAGCGCCTCGAGGTCGCGGCCGGCCAGCCCGCCGTAGGTCGGGAAGCCCTCAGTGAGGATGAGCAGCGCCCGGCACTGCTCGGCCAGCCGGTCGTCGTTGACGGCCAGCCAGCCGCCGATGTTGCCGAGCGGGTCCTTCTTGGCGCTCATCGTCATGCCGTCGGCGAGCGAGGCCATCTCACGGACGATGTCGCGCACCGCGCGGTCGCCCTGTCCCTCCTCGCGCTCGTGGATGAACCAGGCGTTCTCCGCGAACCGGCAGGCGTCAAGGAACAGCGGCTTGCCGTAGCAGTCGCACACCTCGCGGATGCCGCGCAGGTTGGCCAGCGACACCGGCTGCCCGCCGCCGCTGTTGTTCGTGATGGTCACCATGACCAGCGGGACGTCGTCCGCCCGCTGCGCCAGCAGCGCGTCCAGTGCCGCGAGGTCCATGTTGCCCTTGAACGGGTGGTCGGACTGCGGGTCCCGGCCCTGCGCGATCACCAGGTCGACCGCCTCGGCGCCGGTGTACTCGACGTTGGCGCGGGTGGTGTCGAAGTGGGTGTTGTTCGGCACCACCTTGCCCGGCCCGCCGACAGCGGTGAACAGGATCTTCTCGGCGGCCCGGCCCTGGTGGGTCGGGATCACGTGCTCGAACGGGAACAGGTCCTGGACGGCGTCCTTGAACCGGAACCAGGACGGCGACCCCGCGTAGCTCTCGTCGCCGCGCTGGATGCCGGCCCACTGGTCGCGGCTCATCGCCCCGGTGCCCGAGTCGGTGAGCAGGTCGATGAGCACGTCTTCGGCCCGCAGGTTGAACACGTTGTAGCCGGCCGCGCGCATCGCGGCGCGGCGCTCGGCCTCGGTGGTCAGCCGCAGCGGCTCGACCGAGTGGATGCGAAACGGCTCGATGATCGTCCGAAACCCCATGCGCCGCAGGCTATCCGCATGAAGGGCACCTTCTGTGCGCACTGCCGTACAAAGCGCACCTTCATCGGCGCCGGCCGCTCGCTGCCCGCCGTCCGATGAAGGGTGGGTTGTTGCGGCCACACGCACAGAAGGGCACCTTCATGCAGAGGTGAGGGGGGGGTCTTCGAGGCGGGGGAACAGCGCGGCACCCTTGGTGACGGTGACCCCGGGCGGCAGCTGCCCCCAGCGGCCGGCGTCCTGCACCCGCTGCTCGGCCAGCCCTCCCAGCCCGGCCGACGCGCCCAGCGACGCCCACAGCTCCGCGGCGGCCTTCGGCAGCACCGGCGCGAGCAGCACCGCCAGCGCGCGCAGCCCCTCGGCCGCGGTGTACAGCGTGGTGTCCACCCGGGCCCGCGCCGACGGGTCCGAGTCGAACCGCTTGGCCACCTGCCACGGCTCCTGCGCCGTCAGGTAGCCGTTGACCACGGTGACGAACTCGTAGGTCGCGGCCAGCCCGTCGTGGAAACGCAGCTCGCCCATCGCCTCGTCCGCCGTCGCGACGGCGTCGATCAGCGCCGCGGCGACGTCCTCCTCGGCCCGGCCCACGTCGGACGCCGACGGCAGCACGCCGTCGCAGTACCGCCCGACCATCGCGGCCACCCGGGAAGCCAGGTTGCCCAGCCCGTTGGCCAGCTCGGAGGTGTACCGCGCGGTCATGTCCTCCCAGGAGAACGAGCCGTCCTGGCCGAACTGGATCGCGCGCAGGAAGTACCACCGGAACGCGTCCGAGCCGAAGTGGTCGATGATCTGCGACGGCGCGATGCCGGTGAGCTTCGACTTGCTCATCTTCTCGCCGCCCACCAGCAGCCAGCCGTGCGCGAACACCCGGCGCGGCGGCTCGAGCCCGGCGGCCATGAGCATGGCCGGCCAGTAGACGGCGTGGAAGCGCAGGATGTCCTTGCCCACCAGGTGGACGTCGGCCGGCCAGCGCTGCGCGAAGCGCTCCGGGTCGGTGCCCAGCCCGACCGCGCTGGCATAGTTCACCAGCGCGTCGAACCAGACGTAGACGACGTGACCGTCGTCCCACGGCACCGGGATGCCCCAGTCGAACGACGACCGCGACATCGAGATGTCCACCAGCCCCTGCTTGATGAACGAGATGACCTCGTTACGGGCGCTGGCCGGCTGGACGGCGTCAGGATGCTCCTCGTAGTGCGCCAGCAGCCGGTCGGCGTAGGCCGACAGCCGGAAGAAGTAGTTCTGCTCGGACAGCTGCTCGACCGGCCGACCGTGGATCGGGCAGACCTGGACGCCGTCGACCTCGACCAGGTCGCCCGGCAGCTTGAACTCCTCGCAGCCCACGCAGTACGGGCCCTCGTAGGTCGACGGGTACACGTCCCCGTTGTCCCGGATCCGCTGCCACAGCTCCTGGACGCCGCGGGTGTGCCGCTCCTCCGTCGTGCGGATGAAGTCGTCGTTGGCCGCGTCGATGGTCGCCAGCACCGGCTTCCATGCGGTCTCGACCAGCCGGTCGCACCACTCCCGCGGTGTCACCCCGTTGGCCTCCGCGGTGCGCAGCACCTTCTGGCCGTGCTCGTCGGTGCCGGTGAGGAAGAAGACGTCGTCGCCGCGCTGGCGGTGCCAGCGGGTGAGCACGTCGGCGGCGACGGTCGTGTAGGCGTGGCCGATGTGCGGGGCGTCGTTGACGTAGTAGATCGGTGTGGTGGCGAAGAACGTCGCTCCGGTCGGCCCCTGACTCATGCAGGTCAGGGTATCCGCGCCGTGCGGCCGAGCCGGAACCCGTTATCTCCCGGGCTGGCCGACGTCGGCCAGGGTCGGGCCCAGCACCGGGGCCGCCGTCCCGCAGGAGGGGCAGTCCCGGTCGTCCAGCGGCGCCGAGACGAGCAGGTCCGCACGCCGGTAGTCCTTGGACGCCAGGCCGTCGGGTTCGGCGTGGGTGGTGACCTCGTAGACGCGGCACCATCGGGTGTCGCAGGCCGGACAGGCGAACTGGAACGCCTCATAGGTGCGCTGGAGGTCTCGCATCACCGGCCACCTCCCCAACCTGGTTCGGTTCCTATCGTGTGTCGTGGATCACGGCCGCGCAAACGGTCATTGGTCCCGCGGCTCAGCCGCGGGCGGCGAGCACGGCGTCGTAGACCACCCGCTTGGGGACGCCGGCCTGCGCGGCCACCGCGGCCATGGCCGCCTTGCGCGGCTGCCCCTCGATCTCCAGCCGGGCCACCCGCGCGGCCAGCTCGGCCGGGTCGGTCGTCGCCTCGGCGCCGGCCGGTGCGCCACCCACCACCACGGTGACCTCGCCGCGGACGCCGTCGGCGGCCCACTCGGCCAGCTCGGCCAGGCCGCCCCGGCGGACCTCCTCGTAGGTCTTGGTCAGCTCGCGGCAGACCACGCCGGGCCGCTCCGGCCCGAACGCCTCGGCCATCGCAGCCAGGGTCTTCCCCAGCCGGTGCGGCGCCTCGAAGAACACCATCGTCCGCGGCTCGTCGAGCAGCGCGCGCAGCCGCGCCGCCCGCTCCCCCGGCTTGCGCGGCAGGAAGCCCTCGAAGCAGAACCGGTCCACCGGCAGTCCGGAGACCGCCAGTGCGGTGAGCACCGCGCTGGGGCCGGGCACGGCGCTGACCCGGACGCCGGCGTCCACGGCGGCCCGCACCAGCCGGTACCCGGGGTCGGACACCGACGGCATCCCGGCGTCGGTCACCAGCAGCACCCGCTGCCCCGCGAGCATCTCCTGCACCAGCTCAGGGGTCCGGGTGGCCTCGTTGTGCTCGTGGTAGGAGACGATCCGCCCGGCCGGGACGACGCCCAGCGCGGCGGTGAGCCGGCGCAGCCGCCGGGTGTCCTCGGCGGCCACCAGGTCGGCGGTGGCGAGCTCCTCGGCCAGCCGGGGGGTCGCGTCGCCGGGGTCGCCGATCGGCGTCCCGGCCAGCACCAGCAGCCCGCTCACCCGCTCATCCTGTCAGGGTCCCGCCAGCCGGTCGGTCCACGGCCGAGCGCCGCCTGCTCCTTACGATGGCCCGGTGACGACGACGGTGGCCGAGGCGCCGCAGGAACAGGCCGGCCCGCGGCACGCCCGCCGGCTGCCGGCCGGGCCGGGCGCGTCGTCGGTGCGCCGCCGCCTCGCCGCCCCCATGCCGGACGACGGCTGGTGGGGCTGGCTCGGGCCGCTTGCCGTCACCCTGGTCGGCGGGATCCTGCGGTTCGTCAACCTCGGGCACCCGCACGCGTTCTCCTTCGACGAGACGTACTACGCCAAGGACGGCCTCGCGCTGTGGCGGTTCGGCTTCGAGCAGCAGACCATCTCCAACGCCAACGACCTGATCCTCAAGGGCGACACGAACGTGTTCACCGGTCAGGGGTCGTTCATCGTGCACCCCCCGATCGGCAAGTGGCTGATCGGGTTCAGCGAGTGGGTGTTCGGCGTCACGCCGTTCGGCTGGCGGTTCGCCACGGCCGCGCTCGGCACCCTGGCCGTGCTCCTGGTGGCCCGGATCGGGCGCCGGCTGACCCGCTCGACGCTGCTGGGGACAATCGCCGGCCTGCTGCTGGCCCTGGACGGGCTGTCCATCGTGCTCAGCCGGACGGCGATCCTGGACGGCATCGTCGCCTTCTTCGTGCTCGCGTCCTTCGGTGCGCTGCTCGTGGACCGCGACCGGATGCGCTCGCGGCTGGCCGGCTGGGCCGAGGCCCGCCCGGACGAGCCGCTGCCCGACGGTGTACGCGGCCCCCGGATGGGGCTGCGCCCCTGGCGGCTGGCCATGGGCCTGCTACTCGGCCTCGCCTGTGCCACCAAGTGGAACGGCGTGTTCTACCTGGCCGG
Organism: Actinomycetes bacterium; assembly: GCA_038252405.1. Classification (GTDB taxonomy): domain Bacteria; phylum Actinomycetota; class Actinomycetes; order Prado026; family Prado026; genus DATCDE01. The sequence continues at coordinate 6,996 of JBBSAJ010000028.1, read as the reverse complement.
GTTCGGGATCCTCACGGTCCTGTGGGACGCCGGCGCCCGGCGGGCCGTGGGCATCCGGCGTCCGCTGCTGGCGATGCTGCGCCGCGACGCCGTCCCCGCGTTCGTGTCCACCGTGCCGGTGGCCATCGCCGTGTACGTCGTCAGCTGGACCGGCTGGTTCGCCACCTCGGGCGGCTGGGACCGCACCTGGGCCGACGGGCGGACCACCTCGTTCGGGTCCATCCCGGCCCCGCTGCGCAGCTGGTGGCACTACCACGCAGAGATGCTGCACTTCAACACCGGGCTGACGACGCCGCACAACTATGCGGCCAAGCCGATCGGCTGGCCGCTGATGATCCGCCCGACCGCCTTCTGGACCGACAACGTGCAGCAGGGCCAGCACGGGTGCACATCGACGTCCTGCGTCAGCGAAGTGATCGCACTCGGCACGCCGCTGCTGTGGTGGGGGGCCACCCTCGCCCTGGTCTGGACGCTGTGGCGCTGGGCCGCCGCGCGGGACTGGCGGGCCGGCGCGGTGCTCATGGGGGTGGCCGCCGGCTGGCTGCCCTGGGTGGTCCTCTACAGCAGCCGCACGGTGTTCACGTCCTACTCGGTGGTGTTCGCGCCGTTCCTGGCGCTCGCCGTGACGCTGGCGCTCGGGGCCATCCTCGGACCGGCTCGCAGCTCGCCCCGGCGCACCTGGGGAGCCGCCGCCGTCGGCTCTTACCTGCTGCTGGTGCTCGCCAACACCGCCTGGATCTGGCCGCTGCTCGTCGGCGACCAGCTCCCGTACGCCCAGTGGCTGCGCAGGCTGTGGTTCCGCGGCTGGATCTGACCACCCCAGTCCTCCGGTCGGGGAACCCCAGTGGTTTCCCGGAAGCGGCCGACCGCTCCGCACGCGCACCCTGGAGGTGTCAGCGGAAGTGGAAAGACCCGTGGAGGAGGACACCATGAGCACCGTCCTGCAACGCCCGACGACCACGATCACCCCGACGCCCGTCGTTACCCCGACGCCTGTTCGCCAGCGCCGGACCGGGCGCATCGTGGCCCTGGTGATCGGCTTGATCATCGTGATTGCCGCCCTGGCGGTCGGAGCCTGGGCACTGTTCTTCCGGGGCGGGACGACCACCGCCCTGTCCGACGCCGAGCAGATCGCGCTGCAGCGCCAGCACGCGGCGGTCTACTACCCGGTGGCGGAATACGACGGCACGGACCTGCTGCCCAGCGGGCTGGTCCGGTCGATCGGCGAGGGCTTCGCGCCCATCCCGGCAGCCCCGCTGCCGAACCCAGCGAGCGACCAAGTGGTTCTGCCGCCGATCCACATGCAGTGATCGGCGCCCGGCAGGGACTCACGCCAGTCGGCGCACCCTGTGGGGGATCGGCCCACCGCACGCGGTGGCTGAATCCCCCACCCGGTGCGCCGATGCCGTTCATGCTGGGTGGAGCTGACATCAGTCACTCGAGCTGCTGCTCAACCGGACCCTGCATCGCATCATCCACCGTGCCCGCGACGACGAGCCGCCGATCGACGCCGTGCGGCAGCGGCTCGGTTCCGCTTGAGCCACGCCAGGTCCGCCTCGTCGCGACGACGACGTCGCCGTTCGTTCTCGAACAGCTCGCCGGACTTCGCCAAGACCAGCGTGAAGGGCCGGCCACGACGTCGGGTCTGATGGGTCACCGGCAGTTCGGCAGCCTCGATGCGACGGTGGACGTGGGCCCGGCGGTCCTGGGCGAGCGGCCAGTCGAACGTCGTTCGAGACCGGTCATGGAGGAAGGTCCGCAGCCCAGCGCAGAGTTCACAGGTGCACCCCTTCGGCAACTCGATCGACCAGTCATCACCGGCGCGGACGGGTCGGCCCAGGCGGGCCTCCAGCGCATCCACGGAGTGGGCGGCGACAGCGTCGAGACCGGTCGCGTGCCACCGCGGCGTCGGGATCGCCCGCACGACCCCCATGGCGAGGGTGACCAGGTCGTCATCGCCCCGGCACAGGAGACTGACCGCCTCGTCGCGCAGGTCGGCGGCCGCCACGAGCGAGGCGCCCTCCAGGAGCGCGGCAACCGGGCGTTCCAACGTGGACAGCGACTCTTGCCGCTTGCTCGGCGCCGGTTGGTCGAGATCCTGAGCGATAAGCGTGCTCAGCCACCTCCAGGATTCCTGCAGCAGCAACCGAGCCACGATCGTCCCCTCGTCGCCGACCTCTCGGAGTTCGAGACATAGGGCAGGCAGCGAAGCGATCCACTCGCGCCGGCCCGGGCCCTTGGAGTAGGAGAAAGGCCGCCGTGTGGACCAGGCCGCCAGAAGGCTCGCAGCCCAGGTCGCTCCGTAGCGCTCGACCAGGGCGCTCAACGCCTTGGCGTGACCGGTGGTGAGCATCTCCGGCCGAAAGGGCCCCAGCAGCATGGCCGCCAACGCCGGATCGTCGACCAGGCGAGCCGTGCGCAAGGCCTTGGTGAAGAAGCCTCTCGCCTCCATCTGGCTGGCGGCCCGTCCCCAGAACGGGGCCAGCTTGGCTGCCGCATCCTGTGCGCCGGTGACGTCTCCCTGGCGCACCTGGGCGACGAGCGAGTCGAGCGCCCAGGACGGCGACGCCTGAGCCCGGACGACAAAGGCCCGGGTGCGCGGCCACAGGACCACCGCCCCCCTGTGGTACCAGCGGTCCAGGGTGTTTCCCCAGTTCCCCATGTAGCCCTCGTACTCCGACGTGTAGGGGTCCAGGTCATCCGAACCGGTCGACGCACAGACCTCGTCGTCGCCGACGGAGAGCCCTACGTTCGCGGACCGGCTCCCGGAGGAGTCGATCCAGTGGTCCAGAGTGATGGCGGACTCGATGAGCTCTTCGAGGTCGTAGTCGTCGGTCCCGCCCCCACCGGCCTCGTCGTCCTCGTCGTCCTCGTCGGCCTCGTCGTCCCGACTGACGTAGCGGGACCGGCGATACCACGATCGTTGGTCCTCCGTCTCGTAGGCGCTCCACGTCTCGTGCACATCCGCCAGCGCCAGGACGAGTTCGCAACCCGCTGCCTCCGCCGCGTTGCGAAGCATCTCCACCTTCCGAGCGTCACCGCCCTTGAGGCGCGACCAGTCGAGCCCGCGGGGCGTGTACTCGTGGTCCAGCAGGTAGACCAGGCGATCTGGGGCACCGACCGGTCCGAAGTGCTCGCCGAGACACCGGGCCAGCCTGTCGACCAGTTCCGGGGCCACGGCCACCGTCGCGGTTGGGCTCCCGCTCCGAAGAAGCAGGTTGTAGGTAAGCACGATCCGGTACCCGGAGGTGACGGGCTTCACCTGGTGGCGGCAGTCGCTGTAGAAGGCCACGAACGACAACGCCTTCTTCGATCCCCGGTACGTCGCGGTCTCACCGCGGTGCTGGATCTCCAGCGCACCGCCGGAAAAGCCTGAGGGCAGGCCCACCACGAGCGACCCCACCATGGTGTCCGCCTTCTCGGAATCCTGATGGGGGACGAAAAACTGACCCGGCCCATAGACGAGCATCGAATGAAGCTCCGCCTTCAGCGTGGTGCCCGAAGGAATACCGAGATCCCGACCGAGGCGCTCGAGGACCGGGAACAGCGTCTGGTCCCAGCGGCTCCTGTCGATCTTGACCCTGCTCTTCGGGATCTCCCATGTGTCCCGTACACCTCGGTCGAGGAGCGTCTGGTCTCCGCGCCCGTAGCGAGCTGGCCGACCGATGACGCACAACTCCCTCGCCTGCGCCTGGGACACCGGCAAGCCGATGGATCCCACTCCTCGAACCTCGAGGTGCAGATCACGGACCGGCGCGGTCCGCGCCGCGCTGAACGCCCCGGGGGCTGCTGCCCCGGCGAGCAGACCGGCAAGACGATCCCGGGCGGCATCCACCATGGCCAAGCAGTGTAGGGAAGAGGGGTCGAGTGGATCAGCCGCCTATGCAGACGAATGCTGTCCGTGACAGATGGCTTCGCGGTCGAGCGGGTCATGCTCCGTCTCGGAGGGCTCAAGCCCTTGACCAGCACGAACATCCCCCCACTGGGTGGAGCTGAGGGGACTCGAACCCCTGACCCCCTCGGTATCGCTGACGCATCCGCCGTCCTCGCGATCGATGCCATACGGCGCCGAACCGGATGAGCGCCAACGTTCTGTTCGGAAGTTGAAGCCGCGCCCGAGCCATCCCAGACGCTGTCGGGTCGGACTGCTTAGGGCTAGAACGCGTTGGGGCACCAGGATTCCTGTGCGCTTGAGCGATTCGGCTCATCTCGGAAGTTGGCCACGCGTTCGAACCCAGCATGAACTCAGGGACATTCAATGCTGGGGGTTACCGATTCGGCTGCCGTGACGTTGGCTCGGTGTGTCCGTGTCGGAGCGACTTGTCGCTTCCGAGGGTGACCCTCCGATGGGTTCAAGCCTCGATGGTGCTGCGATATAGCCCATATACGGGCTATATTGAAGGGGTGACACGGGAGCCGGCGCTGGTGCGTCTGGGGCGGTTCGCCGAGGACCAGTGGGGGCTGGTCACCCGACGGGAGGCGGTGGTGGCCGGGGTGTCTGCGGCCACCATGGTCCGGCTGATCGACCGTGGTGATCTGGAGCGGGTCGCGCACGGGGTGTTCCACCTGCGGGGGGCGCCGATGCCCGACCGGGCCGAGCTGCGGGCGGCGTGGCTGCAGCTCGCGCCGGGGGTGCCTGCTTGGCAGCGCTCAGCCGATCAGGGTGTGGTCTCGCACCGTTCCGCGGCTGCGGTGTTCGGGTTGGGGCATCTGCCGGCGGACGTCCACGAGTTCACGCTGCCGGCGCGCCGGCAGTCCCGGCGGGGTGATGTGCGGCTGCACGTGCGGCCGCTGACGGTCGAGGAGTGGGTCCGTGTGGCCGGTCTGCTGGTCACACGCCCGGCCCGGACCGTGGCGGACCTGCTGGTCGACCGGGAGGACAGCGAGGCGATCGCCCAGGTGATCGCGGATGCGATCCGTGGCCGGGTCGAGACCCCGGGATCGTTCGCTGCCGCACTCGGCCCGCTCGCGTCCCGCCGGGGTCTGCCCCGCGGCGACGGTCGTGGCCTGCTGGGGTGGCTGCTGGACCTGGTCGGTGACCCCGAGGCGGGCCGCTGGCTCGACGAGGCGGGCTCGGGACCTGGTCGTGCGCGGTCGGCCGCACCGGCGGCGCGGCCGTCTCCCGGTGGGGCGGGGACCCGGCGGTGACCGGGCGGCACTACCCGTCACCGGCGGCGTTTCGGCGGGCGTTGACCGATCGGCTGCGCGCCGTGGCGTCGACCGGCCCGTGGACGCTGGCGCAGCTGCAACGCCAGTTCGCCTACGACCGGCTGCTGCAGCGGCTGTACCAGCACGACCCGTCCTGGGTCGTCAAAGGGGCCACCGCGCTGCTCGCCCGGGACATCGGCGTGCGCGCGACCATCGACGTCTACCGCAACACCACCACCGACGTCGCCGAGGCCGAGCTGCGCGCCGCCGTGGCCGTGGACCTGCACGACTGGTTCCGCTTCGAGGTCGGCCCGCCGCAGCCCGTCGGCACCGGCACGCCCGGCCTGCGCCTGCCGATCACGGCGTACCTGGGCACGACCAGCTGGGCGTCCTTCCAGGTCGATCTGGTCGGATCCGAGCTGCGGATGACCGGCCAACCGGACCAGGTGCGACCGCTGGCCGTTGTGCACATGCCGGACATCGCCCAGCACCCCTACGCCGTCTACCCACTGGTGGACCACATCGCCGACAAGATCGTCGCAGTGTTCCAGCGCTACGGACCCACTCGCACGTCGTCCACCCGCTAAAGGACCTCGTCGACCTCGTCGCCATCGTGACCCAAGCCTCAGTCGACGCCGAGCACCAGCTGGCTGCTCTGCGATCCGAAGCGCGACGGCGCGGCATCACCCTGCCGAGCACCTTCGTCGTCCCAGACCCCACAACCTGGCAGAGCGGCTACGCGGCAGAGGCACGACGCACCCTGCTGACCGCCGGCCGCACCCTCGACGACGCCCTCACCATCGTCACGCCCTTCGCAGACCCGCTGCTCGACGGAACAGCCCACGGCCGATGGGACCCCCAGCTCCACACCTGGACCCGCTGACCACAGCCAACCACCCACCGCCCCGGTCACCGCCGCCCCCGGGATGGCGCGGCCCGCCACCCGCGACGCACTGCCCCTCCCTCCCGGCCTGAGGAATCGTTCGAGAACCCACCCAATATCTGCCGTTCAAGCGCGAGTCGATCGGGTGGTCAGTGCGGGATGGCTGGTCAGGCCAACCCGTAGTCCGCCAGCATCCGACGCGGCTGGCCGCTGCTGGTGACGGCGAGCGCGCCACCGGTGAACCGCTCATGGGCGGTGACCTCCATGACCGGGTCACCCGGCACGGACGACGGCATGCTCCCGCCCACTCCCAGGTCGACCTCGGCCAGGACCAGTCCCGCCAGCCCGCCGTGGAAGCAGTCCACCGCCACCGTCGCGCCGGCGGCATCGACCAGGTGTCTGGTCTTCTCCAGGACGTCCGCCGGCAGACCGGCCAGAACCGTGAACTCGGTGTCGCTGAGGTACATCGTGGTGTGCGCCAGCTCGACCGCCGACGACTCATCCAGACGGACCTTCTGCCCCAGCTTGTACGCCCGCGCCCGGCCCTGCTCGTCCACGACTCGCAGCCGCAGCCGGGTCCCGCGCAGGTATCGATCCTGGATCACCAACGATCGGCGGGACGTCAGACCGCTGGGAGCGCCGGCGAGCAGGAACCGACGCTCACGTTCCAGGTGGGCGTCCTTCAGCTCGACGGTCACGGCCGACACCCTAGGGCCAGCCACAGGGCGCGACGCCACCGCGGACTCGTGATGACGACCCGGGAGGCTCTGCAGTGCCGACGTGTAGATGTGCCAGCAATCGAGGCTGTAGGCCCCACCCTGGATGTGCCGCTGACGGGTGGCCGCTGAGCCGTGGCAAGGGCCGGCGGTCAGGCTGGTTGGAGTGGGTGGATGGCCTCGAGTGTCCCGGCGAGTCTGTCTCGTTCAACTTCCAGGTCGTATCGCGTTTGTAGGTTCAGCCAGAAG
>JBBSAJ010000027.1:0-37756 GCA_038252405.1 Actinomycetes bacterium | reverse complement strand
TGCGGCGGGCCTCACGATGAAGGTGGCGGCGCAGGTACTCGGTCCGGGAGATGCCCAGGCGGGCAGCCTGCTCATCCAGCAGGTTGAGGTCCTCCGCGGGGAAGTTGCGAATCAGGACGTCAGGCATCAGACACCTCCAACAGACACTCTAGATATCGGATGATATCAGCGGCGACGGCCGCACGTCTCCGCCGCGGGGGGCGCCGGCTAGGTGCCAGTGCATGGCGCCCGGAGTGATCCGGCCGCTGCTGCTATTGCTGACGGTGGCCTTCGAGGAAGTCGTCGACGGCCTCGTGCGCGGCGCCCTTGATCTCACGGTAGAGGTCGTCTTCGTCCCAGGCCTCGAACGGCCGGTCATCGAGGTGGTCCTCGTAGGCCGTGTAGCGATGGCGGATGTGTGCCCGCGCGGCCAGCGCCGCCTTCTCCTCCAGACTCAGGAGCTGGGTGCGGCCGACCCGTCCGCTGCCAACGACCGCCGCATGTGCCGTGGTCTCGGCCGCGATCTGCTCCCCCAGCTGCGCGTGCTGCGGAGCGAAGCTGAGGAATGCCAGCACCGCCTCCCGCAGATCGCCCTGGTAGCGATCTTCACGCCGCGCCCGCGACTGGGCTGACACCTGCCGGGCGGCCGCCCGCTTGTCGGCCGTCTCCGTTGCGCGCTCCTCCGCGGCTCGGATCGCCTCGGCCGGGGCCCACAGCCCGAGCAGCCGCCGGTGGGCGCGGTTGCGGCTTCGCGGTTGCCAGCACAGCCAGTACCGGCCGGCCGACTTCACGGTCCGGGTGATGAACGCGTCGCCGGCCGGTAGGAACTCCCAGCCATCGGGGATCACGATGTCGCCGTGGTCCGGGCTCCAGGGTCCGTCGCGTGTGTCGTAGACGTCGAGATGCAGCCCGGCCAGGTCGGGCACCGGGCCCGCGGCGTCGACCTGTGTCATGAGGGCAGCGTGCAACTGCCCCGCGGACTGGCGCAAGCGAGAGGCCCCAGGAGAAGCAGGATCAACACCGAGAGACAGCGCGGTTCAGCCTGTCACCTCACGGCAAGCCAGTTGGCGAGGGTCTTGGCGATATCGCCAAGACCCACGCCAGGACCCCCGCCAGGACCCGCGTCGAGACCCCGGCCGACCGGTTGGGACGCCGCCAGAGCACGTGTTGGTGGGGGCGCATCCAAGCGGTCGGGACAACCGACGCCGGTTGCTCGATCGTCCGGCTGTTCCGTGTCCGCACCCTGTCTACCGGTCCAGGCGAGTAGCGCCGTAGTCCCACCAGTGCGCACCTCATCCTCGGCCGGAACCACGGCCGCAGGCCAGCCCGGAGAAGACCGACGTGATCAACACCAGGCGTCGTGACTCGTCTTGCACCAGCGGTGCGGCCCTGTCGCGTGCTCGCGCGCGGTGCGCCCGGCGCGTCCCGAGGAGCGTCTCCAACGTCCTCCGAGGTGGCCGGCGGAGCCGGCGTGTGGGCTCCGCTCACACCGCCCGTTGAACGCACGAGCGCGAATCTGCCCGCAATTGTGCCGGTCTGGTCGGCATTTCCTGCGCACTTCTTCTGCGTGAGGAGGTCTCGCTCAGTGAGGGGGCGCAGGCGGTGATGTCGATGGCACGGCTGTCAGCGGGGTCGGGCTACCGGTACCTGTTGCGCAACACGGCTGTGGGAGACGCCGAGCAGTCGAGCACGACGCCGCTGACGGACTACTACGCGGCGAGCGGCAACCCACCGGGGCGCTGGGTCGGCGCCGGACTCGCCGGACTCGCCACCGGCGGCGGCCTGCCGGTCGGCAGTCGCGTGTCAGAGGAGCCCCTCCGGCGCGTGTTCGCCGGCCGAGATCCGGTGACCGGCGCCAGGCTCGGCCGGGGCTTCCCCACGTACTCAGCCCACGAGGGGGGCAAGCCCCGACATGCTGTCGCCGGCTTCGACCTGACCTTCACGGTGCCCAAGTCGGTCAGTGTGCTGTGGGCGCTCGCCCAACCCGACACTCAGGCGCGCATCGTGAAGACCCACAGGGAGGCCGTCAACGAGGTGCTCGCGTTCATCGAGCGTCGGGTGCTCGTGACCCGCACCGGGCACGGCGGCGTTGGCCAGATGGCCACCCGGGGGCTGGTCGCGGCGAGCTTCGACCACTGGGACACCCGTTCCGGGGATCCCAACCTGCACACCCATGTGGTGGTGGCCAACCGGGTCCAGGGCGTCGACGGGGCCTGGCGGGCGCTGGACGGCCGGCTGCTGCACAAGGCTGCCGTCGCCGTCTCCGAGCTGTACGACGATCTCCTCGCGGACCGGGTGGCAGCGAATCTGCCGGTGTCGTGGTCGTACCGGGACCGGGGACCTCGGCGCACCCCCGCCTACGAGCTGGTCGGTCTCGAGGATCATCTCCTCGCCGGGTTCTCCACTCGGGGTGCCGACGTCACGGCGCGCACCCAAGTCCTGGCGAGCCAGTTCCGTGGGGAGCACGGACGTGCGCCCACCCGCGTCGAGCGGACCCGCCTCGCGCAGCGCGCGACAAGGGAGACCCGTCCGCCCAAGTCGGTGCACCCGCTGCGCGACCTCCTGGTGGACTGGCGGCAGCGGGCCCGCCTGCTGACCGGGCAGGAGCCGCTCGACCTGGCCCGGGCCGCGCTCGCCGGCGAGTACGCCCGGCCACTGCGGAGCCTCGACGTCGGGCCGGAGACGATGCTGGCGATCGCCAACCAGGTGGTCAGCGGGGTGCAGGCACGCCGGTCGACGTGGGACGTCTGGAACCTCCACGCCGAGGCCTCCCGGGCCACCCGCGTGCTGCGGATGAGGGACGCCGGCGAACGGCTGCGGCTGACGGACCAGGTGGTCGCCACCGCGGTGACTCAGTGCGTCGCCCTGGACCCACCAGGGACCAGCTCCGCGCCCACCCTCGCGCGACAGGGTCAGGGGGCCGTCTACACCAGTCCCGCGATCCTGGACGCCGAGCGCGCCCTGCTCGCGGCCAACCACGCGACCGACGGGCCGACCATGTCCGCGGCGACGGCCGAGCGGATCGCCAGCGGTCCCAGCCCCCAGCTGCGGCCGACCCGCACCCGCCACGACCTGCTCGCCGCCGACCAGGCGGCCGCGGTGATCGAGATCGCGACCTCGGGCCGCAGGGTGGACGTGCTGGTCGGACCGGCCGGTGCCGGCAAGACCGTCACCCTCGCTGTGCTCCGCCTGGCTTGGGAGTCCGGCCACGGGCTGGGCAGCGTCATGGGCCTGGCACCGTCCGCCGCGGCCGCCGGGGAGCTCGCCGAGGCGCTGCGGCTGACCTGTGAGACCACCGCCAAGTGGCTGTGGGAGACCTCCGGTCCGGGAGCCCAGGCCCGGGCACAGGCCGCAGCCCAGCTCACCGAGCGGTCCGCCGCAGCGGCCGCCGCCGGAGACGGGCAGGAGGCCCGGCGATGTCCGTGGCCGCGGCCCAGCTCCAGCATGAGCAGAACCAGTGGCGCTGGCACCCCGGCCAGCTCGTCATCGTCGACGAGGCGGCCATGACCGGAACGGTCGAGCTCGCCGCCCTGGCCGCGCAGGCAGACCAGGTCGGCGCCAAGATCCTGCTCGTCGGCGACCACCACCAGCTCGGCTCGGTCACCGCCGGCGGCGCCTTCGGCCTGCTTGCACGTCGTGGCCACGGAGCTTCGCTGACCGGGCTGTGGCGGTTCAGCCAACGGTGGGAGGCCAACGCCACCCGGCAGCTGCGCCGCGGTGACCCGGCCTGCCTAGCCGGCTACGCCCAGCACGACCGGGTCAGGGGCGGTGAGCACGACGAGATGATCGAGGCCGCCCATGCGGCCTGGGCCGCCGACCGGAGCGCCGGCCGGGTGCAGCCCGGCGGGGTGGCTCTCGCCGACGGGACCTCCGCCGGGGTCGGCGACCTCGTCATCACCCGCGAGAACCGGCGACGGCTGCCCACCGAGGACGGCGGGTGGGTGCGCAACGGAGACCACTGGCAGGTCGCCGAGGTGCACCGGGACGGCGCGCTGACTGTCAGCGGGCACGGCCGCGAAGCGTCCGCCGGCCGGGTGCGGCTCCCCGCGGACTACGTGGCCGACCATCTGCAGCTCGGCTACGCCGTCACCGCGCACCGGGCCCAGGGCCTGACCGTCGACACCTGTCATGTCATCGCCACGCCCACGATGAAGCGCAGCGCCCTGTACGTGGCGATGAGCCGGGGCCGGGACAGCAACACCGTGTACGTGGTCACCGCGGACCCCGACCCCGATCATGAGGAGCACCTGCGGACTGGCACCGCCCCGCCGACGCCGGCAGACGTCTTGGAGCGGATCCTCGCCGCCGACGGCGCGCAGCCCTCGGCCACCGAGCAGCTGCAGCAGCACCTGGTCGGCGCCGGCCTGCCGGGCCTGGTCCGCCAGTCCCCACCGGGCCCACCCTCGAGCAGCGCCCCCGGGCCGGACCGGCCCCCCACCCACGGGATCACCCGATGACCGAGCCCGCACCCAGGCCGCGGTTGTCCCCAGATTCCCCCACCACCCTTGCGCAGCACCGAGCATCGCTGCCGCATGGAGGCGGGCAACAGCGCCGCGTCACCGACGAGTGCCGTCACCACGAGAGGACCACCATGACCAACGACGAGCAGTTCCAGCTGATCCCCATGCCGCGCGAGGCCGTGCCGACCCTCGTGGACGAGCCGGACTGGCCCGAGCCCGACCACGCGACACCGCGCCTGCTGCTGACTCGTGGGCCGGCTGCGTCGGGTCCCCGCTGATGCGCTAGCCACGTTCGTCGCGAACCTGCGCCGGGAAGCGTGACCCGGTGGCCCGGCGCAACCGCGCCAACGGCGAGGGGACCGTCCGGTTCGACGCCCGCGACCGGCGCTGGCACGGCTGGATCGACATGGGCACGACCGAGGGCGGTCGACGAGACCGACGGCATGTGGCCAACCCGGAGCGTGCCGTCGTCGTCAAGGCCCTTCGCGAGCTGGCGACCAAACGGGACGCCGGCGTGGTGCCAGCCGCCGGCCGGGCCCCGACCCTGGCCGAGTGGGCCGAGTACTACCTGGAGAACGTCGCCAGGCACCGGGTCCGACCCTCGACGCTGCAGTCCTACCGCTGGCTGTTCGACCGGCACATCCTGCCGGTGATCGACCACCACCGGCTGGACCGGCTGCAGCCCGAGCACGTCGAGCTGGTCCAACGGCGGATGCTCGACAAGCAGCTGTCGCCGTCCTCGGTCCTGCACGCCCATCGGGTCCTCTCGCGCTGCCTGAAGGTCGCCTGGCAGCGCGGCAGGGTCGCCCGCAACGTCGCGCACATGGTCGACGCTCCCGCTCAGCAGCCCAAGGAGATCGAGCCGCTGTCACGCAGCGAGGCGCGGGCCATCCTCGACACCGCAGCCGACCGCAGGAACGCGGCCCGATGGTCCGTCGCGCTGGCGCTGGGGCTGCGTCAGGGCGAGGCCCTGGGCCTGCAGTGGAAGGACGTCGACCTCGACCAGGGGACGCTCGTCGTGCGACGGGCCCTGCAGCGGCGCATCGCCGAGCACGGGTGCGGCGGGACATGCGGTGCCAAGCGAGCCGCTGACTGCCCCCAGCGGATCGGCGGCGGGCTGGTCCTGGTCCAGCCGAAGTCGCGCGCCAGCCGGAGGACGGTGTCACTTCCACCGCCGCTCGTCGACGCGCTGCGGGTCCACCGGGCCTGGCAGCACCGCGAGCGGCTCACCGCCGGCACCGAGTGGGTCGACTGCGACCTGCTGTTCGCCCGGGAGAACGGAACCGCGATCGACCCCAAGGAGGACTTCCGCGCCTGGAAGCAGCTGCTCACGGACGCCGGAGTCCGAGACGCCAGGCTGCACGACGCCCGGCACACCGCGGCGACGATCATGCTCACCATGGGGGTGCCGGCGCGAGTCGTCATGCAGGTGCTCGGCCACAGCCAGATCACCCTGACCTTGGGCACCTACAGCCACGTCGCCCCCGAGCTTGCGGCCGAGGCCGCGGAACGGGTGGGCCGCGCGCTGTGGGACTGACCTCGACCGACAGCCGGCGACCGAGGCGACGCACCTCAGCCCGTCCGCGTCCACCCGCGTGCGCCGCTGCCGTTGGCACACAAACTGGCACACAGATCAACTTCGGAACGATCTTGGAACAGGCAAAGCCGCAGGTCACAGGCCCAGGGCATGGAGCCGCCTCGGGGAATCGAACCCCGGACCTACGCATTACGAGTGCGTTGCTCTGGCCAACTGAGCTAAGGCGGCAGTGCACCCTGCGGGCGCGCGGCAGAAGTCTACAGGCGCCGCAGACCTGCCCACGTCAGGTGCAGCGGGTGCCCACGGGCGGCAAGGTCCCCTTCGTCAGGTAGCCGTCGACGGCGTTGTCGATGCACTGGCTGCCCCGGTTGTACGCCGTGTGACCGTCACCCTCGTACGTCAGCAGCCGGCCCGAGTCGAGCTCGGAGGCGAGCCCCTGCGCCCACGCGTAGGGCGTGGCCGGGTCACGCGTCGTCCCGACCACGAGGATCGGCGGCGCACCGGCCGCGTGGATCGGCCCGGCCTGGCCGGTGGCTGGCACCGGCCACATGGTGCAGGGCAGGTTGCTCCAGGCCAGGTATGCACCGAACACCGGCGAGATCTTGGCCCAGTCAGTCGCGTTGCCCCGGATCTGCGCCAACGTCGAGTGGTCCGCCCGGTCGACACAGTTGACCGCGTAGATGACCTCGTTCTGGTTGGACGTGTAGTGCCCGTCCGAGGCGCGGTCGGTGTACAGATCGGCCAGCTGCAGCAGGATCGAGCCGTCGCCCTGCAGCGCCCGGGCGAGTGCCTGGCGCAGCACCGGCCAGCCCTGCTCCGGCGCGTACATCGCGAACACGATGCCCAGCAGGGCCAACGACTCAGTCACCGGACGGGAACCGGCCAGCGGGCGGGCGTCCGCCTTGGCCAGCAGGTCGATGATCTGCTGCTGCGCGGTGGCCTGGTCCGGACCGACCGGGCAGTCGCTGTGTGTGAAGCAGTCCTTGAGGAAGTCGTCGAGGGCCAGCTGGAACCCGTCGGCCTGGCCCTTGCCCAGCTCCACCGCGTCGATCGCCGGGTCGATGGCGCCGTCCAGCACCATCTTGCCGACCTTGGTCGGGAACTCCTCGGCGTAGGTGGCCCCCAGGAACGTGCCGTACGACGCCCCGAAGTAGTTGAGCTTCGCGTCGCCGACGCCGGCCCTGATGACGTCCATGTCCCGGGCCGCGTCCACCGTACCGACGTCCGGCAGCAGGGTGCCGCTGCGCTGCTCGCACCCCTGCGCGAAGGCCTTGGACACGGTCACCAGGGCCTGCTCGGCCGCAGGGGTGTCCGGCGATCCGTCGATCGCTATGAACGTGTCGAGCGCCTTGTCGCTGAGGCACTTGACCGGGTCGCTCGACGCGACCCCCCTCGGGTCGAAGCCGACGATGTCGTAGGCGTTGAGCAGCGTGGAGGTGAACGCCCGGTCGGCCGCCCTGGCATAGTCCACGCCGGACCCGCCGGGACCCCCCGGGTTGATCAGCAGCGAGCCCAGCCGGTGCGCCTGGTCCTTCGCCGGGAGCTTGATCACCGACAGGCCCACCGTGCCTGCGTCCGGCTGCTGGTAGTTCAGCGGCACGTCCACCGTGGCGCAGAAGAAACCGCCGCCACAGGACTTCCAGGTCGGCTTCTGGTCGTAGAACCGCTGCAGGGACACCGTGGGCGCGGTGACCGAGCCCGTTTGCGGGGACGCGTTCGGCGGCGTGGACGACGTCGCGCTGCAGGCCGCCAGCGCCAGGACGGCAACCAGGCCACCGGCGACGGACTCGGCGAAACGGGTGCGAGCGGTACGGCGCACGATGCGGTCCCGGTCTCCTACGTGGGTGCTTCCTTCGACGACCGCCCCAGCGTCTCACGCCGCCGTCGTACGGTTGGAACGTGGCGAGAAACCGGGTGCGGGTCACGGCGTCGGACGTCGACCGGGTGGTCCGCGTGCTGCGCGCCGGCGCGACCACCGTCGCCGATGTGCTGGCCGCGCTCGAACCGGCCCGCCGTCCGGCCCCCGACCGGGAGGTCGTCAAGGCCTACCAGCGCGACCTGCGCCGCTACGATCGCCGGATCTCCAGGCTGCACAGCCGGATCTGGGTCGGGTCGGTCGGCGCGGCCGGTGCTGCCGTGGCGGCCGTGCCCGCGACCAACTGGTGGCTGCTTGCCTCCGCGGGCGCGGCCGGCCTGGCCGTGGACGCCGCAGCCCGGCTGCGCGGCGACCGGGCCCCGCAGCCACCTCCCGAGCCGGCCCCGCCGCTGCCACGGCTGCCCAGCGGCGCGACCGGCGCCGCGGCGGTGGCCCGGCTGACCCGCGCCGAGCAGCAGCTGGCCGCGGTCATTCCGGCCGTGACCCGGCTGCACCCCGGCGCCGGCGACGAGCTGCGAACCGCGGCCAACACCGCCACCCCCGCCCTGCACCACCTGGCGGACCGGCTGGCGGTCCTGCAGGGTGTGCGGGAGCAGATGGCCGGGACGGACGCCGGGTCGGCGGCCGACGCCGCGGCCGAGGTGGTGGCCGGCCGCCTCGACAAGGGCGCGGCCATGTACGAGGGGCTGCTCGCCGCCTCGGCCACCCTGCTCGGGGCGCCCGATCTCGACCGCAGCGTCGAGGAGGTGGTGGCCCCCGCCGTGGAGAGCCTGCGGGCCTACACCTACGGCCTGGCCGCCGCCCAGCCTCGCCCGGTCGAGGAGTAGCCAGCGCCGCCCGTCGACCGAGGTGGCCGGATCAGCGCAGTGCGAGAGTCATCGCCTCGACGGCCAGCAGCGGGGCCACGTTGCCGGCTAGCGCCCCCCGGCAGGCCAGCACCGAGTCGATGCGCTGCACGGTCCGCTCGGGCGTCGAGGCCCGCGCCAGCGCGTGCACCTCTCGCTCGAGGTCCACATTGAGGACCGGCACCCGGGCGCCCAGCTGCACGGCCAGCACGTCGCGGTAGAAGGACACGATGTCCAGCAACGAGAGGTCCAGCAGGTCCCGCTGGGTGCGGGTGGCCCGGCGCTTGTGCTGCCGCTCGAGCTCCTTGAGCTGGGCCCGGCCGCGGCCGTCCAGGCCCTTGCTGGACCCCTGGCCCAACGCCAGGGCCAGCTCCTCGGTCTCGGCGACGTCGCGCGCCACTGTGGCCTGAGCCGCCTCCTCCTGGGAGGCCTCGACCAGGTTCACCGCAGCGGTCAGGCAGGAGCCGACGTCGGCCAGCCCGGACGGCACCCGCAGCACCTCGGCGCGGCGCAGCCGGGTGGCCTCGTCGGTGGCCAGCCGCCTGGCCCGACCCACGTGGCTGCCCGCGGCCCGCGCGGCGAACGACGCCATCGCGGGGTCGACGCCGTCGCGGCGGACCAGGTGGTCGGCCACCGCCTCGACCGGGGGTGTCACCAGCCCGATCTGGCGGCAACGGGACCGGATGGTCGGCAGCACGTCCTCGATCGATGGCGCGCACAGGATCCACACCGTACGCGGCGACGGCTCCTCGATCGCCTTGAGCAGCGCGTTGGCCGGGCGCCAGGCCTCGTCAGGGCCCTCCAGCCGGTCGGCGTCCTCGACGATCACCACCTGCCACCGACCCCCGGACGGCGACAGCGAGGCGCGACGCACCAGGTGCCGGATGTCGTCGGTGAGGTGGTGCAGCCCCACCGGGCGCACCACCTCGACGTCGGGGTGGGTGCCGCCGACCGCGGTCCGGCACTCGTGGCAGTGGCCACAACCGCCGTCCACGCACTGCAGGGCGGCGGCGAACGCCACCGCCGCAGTCGACCGGCCCGAGCCAGGCGGTCCGGTGACCAGCCACGCATGGGTCATGGCGTGGCCCTCGCCGGTGTGGTTGATCAGCTCCGCCGCCGACGCCACCGCGCGGCTGAGCTCCTCGACCGCTCGCGGCTGCCCGACGACGTTGTCCCACACGGTCACGGCCGGGCCCCCGCCGAGTCGGCGAGCAGCAGGTCGACCCGCCCGGCCACCCGGGCGGCCACGGTGTCCGGGTCTGCGGTCGCGTCCAGCACGAAGTAGCGGCTCGGCTCGCGACCAGCCAAGTCGAGGAACGCGGCCCGCACCGCCTGGTGGAACTCGTGCGGCTCGGCCTCGAGCCGGTCCGGCTCGTCGGAGGCCCGGCGCAGCCCCTCGACCGGGTCCACGTCGAGCAGCACGGTGAGGTCGGGCAGCAGTCCGCCGGTGGCCCACCGGTTCACCCAGGCCACCTCGTCCTGCTCGAGCGGGCGGGCGGACCCCTGGTACGCCAGCGAGGAGTCGACGTAGCGGTCGGTGACCACCACCTGCCCGGCCGCCAGGGCCGGGCCGATGACCGCGTCGACGTGCTCCGCCCGGTCAGCCGCGTACAGCAGCGCCTCGGCCCGCGGCGACAGGCCGGCGTTCGCCGGGTCGAGCAGGATCTGGCGCACCTGCGGGCCGATCCGGGTGTCACCCGGCTCGTGGGTCACCACCACGTCGTGGCCACGGCCACGCAGGTGCTCGGCCAGCCGAGCCACCTGGGTCGACTTGCCGGCTCCCTCGCCGCCCTCGAAGGCGATGAACGCTGACCGCACGGCCCCGACCCTAGCGGCGGACACCGTCAGCGCTTGCGAGCCGCCGCCGACTTGGCGGCCGGCTTGGCGGCGCGCTTGGCGGCCTTCTTGGGCGCCGGGCCCTTCGCCCGCTTCTCGGCCAGCAGGTCCATGGCCCGTTCCAGGGTGAGCGTGTCGATGGCGTCCGCCTTGCGCAGCGTCGCGTTGGTCTCCCCGTCGGTCACGTAGGCGCCGAACCGGCCCTCCTTGACCACGATCGGCTTGCCGGACGCCGGGTCCGGGCCGAGCTCGCGCAGCGGTGGCGCGGCAGCGGCCCGACCCCGCAGCTTCGGCTGGGCGTAGATCGCCAGCGCCTCGTCCAGGGTGATCTCGAACAGCTGCTCCTCGCTGGTGATCGAGCGCGAGTCGGTGCCCTTCTTCAGGTAGGGGCCGTAGCGGCCGTTCTGCGCGGTGATCTCCGCGCCGTCGGCGGGGTCCACCCCGAGCACCCGCGGCAGCGACAGCAGCCGCAGCGCATCGTCCAGGGACACCGTGTCCAGGCTCATGTCCTTGAACAGCGAGGCGGTACGAGGCTTGGCCGACTTCGGCGAGCCCTCCGGGAGCACCTCGGTCACATAGGGGCCGAAGCGTCCGGCCTTGGCCACGATCTCCCGGCCGGACGCCGGGTCGGTGCCCAGCGGGTGGTCCCCGGATGGCTGGGCCAGCAGCTCCTCGGCCTTGGCCACGGTCAGCTCGTCCGGCGCGAGGTCGGCCGGGACGTTGGCCCGCTGCGCCTCGTCGCCCTGGCCGCGCTCGACGTACGGCCCGTAGCGTCCCACCCGCAGCACGATCCCGTCGCCCACCGGGATCGAGTTGATCTCCCGGGCGTCGATCTCGCCGAGGTTGTTCACCAGCGGGTGCAGCCCGGCGAACTCGCCGCCGTCGTCGCCGAAGTAGAAGTCCTTGAGCGTGTCGGTGCGCTCGGCGGAGCCGCCCGCCACCTGGTCGAGGACCTCCTCCATCCGGGCGGTGAAGTCGTAGTCGACCAGGCCACTGAAGTACCGCTCCAGCAGCGTGACGACGGCGAACGCCAGGAAGCTGGGCACCAGCGCGCTGCCCCGCTTGGCCGCGTAGCCGCGGTCGAGGATGGTGCCCATGATCGAGGCGTAGGTGGAGGGCCGGCCGATGCCGCGCTCCTCCAGCGCCTTGACCAAGGTGGCCTCGGTGTACCGGGCCGGCGGCTGGGTCTGGTGCCCCTCGACCTCGAGGGCGCGCAGCTGCAGCGGGTCGCCCGCGGCCAGCTGCGGCAGCCGGCGCTCGCCGTCCTCGGTGTCGGCGTCCTCGTCCCGGCCCTCCTCGTAGGCGGCCAGGAAGCCGCGGTGGGTGATCACCGTGCCGGAGGCCGCCAGCTCGGCGTCCCGCCCGTCGGCCGCCGTCGCACCGAGTCGCACCGACACGGTGGACCCGCGCGCGTCGGTCATCTGCGAGGCGACCGTGCGCTTCCAGATCAGGTCGTACAGGTTGAGCTCGTCGCGGCCCAGCTCGCCGGCGAGCTCGCCCGGCGTCCGGAAGGCGTCCCCCGACGGGCGGATCGCCTCGTGCGCCTCCTGCGCGTTCTTGACCTTGCGGGTGTACTGCCGCGGCGCGTCGGCCACGTGGTCAGCGCCGAACCGCTCGCGGGCCGCCGCCCGCGCCGCCCCGATCGCGGCCTGCGACAGAGTGGTCGAGTCGGTCCGCATGTAGGTGATGTGGCCGTTCTCGTACAGCCGCTGAGCCACCCGCATGGTGGTCTGCGAGGAGAACCGCAGCTTGCGGCTGGCCTCCTGCTGCAGCGTCGAGGTCATGAACGGCGCGGCCGGGGAGCGCCGGTAGGGCTTCTCCTCCACCGAGCGGACGGCGAAGCTGGCGTCGGCCAGCCCGTCGGCCAGGGAGCGGACCGTCGGCTCGTCCAGCACCACGGACTCGGTGGCCGCCTTGCCCCTGAGCCGGCCGTCCGGACCGAAGTCCCGGCCGGCCGCGACCCGGCGGCCGTCGAGGGCCACCAGTCGGGCCGGGAACGCACCCGGGTCGAGCACCGCCTCGAGGTCCCAGTAGGACGCCGCCACGAAGGCGATCCGCTCGCGCTCCCGCTCGACGACCAGCCGGGTGGCCACCGACTGCACCCGCCCCGCGGACAGCCCGGCCATGACCTTGCGCCACAGCACCGGACTGACCTCGTAGCCGTACAGCCGGTCGATGATGCGGCGGGTCTCCTGGGCGTCGACCAGCCGCTCGTCGAGGTCGCGGGTGTTCTCCACGGCCGCCCGGATCGCATCCCTGGTGATCTCGTGGAACACCATGCGACGGACCGGCACCTTGGGCTTGAGCACCTCGAGCAGGTGCCAGGCGATGGCCTCGCCCTCGCGGTCCTCGTCCGTGGCGAGCAGCAGCTCGTCGGCGTCCTTCAGCTTGCGCTTGAGCTCGGCGACCTTGGTCTTCTTGTCGGTGTTGACGACGTAGAGGGGCGTGAAGTCGTGCTCGACGTCGATGCCGAGGCGCCCGACCTCGGTGCCCTTGTACTCCGCCGGAGCCGGCGACTTCTTGTCCGGCAGGTCGCGGATGTGGCCGACGCTGGCCTCCACGTCGTACCCCGGCCCGAGGTAGCCCTTGATCGTCTTCGCCTTCGCCGGCGACTCCACGATCACGAGCCGCCGGCCCCCGGCCGTGGGCTGCTCGTTGTCGGACACGCGACTCCTCGTGACAGTGGGTGGTGGTGAGGCACGGTGGTGCCCCGCCGGGCGGAGTGTGACGTTACACAGGCGCCCTTTGTCAAACCGCGGACAAAGCGGCGTCCCTGGCAACCTACGTCGGGAAGGTGAGGAAGCCCTCCTCCAGGAGGGTCCGGACGGCCGGGACCGCCCCCGCGCGCAGCTCCGCCTCGTCCACGCCGAGCCGGCCGGCGACGTCGGCCAGCACGGCCCGGAGTGGCCGGCCGTTGCAGCCGGCCACGACCTCGGCCCCCACCTCGTCGACCTCGCCGCTGCGCCGCAGCCCGCCGGCCTGCCGCAGCCGCTGGGTCAGCAGCGCCAACCCGTCGGACGACGGCACCCACTCCTGGTCCAGTCGCACCTGGGGGTCGACGACCAGTGCGGTGGCCAGCAGGTCGTCGTCGCCGAGGGAACGCAGCCGGTCCTGGCGGTCGAACCAGGCCCGGATGGGCTCACCGAGCGGCTGCTGCACCGGGTGCCGGATCTCTTCGATCCGGGTGACCGGGTGCTCGGCTCCGGAGGCATGCAGAGTGACCCAGCCGAAGCCGATGCCCTCGACCCGGTCGTCGGCCAGGGCCTGCAGCCACTGGTCGTAGCGTCGCGCGTAGTCGGGGCCGGTGTGGTCGCCGGCATCTCGCAGCCACAGCTCGGCGTACTCGGCCGGGTCCTGGACCTCGCGCTGCACGACCCACGCGTCGCAGCCGGTGGGCACCACCCAGCCGGCCAGCCGCTCCCGCCAGTCCTCACCTTCCACGTGCAGCCAGTTGGCCAGCACCTGGAGCCAGCCGCCGTCGGTGAGGTACGCCGGTGCCAGGGTGACCAGCCGGCGGCCCAGCTCGTCGCCGGGCAGCCCGGAGTCGCGGTAGGTGAACCGCGCCTCGGGCGCGACCACGAACGGCGGGTTCGACACGATGAGCTCGAACCGCTCCCCCGCCACCGGCTCGTACAGATTGCCCTCGCGCAGGTCGAACGCCATCCCGGACAGGCCCGCGGTCAGCCCGGCCATGGCCAGCGCCCTGGGGTTGCGGTCGGTGGCCACGACCCGGTCGGCGTGGCCGGCCAGGTGCAGCGCCTGCACGCCGCAGCCGGTGCCGAGGTCGAGCGCCCGCCCGACGGTCGGCCGCACAGTGATCTGGGCGAGCGTGGTGGAGGCTCCGCCGATGCCGAGCACGTGGTCCCGGGTCACCGGACCGGACACCCCGCCGACGCCGGTGCCCAGGTCGGACACCACGTAGGCGTCGAGGGTGTCCGCCGCGTACGGCCGGACGTCGACGAGGGCGTGCACGTCGGAACCGTCGACGGCGACCAGCCCGCCGTCCGCCAGCCCGTCGAGGTCGGGCAGGGCGGCGCGGACGGCGTCCAGCCGGACCGGGGCCTGCAGGACGAACAGCCGGGTGAGCGTCTCCAGCGGCGAGCCGCCCGTCGTGGTCCGCAGCGCGGGGACGGTCTCGCCGCGCCCGAGCGCCCCGTAGGCGTGCGGGCCCAGCAGGTCGAGCACGCCGTCCACGGTGTAGCCGGCCGCGACCAGCGCCGAGCGCAGCCCCGCCACGCTCTCTGCGGGCAGCCGCGGGCCGGTCATCTCAGGCCTTGGCGTCCGCCGGGAGCTCGCCCACGGCGACCGGGCGCCGCTTGGAGACCACCACGGCGCCCACAACCACGAGGACCGCGGCCAGCGCGATGCCGAAGCGCAGCGCGTTGCCGTCCAGGGTGAGCGAGACGACGGCCGGCGCGATCAGCAGCGCGACCAGGTTCATCACCTTGATCAGCGGGTTGATCGCCGGGCCCGCCGTGTCCTTGAACGGGTCGCCCACGGTGTCGCCGATGACCGTGGCGGCGTGCGCCTCGGAGCCCTTGCCGCCGAAGTTGCCGTCCTCGACGAACTTCTTGGCGTTGTCCCAGGCCCCACCGGAGTTCGACAGGAAGACAGCCATCAGGGTGCCCGTCGCGATCGTGCCGGCGAGGTAGGAGCCCAGCGCGCCGATGCCGAGACCGAAGCCGACCGCGATCGGCGTGAGCACCGCGAGCAGGCCGGGGGTGGCCAGCTCGCGCAGCGAGTCGCGGGTGACGATGTCGACGACCTTGCCGTACTCGGGCTTCTCGGTGTAGTCCATGATCCCGGGGTGCTCGCGGAACTGCCGCCGCACCTCGAAGATCACCGCGCCGGCCGCCCGGGACACGGCGCTGATGGCCAGCCCGGAGAACAGGAACACCACGGCCGCCCCGATGATCAGCCCGACCAGGTTGCGCGGGTTGGCGATGTTGAGGACGCCGGTGTACTGCAGCGCGTCCTGGACCGACAGGCCCTTCAACGCACCGGCGTTCCCGCCCGCGGCGGTGACCACGGCGTCGCGGAACGAGCCGAACAGGGCGGTCGCGGCGAGCACGGCGGTCGCGATCGCGATGCCCTTGGTGATCGCCTTGGTGGTGTTGCCGACCGCGTCCAGCCGGGTCAGGACCAAGGCGCCCTCCCCCTGCACGTCGCCCGACATCTCGGCGATGCCCTGCGCGTTGTCGGAGACCGGCCCGAAGGTGTCCATCGAGACGATGACGCCGACCGTGGTGAGCAGCCCGGTGCCGGCCAGCGCGATGGCGAACAGCGACAAGGTGACCGAGCCCGCGCCCAGCAGGTACGCGCCGAAGACGGCCGCCGCGATGAGCAGCGCCGAGTACACCGCCGACTCGAGACCGAGGCTGACCCCAGCGAGGATCACGGTGGCCGGGCCGGTGAGCGACGACTTGGACACGTCGTCGACAGGTCGCCGGTTGGTCTCGGTGAAGTAGCCGGTCAGCTGCTGGATCGCCGCCGCCAGCACGATGCCGATGAGCACCGCGCCGATGACGAGCAGGCGCGGGTTGAACGTGGTGGCGCTGACCAGGCCGAGGTTGTCGACCACCAGCCCCTTGAGCTGGGTGATCTGCGACGGCAGGAAGGTGAAGGCCATGATGGCCACGAGGACGGCGGACACTCCCGCCGAGATGAAGAAGCCGCGGTTGATGGCGCTCATGCCCGAGCGGTCACCCGCCCGGGGCGACACCGCGAAGATGCCGATGACGGCGGTGAGGACGCCGATGGCCGGAATCACCAGCGGGATGACGAGGCCGAGGTCGCCGAAGGCCGCCTTGCCCAGGATCAGCGCCGCGACCAGCGTCACCGCGTAGGACTCGAACAGGTCCGCGGCCATGCCCGCGCAGTCGCCGACATTGTCGCCCACGTTGTCCGCGATCGTGGCGGCGTTGCGGGGGTCGTCCTCGGGGATGCCCTGCTCGACCTTGCCGACCAGGTCGGCGCCGACGTCCGCCGCCTTGGTGAAGATGCCGCCGCCGACCCGCATGAACATGGCGAGCATGGCCGCGCCGAAGCCGAAGCCCTCGAGCACCTTCGGTGCGTTCTCCTTGTAGATCAGCACCACGACCGCTGCGCCGAACAGGCCCAGGCCCACGGTGAACATGCCGGCGACACCGCCGGTCCGGAACGCGATCTTCATGGCCTGCTGCTCACCGGTCGCCTGCGCGGCCGCGGCCACCCGGACGTTGCCCCGCACGGCGAGCCACATGCCCATGTACCCGGTGGTCGCCGAGAACACCGCGCCGACCAGGAAGAAGATCGACCGGCCGATCCGTTCGGACGTGGTGTCGGCCGGGAGCAGGAAGAGCACGAAGAAGACCACGACGGCGAAGACGCCCAGGGTGCGGAACTGGCGGGCCAGGTAGGCCGCCGCCCCCTCCTGCACCGCGGCCGCGATCTCCTGCATCTTCTCGGTTCCCTCGTCCGCGGCGAGCACCTCGCGCACGAGCAGCGCGGCGACCCCCAGGGCGCCGAGCGCGACGAGGGCAACCACGATGACCCACGTCTGGTTGCCCCCGGAGAGGGTGACCGTCCCACCGCTGACGGCGGCGAGCTGCGTCCCGGGCATGCGTCCTCCTCGTCGAAAGGTACGTGCCATCCAGCCACCGGTCGGGTGGTGGTCGGGCGGCTCGCTTTAGGCCTCGGAGGGCGATCGACAGCAGCGCACAGCCCCCGTCATCGCCCGGCGGGGCGGGAGTCTAGCCAGAAGCCTGAGCGGCGCCCACGACCGGGGGGCGGTTGCCCGGCAGCGGCCAGGTCATGACCACGGTCGAGCCGTCCGGTGCCTCGTGCACCGACAGGTCGTCGACGAGGCCACCGATGACGGCGAGGTCGAGACCGGCGGGCAGCGCATCGTCGTCCTCGAGCCCCTTGCTGGCGTGATCGGCCAGCACGTCGAGCGGGTCGACCTCGGACGACGACCCGCCCGGGACCGCCGCGCAGTCCGCCACCTCGACGACGAACCGGTCCTCGGAGGCGATCATCCGCACCAGCACGGTGGCTGTGGGGCAGCTCGCCTGATGCCGCCGCACCGCTCGCGCAGCGGCCTCGCCGACGGCCAGCCGGACCTCGTCCAGCAGCTCCTCGTCCACTCCGAGCCGGCGGCCGAGCGACACCACGACCAGCCGGGCAGTGCGCACGTGTGCCGGCACCGCCGTGAACCGGAGCTCGACGGTCGACACGGCTGTGCTCCCGCTCCCGTCCACCTACTCCATCGCCTGGACGGCAGCGGCCACCGTGGCATGGATCGGGAAGACCTTGGTGAGCCCGGTGATGCGGAAGATCTTCAGGATCCGCTCCTGGGTGCACACGAGGTGCAGCGCGCCGTCATGGGCGCGCACCCGCTTGAGCCCCCCGACGAGCACGCCGAGGCCCGTGGAGTCCAGGAACTCGACGTCCTCCATGTCGAGGACCAGCCGGTAGTGGCCGGACTCGACCAGGGAGATGATCTCCTCCCGCAGCTTGGGCGCTGTGTACACGTCGATCTCGCCGCCGACCTCGACGACGGTCGCAGCCCCCTCAAAGCGGTGGGCGAGGGAGAGGTCCACAGATCCTCCAACCAATGGCGTCGGGACGGGCACCGGCTGCGGTGCGCGGCGTTCAACGCCCGATCTAACCACGCGGCAGGCTGACGACCCCGGTCACCGCACGGTGCGAAACTGGACGGGTCGTGAGCACCGTGACCCCCGCACCGACCGCCACCGGCCAGCTGCTCGAGCGGCTGGTGGTCCCGCACGGCCGCTCCGACCGCCTCACCCACGTCGAGCACGTGCCGGCGCGACCCGGTGTCACGGCGCCATGGCCGCAGTGGGCCGACCCGACCGTGTCCGCCGCCTTCACCCGGCTGGGGGTGGCTGCGCCGTGGCGCCATCAGGTCGAGGCGGCCGACGCTGCGTGGCACGGCGAGTCGGTCGTGCTGTCCACCGGAACGGCGTCCGGCAAGTCACTGGCCTACCTGCTGCCCACCCTGACCGCCGTCCGGGAAGGGTCGGCCGCGCCCGACGGACGCGGCGCCACGGCCCTGTACCTGGCCCCCACCAAGGCGCTGGCCGCCGACCAGCTGCGGTCGGTGCGGGCGCTCGAGCTCGACGGGGTGCGAGCGGCGGCCTACGACGGTGACACGCCGACCGAGGAGCGCGAGTGGGTGCGGGCGCACGCCGCCTACGTGCTGAGCAACCCGGACATGCTGCACCGCTCGCTGCTGCCGGGGCACGCCCGGTGGGCCCGGTTCCTGCGGGCCCTGCGGTTCGTCGTCGTCGACGAGTGCCACACCTACCGCGGCGTGTTCGGCTCGCATGTCGCAGCGGTGCTGCGGCGGCTGAGCCGGGTGGCCGCCCACTACGGTGCCGACCCGGTGTTCGTGCTCGCGTCCGCGACCGTCTCGGACCCGGCCGTGTCCGCCGCGCGGCTGGTCGGCCGGCCGGTGACCGCCGTGACCGACGACACGTCCCCCAGGGCGGCCGCGACCTTCGCCCTGTGGGAGCCGCCGCTCACCGAGCGGGTGGGCGAGCACGGTGCTCCGGTGCGGCGCTCGGCCGTGGCCGAGACCGCGGACCTGCTGGCCGACCTGGTGGTCGAGGGGCGGCGGACGCTGGCCTTCGTCCGCTCCCGTCGGGGCGCCGAGACCGTGGCGCAGCTGGCCCGCGAGCACGTGGCCGCGGTGGACCCCTCGCTGTCCGACCGGGTGGCCGCCTACCGCGCGGGCTACCTACCGGAGGAGCGCCGCGACCTCGAGGCGCGGCTCGTCGACGGACGGCTCACCGGGGTCGCCACCACCTCGGCGCTGGAGCTGGGCATCGATGTCTCCGGGCTGGACGCCGTGCTGTTGGCCGGCTGGCCGGGAACCCGCGCGTCGATGTGGCAGCAGGCCGGCCGGGCCGGCCGGCAGCAGCAGGAGGCCCTGGCCGTCCTGGTGGCCCGCGACGACCCGCTGGACACCTACCTGGTGCACCACCCGGAGGCGCTGTTCGGCCGTCCGGTCGAGGCCAGCGTCCTCGACCCGGACAACCCGTACGTGCTGGGGCCGCACCTGTGCGCCGCCGCCGCCGAGATCCCACTGACCGACG
The DNA here is from genome assembly GCA_038252405.1 of Actinomycetes bacterium. Lineage (GTDB taxonomy): Bacteria > Actinomycetota > Actinomycetes > Prado026 > Prado026 > DATCDE01. Next base: position 18,125 of record JBBSAJ010000027.1, on the reverse strand, counting down.
CCGACCTGCCCCTGTTCGGGCCGGCGGCACTGCCGCTGCTGGCGGACCTGGTGGCGCGCGGGCTGCTGCGCCGGCGTCCGACCGGCTGGTTCTGGACCAGCCCCGGGCGGGCCAGCGACCTGGCCGACCTGCGCGGCATCGGCGGCTCTCCGGTGCGGGTGGTCGAGGCCGGTACCGGACGGCTGCTCGGCACGGTGGACCCGGGCTCGGCCGACCGGACGGTGCACCCGGGTGCGGTGTACGTGCACCAGGGCGCGACGTTCCTCGTCGAGGAGCTGGACCTGGACGCAGCGGTGGCCCTCGCCACCCCGGCGGACCCCGACTTCAGCACCTACGCGCGCGAGGTGACCGACCTGCGGGTGCTGGCGGTGGAGCGCAGCGTGGCGTGGGGACCGGCCACCTTGTCCTTCGGTGAGGTCGAGGTGACCGCGCAGGTCGTGTCGTTCCTGCGGCGGCGGCTGGGCACCGGTGAGGTGCTCGGGGAGGAGCCGCTCGACCTGCCCGCCCGCACGCTGCGCACCCGGGCGGTGTGGTGGACTCTGCCGCCGGAGCAGGTGGCCGCCGCCGGCCTCGACCCGGCCGACCTGCCGGGGGCGGCGCACGCCGCTGAGCACGCCTCGATCGGCCTGCTGCCGCTGTTCGCGACCTGCGACCGCTGGGACATCGGCGGGGTCTCGACCGCGCTGCACCCGGACACCGGGCTGCCCAGCGTGTTCGTGTACGACGGCCACCCTGGCGGGGCCGGGTTCGCCGAGCGCGGGTACGAGGACGCCGCCGAGTGGCTGCTCGCCACCCGCGAGGCGATCGCGTCCTGCGGGTGCGAGTCGGGCTGCCCCTCGTGCGTACAGTCGCCCAAGTGCGGCAACGGCAACGACCCGCTGGACAAGGCCGGCGCCGTTGGTCTGTTGGACCGGCTGCTCGCCGGCGTCCCCGGCTAGCGGCTAGCCGGACGGACCGGCCCGGGAGCGGACCTGCAGGTCCGTGCCGGGCCACGGCAGCACCCGGGGGAGCCGGACCGTCACGTCGACGACGCCGCCAACCCGCACCGTGCATCCCACGAGCGCCGCGCCGCCGGCGGCGCTGACCCGCCCGGCCACCTCGCACGGGTCGGGGTCGGCCCGGGCCTGCGCCGCGGCCGCGGCCAGCGCCGCCTGGTCCGCCGCCGCCACCGCCCGGTACCGGCCCGCCGCCACCGCGCCGAGGACCAGCACCAGCCCGCCTGCGGCAGCCAGCAGCACCGCGAGGCTCAGCACCCACACGGTCGCCGCGCCCGTGTCCCGCGCCGCCCGGTACCTCGGCCGGCGGCTCACGGCGACGCCTGCGCATCGTCGGTCGTCTGGCCGGCCGCCTCGTCAGCGGCAACCGCCCGGCCGGCGACGACCAGGGCCGGCAGGCCGGACAGCAGCGGACCCGGGAACCGGACCGTCGCTGTCACCTCGACCCGGACCAGGCCGGACTCCCCGGCCACCCTCACCCGAGCCCCGGCAGGGGCCACCGACTGGGCCAGCCTGGCCACCTCGGCCGCTGACTCGCCTCTGGCCGCGGCCCTGGCCGCCACCCGCGCCGCGTCCTGGCAGGCCAGCTGGGCGCCGAGGGTGTGGACGCCGCCGACCAGCAGCGCGAGGACCAGGACCAGCGCGGGCAGCACCACCGCGGTCTCGGCGGTCACCATCCCGGCGTCATCGACGCGGCGGTTCACCTTCGTCTCCCCTCCCTCTCGGAGCGGCGGGGGCGGGCACCCGCGGCGCCCACCCCCGGCACCGTCAGAACGCGATGGACAGGGCCTTGCGGATGATGTCGGTGATCAGCTTGAGCACGTCGGCACTGGTGAGCAGCTTGAGCAGGATTCCGGCGAACCCGCAGGCCGCGACGGTGCCCACCGCGTACTCCGCGGTGGACATCCCGCTGTCGTCGGAGCGGAACTTGGCGAGGGTCGAGCGCATGGGGCCTCCCGTCGGTGCCGGCAGGTCGGCCGGCGCGAGCGGTCCGATGGGCCGCCCAGCCAGGCTGCGGGACCACGGGGTGCACGCGGTCGGCGGGTTGTCGGCCTGGGGACGACGTACCCCTGTGGACCGCGGCCCGGTCACCCGAAGACCGTGGTGGCCAGCCCGATCACCGTGGGCACCACGCCGAGGAGCACGAAGGCCGGCAGGAAGCACAGCCCGAGCGGACCAGTCGCCTTGACCCCGACCGCCTCGGCCGCCGCGTCACCTGCGGCCCGGCGTCGGGTGCGCAGGTCGCTGCCGCACCGCGCGACCGCCACCGCCAGCGGGGTCCCGCCGGCCAGCGCCCGCCCCACCGCACGGGCCAGCGGGGCGATGTCCGGCTCCTGCCGGTAGCGGGACCAGGCCGCCGCGGGGTCGGCCCCCAGCCGCAGCGCTACCGCGACCGACCCGAAGACCTCCTCCACCGGACCCCCGAGGGCCCGCGCGACGGCCTCCAGCGCGGGCTCGGGCGCCGCCCCGGCCGCCAGGCAGGCGGCCAGCAGGTCGGCCGCGACCGGCAGGTCCCGGACCAGCCGCTGCCGGCGCTGTCGCACCCGGGCCGGCTCCAGCCGGCCCAGCCAGCGGGGCAGGACGACGACGGCGGCCGCGGCCAGCAGAAGCCCCAGCGGTCCCCCGACCAGCAGCCACAGTGCTCCGCCCAGCGCCACCGCAGCCGGGAGCGGGCCGCGCGGCCCAGCGGCTGCCGAGGCCGTGTCCGGAGCGGGGCGGGGCGACCCGGTCACCCGGCGGCCACCAAGCCGCGCGACCGGAGGCCTCGAGCCACCGGCGGCGAGCACGGCAAGGACGGCGAGCAGCACCGCCACCCCGGTCACGGCGGGGGCTCCACGGCCCGGGCCAGCCGGGCGGTCCACCACAGCCCCACGACGTCCAGCCCGACACCCAGCACGGCCAGCGCCCAGCCGACCGGGGTGCCCAGCAGCACCCGGAGCGGGCCGGCGCCCAGGGTGCTGCCCAGCAGCAGCCCGAAGAGCGGCAGGACGGCGAGCAGCCGGGCAGTGGCCCGCGGACCGGCGAGCTGGACGGCGACCCGGTGCCGCTGCTCGTCGTCGGCCCGGCCGGTGGCAGCGAGCTGCTCCAGGGCCACGGCCAGGCCGGCCCCGGTCAGCTCGGCGAGCTGCCAGGCGGCCGCGAGCCAGCCGAGCACATGGGCGCCGCGGACGGCCGCGGCGCAGTGCAGCGCCGCCGGGACGTCACCGCCCAGCCGGGCCGACTCGGCGACCTCGGCCAAAGCGGTGGCCAGCACCCCGGCCGGCACCTCGTGGACGCCCCGACGCAGGGCGTCCCGCGGCGACCGACCCGCACGCAGCTCCGCCGCGACCGCGTCGAGCAGCTCGACCACCGCGGCCCGCACGGTCGCCTCCTGCCGGCCGGGGCGCCACCCCCGGTCCCGGCGGGACCACCACCCGGCCGTGGCTCGCCAGCCGCCGCCGACCGTGCGGCCCGCACGTGGCGGCCACACCCGGCGCGGTGGCTCCGCGAGGAGGGCGACGGCGACGCCCAGCAGGACGGCGCACGCCAGCACGGCCGCCCTCACCACCGACCGCCCCGGCGAAGCAACGGCAGCAGCCGGGACCAGCCGGGGCCGGGCTCGACCCGGCCCCCCACGTCCAGCCGGGCGGCCGGGACGGCATCCACCAGCCCACCCGCCGACCGCGCCGGGACGGCGACCTCGGCGACCCGGCGCACGCCGTCCGGCCCGCGGACCAGGTGCACGACCGCCTCGACCCCGGCCGCGAGCTGGCTGTGCAGCGCCTCCCGGCCGAGGCCGGCCGCGAGGGCCAGCGCCTCGAGCCGGGCCGGGACGTCGGCCGCGGTATTGGCGTGCAGGGTGCCGCAGCCGCCCTCGTGGCCGGTGTTCAGCGCGGCCAGCAGGTCGACGACCTCGGCCCCCCGGACCTCACCGACGACCAGCCGGTCGGGGCGCATCCGCAACGCCTGCCGGACCAGGTCGCGCAGGGTGATCCCGCCGGCCCCCTCGAGGTTCGGCGGCCGGGCCTCCAGCCCGCACCACGTGCCCATGGGCGGGTCGCAGCTCGCCGCTGTCCTCGACGAGCACCAGCCGCTCACCGGGGTCGACCCGACCCAGCAGGGTGGACAGCAACGTGGTCTTGCCGGTGCCGGTACCGCCGCTGACCAGGAACGCGGCCCTGCTGGTCACCAGCGCATCGAGCAGCCCGGCGCCGTCGGCCGAGAGGCTGCCGGCCGCGACCAGCTCGTCGAGGGTGAACGCCGACCGGCGCGGCACGCGCAACGAGACGCACGTCCCCTGCGGCGCCACCGGGGACAGCACCGCGTGCAGCCGGACGCCGTCGGGCAGCCGGACGTCGACGTAGGGCGCGGCGTCGTCGAGGCGACGTCCCCCGGCGGCGGCCAGCCGCTGCGCGAAGCGACGCACCGCGGCCTCGTCCGGGAACCGCACCCGGACCCGCTCCAGCCCGCGCCCCCGGTCGACCCACACCTCGTCCGCCGCATTGACCAGTACGTCGGTCACCGCCGGGTCGGCGACCAGCGGCGCGAGCGGCCCGAGCCCGACGATCTCGTCCTGCAGCCGGTCCACCACGGCCAGCAGCTCGGCGTCGCCCAGGACCCGACCCTCGGCCCGCAGCGCCACGGCCACGGCAGCCGCGCTCGGCGGCCCGGCGGGCGCCCCACCGGCGGCGGCCGCCGCAGCCAGTCGGCTGCGCACCCGGTCGACCAGCTCCGGCGGCACGGCGGCCGTGCCGGAGCGGTCAGGCAGCGCGGCGCCGACGACGCCCACCGAGCAGCCCCAGGTCGTCGAGCAGCTGGCCGGACAGCCGGGCCCGCGGGCCGCGGCCACGCAGCGACGGCGGGTCGCCACGCTCCAGCGCGGCGGCCAGCCCCGGCTCGGCACGGGCCTCGGCGGCCAGCGGCAGCCCGAGCACCTCGGCCACGACCTCCGCCGGCAGCCCGGACGGCGCCGGCCCGCGCACGACGACCCGGAGGTCGGCGGTCAGCGGCCCGACCAGGGCGGCCACTCGCGCGGCCGCCGCGGTGGCCCGGACCTCGGCCGGCACGAGCAGGTAGGTGGTCCGGGCCGCAGCGAGGGCGACCTCGGCCGCGGGGTCTGGCCGGCGGGGCAGGTCGACCACCATGAGGTGGCGGCCGCGCCGGGCCGCGGTGACCGCCGCGGCCATCGCCTCGGGGGGCACCGCGAGGACGTCGCCGCGGTCCCAGGAAAGCAGGCTCAGGCCGTCGATCCGTGGCAGCGCGTCGTCCAGCGCTGCGGTGGCGACCCGGCCGCGGGCCCCGGCCAGGTCGGGCCACCGCACGCCCTCGAGGTCCTCACCGCCCACCACGAGGTCCAGCCCGCCGCCCAGCGGGTCCGCGTCGACGAGCACGGTGGCCAAGCCCCGGCGGACGGCGGTCACCGCCAGCGCCGCGGCCAGGGTCGAGGCGCCCGCCCCGCCTCGGCCGCCCACGACGCACACCAGCGGCGCTGCGGACCCGGACTCGACCGCGTCGGCCAGCCGCTCGGCGAGCCACGGCTCGGCGTCCGGCAGGAAGGCCACGTGCTCGGCCCCGACCGCCACCCCGCGCTGCCACACCTGCGCGTCGTCCAGGTCGAGGCCCATGAGCACCACGCCGGGGCGCCGGGTCGGGCCGGCCGCGGCCACCCGGTCCGCGAGGTCGTCGCCGAGCAGCACGAGCGGGGCTCGCGGCCACGCCCGCCGGGCCGCGACGGCGTCGGCCGCCACCTCGACCTCCACGCCGGCCGCGGCGGCCAGCCGCAGCAGGTCGTCGAGCAGCCCGGGGTCGGCGGTGGCCAGCAACGGCCGAGCGGCACGGTCCACGCCGTAGTCGTCGAGCGAGTCGGGGGATGGCGGGACGAGGGGCACCGGGGCCTCCTGGACGACGGGAGAGGCGGACCAGGCCAGCCTGGTCCCCGGCGCGCGTCCCGGACCGGTCGCGGTCCGGGCCTGTGGATGGTCACCAGCGACGAGTCGGCTGTGGACAGGGGACGGCCCCCGCTGGGGGGGAGAGCGGGGGCCGTCCGCTCGGTCCATGCCCGGGGGGGAGGGGTCCGGATCGAGCTGGTGAGGGTTCGCCGCCTAGAGGGTCCCCCTGACCGTTTTCATGGTGTACCCGGGCGCTCCCCCAGGCAAACCCCCACCCGACCGGAACGTCCAGATTCGCCCGGTTGGCCTATCCTCGACAGGTGTCCCCCCCGACCACCGGTCCGCGCGCTGCCGCGTTCTTCGACCTGGACAAGACGATCATCGCGAAGTCCAGCTCGCTCGCCTTCTCGCGCCCGTTCTACCGTGGGGGCCTGATCAACCGGGGCGCGGTGCTGCGCAGCGCCTACGCCCAGTTCGTCTACCTGCTCGGCGGTGCCGACCACGACCAGATGGAGCGGATGCGGGCCTACCTGCAGGAGCTGTGCGAGGGCTGGCCGGTCGAGCAGGTGCAGTCCATCGTGGCCGAGACCGTGCACGACCTGATCGACCCGCTGATCTACGCCGAGGCCGTCGACCTGGTCGAGCAGCACCACGCCGCCGGCGAGGACGTCGTCATCGTCAGCTCCTCCGGCGCGGAGGTGGTCGAGCCGATCGGCGAGATGCTCGGCGCCGACCATGTCATCGCGACCCGGATGGTGGTCGAGGACGGCAAGTACAGCGGGGAGATCGCGTTCTACGCCTACGGCGAGCACAAGGCCGAGGCGATCCGCGAGCTCGCAGCCGAGCGCGGCTACGACCTGGCCGCCTGCTCGGCGTACTCCGACTCGGCCACCGACCTGCCGATGCTGGCCGAGGTCGGCCACCCGTTCGCGGTCAACCCGGACAAGGCGCTGCGGGCGGCTGCGGCCGAGCGGTTCTGGCCGGTGCTGGACTTCGCCACCCCGGTGGGCCTGCGCCGCCGGGCGCCGCAGCTGCCGAACCGCAGGGTCACGCTGGCCACCTTCGGCGCGGCCACCGCGGCCGGCATCGTCTGGTACGCCGGGCGCCGGATGGGCCACCGCTCAGTCTGACGCGGTCAGCTCGGCGGCCACCCGCCGCGCGGCCCTGGCGCCCAGCGCCGTCGCCTGGGCGCAGTGCGCCACCCAGGCGGCCAGCCCGTCCGGGTCCCCGCTGCGGTAGCCGTCCAGCGCCTGCGCGTACGCGTCGGCTCCCAGCTCCAGGTGGCCCACCTCGGGGATGCTGACCCCCTTCGGGTCCAGCCCACCGGCCAGCAGGGCCAGCCGCGACGACGCCCTGGCCACCAGCCCGTTGGCCGCGACGAACGGCGCCAACGCGAGCAGCTCGCCGTGGACGACGGCCGCGACGACAACGGCCGGAGTCCGCCCGGGGGCGCTGACGGTCTCCGCCAGCGCGGCCAGCCGGGCGCTCACCTGCGGGTCGGCGCGCGGCCGGCCCAGCTCGGAGTCGGGGGCCAGCCCGGCGCCGGCCAGGCTGGCCAGCCGGGCCATCGCCTGCAGCGGCGCCCGCCGCCACACCGCGGCCAGCCCCGCGACCTCCGTGGTCACCCGCAGCGCCGCATGCCGCAGCGCCGCATGGGCGTCGTCCGGGAACGGCGGGTGGAACGCGTCCTGCTCCCCGGGCGCGCCCTCCAGCACGGCCGAGGCCCAGGCCCCGCGGCGCAGCCCCTCGGCCCCGACCTCCGCGACGCGGTTGCGCAGCTGGGGGCGCATCAGGTCGCGCAGCAGCCCGTCGGTGGCGCCCCGAGCCGCCTCCACCGCCTCGAACACCCCGGGCAGCGCGACGACGGCGTCCAGTGCTGCCCCACCCTCTGCGTCGCTCACGATCCGATCGTTGCAGCCCCCCCCGGGTGCGGCGACTTCGCAGGGTGCCCCATCGGCCGTTACGGTCCTGGCGTGTCGTCCGAGGTTGCCGGTGCCCTGGTGGGGATCGCCGCGGCCGGACTGGCTCTGCTGCTGTGGCGGCTGCGCTCCGGCGACCGCTCGCTGGGCTCGGCCGCCGACCGGACGACGTACGCCACCCTGCACACGGCGTCCCAGGCCTCGCCGCACCTGCGTGGCGGGCTGACGGCGGACGGCGCCCGCCGGGCCGTGCGGCCGCTGCGCAACCTGCTGGCCGCCCCGGCGCTGGCCTTGGTGTCCACCGACGCTGTCCTGGCCTGGGACGGCATCGGCGAGCAGCACCGAGCCCACGCCCTCACCGACGCCCGCACCACGCTGGAGACCGGGCGCACCGTGCCGCTCGGTCCGGACCGCCCGGGGGCACCGCTGCACGAGTCGCTGCAGCACGCCCTGGTGGCGCCGCTGGTCCTCGACGAGGTGGTGGTGGGCGCGCTCGTGGCCTACGCGCCGATCGACTCGGCCGGCCTGCTCCGGGCGGTCGACGAGGTCGCCCGGTTCGCCTCGACCCAGCTCGAGCTGGGCGAGCTGGACCGCTCGCGCGAGCGCACCATGGAGGCGGAGGTGCGGGCGCTGCGCGCGCAGATCAGCCCGCACTTCGTCTACAACGCGCTGTCCGCGATCGCGTCGTTCGTGCGCACCGACCCGGAGCGGGCCCGCGAGCTGCTGCTGGAGTTCGCCGACTACACCCGCTACTCGTTTCGCCGACACGGCGACTTCACCACGCTGTCCGCCGAGCTGGAGTCGATCGACCGCTATCTGGCGCTGGAACGGGCCCGGTTCGGCGACCGGCTGTCGGTCACCGTGCGGGTGGCCCCCGAGGTGCTCTCGGTGGCGCTGCCGTTCCTGTGCCTGCAGCCGCTCGTGGAGAACGCCGTCCAGCACGGCCTGGCCCCGAAGCCGGGCCCCGGCAAGGTGCAGGTCGTCGCCGAGGACGCCGGACCGGAGTGCCTCATCACGGTGGAGGACGACGGCATCGGCATGGACCCGGCCGAGCTGCAGCGCGTCCTGACCCGGGAGACCGCGAACGACAGCATCGGCCTTGCGAACGTCGACGAACGGCTGCGGTCGGTCTACGGCGACGCCTACGGTCTGCTGATCGAGACCGCCCCGGAGGCCGGGACCAAGGTCTCGCTCCGCATACCCAAGTTCCGTTCGGGGGTGCACGCCACGTGACCGAGAACTCCGGGGCCGGCCGCCCGCCGGAGCGCCGACTGCGGCTGCTCGCCGTGGACGACGAACCCGCCGCGCTGGCCGACCTGGCCTGGATGCTCAGCCAGGACCCGCGGGTGGGCAGCGTGCGCACCGCCGACGACGGGCCGGCCGCGCTGAAGGCGCTGCAGGAGGAGACCTTCGACGCGGTCTTCCTGGACATCCGGATGCCCAGCCTCGACGGCTTGGACGTCACCCGGGTGCTCAGCCGGTTCGCCGAGCCGGTCCCGGTCGTCTTCGTCACCGCCTACGAGGACTTCGCGATCGACGCGTTCGAGCTGAGCGCGGTCGACTACGTGCTCAAACCGGTGCGCCAGGAACGGCTCGCCGAGGCCATCCGCCGGGTGGCCTCGGCCGCTGCCCCCGCCGCCACGGACGAGACGGCCGCGGAGCCCGACGAGACCATCGCGGTCGAGCTGGGCGGGGTGACCCGGTTCGTGCGCCGCTCCGACGTGCGGTTCGTGGAGGCGCACGGCGACTACGCGCGGCTGCACACGGCCACCGAGAGCCACCTGGTCCGGGTGTCGCTGGCCGCCCTCGAGGAACGCTGGCGGCCGGCCGGGTTCGTCCGCGTCCACCGGCGGTACCTCGTCGCGACCCGCGAGATCGTGGAGCTGCGCAGCGACTCGGGCCGCGCCAGCGTGGTGCTCACCGGCGACGTCGAGCTGCCGGTGGCCCGGCGGCACGCGCGGGACGTTCGGGAACGACTGCTCCGGGCCGGCCGGCCGGACCGTGGCCGGCCGGCTGGCAGCGGGCCGTGACCGAGCCGACCGGGCGCCCCCGGCGGGTCGCCGTCTCCCACCCCCGCACCAGGGCGGCCCGGCGCAGCGGCGGCTACGTGCCGCGGGGCGAGCTGCGGGCCATGACACCGATCGGGGCGCTCTACCTGCGCTCGCTGATCCGGTCCCAGCTGCGGCTGTCCTTCGTCGTGCTGAGCGGGCTCGGGCTGGCGATCGGGCTGCTGCCGGTGCTGGCCGTCGTCTCGCCCCGGCTGGTCAGCGTGCGGGTCCTGGGGCTCCCGCTCCCGTGGCTGGTGCTGGGGGTCCTCGTCTTCCCCGCAATGATCGGGGCCGCCGCCTGGTACGTGCATGCGGTGGAGCGCACCGAACGGCAGTTCGTCGACCTGGTGGAGCACCGGTGAACAGCGGCGCCGGGCTGGCCGCGATCAGCCTGGTCGTCGTCGCCACGGTCCTCATCGGCGCGTACGGGCTGCGGATCTCGCGGACCACCTCGGACTTCATGGTGGCCTCCCGCAGCGTGCCGCCCGGCCTGAACGCCTCGGCCATCTGCGGCGAGTACCTGTCCGCGGCGTCCTTCCTGGGGGTCGCCGGGCTGGTGCTGCTCAACGGCATCGATGCGTTGTGGTTCCCGATCGGGTACACCGCCGGGTACCTGGTCCTGCTCGTCCTCGTCGCGGCGCCGCTGCGCCGGTCCGGCGCCTACACCCTGCCGGACTTCGCCGAGGAGCGGCTGCGGTCCCCGCAGGTCCGCACCATCACGGCCGTGCTCGTCGTCGTCATCGGCTGGCTGTACCTGCTGCCGCAGCTGGAGGGGGCCAGCCTGACCCTGGCCACGGTGACCGGGGCGCCCCCGTGGGCGGGGGCCACGCTCGTCGCCGTCGTGGTCGTGGTCGTCGTGACCGCCGGCGGCATGCGCTCGATCACCTTCACCCAGGCGTTCCAGTACGCCATCAAGCTGGTCGCCATCTCGGTGCCAGCGATCGTGCTCCTGGCGGTGTGGCGGGGCCACGGCACCCCCGACCCGTTCCACGGCGCATGGGCCGAGCCGCTGGCTCCCCGCCCCGGCCGTTCGCACCCGCTGTACACCACCTACTCGCTGGTGCTGGCCACCTTCCTCGGCACGATGGGGCTGCCGCACGTGCTGGTGCGCTTCTACACGAACCCGGACGGCCGGGCCGCCCGGCGGACCACCCTGGCCGTGCTCGCCCTGCTCGGGCTGTTCTACCTGTGGCCGCCGGTCTACGCGGCGCTCGGCCGGGTCTACACGCCGGACCTGGCCAGCAGCGCCACCGCCGCGGACACCGTCGTGCTCGTACTGCCGCAGCGGATGGTCGGCGGGCTCGGCGGCGAGCTGCTCGGCGCCCTGGTGGCGGCCGGGGCCTTCGCCGCGTTCCTGTCCACGGCGAGCGGGCTGACCGTCTCGGTCGCCGGCGTCTTGACCCAGGACCTGCTCAAGGGAGGGGTCCGGTCCTTCCGGCTGGCCACCGTGGCCGCCGTGCTGGTGCCGCTGGGCCTGACCCTCGGGCTGCGGTCGTTGGACCTGGCCAGCGCCGTGGGCCTGGCCTTCGCGGTGGCGGCGTCGACGATCTGCCCCCTGCTCATCCTGGGCATCTGGTGGTCGCGGCTGACCGTGCCCGGCGCCATCGCCGGGCTGGCGGTCGGGGCGACCCTGGCGCTGGCCGCCGTGGCCGCGACCTACCTGAACATCGCCGAGCGGGGGTGGCCGGCCGCGCTGCTCGCCCAGCCGGCCGCCTGGACGGTGCCGATGGCGTTCCTGTCCGCCGTCACCGTGTCGCTGCTGTCGCCGCGCCGGATCCCGGGACACACCCCGCAGATGATGCTGCGCCTGCACGCCCCCGAGGGGCTGCTCGCCGCGGAGGGCCCCGCCTAGCTCTCGGCTGGCTCCGGGGAAGCCGCGGCCGTCCGACCAGCCGCTCGGCGCGGCGGTCCCACCGCTCGTCGCGGGCCGTTCCCCCGTATGCCGCAGGGATCTTGCCTCTCACCGCGTCGGCGGACGACAGCCCCGCCGTCGGCGTCCCGAAGCCGCACACTCCGTCTCGTACGTGACGTGCGTCACACCCGACCCCACCCGTGTGGTCGGGACCACACCAAAGGAGAGGTGCGATGTCCACGCAGGTCAACGAGAGCGCCCACGCCCCCACACACGACCGCCCCGCCGCGGTCGAGGCCTCGCCGACGTCGTTCATCGCCGACCCCGGACCGCTCGGGCTGGCGGCGTTCGCCATGACCACGTTCATGCTCAGCGTCTTCAACGCCGGCATCCTGAGTGCCAGTCTCGAGGCCGTCGTCCTGCCGGTCGCGCTGTTCTACGGCGGGACCGCGCAGGTGCTCGCCGGGATGTGGGAGTTCAAGAAGAACAACACCTTCGGCGCGCTGGCCTTCACCTCGTACGGCGCCTTCTGGTTGTCCTTCGCGGCCCTGGTCAAGTTCGTCGCCGCCGGGCTGCCGCCCGCCACCGCGCACCAGGCGGTCGGGCTGTACCTGCTGTCGTGGACGATCTTCACGCTGTACATGACGATCGCCTCGGCCAAGACCAGCGGGGCCGTGTTCGGCGTGTTCATCATCTTGTCCGTAACGTTCATCTTCCTGGCGGCCGGCGAGCTCGCGTCGAGCACGTCGATGAGCAAGGTCGGCGGCTACCTGGGGATCCTCACGGCCATCGCCGCCTGGTACGCCTCGGCCGCCGGCGTGACCAACGCCACCTGGAAGCGCACCGTCTTCCCGACCTGGCCGCGCGCCTAGCTAGGCCCGCGAGCGCGGGGGTTCAGCCGATCCCTTGTCGGCTGGCCCCCGCGCTGGCAGGTTGGCCGCAGATCCCGAACCGACGCCGAGGAGAGCACTGGTGAGCAACGAAGCCCTGGAGAACCTGCTGCAGGAGGACCGGCGGTTCCCGCCCTCCGACGCGTTCGCAGCGCAGGCCAACGCCAAGCCCGAGATCTACGAGCGGGCCGACGCCGACCGGCTGGCCTTCTGGGCCGAGCAGGCCAACCGGCTGACCTGGGCCCAGCCGTGGGACCAGGTGCTCGACTGGTCGGACGCGCCGTTCGCCCGCTGGTTCGTCGGCGGGAAGATCAACGTCGCGGTGAACTGCCTCGACCGGCACGTCGAGGCCGGTCGGGGCGACCGGGTCGCGATCCACTGGGAGGGTGAGCCGGGCGACACCCGCACGATCACCTACGCCGACCTGCACCGTGAGGTCTGCCGGGCCGCGAACGCGCTCACCGAGCTTGGCGTCCGCGCCGGCGACCGGGTCGCGATCTACCTGCCGATGATCCCCGAGGCGACCGTCGCCATGCTCGCCTGCGCCCGGCTGGGTGCCCCCCACTCGGTCGTCTTCGGCGGGTTCTCCGCAGAGGCGCTGCACTCCCGCATCGACGACGTCGGCGCACGCTTCGTCATCACCGCGGACGGCGGCTACCGGCGCGGCACGGCGACCGGTCTCAAGGCCGCCGTCGACGAGGCCGTCACCATGTCGCCGTCCGTGGAGAAGGTGCTCGTCGTCCGGCGGACCGGGCAGGACGTCGCCTGGACCGACAAGGACGTGTGGTGGCACGAGATCCTCGAGCGGCAGCCGGACACCCACGAGGCGGCGGCGTTCGACGCCGAGCACCCGCTGTTCGTGCTGTACACGTCGGGCACCACCGCGAAGCCCAAGGGCATCCTGCACACCACCGGTGGCTACCTCACCCAGGCGTCCTACACGCACTCGGTGGTGTTCGACCTCAAGCCCGAGACCGACGTGTTCTGGTGCACCGCCGACGTCGGCTGGGTGACCGGACACAGCTACATCGTCTACGGGCCGATGGCCAACGGCGCGACCCAGGTCATGTACGAGGGCACCCCCGACACCCCGCACAAGGGCCGGTTCTGGGAGCTGGTCGAGAAGTACAAGGTCAGCATCCTGTACACGGCCCCCACGACGATCCGCACGTTCATGAAGTGGGGCGAGGAGTTCCCCGACGGGTTCGACCTGTCCTCGCTGCGCCTGCTCGGCTCGGTCGGTGAGCCGATCAACCCCGAGGCGTGGATGTGGTACCGGCGGGTCATCGGCGGCGACCGCTGCCCCGTCGTGGACACCTGGTGGCAGACCGAGACCGGGGGCATCATGATCAGCCCGCTGCCCGGCGTGGCCACCACCAAGCCGGGCTCGGCCATGCGCCCGCTGCCCGGCATCGAGGCCAACGTCGTGGACGACCAGGCCGCGGTGGTGCCGAACGGCTCCGGGGGCTACCTGGTGATCCGTGAGCCGTGGCCGGGGATGCTGCGTGGCATCTGGGGTGACCCGGAGCGGTACAAGCAGACCTACTGGTCCCGGTTCGACGGCTACTACTTCGCCGGCGACGGGTCGAAGAAGGACGCCGACGGCGACCTGTGGCTGCTCGGCCGGGTGGACGACGTGATGAACGTGTCCGGGCACCGGATCTCGACCACCGAGATCGAGTCGGCGCTGGTGTCACACCCGTCGGTCGCCGAGGCCGCCGTGGTGGGTGCCTCGGACGCCACGACCGGCCAGGCCATCGTGGCCTTCGTGATCCCGCGCGGCGCCGGCGCCGAGGTGACCGACCACGCGCCCCTGGTCGCGGAGCTGCGCAACCACGTGGCCCACGAGATCGGCCCGATCGCCAAGCCCCGGCAGATCTTCATCGTGCCGGAGCTGCCCAAGACCCGCTCCGGCAAGATCATGCGCCGGCTGCTCCGCGACGTCGCGGAGAACCGCGAGATGGGCGACGTGACCACCTTGACCGACAGCTCCGTGATGGACTCCATCTCCGGCCAGCTCACCACCGGGAGCCCGGAAGGCTGACCCTGCCGCATAGGTTGGGGTGGTGGTCAGCCGTCGGCAGGTGCTGTTGGGGCGGCTGCCGGTGCGCGAGAGCAGGTTCCTGCAGGAGGCGCTGCGCCAGGAGACGGTCGGCGGTGCGCTGCTGCTGGGCGCCGCCCTCGTCGGGATGCTGTGGGCCAACAGCCCCTGGGCCGATGCCTACACCACGGTCAAGGGGCTCACCTTCGGCCCGGCGGCCCTGCACCTGGACCTCACCGTCGAGCAGTGGGCCGCCGACGGGCTGCTGGCCATCTTCTTCTTCATCGCCGGGCTCGAGCTGAAGCGCGAGCTGGTCTGCGGCACCCTGCGCCGGCCGTCGGCCGCTGCGCTGCCCATCGTCGCCGCCCTGTGCGGCATGGCGGTGCCGGCCCTCGTCTTCCTCGCCGTCGCGCACGGGGACAGCTCCGCGGTGCGCGGCTGGGCGATCCCCATGGCGACGGACATCGCCTTCGCGCTCGCGGTCCTCGCCGTGGTGGGCAGCCAGCTGCCCCCGTCGCTGCGGGCGTTCCTGCTCACCCTGGCGATCGTCGACGACATGGGCGCCATCACGATCATCGCGGTCTTCTACACCGACCGGCTGGCCCTCGGGTCACTGGCCGCCGCGGTCGCCCTCGCGGTGCTCTACTCCGTGCTGCAGCGCCGCCGGGTCCGCTCGCCGTGGGTGTACGTCCCGCTGGCCCTGGCCTTCTGGACCCTGGTGCACGCCAGCGGGGTGCACGCCACGGTCGCCGGCGTGGTGCTCGGCCTGCTGACCCGTGTCCGGCCGGACGACGCCGAGCAGCACTCCCCCGCGGAGCGGCTCGAGCACCAGCTGCGTCCGCTGTCCGCCGGGTTCGCCGTCCCCGTGTTCGCCCTGTTCGCGGCCGGGGTGAGCCTGTCCGGTGACGCGATGAGCGGGCTGTCCGCCGACGTGGCGGCGGTCGGGGTCGTCGCCGGCCTGGTGCTCGGCAAGATCGTCGGCGTCCTCGGCGGGACCTGGCTCACCGCCCGGCTGACCAGGGCCGAGCTGAGCCCCGAGCTGAGATGGGCCGACATCGCGGCCGTGGCGACGCTGTCCGGAATCGGCTTCACCGTGTCGCTGCTGATCGCCGAGCTGGCGTTCGGCGACGACCCCGGTCGGCTCGCGCACGTCAAGCTGGCGGTGCTCATCGCCTCCCTGACGGCGTCCGCCCTGGCCGCCGTCCAGCTGCAACGACGCAACCGCTTCCACCGGGCGGCGGCCCCGGCTGGGCCACCCGGCTGAACCAACCGGCCAAAGTCAGGCATGATCGTGGCCAGCGCACCCGCAGCACTCCCGCAAGGAGGACACCATGAGCGTCGACAGCCGACCGTCGCCGGACCAGTCCCTCGGCACCCTGGTGTCCACGGCCACGGCCAACGTGTCCTCGCTGGTCCGACTCGAGCTCGAGCTGGCCAAGAGCGAGATCCGCACCTCGGTGAAGCAGGGTGGCACGGGTGCCGCGCTGGCCGTCGCCGCGGCCGCGCTGGCGGCCGTCGCCTTCCTGATGCTCTCGGTCGCGGCCGCGCTGGGCATCGCGACGGTGCTACCCGCCTGGGCCGGCTTCCTGATCGTGGCCGCCGCCTACCTGATCATCGGCGGCATCCTGGCCTTCGTCGGGATCCGCCACCTGCAGCAGGTGAAGGGCCCCGAGCGCACCACCGCGGAGCTGGAGAAGACCAAGGCCTACCTCACCAACCGGGTCGGCCGCCGCGCCGACCCCACCGCCAGCGCTTGAGCCTGGCGGGAGTCCTCCCGGCCGTGCGCCCATGACCCTCGGGTCGGCCACGGTGAACGCTCCCGGTCCCTGGGAGCACCGGATGGTCGCCTCCAACGGCGCCCGGTTCCACGTCGTCGAGTCCGGGACCGGGCCGCTCGTGCTGCTGCTGCACGGGTTCCCCACCTTCTGGTGGACCTGGCGGCACCTGCTCCCGGTGCTCGCGGACGCCGGCTACCGGGCCGTGGCCATGGACCTGCGCGGCTACGGAGGCACCGACAAGACGCCGCGCGGGTACGACCAGGTCACCCTGTCGGGCGACGTCGCCAGCGTGGTGCGGGCCCTCGGCGAGCGGGACGCGTGCCTCGTCGGGCACGGCTGGGGCGGCGGGCTCGCCTGGGCAACCGCCGTCCTGCACCCGGCACTGGTCCGCGGCATCGCGCCGATCGCGGCCCCCCATCCGCGCCGGCTGCGAGCGGCCGTCGGGGGCGACCCCGGCCAGCTGCGCGCGGTCGGCTTCGCACTCGGCTACCAGCGGCCGTGGCTGCCGGAACGGCAGCTGGTGGCGGACGGCGGCGCCGCAGTGGGTCGGCTGCTGCGGGCCTGGTCCGGGACGCCCGGCTGGCCGGACGACGACGTGGTGGCCACCTACCAGGCGACGTTCCTGCTCCCCCACGTGCCGTTCTCGGCGCTGGAGTACTTCCGCTGGGCGGTCCGCTCAGTGGGCCGGCCGGACGGCCTGCGGTTCGCCAGCCGGATGCGAGTGCCGGTCGGGGTACCGGTGCTCCACCTCCTCGGCGAGCGGGACCCGGTCATGCTGCCGACCACCAGCACCGGCTCGGAGGAGTTCGTGGTCGGCCCGTACCGCCGCGAAGTGCTGGACGCCGGCCACTTCGTGCACGAGGAGCGGCCCGAGGACACCGCCGCCTTGCTGCTCGAGTGGCTCAAGGGCTGAGCCACTGTGACCCAGCGGCCCCGTGACGCCGCTGGCCGCCCGCTGCCGCCAGGGTCGCCGGGGGTGGAGCCGGTCGAGGATCGTCCGCGCAGCCCGGCCGAGGCGCTGGCCGAGGCCGACCAGCTCATCCACGCGGACCGGCCGTTCGCCGCGCACGAGGTCCTCGAAGGCGCCTGGAAGTCCGCCCCCGAGCCGGAGCGGGAGCTGTGGCGAGGGCTCGCGCAGATCGCCGTCGGGATGACCCACCTGCAGCGCGGCAACCCGGTGGGGGGCGAGCGGCTGCTGCGTCGCGGTGCCGCGTCGCTGCTGCCCTACCGGGGGTCCACGCCGCACGGCCTGGACGTCGTCCGGATCATCGAGGCCGCGACCGGGTCCGCCGACCTGGTGGCCGCCGCCGCAGCCGACCTCTCCGGCGGCCCGGACCGGAGCCAGGGCGAGAGCTAGGGCGGGCGAGCGATGTTCGTGTGCCCACTGGCGCCGAATAGCCGGAGGGGAGGTCCCGGACCCAAACGCCGCCGGACAGCTCGCCGCCCTACCCCGCCGCCGTCAACGCATCTTGTCGTGGCGGTTTCAGAGTGGCTTTCTTGCGCTGCTCCCAGATCGGCGACGACGCTTCGATCTGGCTGCCGTCGGGTCTGAGCGTTCGGTATCCGCCGCCGGCGCGTTTGAGGATCCGGAAGCCGCCTTCGTGGACGTCGTGGTGGTGTCGGGTGCACAACACGACGAGGTTGGCCCGGTCGGTGCGGCCGCCGTGTGACCAGGGGGTCAGGTGGTGGATCTCGCACCAGGCCGAGGGTCGGTCGCAGCCGGTGAAGCGGCAG
>JBBSAJ010000026.1:0-38042 GCA_038252405.1 Actinomycetes bacterium | reverse complement strand
CTCGTTGCCGTTTTTCCGCGTCTCGGCCTCCCGCCCTTCCTACTGCGGGGGGGGGGGGCGGGGGGTGTGCCCCCCCCCCCGGGGCCCCACCCCGTCGGCGTCTGCGCCAGGCTCGGCTCCGCCGCTGCGTAGAGTGCGCGCATGACGAGCGCGACCGAGCGGGTGCTGGCTGCAGTCGACGCCCAGCTCGCGGGGCTGACCGACCTGCTGGCCGAGCTCGTCCGTCTACCCAGCGTGAGCGGCACGCCGGCCGAGGACGACGTCCAGGCCTGGCTGGCCGACCGGTTCGCCGCGGCCGGGCTGGCCGTCGAGCACTGGCCGCTGGACCTGCCGGCACTCACGTCGGACCCGGACTTCCCGGGCTGGGAGGTCCCCCGCGAGCGGGCCCACGGGCTGCTCGGCCGACTGCCCGGCGCGCGCCCCGGCGGCACCGCCGGCTCGGGAGCACCGTCGCTGCTGCTGCTCGGCCACGCCGACGTGGTGCCCCCCGGGGATCCAGCGCTGTGGACCACCGACCCGTTCAGCGGCGAGGTCCGGGACGGGGAGCTGTACGGCCGCGGCAGCTGCGATATGAAGGGCGGCCTGGTCGCCGCGCTGGTCGCGGCGAGCGCGATCGCCCGGTCCGGCGTCCCCCTCGACGGGGACCTGCTGCTCGCCTCCGTCGTCGGCGAGGAGGACGGCGGTCTGGGCACCTTCGGCCTGCTGCGGCACGGCGTCACGGCTGACGCCGGCGTGATCACCGAGCCGACCGACCTGCACGTCATCCCGGCCAACGGCGGCGCGCTGACCTTCCGGCTGTCGGTCCCGGGCCGCGCGGCGCACGGCTCCCGGCGCACCGAGGGCGTCAGTGCGGTGGACAAGCTGCCGCTCGTGCTGGCGGCCCTGGCCGACCTCGAGCGCGAGCGCAACACCGACGTCGACCCGCTGATGTCCCGCTGGGACCTCGCCTACCCGATCTCGGTGGGCCGGGTACAGGCCGGCGACTGGGCGTCCACGGTGCCCGACCTGCTGGTCGCGGAGGGCCGCTACGGGGTCGCGCTCGACGAGTCGGTGGACGCCGCCAGGACGGCGCTCGAGGACGCGGTGGCGCGGGCCGGCGCGGCCGACCCGTGGCTGGCCGAGCATCCGGTGCGGGTCGAGTGGTGGGGCGGCCAGTTCGCCCCGGGCCGCACCGACCCCGGACACCCGCTGGTCGGCGCGACCCGCCGGGCCCACGCGGCCGCCGCCCCCGGCATCCGGCCGGCCGAGGTGTTCGGCGGCCCCTACGGCAGCGACCTGCGGCTGCTCACCGGGCCGGGTGGGATTCCGACCGTGCAGTACGGGCCCGGCCGGGTGGACCTGGCCCATGCGCCCGACGAGCGGGTGCCGCTCGCCGACGTGGCCCAGGTGGCCCGGGCCTGCGCGCTGCTGGCCCTCGACTGGTGCGGGGTCGCCGGCTCGACGCCGTAGCAGACTCACCGTCCTAGCAGATCAGGCCTGTGGAGCGGGCCAGCCGTCCACAGCCGGCCGGCCGCATGCTGCCTCGGTGACCACCCGCCGTCCGGCCCTCCCGCCGTCCCTGCGCCGCCTGTGGCGCGGGCCACGAACCCTGCAGATCGGCCGTGACCCGGCCCGGGCCCTCGTGCTGGACGGCGTGGGCCCGGCCGAGGCGGCCTTCCTCGGGCTGCTCGACGGCACCCGCGAGCGCGCCGAGGCGCTGCGCGACGCGGCCGCGGTCGGGGTTCCACCGCAGGAGGCGGCCCGGCTGCTGTCGCTGCTGGAGGGCTCGGGCCTGCTCGACGACGGGGCCGGTGACGTCACCGCCGTCCGCCGGCTGGCCCCGGCCGACCGGGACCGGCTGGGCCCGGACCTGGTCTGCTGGGCGCTGCTGCGCGGGGGGACGGCCGGGGCGGCCCACGCGCTGGGCCGGCGGCGGGCGGCCCGGGTCGCGGTGGCCGGAACCGGTCGGGTCGCCCGGGCGGTCGCGCACCTACTGGGCGAGGCGGGCGTCGGCCAGGTCTGCCCGCGGGACCCGGCCACCCGCGACACCCTCGCCGTGCTGTGCAGCGACGACGGGTCGCTGGTGCCGCCCGAGCTGCGGGACCGGCTGCTCCTCGCCGGGGTCGCACACCTGGTCGTCGAGACCTACGAGACGCTCGGCTCGGTGGGGCCGCTCGTCGTGCCCGGGCGCAGCCCCTGCTTGCGCTGCCTCGACCTGCACCGCCGCGACCGCGACCCCCGCTGGCCGGTGGTCGCGGCCCAGCTCACCGGACCGGCGGCGGGTCCGGTGAGCAGCGACGGCGTGCTCGTCGCCACGGTGGCCGCACACGCGGCGCTGGCGGCCGTCGCCCACCTCGACGACCCGGCCGCACCCTCACCGCTGGAGGGGACACTCACCGAGGTCAGGCTGCCGGACGGCGGGCTGCGACGACGCCGGTTCACGGCGCATCCCGCCTGCGGATGTGCCTGGCCGGGCGCCCGGCAACCCGGTCAGCAACCCACCGGATGACCGAGCAGGTCACAATGACCAGGTGACCGACCTGCCCCGCAAGGCTGTGACCCGCTCCGCGCGGCTGGCCACCCTGCCGCTGGGGTTCGCCGGGCGCACCGCGATCGGCCTCGGCAAGCGGGTCGGGGGCAAGCCGGCCGAGGCGGTGGCCGCGGAGATGCAGGCCCGCACGGCCGAGCAGGTCTTCAAGGTCCTCGGCGACCTCAAGGGCGGGGCCATGAAGTTCGGCCAGGCCATGTCGATCTTCGAGGCCGCGCTGCCCGAGGAGTTCGCCGGGCCCTACCGGGCCACCCTCACCCGGCTGCAGGACTCCGCCCCGCCGATGCCGGCCACGACCGTGCACCAGGTCATGGCCCGGGCGTTCGGGCGGCAGTGGCGGCGCCGGTTCGAGTCCTTCGACGACCAGCCGGCCGCGGCGGCCTCCATCGGCCAGGTGCACCGTGCGGTGTGGCACGACGGCCGCCCGGTCGCCGTGAAGGTGCAGTACCCGGGGTCGGGGGACGCGCTGGCGGCCGACCTCGCCCAGATCGGCCGGCTCAGCCGGATGTTCTCCGCGTTCGCGCCCGGGTTGGACGTCAAGTCGCTGGTCAACGAGCTGCGTGACCGGATCATGGAGGAGCTCGACTACACCCTCGAGGCCGGCTCGCAGGGGGCGTTCTCGCTGATCTACGCCGACGACGAGGACTTCGTCATCCCGGCCGTGGTCGCGCAGGCCGAGACCGTCCTGGTCACCGAGTGGCTGGACGGCCGGCCGCTGGCCGACCTGATCGTCAACGGCACCCAGGCCGAGCGGGACAGCGCCGGCACCCGGTACCTGCGCTTCTTGTTCTCCGGCCCGGCCCGGGTCGGGATGCTGCACGCCGACCCGCACCCCGGCAACTACCGGGTGGTGCCCGGCGGCCGGCTCGGGGTGCTCGACTTCGGCGCGGTCGCCCAGCTGCCGGACGGGTTCCCGCCGTCCATCGGCCGGCTGCTGCGCAGGGCCCTGGACGGCGACCACGAGACCGTGCTCGAGGGGCTGCGCGAGGAGGGGTTCGTCAAGCCCGGGGTGAAGGTCGACCCGCAGCCGCTGCTGGACTACCTGGCCCCGTTCGTCGAGCCGGCCCAGCACGACACGTTCCGGTTCAACCGGGACTGGATGCGCGACCAGTTCAGCCGGATCAAGGACACCCGCCAGGACAACTGGACCATCGCCTTGAAGCTCAACCTGCCGCCGGAGTACCTGCTGGTGCACCGGGTCTGGCTGGGTGGCCTCGGGGTGCTGTGCCAGCTGGGCGCCGAGGTGCCCATGCGCGGGGAGCTGGACCGGTGGCTGCCCGGGTTCGCCGAGGACTGAGCCGGCTCAGAACCACTCCGAGTCCAGCCGGCCCTCGATGGCCCGCAGGTTCTCCCGCGAGCACCGCTGGCAGTACCAGAGGGTCCGGCCACGCTCCACGGACGACGTCCAGGTCAGCGGGACCGCGTCGTCCGGCGACGACGACCCGCACAGCTGACAGGTCACGGCCATGCCGACATCCAACGGACCCGCCGGCCGGGCCGTCTAGGGTTTGGGCGAGGAGGATTCCCGGTGCAGCTGGAGCGGTGGCAGCAGGCGGCCCTGGGCGCGGTCGCCCTGGTGGCCCTGCTTTTGACCGTCACCCGGGCGCCGGCCCTGCGCCGGCGCCGGTTCGCCCCCGGGGTCGCGCTGGCCGCCCGCGAGGGCGCCATCGTGCTGGTCCTGTTCGTGCTGTGGCAGATGGTCGCGCGGGTCGCGATCCGGCACGTCGCGGGAGCCTTCGAGCACGCCCACACGGTGCTGCACGTCGAGCACCTGCTGCACCTGCCCAGCGACCTGGCCATCCAGCACCTGGTGCTGCCGTACCCGCGCCTGGTGGAGTCGCTCAACGTCTACTACCTGTACGCGCACCTCAACGGGATGGTGCTGTTCCTGGTCTGGATGTTCGTCCGGCACCGCGACGTGTACCCCCGGGCCCGCAACGCGATCGTGATCGTCACGGCCGCCTGCCTGGTGATCCAGACGGTGCCGGTCGCCCCGCCGCGGATGCTCACCGACTTCGGCTTCGTCGACACTGCGCTGGCCTACGGCCAGTCGGTGTACGGCCCGTTCGGCTCCGGGATGGCCAACCAGCTGGCAGCGATGCCGTCGGTGCACGTGGCCTGGGCGCTGCTCGTCGCCTACTTCGTGGTCTCCGCCGGCACCAGCCGGTGGCGCTGGCTGGTACTGCTGCACCCGGTCCTCACCGTCTTCGTGGTGGTGGCCACGGCCAACCACTTCCTGCTGGACGGCATCGTGGCCGCTGTCCTGCTGGCACTCGCCCTGCTGGCCCTGGCGGCCTGGGACCGGCGACTGCCCGCAACGCCGGAGCCCCGGCCCGCCGAGATGGCGGAGACCGGGGCTCCGGACGGTGTCCGACCTTGAGATGTCCGACCTTGAGATGTCCGACCCTGAGGTCCGCGACTCACAGCATCGCGAGTGCGCGGTGGGCCCGCTGCCGGGCTCGGGCGGCGCGGCGCTCCCAGCGCCGGGCCGCGACGAGCGCGTAGGCGCGCCGTTCGCTCTGGGCCCTCAGATGTCGCTCCCGCATCTGTGCGCGAGCGAGGTCCTCGGAAAGCAGCAACATGGCCGTGCTCCTGTTCATGTCGTTCGACGATGGGGTCACTTCGGTGGTCGCGTCGTGGGTCACGCTGCGACCTCGCACTTGCGCGGGCGGCCACGCGGGCGTTTGCGTGGCACGACCACGCCCTGGATGAAGAGCTCGCCGCCCCAGACGCCCCACGGCTCGGAGCGCTCGAGAGCGCCGGAGAGGCAGGTGTCGCGGACGGGGCAGGCGGTACACAGCGATTTGGCGTACTCGACGTCCGCCGGGCTCTCCGCGAAGAAGAGCTCGGGGTTCTCGGACCGGCACGGAATCGAGGCACCGCAGTGCTCGAGCTCGGCGATCAGGCTGAGCAGCATCGGTGTCACCTCCAGGTGGACCTCGTTGCGGGTGGACGGGGGAAACGAAAAGGCCGCGGATCCCGGGTTACGGGTTCCGCGGCCTGGAGGTGTTCCGGCCAGCTGTCGGGCTAGACCGGTGGGCTCCAGGTGCGGAAGGCCCGGGTGTCGTCGTTCACGGCGGCGAACGCAGCGGTGGTGCGGATGGACGAAGTCGTGCCAAGCGGCTGGTGGAAGTCGGTGTGCACCTGCACGCCGCACCCAGCCATGGGCAGACCCGTCCCGTACCGCGCACGCGCGAAGGCGACCGCGCCAGCGGTCACCGTGAACGTCTTGTTGCTCTCCACCGCGGGTCACCTCCCTTGGTTCGTGTCGCGGTGCTCAGGTCGCGAGGTGCGTCCTGACGTGAACGGAGGCTAGCGCAAGCCCACCGGGGGCACGCAAGCGAATTAGCCGCGGACTTCGGTGAGCACCGTCAGGACGGTTTCGCCATAGCGCTCGAGCTTGGCCGGACCCACCCCGTTGACCTTCGCCAGGGCGGTCAGCGAGGTGGGCCGGGCGGCTGCGATGGCCTCCAGGGTGGCGTCGGTGAACACGACGTACGCGGGCACCGAGTCGGTGCGGGACCGCTCCAGCCGCCAGGACCGCAGCCGCTCGAAGACGGCCTCGTCGTAGGCGGGCGGGCAGTCGGCGCACCGGCCGCGGGTGCGGTCGGCCGCGGTGGCCAGGGAATGGCCGCAGCCGGAGCACACCGTGGGCAGCACCCGCCCGGCCTGGCCTCCCCGTTTCGAGCGCCGTGGCAACGCCGCCTGGTCGTCGTCGAGGTCGGCGGGGCGCAGCCCGTCCAGGAACCGGGACGGGCGCCGGCTGGCCCGGCCCCCGGGCGCCCTGGCCGCGGACCAGGACAGGTGCAGGTGCTCGCGGGCCCGGGTCACCCCGACGTACAGCAGCCGGCGCTCCTCCTCCACCTGCTCCGGGGTGTCCGCGTGGATGAGCGGCAGGGTCCCCTCGACCAGGCCCACCAGGAACACGGCATCCCACTCGAGGCCCTTGGCCGCGTGCAGCGAGGCCAGCGTGACGCCCTCGACGGTGGGCGCGTGCTGGGCCGCGATCCGCTCGTCCAGCTCGGTCACCAGCTCGGACAGCCCGGCGGCCGGCCGGGTGGCGGCCACCTGCTCGGCCAGCGCCACCAGCGCGTTGAGCGACTCCCACCGGTCCCTCGTCGCGCCGGAGCCGGACGGCGGCTCGGACCGCCAGCCCCGCGTCCCCAGCACCGCCCGGACGTCGCCGGCCAGCGTGCCGTCGGCCGCCGGCGCGCCACCGCGGGCCGCGCCCCGCAGCAGGATCACCGCCTCGCGGACCTCGGGGCGCTCGAAGAACCGCTCGGCGCCGCGCAGGAGGAACGGGATCCCGAGGTCGGCCAGCGCCTCCTCGAAGACCTCCGACTGGGCGTTGATCCGGTACAGGACGGCCATCTCGCTGGCCGGGGTCCCCGCGGCCAGCAGCTCACGGATCCGGGCCGCCACCCCCGCAGCCTCGGCCGGCTCGTCGGGGTACGGCGTGAACGTCGGCTCCGGCCCCGGGGGCCGTTGGGCGACCAGCTCGATCTTGGCCCGGGCGGCCGCGCCGTGCGCCCGGCGCAGCACCCCGTTGGCCAGGCCGACCACCTGCGGGGTGGACCGGTAGTCGCGCACCAGCCGGACCACGGTGGCCTGCGGGTAGCGCTGCGGGAAGCCGAGCAGGTAGTTCGGCGTGGCGCCGGTGAAGCTGTAGATCGTCTGGCTCGCGTCACCGACCACGCAGAGGTCGTCCCGCGGGCCCAGCCACAGGTCGAGCAGCGCCTGCTGCAGCGGGTTGACGTCCTGGTACTCATCCACCACGAGGTGCCGGTACTGGGCCCGCACCTGGTCCGCGACATCGGCCCGCTCCTGCAGCACCGCCACCGTGAGCAGCAGGACGTCCTCGAAGTCGAGCACGCCCCGCTCGCGCTTGGCCGCCTCGTACCCGGCGTACAGCCGGCCCACCTGGGCCGGGTCGAGGTCGGCGGGGGGCTCCCGACCGGCCGCGGCGAGCGCGGCCGGGTAGTCGTCGGCCGCGGTGCGGCTGACCTTGGCCCACTCGATCTCGGCCGCGACGTCGCGCAGCGCGGGACGGGACAGCGCGATCCGGGCGGCGCCGGCCGCCTGGCCCACCAGGCCGATCTTGCTCTCCACCAGCCGCGGCACGTCGCCGCCGACCACCCGCGGGTAGAAGTAGCCGAGCTGGCGCAGCGCGGCGCTGTGGAAGGTGCGGGCCTGCACGCCCGAGACGCCCAGC
Source organism: Actinomycetes bacterium (assembly GCA_038252405.1). Taxonomy (GTDB): domain Bacteria; phylum Actinomycetota; class Actinomycetes; order Prado026; family Prado026; genus DATCDE01. The sequence continues at coordinate 30,303 of JBBSAJ010000026.1, read as the reverse complement.
TCGCGCAGCCGGCCGCGCATCTCACCGGCGGCCCGGGTGGTGAAGGTGACCGCGAGCACCCGCTGCGGCGCGTAGACCCCCGAGTGGACGCCGTAGGCGATCCGATGGGTGATCGCCCGGGTCTTGCCGGTGCCGGCACCGGCCAGCACGCAGACCGGGCCGCGCAGGGCGGTGGCCACCTCGCGCTGCTCCGGGTCGAGCGCGGCGAGCACATCGTCGGCGGTCGGTGGCAGTGGCGGTGGCGGTGGCATGACCGTCTCATCCAAACACCCACCCCCGACCGTCGGGAACATCACCGCCCACGTACGGTGTTGGAAGGTTCAACAACCTCGAGGCTCGGGAGTGCGCACACGATGTCGATGACGATGTACACCACCACCTGGTGCGGCTACTGCCGACGGCTGAAGAGCCAGCTGGAGCGCGAGGGCATCGGCTACACCGAGGTCGACATCGAGCTCGTCCCGGGGGCCGCCGAACTCGTCATGAGCGTCAACGGCGGCAACCAGACCGTGCCCACCGTGGTCTTCGCCGACGGGACCGCCCTGACCAACCCGAGCGTCGGCGCGGTCCGCGAGCGGCTGGCCGTGGCGAGCTGACCGGTCCTGTCGACCGGCCGGCTACCAGCGCCTGGTCTCCTCCTCGGCGACCGGGCCGCCGTACCAGTGCTCGACGAGCCTGCGTGCGATCGACACCGGCGGCGGCAGCAGCACCTGGCCCGCTGACGCAGCAGCGTGCAGCTCGGCCCGGCTGAACCAGCGCGCCTCGGTCACCTCCACGCCGTCCGGCACCGGCTCGGCGCCGTCGTCCAGCGCCTGGGCCCGGAAGCCCAGCATGAGCGAGGACGGGAACGGCCACGGCTGGCTGCCCAGGTAGGTGACGTGACCGACCCGGATCCGGACCTCCTCGGCCACCTCGCGCACCACCGCCATCTCGGCGGACTCCCCCGGCTCGACGAAACCGGCCAGGGTGGAGAACCGGCCGGGCGGCCAGGCCGCCCCGTGGCCGAGCAGGGCCCGCTCCCCGCTCGCGTCGGTGACCAGCACGATCATCGCCGGGTCGGTGCGCGGGTAGTGCTCCGACCCGTCCGCCGGGCAGACCCGGACGAAGCCGCCCTGGGTGATCGTCGTCCGGGCGCCGCAACGCGGGCAGTGCTGGTGGGTGGTGTGCCAGTTGCCCAACGCGGCGGCCAGCACCAGCAGGCCGGCGTCCCGGTCGTCGAGGACCGGGCCCACCTCGCGCAGCCCCTGGGGCACGGCGGCCGAGCCCAGCGGTGCGCGCAGCGGGCCGTCCTCGCGGACCGCGAACCAGGCCACCCCGTCGTCGTCCACGCCCAGGAAGTAGCGCTCCCGGTCGGTCTCGAAGGGTCCGCTGGTGACGATGCGGCCGGCGTCGACCAGCGTGCGGCCGTCGGCGATGCGCAGCACCCGGGTCCCGGGGTCGGCCCAGGCCGCGGCCAGCCAGGCGTCGTCCTTGCGGTGCTCGGCGGCCCGGCCGGTGGCGGCGCGGGCCAGGGCCAGCCGCCCCAGCGGTGCCTCGCTCACGCCCAGGACTCGGCCAGGTCGGCCCACAGGTAGGCGACGGCCTCGGCGCCCTTGAGCAGCAGCGGGACGTCGACCTTCTCGTTCGGCGCGTGGATCCGGTCGTCCGGCAGGCCCACCCCGAGGAAGACGACCGGCGCCGCGAGCACCTCAGCGAGGTCGGCCTCCGGACCCGAGCCGCCCTCACGGGTGTAGAGCGCCTCGACGCCGAAGGCGCGGCTCATCGACCGGGTGACGGCCTGCAGCGCCGGGTGGTCCAGCGGGGTCAGGCAGGGCCGGACGCCGTCACCGAAGGCCTGCAGCTCGACCTCGACACCGGGCGGGAACTGCTCGACCAGCCAGGCCCGGAACCCCCCCAAGACCCGGACCGGGTCCTGGTCGGCGACCAGCCGGAAGGACACCTTGGCGTGCGCCTCTGCCGGGACGATGGTCTTGTGGCCGGGCCCGGTGTAGCCGCCCCACATCCCGTTCACCTCGGCCGTGGGGCGCGCCCACAGCCGCTCCAGGGTGGTGTAACCGGCCTCGCCCTTCGTCGCCCCCGACTGCGCGTCGGCGAGGAACTGCGACTCGTCGAACGGCAGCCGGGCGAACAGCTCGCGCTCCCGCTCGTCCAGTTCGCGGACGTCGGCGTAGAAGCCGGGGATGGTCACTCGCCCCTCGTCGTCGTGCAGCTGCCCGAGGACCCGGGCCAGCTCGGTCAGCGGGTTGGGCACCGCGCCACCGAACGAGCCGGAGTGCAGGTCGCCGGCCGGGCCGCGGACGTCGACCTGTCCGTCGACCAGGCCGCGCATCCCGGTGCAGACCGACGGCACCTCGCGCGACCACATGCCGGTGTCGCTCACCACGACGACGTCGCAGGCCAGCCGGTCCCGGTGCTCGCGCAGCAGCGCCGCGAAGTGCGGGGAGCCGGACTCCTCCTCCCCCTCGACGACCACCTTGAGGTGCACGGCCGGGCTGGTCCGCCCGGTGGCGGCCAGGTGGGCCTGCAGGCCGAGCAGGTGCATGAGCACCTGGCCCTTGTCGTCGGCGGTGCCGCGGCCGCGCAGCACGTCGCCGTCCCTGGTCGGGGTGAACGGCGGGGTGTCCCACAGCTCGACCGGGTCGACCGGCTGGACGTCGTGGTGACCGTAGACGACGACCGTCGGCGCCGCGGCGTCGTCCGAGGGCCACTCGGCGAACACCGCGGGGTGGCCTGCGGTCTCCCACACCTCGGCGACCGGGAAGCCGTGGGCGCGCAGCTCAGCGGCCAGCCACTCCGCGGAGGCTTGCACGTCGGCCGAGTTGCTCGGGTCGCCGCTGATCGACGGGATCCGCAGCCACTCGCCGAGCCGGTCGAGGAAGACGGACGCCGTCTGCTCTACGTGGGCGCGCACCGCCGGGTCATGGGAGCTCATGACGCCGACCCTATGACGGTCGCCGCCGTAGGCTCAGCGGGTGAGCACTCATATCGGAGCCAAGGCCGGCGACATCGCCGAGCGGGTCCTGCTGCCGGGCGACCCGCTGCGTGCGCAGTGGGTGGCCGAGACGTTCCTCGACGGCGCCGTCCGCTACAACGAGGTCCGCGGCATGTTCGGCTACACCGGCAGCTGGAAGGGCGAGCGGGTCTCGATCCAGGGCCACGGCATGGGCATCCCCTCGGTGTCGATCTACGCGCACGAGCTGTTCGCCGAGTACGGCGTCCGGACGGCGATCCGGATCGGTACCTGCGGCGCCCTGCGGGAGGACGTCCGGGTCCGCGACGTGATCCTCGCCATGAGCGCCTCCACCGACTCCGCGACCAACCGCACCCGGTTCCCCGGCATCGACTACGCGCCGACCGCGGACTTCGGCCTGCTGACGACGGCGCACCGGCTGGCCGGCGAGCACGACCTGCCCGTGCGGGTCGGCCCGGTGCACAGCGCGGACCTGTTCTACGGCGACTCGGCCGCGACGCTGCGGCTGGCCCAGTACGGGGTGCTGGCCGTGGAGATGGAGGCCGCGGCGCTGTACACGCTGGCCGCCCAGTTCGACGTGCGGGCCCTGACCGTGCTGACCGTCTCGGACCACCTGGTGACGCACGAGGAGACCTCGGCGCAGGAACGGCAGACCACCTTCGCCGAGATGGTCCGGCTCGCCCTCGACGCGGCCGTCGCCTAGCGTCGCGCCATGCCGGTGCTGCGAGTCGCGACGTTCAACCTGCTGCACGGGCAGTCGCCGCGCGACGGCTCGGTCGAGCCGGCGCTGCTGGCCGACGCGGCGCGTCAGCTCGGCGCCGACCTGGTCGGGCTGCAGGAGGTGGACCGCCACCAGCCTCGGTCCGGCCTGGTGGACCAGACGGAGGTGGTCGCGGCGGCCCTCGGCGCGGCCCACTGGCGGTTCGTCCCGTCGCTGCATGGGACGCCGGGCCACGGCGACCCCTGGACGGCGTCCGGGCTGGACGACGGTCACCGCAGCGAGGGCCCCACGTACGGGATCGGGCTGGTGTCCCGCTTCCCAGTGCGGTCATGGGCGGTGCGCCGGTTCGCCGCGGCGCCGATCTCGCTGCCGCTCGTCGTGGCCGGCGGCCCGAGGCCGCGGATCATGCGGGTCAGGGACGAGCCGCGGCTGGCCCTGGCTGCGGTCGTCGAGGGTCCGGCCGGGCCGTTCACCGCGGTCACCGCGCACCTGTCCTTCGTGCCGGGGTACAACGCCCGTCAGCTGCGGGTCATCGCCTCGTGGGCGTCGACGATGCCCGAGCCGGTGCTGCTGTTCGGCGACTTCAACCTGCCGGCCGCGCTGCCTCGTTGGCTGACCGGCTGGACGTCGCTGGCGCAGGCGGCCACCTACCCGTCCGCGCGGCCACGCGTGCAGTTCGACCACCTGCTGGCCCGCGGGCTGGCCGCCGACCGGGTGCAGGCCGAGCACGTCCTGTCGCTGCCGGTCAGCGACCACTGCGCCCTGGCCGTCGACCTGGAGCTGTGAGCGGTCGGCTCAGCCGGCGACGCCGGTGAGCAGCCGTTCCAGCTCGGCCCCGGACGGCAGCGCGGCCGGGCGCTCGACCGTGCCGCTGCCCACGTAGTAGAACGCGGCACCCACGCACTCCTCGGCCACGCCGGCGATCTGCGCCCACGCGGTGCGGTAGACCGCCAGCTGGAGCGGGGCGGCGGCCGCCGACCCGGTCTTCCAGTCGATGACGTCGTAGCCGCCGTCGGTGCGGTACACGGCATCGATGCGGCCCCGCACCACCCGGTCGCCCAGGACCAGCTGGAACGGCGCCTCCACCCGGTGCGGGGCCAGCCGCGCGTACGGGCCGGCCAGGAAGGCCTGCTGCAGCGCCCGCAGCTGGGCGTCCAGCACCAGGTCGTCGTCGGCCGCACCCTCGAGGTCGCTACGGTCCAGCAGCGGCTGCTCGCCGAACAGCGACTCGACCCACGCGTGGAACCGGGTGCCCCGGTGCGCGGCCGGCGCGGGGGGCCGCGGCATCGGCCGGACCAGGTCCCGGGCGAAGCCGTCCGGGTCGGCCGCGAGCCGCACCAGGCCGGACGCCGACAGTGACGACGGCAGCGGCACCGCGGTCTCGACCCGGTGCAGCAGCCGCGCCTCGGTCAGCAGCACCTCGAGGTCGCGGTCCCACTCGGCGACCCGGGCCCGCTCGGCGTCGGAGAGGCGCTCGCCGGTCGGCTCCAGCTGACCGGCCAGGGCCGCCCGGACCAGCTCGGCCGCCTCCCGCCGGGCGGCCAGCGGCTCGGCCTGCAAGGGCACCGGCCAGGGGTGCTCGACCTGCTCCAGCAGGGCCGGGTTGGCGTCGTCGTCCGGTGGCGGCTCCCAGTGCTCGACCGCCCCGCCGCCGGCCTCGCAGTGGCTGCGGACGGCTTCGAGGTAGGCCGACGGTCCACGCGGCTTGCGCTGGCTCGGACCCCACCAGTGGGACGACGCGATGAGCAGCTGCTTGGCCCTGGTGACGGCCACGTAGCCGAGCCGCCGCTCCTCCAGCTGGTCCAGCTCGGCCATCGCCTGGTCGAAGGCTTCGAGCCCCTTGTTGCTCCAGTCGGCGATCACGGGGAAGTCGTCCGCGTCGCCGCGCAGCGTGGTGGGCAGCGTCTTGGCCGCCTTGGTCCAGCGGGCCCGGCCCCGCTTGGCCGGGAACACCTCGGACGTGAGGTTCGGCAGCACGACGACGGGCCACTCCAGGCCCTTGGCCTTGTGCACGGTCAGCAGCTTGACGCTGTCGCTGGGCGAGGGGGCCGTGGTGTCCAGACCCCGGTCGAACTCCTCGGCCGCCCGCAGGTAGGACAGGAACGCGCGCACGCTGGGGTCGCCGTCGAGGTCGGCGAAGGCCTCGGCCTGCTCCAGGAAGGAGCCCAGCGCCTCGGCCCGGTGGGCCTTCGCGGCGGCCGGTGCCGCGCCCACCTCGACGTCCAGGCCGGTGGTGGACACCACCCGGGCGACGAGGTCGAGCAGCGGCTCGCCGAGGTGCCGGCGCAGCGCCCGCAGCTCGTCGGACAGCTCCTTGAACCGCTGCCGGGCCGCGGCGGAGTACGCCGCGCCGCCCGGGTGGTCCAGCGCCTCGACCAGGGACACCACATCGGCCGGGTCGACCCCGGCGACGGCCTCCTCCAGCAGCAGCGCGATGTCGTCGGTCGCCTGCGGCTGGTCCCCTCTGACCAGGTGCACGGCGCGGCGGCCCAGCAGCGCGAGGTCGCGCGGGCCGATCCGCCAGCGCGGCCCGGTCAGCAGCCGCAGCAGGGCCGCGTTGGCCGTGGGCTCGTCCAGCACCTCGAGGGTGGCGACCACGTCGGACACCTCGGGCAGCGCCAGCAGCCCGCCCAGGCCGACGACCTCGACCGGGATGCCGCGCTCAGCCAGGGCGTCGTGGTAGGCCGGGAAGTCGCTGCGCACCCGCACGAGGAGCGCGATGTCGCGTGGCGCCATCCCGGAGTCCAGCTGCGCCTGGACCTGGCCGGTGACCCAGGCCACCTCGTCGGCGTAGGTCGGCAGCAGCGCGCAGACGGTGTCCCCGGCGTCCTCGACCCCGGGGCGCGGCTGCAGCAGCCCGGAGCCCGGGTGCCGCTCGCGCAGCGGCCCGGCCAGGGCGTTCGCCAGCCCGAGCAGCCGGCCACCGCTGCGGTTGTTGCGGGACAGCCCGTACCGGGTGGACGCCGAGCCGTCGGCCCGCGGGAAGTCCTCGGGGAACGCGTCGATGTTGGCCACCGACGCGCCGCGCCAGCCGTAGATCGCCTGAAACGGGTCCCCGACCGCGGTCACCGGGTGGCCGCCGCCGAACAGCCCCACGAGCAGCTGCTTCTGGGCCACCGAGGTGTCCTGGTACTCGTCGAGCAGCACGACCCGGAACCGGTCCTGCTCGATCTCACCCACGGCGGGGTGCTCGGACACCAGCCGCGCGGCCGCGGCCAGCTGGTCGCCGAAGTCGAGGGTCCCCAGGTGCGCCTTCTCGGCCCGGACCAGCTCGACGAGGGTGGCCAGCTCGTCCCGCTTGGCGGCGGTGTCGGCCACCTCCCGGAGCTTCGCGGTGACCCGCCGCACCGAGGCGACGTCACGGGCGATGGCGGCGTCCTCCGCGCGCAGCGCCTCGACGGTGACCAGGTGCTCGCTCAGCTCGCCGTCCAGCGAGACGACGTCCCCGACCAGCGTCCGCACGCCGGTGTTGAGCGCGACGAACGGCCCGGGGGCCCGGCGCAGCACCCGATCGACGAGCTGGAACCGGGTGGCGTCGGCGAGCAGGCGGGCCCGCGGCTCCAGCCCGATCCGCAGCCCGTGCTCGCGCAGCAGCCGGCCCGCGTACGCGTGGTAGGTGGCCACCGTGGGCTCGCCGTCGACCTGCTCACCGGGGTCCGTGACGGGGGCGGCCGGGACGGCCCGGCGCAGCGCCGCCCGAATCCGCTGGGCCAGCTCGCCGGCCGCCTTGTTCGTGAAGGTCAGGCCCAGCACCTGCTCGGGACGCACCTGCCCGGACGCGACCAGCCACACCACCCGCGCGGCCATCACGGTGGTCTTGCCCGAGCCGGCCCCGGCGATGACCACGCCGGGCTCGAGCGGCGCGGTCGCGGCGGCCAGCTGCTCGGCGGTGAACGGGACGTCGAGCAGCGCACTCAGCTGCTCCGGCGACGTCAGCGGCTGGTGGCTCACCGGACCACCTGCCGACCCTCGTCCCGGCCGGGGCAGACGCCCCTGAACGTGCAGAAGCCGCACTGGTCCCCCGGGGTGGCCGGGAACTCCTCGGTGACCATCCGCTCGACCGCCTCGGCCAGCACGCCGTCGATCCACTCGGGGTCCGGCAGCTCGGTCAGCGCCGGCTGCTGCTGCACCTTGGGCAGGCCCTCCTTCGTCGAGGTCCGCAGCTGGACCAGCTCGGCGCCGCCGCAGGCCGCCTCGGCCACGGTGTCCAGCCCGGTCAGCGCTCCCTCGCGCACCGCCAGCTGGTAGGTGGCCAGCTGCACGTGCAGCTGGACCTGGGGACCGGTCGGGGAGTACTTGCCGGTCTTCAGGTCCACCACGTGCACCGAGCCGTCGACGTCGATCTCCACCCGGTCCATCCGGCCGCGCAGCTCGACCTCGCGGCCGTTGACCGTGAACCGGGTCTCGAAGGCGTGCTCGGTCGCGACCAGCCGGCGCCCCCGATCGGCCTGGTGCCAGGCCACGAACAGCCCCAGGGCGGTGCGCGCCCGCTCCTTCTCCTGGGCGGACTGCCAGCGCGCCTCGAAGGACAGCTGGCCCCACACCGACTCCACCAGGGCCATCAGCTGCTCGGCGTCCGCGGGGCTGCGCCCGGCCGCCACGTCGTGGGCCAGCGCGTGCACGATCGAGCCGAAGCCGAGTGCGGTGCTGCGGGCCGACTCGCCTTTGGCCTCGTGCTCCAGGAACCAGCGCAGCGGGCAGGACTCCATCCGTTCCAGCGACGACCCGGACAGCCGGATCGGCGTCGCCTGCGGATGCAGCGGCTGGCCGGGGTCGGTGAGGTCGGCCAGGCCCCACCAGCGGTCCGGGTGGGCGATCGGGACCAGCGGCAGGCCACCCTCGGTCGCGGCCGCCAGCTCCGACAGCCGCCGAGCGGCCTCCGCCCGGAGCCGGGCCGGGGCCTGCCGGTCGGCCGCGACCGAGCGCAGCTCGGCCACCAGCGCCGGCAGGGTCAGCGGCCGGTGCGGCCGGTCGCGGACCGGCACCGGCTCGGTCCCGAGCTCGGCGATGAACCGGGACGGTCGCACCCCGTCGTCCTCCGGCGAGTCGACGGCGGTGACCAGCAGCCGACGCCGGGCCCGGGTGACGGCCACGTAGAACAGCCGGCGCTCCTCGGCCAGCGCAGCCCAGGACGGCGGCGCCTCGACCAGCCCGTCGGCGGAGAGCCGCTCGGGCTGCAGCAGCGAGCCGCGGTGCCGAAGGTCCGGCCAGACATCCTCCTGGACGTCGACCACGGCGACGACGTCCCACTCCAGGCCCTTGCTCCGGTGGGCCGTGAGCACCCGGACAGCGTCCCGGCGCAACCCCTTCTCGGCCAGCGTGTCGGCCGGGATCTGCTGGGCCTCGAGCTGGTCCAGGAACGGACCCAGCCCGCGGTGCTCGACGCGCTGCTCGTCGCGGGCAGCGACGTCGAACAGCGCCACCACGGCGTCGAGGTCGCGGTCGGCGGCCCGACCGGCGGGGCCTCCGGCAGCGGCGGAGCGCTCCAGCCGCTGCGGCCAGGGGGTGCCCGACCACAGCGCCCACAGCACCTCGTAGGCGCTGCCCCCGCCGTGCGCCACCTCGCGGGCGGCCCGCAGCAGTCCGCCGAGCCGACGCACCGGGGCGGCCAGCCGGTCGTCCAGGGTGGCGACGTGCTCGAGCTCGGCCACCGCCGCGCGGATGAGCTCGTCGGACGGTCGCGCCAGCCGGGCCCCGACCTCGTCGACGGCGAGCAGCGCCGCCCGCTCGTCGTCGCGCAGCGCCCGCCCGAGCCGGCGCAGCAGGGTGGGGTCGGCCGCCCCCAGCGGGGACAGCAGCAGCGCCCTGGCCGCCGAGGTGGTGAGCTCGGCGGGGTCGTCGACCACCCGCAGCGCGAGGAGCAGCGGCTGGACGGCGGGCTCGCGGGCCAGCGGCAGCTCGTCGCCGGCCACCTCCACCGGGACGCCGGCCGCGCCGAGCACCCGGCGCACACCCGGCACCGACCTCGCCCCCGAGCGCACCAGCACGGCCATCGACGACCACGGTGTCCCGGCGTCCAGGTGCTCGCGGCGCAGCGCGTCGGCGACGCTCTCCAGCTGCCGGCCGGGACTGGCGTAGGTCCGCACCTCGACCGACCCTGGCCGAAGGCCCGGTCCGGGCTCGAGCCGGCGGTGCTCCCGCAGGTGCTCGGCCAGGCCGGAGCCGGCCAGCGGCATCCGCTCGGCCAGCGCCCGGGAGGCGGCCAGCAGCTCGGCGCCGGCCCGGCGGGACACGGCCAGGGTCAGCACCTCGGAGCGCTGGCCGTCGCTGCGGGGGAACCGGTCGCGGAAGTCCAGCAGGCCGCGCACGACCGCGCCGCGGAAGGAGTAGATCGCCTGGTCCGGGTCGCCGACGACGACCAGGTCGCGGCCGGACCCGGCCATGGCCTGCAGCAGCCGCTCCTGGGCCGGATCGGTGTCCTGGTACTCGTCGACGACCACGAGGTCGTACCGGGAGCGCAGCAGGGCCTGCCCGTCGGGCGACTCGGCGTGGACCACGGCCCGCTGCACCAGCTCGCCGTAGTCGAGCGCCCCCTGCGCGTCGAGCACCTCGAGGTACTCCGCGAGGAACCCCGCGGCGGCCACCCAGTCGGGGCGCTCGGGCTCGGCGAAGGCGCGCAGGGTCTGCGGCTCCAGCCCGAGCCCGCGGGCCCGCGCCACGAGCGCGCGGACCTCGTCGGCGAAGCCCCGGGTGGGCAGCGCGACCCGAAGGTCGGCCGGCCAGCTGACGGTGTGCTCGGCGAGCTGCCCGGCCAGCAGCTCGCGGACCACCAGCTCCTGCTCCGGCCCGGACAGCAGGCTCAGCGGACGCCCGACGTCCTCCGGGGCCCTGGTCTCCCCGGCCAGCGCGTAGGCGAAGGCATGGAAGGTCCAGGCGCCCTGCGTGGCGACGGTGCGGCCCAGCCGGGCCCCGATCCGCTGCCGCAGCTCGGCCGCGGCCTTGCGGCTGAAGGTCAGCGTGAGCACCCGGTCCGGGTCGGTGCCCGCCTGGACGCGAGCCACGACCGCCTCGACCACCGTGGTGGTCTTGCCGGTGCCCGGGCCGGCCAGCACCAGCAGCGGCCCGTGCCCGGACCGCCGAACCCGGTCGACCACGGCCTGCTGCGCCGGGTCGAGCGTGGGCACCCGGACGGCCGGCAGCGCCCCGCCCAGCAGCCGGTACGTGGGGAGGTGGCCCGCCGACGCGCCGCGACCTGCCGACGTCGTGCTCGCTGGCCTCGTGGTCACCGCCTGCGCCCCCCTCTCGGGGGCCACCTCCCCCCACGACGTCCCAGCCAACCATGGGGGTCCGACAGTCCCCGGGCCGCCGTCCCCAGGCCGTCCGGGCCGAGCCGTCAGGGCGTGAGCCGGCAGCGGCCCAGGTCCACCCGGTCGCCGCCGGAACGCAGCGGTGTCCCCTCCGCGCGCAGCCGCTCGAGCGCCTCCTGCTCGTGACCGCTGGCCGGCCGCCCGTCGGCCCGCACCACCCGCCACCAGGGCACGCCGCCACCCCAGGTGGCCATCACGGTGCCGGCCTGCCGGGGACCGCCCCGGCCCACCAGCCCGGCCAGGTCACCGTAGGTGAGCACCCGCCCCGGGGGGATCCGCTCCACCAGGGCCAGCACCTCCTCGGCGTAGTCGTCCGGCGCGGGAGGGATCACCCGCCGATCCTGGCATGGCACGATCAACCCGTGGCGGGGACGCAACGGACGACGAGCGAGCGCGGCGTCGCCGTCATCGAGCCCCCGCTGCCCCGGCACGTGCGGCGCCCGGCGGACGCGGTGCGGCTGATCGTCGCCACCGTCCTGCTCGTCGTCGTGCTGGCGATCGGCAGTCTCGCCGTGGGCACCGCGGCCGGACTCGAGCAGGACCTCCTCGGCGCCGCCACCGGCCTGCCCCGGCTGATCCTCAGCGTCGTCACCTTCGTCAGCGGCGTCGGCACGCTGGCCCTGCCGGTCGCCGTGAGCATCGACCTCGTCGTCCGGCGACGGATCTGGCAGCTGCTCGACGCCCTTGTCGCGGCCACCCTCGCCGTCGTGGTGGCCCTCGGGTTCCGCTACTGGGTGGTCAACTACCAGCCGAGCCGGCTGCTCGAGGCGCTCACCAAGGTGCTGCCCGACGGCAGCCGCTCACTGCCCGTGCAGACCCTGCTGGTCGGGGTGGTCGCGTTCCTCACGCTGGCCGACCTGTCCGGGCGGCCGGCGCTGCGCGGCGCGGCCGCCGTGTTCGTCGGTTCGGTGGCCACGACGGGGGTGCTATCCGGGGATGTCACCGTGCTGGCCACCGGCTTCTCGCTGCTCCTGGGCTGGGTCGTCGGGCTGCTCGTGCGCACCCTGCTCGGCGCGGCGAGCACCCGGCCGTCCGGACGGCGGGTCGCCGACGCGCTGCTGGACTCCAGCATCCCGGTGCGCAAGCTCGAGCGGATCGTGGTGGACTCGATCGAGCCCCGCCGCTACCTGGCCTTCGTGCGCTCCCCCGACGGGCCCGACGACACGGTGCGGGTCAACGTGCTGGACCGGGACACCTACGGGTCGAACCTGTTCAGCCGGGCCTGGCGGCTGTTGCGGCTGCAGGGCCCGGCCACCCGTCGGGGGTTCTACACCGTCCGCAGCGCGGTGGACCACGCTGCGCTGATGGCGCTGGCGGTGCGGCAGGCCGGGGTCGCCACGCCCGAGCTGATGGCCGTTGCCGAGGTCGGCCCGTACGCCGCGCTGGTCGCGCTGCGGCACCTGGACGGTGTGCTGCTGTCCGAGGTCCCGATGGCGTCGGACAGCGAGGCCACACCGCCGGCGCCGCCCTCGGGAACGCCCCCGGAGGGGGCTCCGACCGGGGACGGCGAGACGCCCACGGGCGGGCACGTGGGCGACACGGTGATCCTGCCGGTCCAGGACGAGCTGCTCGACGACGCCCGGCTGGAGGCGGCCTGGCGGGCGCTCAAGAGCCTGCAGGGCCGCCGGCTCGCGCACCGGGGTCTCAGCGAGGAGAGCCTGCTGCTCACCCCGGACGGCGGCGTCGCGCTGATCAACGTCAGCGGCGGGGAGGTGGCGGCCGGCGACCTGCCGCTGCGGCTGGACACCGCCCAGCTGCTCACCACGCTCGCCCTGCGGGTCGGCGCGGAGCGGGCCGTGAGCACCGCTCACGCGGTGCTCGGCGCCCAGGAGCTGGTCCGCGCGCTGCCGCTGCTGCAGCGCATCGCGATGGCCCGGCCGACCCGCAGCGCCCTGCGGGGGGACAAGCGGCTGCTGCACGACCTGCGGGAGCGGATCCTGGCCGTCGTCCCCGAGGACACCTCGGTCGAGGAGGTCAAGCTCGAGCGGGTGTCCTGGCGGACGGTGCTGGCGACCATCGGCCTGGTCGTGGCGGCCTACGTGATCGTCACCCAGCTCGCGCAGGTGGACCTCGGCTCGGTGATCCGGGCAGCCGACTGGCGCTGGGGAGCGGTCGCGCTCGGGCTGTCGATGGTCACCTACGCCGGTGCGGCGATGACCGTCGTCGGGTTCGTCACGCAGAAGATCAACTTCTTCAAGGCGGTGCTCACCCAGTTCGCGGTGTCGTTCACCGGTCTGGTGGCGCCGACCGCGGTGGGCACGGTGGCGCTGAACGCCCGATTCCTGCAGCGCCAGGGGGTCGAGCCGGCGGTCGCCGTCGGCAGCGTGGGACTCGCCCAGCTGGCCATGTTCGTGAGCCACCTGCTGCTGCTGGTGCTGTTCGGCGTGCTGGCCGGCACCGGCCCTCAGGCGTCGTTCTCCCCGCCGCAGGGCGCGGTGATCGCGGTGCTCGTGGTCGTGCTGATCGCGCTGATCGGGCTGTCGGTGCCGGCCGGACGCCGGCTGCTGGTGGCCCGGGTCCGGCCGCTGGTCAGCCAGGTGGTGCCGAGGCTCGTCGCGGTGTTCCAGCACCCGGCCCGGCTGGCCACCGGGCTGGGCGGCGCGCTGATCCTCAACCTGGCCTATGTGCTGTGCCTGGACGCGTCGACCCGGGCGTTCGGCGGCCAGCTGTCGCTGCCGGCGGTCGCCGTGGTCTACCTGGCCGGGGCCGTGGTCGGCTCGGCGGTGCCTACCCCCGGCGGCCTGGGCGGCGTCGAGGCGGCCATGTCAGCAGGCCTCACCGCGGCCGGCCTCAACGGCGCGACGGCGATCTCCGCTGTGCTGCTCTACCGGCTGGTGACCTTCTGGCTGCCCATCCCGGTCGGCTGGCTGTCCCTGACCGGCCTGCAGCGCAGCGGCGACATGTAGCCGCCCCCCGGGCCCCCCACCCCACCCGTCCGCATGAAGGGCACCTTCTGTGCGTGTGGCCGCACAAGTACGCCCTTCATCCGGCGCCCGTTCGGCCGACGACGACCCGCTGCGGCCGCTCGCCGTCCATGATCGCCACGGCCGGTCGGGGGACGCCGCCGCAGGGCGGCATTCGTCCGCCAACGGTGATCAGCGTCCCTCGGGCCACGCCGGAACGGCCGAACCGCCGTCCATGAAGGTGCGGTTTGTGCGGCCACACGCACAGAAGGTGCCCTTCTTGCGGGGTGGGGGTCGCTAGTAGACGGGCTTGTCCGGCTCGACCTGGGTGACCCAGGCGATCACCCCGCCGCCGAGGTGGACGGCGTTGGCGAACCCGGCGCCCTTGACCACGGCCAGCGCCTCCGCCGAGCGGCCACCCACCTTGCAGTACAGGACGATCCGCTTGTCCTGCGGCAGCCGCTCCAGCGCCGACCCGTCGAGGATCTCGCCCTTGGGGATCAGCACCGAGCCCGGGATGCTGACGATCTCGTACTCGCCCGGCTCCCGGACGTCGACCAGCAGGAAGTCCTCGCCGGCGTCCATCATGGCCTTGAGGTCCAGCGCCGTGATCGTCGAGTCGCGGGCCGCCTCGGCCGCCTCGTCCGAGATCGTCCCGCAGAACGCCTCGTAGTCGATCAGCTCGGTGACGGTCGGGTTCTTGCCGCAGACCGCGCACTCGGGGTCCTTGCGGACACCGACCTCGCGGTAGCTCATCTCCAGGGCGTCGTAGATCATCAGCCGGCCGAGCAGCGGGTCGCCGATCCCGGCCAGCAGCTTGATCGCCTCGGTGACCTGGATCGAGCCGATCGAGGCGCACAGCACGCCCAGCACGCCGCCCTCGGCGCACGACGGCACCATGCCGGGCGGCGGCGGCTCCGGGTACAGGCACCGGTAGCACGGCCCGTGCTCGGCCCAGAACACCGAGGCCTGCCCGTCGAAACGGTAGATCGAGCCCCACACGTACGGCTTGCCGAGCAGCACGCAGGCGTCGTTCACGAGGTACCGGGTGGCGAAGTTGTCGGTGCCGTCGACGATCAGGTCGTACTGGGCGAACATCTCCATGACGTTGGAGGAGTCCAGCCGCTCCTCGTGCAGGACGACGTCGACGTAGGGGTTGATCTCCTTGATGGAGTCCCGCGCCGACTCCGCCTTGGACCGGCCGACGTCGCTGACCCCGTGGATGATCTGCCGCTGCAGGTTCGACACGTCGACGACGTCGAACTCGGCGATGCCCAGTGTGCCGACGCCGGCCGCGGCCAGGTACATCAGCGCCGGCGAGCCGAGGCCGCCCGCACCCACGCACAGCACCCGGGCGTTCTTCAGCCGCTTCTGCCCGGCCATCCCGACGTCCGGGATGATCAGGTGACGGCTGTAACGCATGACCTCGTCGACGGTCAGCTCTGGGGCTGGCTCGACCAACGGCGGAAGGGACACGGGACGCTCCGAAGATCAGGTGCGGACAGGTGGGGGCCGATCGTTCAACCGTCAACCGTGCCAGAGCGGCTCCGATTCCCCCGACCCGGGTCGTGCCCGACGGCGACCCTCGCCGGTTGGAGGCCCTCGCCGGGACGGCGCAGATGGGATCATGAGGGCATGCGTCCGCTGATCGGGATCACGTCCTACGTCGAGCCGGCCCGCTGGGGGGTCTGGGACACCACCGCCGCGCTGGTCCCGCACGCCTACGTGCGCCAGGTCGAGCGGGCCGGGGGCCGGGCCGTCGTCGTCCCGCCCACGACGGACGGCGCCGACGACCCGCTGCTCGGCGTCCTCGACGGCCTGCTGCTCGCCGGCGGCGCCGACGTCGACCCGGCCCGCTACGGCCAGCAGCTGCACCACGAGACCGCGGGGCTGCGCCCGGACCGGGACGCCGCCGAGCTGGCCCTGCTCACCAGGGCGCTGGACGCCGACCTGCCCGTGCTCGGCGTCTGCCGGGGCATGCAGCTGATGGCGGTGCACGCCGGCGGCGCGCTGCACCAGCACCTGCCCGAGGTGGTCGGGCACGACCGCCACCGGCCCGGTCCGGGCGTCTACGGCGAGCACCCGGTGCGGCTGGCCGCCGGCTCGTCCGTGGCCGGCATCCTCGGCGAGGAGGTGTCGGTGCGCTCCTACCACCACCAGGGGCTGGCCGACCCGGGCACGCTCACGGTGACCGGCTGGGCCGACGACGGGTCCCCCGAGGTGGTCGAGGACCCGAGGCACCGGTTCGCCATCGGGGTGCTGTGGCACCCCGAGGTCGGCGACGACCCCCGCCTGTTCGACGCGCTGGTCGCCGCCTCCCGCTGAGCTGTCAGGGTGAGGACGAGCGATACGTCGTCCTCACCCTGACAGCTCGTCAGAGGGGGGTGACGTACGCGCCGGAGATGCCGCCGTCGACCAGGAAGTTGGACGCCGTCATGAACGACGAGTCGTCGCTGGCCAGGAAGGCGACCGCCGCGGCGATCTCCTCGGGCTCGCCGAAGCGCCCCATGGGGACGTGCACCAGCCGCCGCTGCGCCCGCTCCGGGTCCGTGGCGAACAGCTCCATGAGCAGCGGCGTCGCCACCGGCCCCGGCGATATCGCGTTGACCCGGATGCCCTCGCGGGCGAACTGCACGCCCAGCTCGCGGGTCATCGCCAGCACGCCGCCCTTGGACGCCGTGTAGGAGATCTGTGAGGTCGCCGCGCCGAGGGTCGCCACGAACGACGCCGTGTTGATGATCGAGCCCTTGCCCTGGCGCTGCATGTGCGAGAGCACCGCCTTGCAGCCGAGGTACACCGAGGTCAGGTTGACCTCCTGCACCCGGCGCCAGGCGTCCAGCCCGGTGACCAGGATCGAGTCGTCGTCGGGCGGGGAGATGCCCGCGTTGTGGAAGGCGACGTCGACCCGGCCGTAGGTCTCGACGGTGGTGGCGTACAGCCGCTCGTTGTCCTCGGGGCTGGTCACGTCGACCTGGACGAACAACCCGCGAAGCTCCTCGGCGACCGGTCCACCGGCCTCCTCGTTCAGGTCGGCGACGACCACTGTGGCGCCCTCAGCGGCGAGCCGGCGGGCGGACGCCAGCCCGATCCCGCTGGCGGCGCCGGTGATCACGGCGACGCGGTCCTGCAGTCGGTCCATCACGATGCTCAGGCCTCCGTAGCGATGAAGACGTTCTTGACCTCGGTGAACGCGTCGACCGCGTCCGGTCCCAGCTCGCGGCCCAGGCCGGACTGCTTGTAGCCCCCGAACGGCGTCCAGTAGCGCACCGACGAGTGGCTGTTGACCGACAGGGCACCGGTCTCGACCGCGCGCGAGACGCGCAGCGCCCGGCCCAGGTTCTCGGTCCAGATCGAGCCGGACAGCCCGTAGGGGGTGTCGTTGGCGATCCGGATGGCGTCCGCCTCGTCCTCGAACGGCAGGACGACGACGACCGGGCCGAAGATCTCCTCGCGCACCGAGCGGTCGTCCGCGGACGTCGGCGCCAGCACGGTCGGTGGGAACCAGAACCCCGGACCCGTGGGGCAGCTGCCGCGGAACGCGACCGGGGCGTCGTCCGGCACGTACGAGGCGATCGTCTCCCACTGGCCGCGGCTGATCAGCGGACCCATCTCGGCGGTGTCCAGGCCCGGGTCCTCGACCCGCACGCCGGCCACTGCCGGCTCGAGCAGCTCCATGAACCGGTCGTAGACGGAGCGCTGCACCAGGATCCGGGAGCGGGCGCAGCAGTCCTGGCCGGCGTTGTCGAAGACGCCGTACGGCGCGGTGGCCGCGGCCCTCTCCAGGTCGGCGTCGGCGAACACGATGTTCGCGCTCTTGCCACCCAGCTCGAGGGTGACCCGCTTGACCTGCTCGGCGCAGCCGCGCATGACCCCCTTGCCGACCTCGGTGGAGCCGGTGAAGACCACCTTCCGGACGGCGGGGTGCGTGACGAACCGCTCCCCGACCACGGAGCCCTTGCCCGGCAGGACGGTGAACACGCCCTCGGGCAGGCCGGCCTCGAGGGCCAGCTCGCCCAGCCGGATCGCGGTGAGCGGGGTCAGCTCGGCCGGCTTGAGCAGCACCGTGTTCCCGGCCGCCAGCGCCGGGCCGAAGCCCCAGCCGGCGATCGGCATCGGGAAGTTCCACGGCACGATCACGCCGACGACGCCGAGCGGCTCCTTGAAGGTGATGTCGACGCCGCCGGGCACCGGGATCTGCCGACCGAACAGCCGCTCCGGCGCCGCGCTGTAGTACGTCAGCACGTCGCGGACGTTGCCGGCCTCCCAGCGGGCGTTGCCGATCGTGTGGCCCGAGTTGGCCACCTCGAGCCGGGCCAGCTCCTCGAGGTGGGAGTCGACCTGCTCGGCGAAGCGCCGCAGCAGCCTCGACCGGTCGGCGGGGGCCACCTGACGCCAGGTCTCGAAGGCCCGCCGCGCCGTGGCCACCGCCGCGTCGGTGCCGGCCAGGTCGGTCTGCTCGATGGTCGCGATGACCTGCTCGGTGGCGGGGTTGACGACGTCGTGCGTCGTGGTCATGCCGTGCTCACATCCGTTCGAAGGAGCGGTACCGCTCCCAGTCGGTGACAGCCCGGGCGAACGCCTCGAGCTCGATCCGGCCCATGTTCGTGTAGTGGTCGACGACCTCCTCGCCGAACGCCTGCCGGGCGAAGGCGCTGCCGTCCCACAGCTCGATGGCCTGGTGCAGGAACTCCGGCACCCGCTCCGCGTCGGCCTGGTAGGCGTTGCCTTCGAAGGCGGCCTCCAGCGGCAGCTCGCGCTCGATGCCGTCCAGTCCGGCGGCGATCATCGCGGCGGTGGCCAGGTACGGGTTGACGTCGCCGCCGGGGACCCGGTTCTCCAGCCGCAGCCCCGGGCCGTGGCCGACCAGCCGGAACGCGCAGGTGCGGTTGTCCGGGCCCCACTTGATCGCCGTCGGGGCGAACGACCCGGCCACGTAGCGCTTGTAGGAGTTGATGTTCGGGGCGAAGAACACGGTGAGCTCGCGCATGTGCGCCAGCTGGCCGGCGATGAAGTGCCGGCCCAGGGCGGACAGCCCGTGCTCGTGGTCGTCGTCCGAGGCCATGACCAGCGAGCCGTCGGTCCCGCGGAACGACAGGTGGATGTGGCAGGAGTTGCCCTCGCGCTCGTTGAACTTGGCCATGAAGGTCAGCGAGCTGCCGTCCTGCGCGGCGATCTCCTTGGCGCCGTTCTTGTAGACCACGTGGTTGTCACAGGTGGTCAGCGCGTCCGCGTACTTGAACGCGATCTCGTGCTGGCCCAGGTTGCACTCGCCCTTGGCCGACTCCACCGTCATGCCCGCGCCGAACATCTCGTTGCGGATGCGGCGCAGCAGCGGCTCGACCCGGGCGGTGCCGAGCAGCGAGTAGTCGACGTTGTAGAGGTTGGCCGGGGTCAGGTCGCGGTAGCCGGACTGCCAGGCGTCCTCGTAGCTGTCCCGGAACACGATGAACTCCAGCTCGGTGCCGACCAGGGCCTGCATGCCGGCGTCCTCGAGCCGCTTGAGCTGACGGCGCAGGATCTGCCGCGGCGACGCGACGACGTCCTCCCCGTCGAGCCAACGGACGTCGGCGAGCAGCAGCACGGTGCCCTCCTGCCAGGGCACGTACCGCAGCGTGTCGAGGTCGGGCTGCAGCACGAAGTCGCCGTAGCCGGTGCTCCACGACGACATCGAGTAGCCGTCGACGGTGTTCATGTCGACGTCGACGGCGAGCAGGTAGTTGCAGCCCTCGGTGCCGTGCCCCAAGACGTCGTCCATGAAGTGCCGGGCATGGAGCCGCTTGCCCTGCAGTCGGCCCTGCATGTCGGTCAGGGCGACGAGCACCGTGTCGATCCGCCCGGAGTCGACGTCGCGGGCCAGCTGCTCGACGGTGAGTGCAGGGACACGGGCCATGGCGTCATCCTGTCGTCCGAAGGGCGGTAAAGGTTCGTCGGCGGAACATTAGCGGTCCCGCCCCCGGCGCGGGACGGGTCACCCCAGGAAACCGCGCAGCAGGGCCGAGGTGGCGTCGCAGTGCTCGGCCATCACCCGGGACGCCCACTCCGCCTCGCCCGCCAGGATGGCCTCGACGACGGCCGCGTGCTGCCGGTTGGAGTGTGCGAGGTTGGCCGACAGCACCGGGATCGCGGCCAGCAGCTCGCCGACCCGCAGCTGGGCGTCGGTCACCGCGGCCAGCAGCAGCGGGCTGCCGGCCAGCTCGGCGATGCGCAGGTGCAGCCGCGAGTCGGCCCCCCGGCGGGTCCGGTCGTCGGTCGCCGTGGCCACCGCCTCCAGCGCGTCCCGGAGCGACTCGGCGTCCTCCGCCCGGACCACCCGGGTGGCGGCCAGCGCGGCGGCCCCGGGTTCGACCACCCGGCGGAAGTCGAGCGCGTCCTGCAGCTGAGCCCCCATGGAGCGCACCAGCTCACCGGCGTCCGACCGGGAGACCGCGGTGCCGCCGTAGGTGACGAAGGTGCCCCCGCCGCGCCCGCGACGGGTCTGCACGTACCCGGCCTGCCGCAGCGCCTCCAGCGCCTCGCGCACGGTGGAGCGGCCCACCTGCAGGGTCGCCGCCAGCTCCCGTTCGGAGGGCAGCCGCTCACCGCGCGGGATCACCCCGAGCTTGATCGTGCGGACCAGCCGCTCGACGGCGATCTCGAAGGCGTTGCCCGAGCGCACCGGCCCCAGCAGGGACGCCGGGACCGCGTGGCCGCCCGTGGGGCTCACGCGCGGACCCGCTCGCCCGTGGGGTCGTACAACGGCGCCTCGGCGACCACCCCCGGCACCCAGTCCCCGAACACCATCACCTCGACAGCGGTGCCCGCCACGGCGGACTCCGCGGGCAGGTAGGCGAAGGCGATCGACGAGTCGACCGAGTGCCCGATCGCACCGCTGGTCACCCGCCCCACGGTTCGGCCGCCCACCCGCACCGGCTCGTTGCCCAGCACCTGGCGCAGCGGGTCGGACAGGGTGAGGCAGGCCAGCCGCCGCTCCGGCCGCTCCAGCCCGGCCAGCGCCTCCCGACCGAGGAACTCCTTGTCCGGCTTCACGCAGAAGCCCAGCCCGGCCTCGTACGGCGTCTGGTCGGCGGTGATGTCTGACCCCCAGTACAGGTAGCCCTTCTCGGCCCGCAGCGAGTCGATCGCCCGGTAGCCGCAGCGCAGCATCCGGTGCTCGGCACCGGCCTCGACCAGTTCGGCCCACAGCGCCGCGCCGTACTCGGCCGGGGTGTAGACCTCCCAGCCGAGCTCGCCGACGAACGTGACCCGCAGCATCCGCGCCGGCGCCGAGCCCACCGTGGTCTCGCGCATGGTCAGGTACGGGAACGCCTCGTTGTCCAGCCGCTGCGGGGTGAGCGGCCGGAGGATGTCCCGCGCTCGCGGGCCCCACAGGCCGAAGCAGGCCCACTGGCTGGTGACGTCCCGGACGGTGACCGAGCCGTCCCGCGGCGCGTGCGCGGTGATCCAGGCCAGGTCGTGCCCGCCGAACGCCGTCCCGGTGACGATCTGGAAGGTGTCGTCGCTCAGCTGGGTGACCGTGAAGTCGCACTCGATGCCGCCGCGGGCGTTGAGCATCTGGGTGTACGTGATCCGGCCGGGGCCGCGGGCCACCCGGTTGTCGCACAGGCCCTCCAGCATCGCGGCGGCGCCGGGACCGGACACCTCGAGCTTGGCGAAGGACGACTCGTCGAACAGCCCGGCGGTCTCGCGGGTGGCGCGGTGCTCGGCCTCGATGGCCGGCGACCACAGCTTGCCGGCCCAGCCGAGCGGGCGCCCGGACGGGTCGCCGAGCGGCTCGTTGCTGCGGTAGTAGTTGACCCGCTCCCAGCCGCTCTTCTCCCCGAAGGAGGCGTCCGCCGCGACGTGCGCGGCATAAGCGGGCGACACCCGCAGCGGGCGCCCGGCCTGCCGCTCGTGGCCCGGGTAGACGATGTCGTAGTAGCTCTCGTAGTTCTCCCGGACCCGGGCCAGCGTGTACTTCGGCGAGCGGTACTGCCGGCCGAACCGGCGCACGTCCATCTCCCACAGGTCCATGCCGGGGTCGCCGTCCAGGATCCAGCTGGCCATGACCTCGCCCATGCCACCCGCGCCGGCGATGCCGTGCGCGCAGAACCCGGCGGCCACCCAGAACCCGTGGACGTCGGTCGGTCCGAGGCAGAACTCGTTGTCCGGGGTGAACCCCTCGGGCCCGTTGATCACCTTGCGGATCTCGACGTCGGCCATCGACGGCACCCGGACCACGGAGTTGGCGTAGATCTCCTCCAGCCGGGGCCACTCCTCCGGCAGCAGCCGGCCGTTGAAGTCGCCCGGGACGGCGTCCAGACCGTCCGGGCCGAGCGAGAACGGCGCGGACTGCCGCTCGTAGCCGCCCATGACCAGGCCGGCGCCGTCCTCGCGGTAGTAGACGAGCAGGTCGGGGTCGCGCAGGGTGGGCAGCCGGCGCGCGCCGGGACCGACGTCGCGGAACGGCTGGGTGACGACGTACTGGTGGCTCATCGGGATGATCGGCACCCGGACGCCGACCAGCCGGGCGATCTCCGCGGCGTACATGCCGCCGGCGTCGACGACGGTCTCGCACCCGATGTCGCCCTGGTCGGTCCGTACCCCGGTGACGGCGCCGCCGGACACGGTGCAGCCAAGCACCCGGGTGCGCTCGTGCACCTGGACGCCGGCTCGGCGGGCGCCCTTCATCAGCGCGTAGGTCAGCTGGGAGGGGTCGAGGTAGCCGTCCGTGGGCAGGAAGGTGGCGCCGAGCACCCGCTCGGTGGACATCAGCGGGAACAGCCCCTGCGCCTCGGCGGCCGAGATGCGCTCCAGCGGCAGCCCGAAGGTCTCCGCCCAGGCGACCTGGCGCTCCAGCTCCTCGAGCCGCTCGGGGGACGACGCCAGCCGGATGCCGCCGCACTCGACCCAGCCGGGGTCGGTGTCCGGATCGGCAGCGAGCTCGCGGTACAGCTGGGCGCTGCGCATCATCATCCGGGTCAGGTTCGCCGAGCCGCGCAGCTGGCCGACCAGCCCGGCCGAGTGGAACGTCGAGCCGCTGGTCAGCTCACCGCGGTCGAGCACGACCACGTCGGTGACCCCGCTGCGCGCCAGGTGGTGCGCGATGCTGGCGCCCCCGACTCCGCCACCGACGATGACGATGCGGGCGCGATCCGGCAGCTGTGCCATGGACAGGTTCTCCTCGGTGGTCGGTCAGTCGTCGGCCGCGAGGCCGGCCAGCAGTCGGTCGTAGGTGGGACCCAGCAGGTCGGCCCTGGCCGAGTCGTACTTCGCCATGCCCCAGGACCAGAAGTCGAAGTCGATCGGGGACACCGAGGCCTGGATGGAGGCCCACAGCGTCCAGCCGTAGCGGGCCAGCAGCGACCAGGCCTCGGCCCGACAGGTCTTGCTCCGGGATCCCCGACCCCAGTAGGCGGCGACCAGCGCCGCCAGCTCCTCGCGCTCCAGCCCGGACTCCGAGGCGATGTTGCCCAGCTCGAAGCTCGGCTCGTTCATCCCGCTGTACTCGTAGTCGATCAGCCAGACCCGCTCACCGTCGTCGATCAGGTTGGCCGCCAGCAGGTCGTTGTTGCACGGTCGCGGGGTCTCCGCCCCCGGCAGCAGGGCCGCCTCGAGCGCCTCCACCCGGGGCGCCAGCTCGAGGTAGTCCGCCGGCAGCCGGAAGCCGTGCTCGGTCACCACGTCGAGGTAGCGCCGCCGGATGCTGCGCATGTCGAAGGAGCCCTGGAAGTCCGGGCCGGCGTGCAGGGTCCGCACGGCCGCGGCGATCCGCGGGATGGTCGCCGGGTCGCGGACGTCGGGTGCCTGCAGGGTGCGCCCCGACAGGAAGCCGACGACGAGGACGTTGCGCTCGGGCAGCGCCTCGATCACGGGGGCGCCGACGCCGGCCAGCCAGGCGGCCGTGGTGTTGTGCCGCTCGGCGTCCCGGTCGATGGCCAACAGGCCGGTCTCGGTCGAGGAGACGCGCACGACGTAGTCGCCGCCGTCGTCCGTGGTGACCCGGTAGTTGCGGTTGGTCAGCCCACCGCCGAGCTCGCACACCTCGAGCCGGCGACCGCGCAGCACGTCGAGCTGCTCGGGCAGGTCACCGAGATCAGGCTGCACGCCCGGAGCGTAGGACACGGCGCACCCCGGGGTCTGCGCATGGCCGCGATCGGTGGGTCAGCCGACCCGGCCCAGGTGCTCGCGGACCAGCCGCTCGACCACCTCGGGATGCTCCATCTGGGCCACGTGCCCGCTGCCCAGCAGCAGCACCACGCGCGCGTCGGGGAACGTGTCGGTGACCCGGCGGCCCGCGTGCGGCACCAGCTTGTCCTGGCCGCCGTAGACCACGAGCGTGGGCGCGCCGACCCGCCGGGCCTGCGCCCACAGCGAGTCCGGCCCGCGGGTCACCCAGGAGCGCATCAGGCCCCGGGCCGACGACGCGAGCGCATCGGAGGCGTAGGGCAGCGCCGCGCGGCGAGTGGCCTCCTCCACCGCGAGCTGTCGGGCGGCCGGCGAGACGCTGGCGGGGTCGGCGAACACCAGGTCGAGCAGGCCCGCGACCCGCTCCTCCGGGGTGGCCTCCTGCATCCGCCGGGCGACCAGCGCCCCGACGCCGGGCAGCGCCATCGCGGCGACTGCGGTGCGCCAGCGCCCCGGCCGAGGGTCCGGCAGGGCCGGGGCGATCAGCGTCAGGGTGCGCACCAGGTCGGGCCGCTGCGCGGCCACCACCGTGGCGACGGCACCTCCCAGGGAGTTGCCGAACAGGTGCACCCGGCCGCGGTCGTCGTGCTCCAGCAGGGCGATGACCGCCCGGGCGTGGCCGGCCACCGAGTAGTCGCCGTCGTCGGGGGGCGGTGAGTCACCGAAGCCGGGCAGGTCGGGTGCGCGGCTATCCAGCCGGTCGGCGAGCAGTCCCATGAGCTGGGTCCAGTTGAGCGCCGACCCGCCCAGCCCGTGGACGAGCACGGCCGGCTC
Organism: Actinomycetes bacterium; assembly: GCA_038252405.1. GTDB lineage: Bacteria > Actinomycetota > Actinomycetes > Prado026 > Prado026 > DATCDE01. Next base: position 5,463 of record JBBSAJ010000026.1, on the reverse strand, counting down.
GGCGGCCGGCCCGGTCCCGGGAGCCACCCGCACGGACAGGGTGTAGCCGGGGAGCGAGACCCGCTCGGGCGGCCAGGGCGCGAACGTGGGGGTGTCACGAAGGTCGGTCACGCTGACTGAAGGTACGTCTCGATCCGTCGGTTGAGCGCATCCAGGGTGGCCCTGATCACGGCCTGCCGCGGGTCGTCGCGCACCGCGCTGATCCCGGTGAGCCGCTCCGTCGCGTGCCTGGTGATCATCGAGATCTCGACGACGACGGCCTTGTCGGCACCGAGCGTCGTGGATGCCAGGTGCTCGAGCTCGAACCGGGCGGACGAGCCGATGCAGGACTCCACCGCGCGCAGCGTGGCCTGGGCCACGGCCCGGTGCACGCTGGTCGCGGTCGCAGCGGCGTCCGCGGCTCCGGTGTAGGAGCGGCCGTCCCTGGTCAGCGACACCTCGGCCGCGACGCCCAGCTGCGCAGACACGAGCTGCATGCGGGAGATCAGCAGCCGCGGCGGGCGCAGCGCCTGGGTCGGACCGTCCTGCGCAGCCGCTGGCTCAACGGCCGGCTGGGACGGCGCGGCCGCCGCGGCCGGCTGGGCCGGGGCGACAGGGGGCCCGGCGGCTGGCGGCTCGGTGGCCGGCGCGGACGGCACCACGGACAGCTCGGGACCGGCCACTGCCTCGACGGCCGCGATCCGCTCCTCGATGTCCGCGACCGCCGCCTGGACCGCCGGGGTGGCCGCGACGTGGGTGCCTCTGTTCGGCATCGCCTCCTCGACCACCTGCACCCGGCCGGCGTCCACGCCGAGGCCGAACCGCTCCCCGAGGATGCGGTTGACCTTCATGGCGACGTCGACCTCGTCCGCGCCGAGGGCGAGCTGGAGCCGCAGGGTGCCCGGACCCCCGTGCTCGTCGGGGAGGATCTCGGCGTCAGCGACGCCCGGCACGGCGCGCAGCACCGACACCACATCGGCGGACTCGCCGCCGGGCCCCCCCAGGCTCATGGACACAGTGTGGCAGGCGCCGACTCAGGCAGAAGCACGCCGGCGGCCCTTTCGCCCGGTTGGCCTATCAACCGGCTCCTGCTGCTCGGCCTGCCCCTCGCCGTCGGGTCGCTCGCCGCGGGCCCGCTGCGCGGCCTCCACACTGGCGCGCAGCGCCGCCATCAGGTCGACCACCGCGCCCTCCTCCGTGGCCTGCGCCGCAGGGGCGACCACCTCACGGCCCTCGACCTTCGCCTCGATGACCTGCTGCAGGGCGGCCCGGTACTCGTCGTGGTACTCGGTCGGGTCGAAGTCACCGGCCAGCGCCTCGATGAGCGACTCGGCCATGGCCAGCTCCTGCGGGCGGGCCGTGACGTCGTCCGAGAGGAAGCCGAACTCGGGGGCGCGGATCTCGTCCGGCCACAGCATCGTCTCGAGCACGAGGACGCCGCCCTTGGACCGCAGGCAGGCCAGCCGCTCCCGCTGGCGCAGGGCCACCTTGACCAGGGCCACCCGCGCCGAGCGGTCCAGCGCGTCGCGCAGCAGGACGTACGGCTTGACCCCCAGGTCCTCCGGCTCGAGGTAGTAGGAGCTGTCGAAGTACATCGGGTCGACCTGCTCGAGCGGCACGAACTGCAGGACCTCGACGGTCTTGCTGGTGACCAGCGGCAGGTCGGCGAAGTCCTCGTCGGTGAGCACCACAACCTCGCCGGTGGGCAGCTCGTAGCCCTTCGCGATGTCGGCGTAGGCCACCTGCTGCCCGTCCACCGAGCAGACCCGCTGGTACTTGATCCGGCCGCCGTCGTCTCGGTGCACCTGGTGGAAGGAGACGTCCTGCTCCTGGGTGGCCGAGTACAGCTTCACCGGGATCGTCACCAGCCCGAAGGAGATCGCACCCTTCCAGATCGTGCGCATGCCGAACCTCCTCGCGGCCGGAGCCGCCATGGTGCCACGCTGTCGACCACCATGGTCGAGAAGATCGTCGTCGAGGTCGAGGGCAGGCGGCTCACGCTGTCCAACCCGGCCAAGGTGCTCTACCCCGAAACCGGGTTCACCAAGGCCGAGGTCATCGACTACTATCGGCGGGTCGCACCGGTGCTGCTGCCGCACCTGGCCGGGCGGCCGGTGACGTTCACCCGCTGGCCGGACGGCGTGGCCGGGCACTCGTTCTTCGAGAAGAACGTGCCGACCCACGCGCCGGACTGGGTGCGCCGGGTGCGGCTGCCGGCCCCGGGGTCCGGCAAGGACCGCACGACCATCGACTACGCGCTGGTCGAGGACCTGCCCACCCTGGTGTGGGCCGCGAACCTGGCCGCCCTCGAGCTGCACGTGCCGCAGTGGCGGGTCGGCGAGGGCGGTGCGGCCCACGGCCCCGACCTGCTGGTCCTCGACCTCGACCCGGGCCCGCCGGCCACGGTCCTGGAGTGCGCCCAGGTGGCGCTGGCCCTGCGGGAGATGCTGGCCGCCGACGGGCTGACGGCGTACCCGAAGACCTCCGGCTCCAAGGGGATGCAGCTGTACGTGCCGGTCGCCGAGACCACCGACGACCGCACGTCCGGCTACGCGCGCGACCTGGCCGTGCGGCTGGAGCGGGAGCTGCCCGGCCTGGTCGTCAGCCGGATGCTCCGCAGCCTGCGCCCGGGCAAGGTGCTGGTGGACTGGTCGCAGAACAACGCCGCGAAGACGACGATCGCCCCCTACTCGCTGCGCGCCCGGGCCCGGCCGACCGTCTCCGCGCCGGTGACCTGGGACGAGGTGGCCGGCGCGAACGACCCCGAAGACCTCGTGCTGACGGCGGGCGACCTGCTGCGCCGCGTGCAGCGCGACCGCGACCTGCTGGCCCCGCTGCTGGACGACGCCCGGCCGGCACTGCCCGGCCCACCGGCCACCGGGCCGCCGGGCCGCACCCGGTAGCGTGAGGGTGTCCACCGAGAGGAGCCCGACGTGTCCGACGTGGAGAGCGCAGCCCCCGAGGAGCCGGTCGACCTCGAGGAGGATCAGGTCGACCCCGAGGCGCCGGCCGAGACGATGCCGGCCAGCCCCGCCATCGCTCTGGAGGAGCCTGAGGCCGACACCCTCGAGCAGGCCGTCGTGGTCGAGGGGGACGACGACGAGTACCGCTGAGACGAGGACCGCCGACCCGGGCCGAGGAGTCGGCCTCCGCTGGGTTACCCCTGAGTAGGATCGCCGGCGTGACCATGTCCAGCCGGGTGATCCCAGAGCCACCGGCCAGAGGCGTGCGGCTGCCCCGCAGCGCCCGCCGCGCCCAGCTGCTCCACGCGGCCCGTGACGTCTTCGTCGTCCACGGCTACCACGCGGCCGGCATGGACGACATCGCCGAGCGCGCCGGGGTGTCCAAGCCGGTGCTCTACCAGCACTTCCCCAGCAAGCTCGAGCTGTACCTCGCGCTGCTGGACCAGAGCAGCGCGGACCTGCAGGCCACCGTCCGGGACGCCCTCGAGTCGACCACGGACAACAAGCAGCGGGTCACCGCGACCATGCAGGCCTACTTCGACTTCGTCGGCGCGGAGTCCAGCACCTTCCGGCTGGTCTTCGAGTCGGACCTGACCTCCGAGCCCGCCGTCCGGGACCGGGTGGACCGGGTGCAGCAGGAGTCGGCCGAACAGGTCAGTGAGGTGATCGCCGAGGACGCCGGCCTGTCCGACGAACAGGCGCACCTGCTCGCGGTGGGGCTGATCGGCATGGCCCAGGTCAGCGCCCGGTACTGGGTCACCACCGGTCAGCAGATCCCTGCGGACGAGGCGGTGCGGCTGGTCTCCGCGCTGGCCTGGCGGGGCATCTCGAAGTTCCCCCGCACCGGCGGCTGAGCCCGGTCGGCTCGACTAGCCTGTCGACTACATCAATCGAGCAGGGTGAGTCGGAGGTCGGCGTGGAGGTCAAGATCGGGGTCAAGGGCGCAGCGCGCGAGCTGGCCCTCGAGAGCAACGAGTCCCCCGAGGCCGTCACGGCGGCGGTCCAGGCCGCGCTGGCCGCGGACGACGGGCTGCTCATCCTGGAGGACGAGAAGGGCCACAAGATCGTGGTGGTGGCCGACCAGCTGGCCTACGTCGAGATCGGCGAGCAGATCGAGCGCCGGGTCGGCTTCGGCACGATGTAGGCCGACCCGGTCAGTACGGCGGGACCTCGTCGTCGGGTGGTCTGCCGGGTGGCCCGGCCCACTCGGGGGTGCCGGGCAGCGGTGGCGGCTGGGTGGTGTAGGTGTGCCCGGTGGGCAGGGTCCAGGTGAAAGTTCCAGGTTCGGTCTGGACCAGCGTCCAGCCGGCCTCGTGTTTGCCGCGGTGGTGGTGGCGGCAGTCGGGGCCGAGGTTGTGGTCAGCGGTGGGGCCGGCCGGGTAGGGCACGGTGTGGTCGAGGTCGCAGATCGTGGCGGGGACGCGGCAGCCGGGGAAGGTGCACCGCTGGTCGCGGGTGCGCACATGGGTGTCCAGTCCGGCGGGGGGCCGGTAGCGGGTGCGGCCGACGTCGAGGACGGCGCCGGTGGCCGGGTCGGTGAGGATGCGTCGCCAGGTGGCGTGGTCGGCCAGGCGGCGGGCCAGCTCGGCGGGGATGGGGCCGTAGCCGGGCAGTTCGCCGGGTATTTCGTCCAGGCCGAGCAGGGTGGTGGCCGCCACGATGACGTCGGCGCGGGCCCGGCGGCGACGCCGGGTGGGGGCGGGCCGCCCCGCCGGACGGGTCGTGCCGCTCACCTGGCAGGTGGCGGTCCCGGTGTCGCGCAGCGCGGTGAAGATGGCGACGAGGGTGTCGGCGCGGCGGGCGTCGACGCCGCGGGGGTCGCCGGGGCTGGCGGCGGCGAACGCGATCGCGTCGAGGGTGTCGAACACCGTGACCGCGTCGGGGGCTGGCAGGTGAGCCCGCAGGTCGGCCATGCCGTCTGGCAGGGGCTCCACGGACACCCCGCGCCCCGCCACAGCGGCCTCGTGGCGGGCGGTCGCCGCCGCCGGGTCCACGGCCAGCACCGCCCGGCGGGTGATCGCGCGGACCTGGGCCGGGGTGCGCCCACCCACGCGGGGCAGCACCGCGGACTCCACCGCGGCGCACTGCGCGTCGTCCAGGGCGACGGTCTCCGCGGCCAGCACCCGGGCGATCGTCACGGTGATGTCACCTCGGTGCAGGGCGGCCAGGGTGCCGGGCAGCGACCGGGCCCACACCACCGCCTCCCCGAGGCGATCCTCCCCGGCGCGGCGGGACAGCCCGAGCGCGGCGGCGACCTCGTCGGCCGCGAACGCGCTGACCCCGCGGATCGGGCCCAGGCCGGGGCGGCGGGCGGCCAGCTCGGCGATCGCGAGCGCCTGGGCGGCCAGGGCATGCGCGACCTGCTTGTCGAAGCCCTTGATCAGCTCGATCAACGTCCAGTCCGACACCGTCGCCGGGTCCCCCGCGGTGGCCGGGGGGGCCCCCCCCCACCCCCGCCCCCCCCCCCCCCCCCCCCCCCCCCCCCCCCCCCCCCCCCCCCCCCCCCCCCCCGAACCACCCG
>JBBSAJ010000025.1:0-38910 GCA_038252405.1 Actinomycetes bacterium | reverse complement strand
CCTGGTCCCACGGCGGCCGCACCGACCTGCACAACCTCGCCCTGCTGTGCTCACGACACCACCACACCATCCACGACCACGGCTACCGCATGACCCGCGGACCCGACGGCACCCTGCACACCCACCGACCCGACGGCACCGGGATCCCCGACCACGCCCGCGGCCCCTCACCCCTCCAACAGGTCACCGCGACCTGGGCCGGAGCAGCCTCGGCCTAGTTCCGGCGGGTGTCCGGGATCACCTCGCGGCCGGGCTCGTTGGGCACCGGGGCGTGCCTGTCCGCCGGCGGGACGGCGTCGATGCCGGCCTCCTTGCGCTGCTCGGCCGTGATGGGGGTCGGCGCGCCGGTCAACGGGTCGAACCCGCCGCCGGTCTTGGGGAACGCGATCACCTCACGCAGCGAGTCGGCACCGGCCAGCAGCATGCAGATGCGGTCCCAGCCGAAGGCGATGCCGCCGTGCGGCGGCGGCCCATAGTTGAACGCCTCGAGCAGGAAGCCGAACTTCTCCTGGGCCTCCTCGGTGGACAGCCCGATCACCTCGAACACCCGCTGCTGCATCTCCCGACGGTGGATACGGATCGACCCGCCGCCGATCTCGTTGCCGTTGCAGACGATGTCGTAGGCGTAGGCCAGCGCCTCGCCAGGGGACTTCTCGAACCCGTCGGCCCACTCGCGGTTGGGCGAGGTGAACGGGTGGTGGACGGCGGTCCAGCCGCCGTCCTCGGTCTCCTCGAACATGGGGGCGTCGACCACCCACAGGAACGACCAGGCCGACTCGTCGATGAGGCCCACCCGGCGGGCGACCTCGAGCCGGGTCGCGCCGAGCAGGGCCAGCGCCTCGGCGCGGTGGCCCGCGGCGAAGAAGGCGCAGTCGCCCTCGTTCGCGCCGACCGCCTCGCGCAGGCCGGCCCGCTCCGCCTCGGACAGGTTCTTGGCGACCGGCCCGCCGAGCTCGCCGCCGGGCAGGAACGTCACGTAGGCCAGCCCCTTGGCGCCGCGCTGCTTGGCCCACTCCTGCCACGCGTCGAACGTCTTGCGCGGCTGGTCGGCACCGCCGGGCATGACCACGGCGCCCACGTGGCGGGCCTGGAAGACCCGGAACGGGGTCTGCGCGAAGTAGGCGGTGAGGTCCACCAGCTCCAGACCGAACCGCAGGTCCGGCTTGTCGGTGCCGTAGCGGGTCATCGCCTCGGCGTACGTCAGATGCGGGATCTCGCCGATCTCGTGGTCCAGCACGCCCTTCCACAGCGCCCGGACGACGGCCTCGCCCAGCTCGATGATGTCGTCCTGCTCGACGAAGGACATCTCGACGTCCAGCTGGGTGAACTCCGGTTGGCGGTCGGCGCGGAAGTCCTCGTCGCGGTAGCAGCGGGCGATCTGGAAGTACCGCTCCATGCCGGCGACCATGAGCAGCTGCTTGAACAGCTGCGGGGACTGCGGCAGCGCGTACCAGCTGCCCGGCTGCAGCCGGACCGGGACGACGAAGTCGCGGGCGCCCTCCGGGGTGGACCGGGTCAGGGTCGGGGTCTCGATCTCGACGAAGTCCCGGTCCAGCAACACGTCGCGGGCGATCCGGTTGACGTCGCTGCGCATCCGCAGCGCCCGGGCGGACGACGGCCGGCGCAGGTCCAGGTACCGGTAGCGCAGCCGGGTCTCGTCGCCCACCTCGATATGCTCGTCCAGCTGGAACGGCAGCGGGGCGGACTCCGACAGCACCTCGACCTCGTGCGCCAGCACCTCGACCTCGCCGGTGGCCAGCGCCGGGTTGGCGTTGCCCTCGGGCCGGGGCGCGACCTCGCCGGTGATCCGCAGGCAGTACTCGGCGCGCAGCCCGTGGGCCACCGCCTCGTCGCGGACGACGACCTGGACGATGCCCGAGGCGTCCCGCAGGTCGAGGAACGCCACTCCCCCGTGGTCTCGGCGCCGGCCCACCCACCCGGTCAGGGTGACGGTGGACCCGGCATGCTCCACACGGAGCGTGCCGGCCTGGTGGGTGCGCATCACGGTGGTGGCTCCTCGTCGATGGTGCGGGAAAGAACGAGCGGGTGGAGGTCCTCGGTCGGCGGCTCCCACGAGCCGGCGTCGGCCGGCTGCTGCTCCCCGGAGCGGATGTCCTTGACCTCGTCCTCGGCTCCGTCGGCGCCCGGGAACCAGACGAACGGGATCCCGCGACGGTCCGCGTGCCGGATCTGCTTGCCGAACTTCTCGGCGCCGGGCGCCACCTCGGTGGGGATGCCACGGGCCCGCAGTGCCCTGGCCACGGCGTCCGACGTCGCCCGGGAGGCCTCGTCGACCACGGCCACGAGCACGGCCGTGGGGACCGAGCGGGACGCTGTGACCAGCTTGTGGGAGAACACGCGGGACAGCAGCCGGGTGACCCCGATGGACAGGCCCACGCCCGGGTAGGTGTCGCTGCCCGACGTTGCCAGCGTGTCGTAGCGGCCGCCCGAGCAGATCGAGCCGATCGACTCGTGGCCCACCGCGAGCGTCTCGTAGACGGTGCCCGTGTAGTAGTCCAGGCCGCGGGCGATCCGCAGGTCGGCGACGACCAGGCCGGGCGCGTGCACCCGGGCCGTCTCGACGACGCGCACGAGCTCCTCCAGTCCATCGTCGAGCATCGGGTCGCTGGCCCCGAGCGCGCGCACCCGCTCGGCGACCGAGGCGTCCTCGGCCCGGATCGAGGCGAACTGGAGCACCGCAGTGGCCTGGGCGTCGCTCGCACCGGTCTCCGCGACGAGTGCCTCGTGCACCCGGACCGGCCCGATCTTGTCCAGCTTGTCGACCACCCGGAGGACACCGGCGAGGTCCTCGAGCCCGACGGCGCGGAAGAACCCCTGGGACACCTTGCGGTTGTTGACCTGCATGACGACGGGCGGCAGGTGGAACCCGCGCAGCGCCTCGGCCACGACGAGCGGCAGCTCCGCCTCGTAGTGGAACGGCAGCGTCCCGGCGCCGACCACGTCGATGTCGGCCTGCACGAACTCGCGGAACCGGCCCTCCTGCGGCCGCTCCCCCCGCCAGGCGGGCTGGATCTGGTAGCGCTTGAACGGGAAGCTCAGCCGACCGGCGTGCTCCAGCACGTACCGGGCGAACGGCACGGTCAGGTCGTAGTGCAGGGCCAGCCCGGCGTCCGAGTCGTCGGCGGCGTCGGCCTGCAGCCGGCGCAGGACGTACACCTCCTTGTCGATCTCGCCCTTGCGCAGCAGCTGCTCGAGCGGCTCGACGGCACGGGTCTGGATCGGGGTGTACCCCCACAGCTCGAAGGTGTGGCGCAGGTGGTCGAGGAAGCGCTGCTCCACGATCCGCTCGGCCGGCAGCCACTCGGGGAACCCCGACAGCGGGGTGGGCCGGGACACGGCGCTCACACCCCCCGTCGGGGACCGGCCGGCGGAGCGACCTCTGCGAGGAACGGGTTGGTGGCCCGCTCCCGGCCGATCGTGGTCCTCGGACCGTGCCCGGGCAGCACCACCGTCTCGTCGGCCAGCGGCAGCACCTTGGTCCGCAGCGAGTGCAGCATCGCCTGGTGGTCCCCGCCCGGCAGGTCGGTGCGGCCGATGGAGCCGGCGAACAGCACGTCGCCGGACACGCACAGCGGCGGGTCGTCCCCCGCGGCGGCCAGCCGGAACATCACCGAGCCCTCGGTGTGCCCGGGCGCGTGGTCGGCCACGAAGGACAGTCCGGCCAGGTCGATGCTGGCGCCGTCGGTGAGCTCACGGATGTCGTCCGGCTCGGTCCACTCCAGCCGGCCGGCGAACATCTGCGCCAGCTGCGGGCCGAGCGTGGACACCGGGTCGTCCAGCCGGTAGCGGTCGTCGGCGTGGATGTAGGCCGGGACCCCTCGCGCGCCGCACACGGGGGTGACCGAGAAGGTGTGGTCGAGGTGGCCGTGGGTGAGCAGCACCGCCACCGGCTGCAGCCGGTGCTCGCGCAGCACGTCGTCCAGCTGCGGCTCGATGCCGATCCCCGGGTCGACGACCACGCACTCCTGGCCCGCACCCGTCGCCAGCACGAAGCAGTTCGTCGCGAACATCGTCGCGGGGAATCCGACGACGAGCACGACGAAACCTCCAGGCACCGGAACGGGGGTGGACGGACAGTCCGAGGGTACCGGCGGGTCAGCGGCACCGGCCACCGAGATCCCCGCGGCGCGGGGCAATCGATCGGGGCGGACCGTGTGGCACTGCCTAGACTGTCCTCCCGCACCGCTCGACAACGGATGGAAGGACCTCAGTGGCCGGCAGCAAGCGCGAGCGAGAGCTCGCCCGGGCGAAGTACGAGCGCCAGCAGGCGCGGCGCGCGCAGTCCGACGACAGGCGCCGCAAGCGCACCCAGGTCATCGCGTCCGTGGTGGTCGGTGCGCTGGTGCTGGCCGGGTTCGCTGCCCTCGCCGTGTCGCTGCGCCACAAGTCCGCCAGCACGTCGGCCACCGCCGCGGCCAGCAACCGGGCCGTGTGCCTGTACTCGCCGTCCGGCACCGCCGCGCGCAAGGTCGCCGCGCCGGGCGTGAGCACCTCGCTGAGCCCGGCCACCAAGACGGCGACCCTGGCCCTGTCGCAGGGCACCGTCACCATCGAGCTGCTCAACGCCAAGGCGCCGTGCACGGTGAACTCGTTCGCCCACCTGGCCACCAGCAGCTTCTTCGCGAACACCCCCTGCCACCGGCTCACCACCAGGGCGACGCTCAAGGTGCTGCAGTGTGGCGACCCCACCGGCACCGGGTCCGGCGGACCGGGCTACTCCTTCGCCGACGAGAACCTGACCGGCGCGACCTACCCGGCGGGCACGGTGGCCATGGCGAACAGCGGCCCGAACACCAACGGCAGCCAGTTCTTCCTGGTGTACGGCGACTCCCAGCTGCCCGCGCAGTACACCCCGTTCGGCAAGGTGACCGGCGGCCTCGACGTGCTGCAGAAGATCGCGGCCGCGGGGGTCAAGGGCGGCGGCGAGGACGGCGCCCCGGCCACGCCGGTCACCCTGAAGTCCGTGACCGTGGAAGGCTGACCTCGTGACGGAGCAGTGGGGACGCGTCGCCGACGACGGCACCGTCTACGTGCGGACGCCGTCCGGGGAGCTGGCTGTCGGCTCATACCAGGCCGGCTCACCGGACGAGGCGCTGGCCTACTACGGGCGCAAGTACGCCGCCCTGGCCCTGGAGGTCCAGCTGCTCGAGCAGCGGGCGGCCTCCCCCGAGGTGGCTCCCGAGGAGGTGCTGGCCACCCTGACCCGGCTGCGGGACGCCGTGGACCACCCCGCGGCCGTGGGCGACCTGGACGACCTGCGGCGCCGGCTGGACGCCATCGTGCCGCTGGTCGAGGAGCGGCGGGCCCAGGCCCGCGCGGCCCGTGACCAGGTCAGGGCCGCCGCCCACGAGCGCCGCGAGGCGATCGTGGCCGAGGCCGAGCAGCTGGCCGCCTCGACGCAGTGGAAGTCCGCCGGCGACCGGCTGCGCGCGCTGCTGGAGGAGTGGAAGACCGCACCGCACACCGAGCGGTCCCACGAGCAGGCGCTGTGGAAGCGGTTCAGCGCCGCCCGCAACACCTTCGACCGGCACCGACGCCAGCACTTCTCACAGCTGTCCGCCCACCAGTCCGAGGCGAAGGCCACCAAGCAGCGGCTGGTGGCCGAGGCCGAGGCGCTGGCCGCCTCCACGGACTGGGGCCCCACGGCCGGCCGGTTCCGGGACCTGATGACCGAGTGGAAGGACGCCGGTCGGGCCGGGCGCAGCGACGACGACGCGCTGTGGGCCCGCTTCCGCGGTGCCCAGGACGCGTTCTACGCGGCCCGCAACGAGGCGTCGTCCGAGCGGGACGCCGGCCAGTCCGAGAACCTCCAGGCCAAGCAGGCGCTGGCCGCTGAGGCGGAGGCCCTGCTGCCGGTGCAGGACCTGGCCGCTGCGAAGGCGGCGCTGCGGTCGATCCAGGACCGCTGGGATGCGGCCGGGCACGTCCCGCGGAGCGACCGGGACAAGGTCGAGAACCGGCTGCGAGCGGTCGAGCAGGCGGTGCGATCCGCCGAGGAGTCCCGCTGGCGGCGGACCAACCCGGAGGCCAGGGCCCGGGCCGAGGACACCGTCGAGCAGCTCACGGCCACGATCGCCAAGCTGGAGAAGACGCTCGAGGCCGCCCAGCACACGGGGGACGCGCGCGCGGTCACCGACGCCGAGGAGGCGCTGCAGGCACGACGGGCCTGGCTCGAGCAGGCCCAGCAGGCACTGCGGGAGTTCAGCGGCTGACCCGCGGTCAGCTCTGCTTGGCCGAGGTGACCCGGTACACGTCGTAGACGCCGGCCACCCCGCGCACCGCGCGCAGCACCGCCCCCAGGTGCTTGGGGTCGCCCATCTCGAACACGAACTTGGACAGCGCGATGCGGTCCCGGGTGGTCGTGACGGACGCGGACAGGATGTTCACGTGGTAGTCCGACAGCACCCGGGTCACGTCGGACAGCAGCCGCGCCCGGTCCAGCGCCTCCACCTGGATCTGGACGAGGAACACGCTGGACGCCGACGGCGCCCACTCGACGTCCACGGTGCGCTCCGGCTGGGCGGCCCGCAGCGCGATCAGGTTGGTGCAGTCGCTGCGGTGCACCGAGACGCCGTCCCCGCGGGTCACGAAACCCACGATGGCGTCCCCCGGGACGGGCGTGCAGCACTTGGCCAGCTTGACCCAGACGTCGCTGGCTCCCTTGACCACGACACCGGGGTCGCCCTGGGGCCGGCGGCGACGCTTGGCCTCCCGGGTGGGGGACGTCGCCTCGGCGAGGTCCTCCTCGGTGGCGTCGGCGCCACCGAGGGACTGGACCAGCCGCTGCACGATGGACTGGGCGGAGGCGTGGCCCTCGCCGACGGCGGCGTACAGGCTGGCGATGTCCGGGTACCTGGCCTCGTGCGCGATCGTCACGAGCGCCCCGCTGGACAAGATCCGCTGCAGCGGCAGGCCCTGCTTGCGGATCGCCCTGGCCAGGGCGTCCTTGCCGTGCTCGATGGCCTCCTCGCGGCGGCCCTTGCTGAACCAGGCCTTGATCTTGCTGCGGGCCCGACCGCTCTTGACGAACTGCAGCCAGTCCTGGCTGGGGCCGGCGTCGGGCGACCGCGAGGTGAGCACCTCGACGACGTCGCCGTTGGACAGCTCGCTCTCCAACGGCACCAGCTTGCCGTTGACCCGGGCGCCGACGCAGTGGTGACCGACCTCGGTGTGGACGCCGTAGGCGAAGTCGACCGGCGTGGCGCCGGACGGAAGCGCGATCACGTCACCCTTCGGGGTGAACACGAAGACCTGCTGCTGGCCGATGTCGAAGCGCAGCGCGTCCAGGAACTCACCTGGGTCCTCGGTCTCGCGCTGCCAGTCGACCAGCTGGCGCAGCCAGGCCATCTCGGTCGTGTCGTCCCGCCCGATCGACCCGGCGTCCGGCCGTTCCTTGTACTTCCAGTGGGCCGCGATGCCGTACTCAGCCTTGCGGTGCATGTCGTGGGTGCGGATCTGCAGCTCGACCGGCTTGCCCTCGGGCCCGATCACCGTGGTGTGCAGCGACTGGTACATGTTGAACTTGGGCATCGCGATGAAGTCCTTGAACCGCCCAGGAACCGGGTTCCAGCGGGCGTGCACAGTGCCCAGCACCGCGTAGCAGTCGCGCACCGAGTCGACGAGCACCCGGATGCCCACCAGGTCGTAGATGTCGGCGAAGTCGCGGCCGCGCACGATCATCTTCTGGTAGACGGAGTAGTAGTGCTTGGGCCGCCCGGTGACCACGGCCTTGATCTTCGCAGCCCGGAAGTCGGTGCTCACCTGGTCGATCACCTGGGCCAGGAACTCGTCCCGCTTGGGCGCCCGGCTGGCCACCAGGCTCACGATCTCGTCGTACATCTTCGGGTAGAGGATCGCGAAGGCGAGGTCCTCCAGCTCCCACTTGATCGTGTTCATGCCCAGCCGGTGGGCCAGCGGCGCGTAGATCTCCAGCGTCTCGCGGGCCTTGCGCTCCTGCTTGTCCGGCGGCAGGAACCGCATGGTGCGCATGTTGTGCAGCCGGTCGGCGAGCTTGATGACCAGCACCCGGATGTCGCGGGCCATCGCCACGACCATCTTGCGCACCGTCTCGGCCTCGGACGCCTGGCCGTACTTCACCTTGTCCAGCTTGGTCACACCGTCGACCAGGCTGGCGATCTCGTCACCGAAGTCGCGCCGCAACCCGTCCAGCGCGTAGTCGGTGTCCTCGACCGTGTCGTGCAGGAGGGCGGCCGCCAAGGTCGGCCCGGTCATGCCCAGCTCGGCCAGGACCTGCGCGACGGCCAGCGGGTGGGTGATGTAGGGCTCGCCGCTCTTGCGCCGCTGCCCACGGTGCCGGTACTCGGCCACCGCGTAGGCGCGCTCCACGTCGCGCAGGTCGGCCTTGGGGTGGTTGGCGCGCACGGTGCGGAACAGCGGCTCCAGCTCCGGCACCGGTCCGGGGCTGCGGTTGCTGCCGAGGCGGGCCAGCCTGGCCCGGACCCGCGACCGGCCGCCGTCGCCGGAGGCCAGCTCACCGGGCCCCTGGAGCGGCGCTACCTGCTGGTCAGGATCAGGGCCGGTGATCTCCGGCCCACGAGCGGCACCGGGCGCTGGTCGGGTCCCGACCACGCCGTCCGGCAACACATCGTCAGCCACGCAGGGTTCCTCCAAGCGAACGGAGCAATCCCAGTCTACGGCCGCGGCCGGAAGGCGCCGAGCCGCCTACACGCTCATGATCGAGTGGACGTCGACGCCGGGCAGCGCCCTCCGCCCGTTCAGGAAGCCCAGCTCGATGAGCACGGCCACCCCGACGACCACGCCACCGGCCCGCCGGACCAGCTCGGCCGTGGCCGCAGCCGTGCCGCCCGTGGCCAGCACGTCGTCCACGATGAGCACCCGGTCGCCCGCCGCGAAGGCGTCCCGGTGCACCTCGAGGGTGGCCTGCCCGTACTCCAGGGCGTAGCTCTGCTCGTAGGTGGCCGCCGGCAGCTTGCCCTTCTTGCGCACCGGCACGAACCCGGCCCCCATGTGGTAGGCCACCGGGGCGGACACGATGAACCCGCGGGCCTCGATCCCGACCACCTTGTCGACCGTGCCCGCACCGCGGTACCCGACGATCGCGTCGATCACCCCGACGAAGGCCGTGTGGTCGGCCAGCAGTGGGGTGATGTCCTTGAACACCACGCCCGGCTTCGGGTAGTCGGGGATGTCCCGGACCCGCCGCTCCAGCAGCGCGGGGAAGTCCAGCCCGGGCATCAGCGGCGACGCTTGTTGGCCGGGCGTCGCTTGGCGGTGGCCTTCCGCGGCTGGTTGCGCTGGCCGGAGGTGCCTGCCCGGTTGCCCGGCGCCCCCTCGTCGGCCGGCAGCTCCGCGTCGTCCGGGCCGTCCTCGACGTCGACATCCGTCCGCTCGGCCACCGCTGTCGCGGACCGACGGCGGGTCGCGCCGGCGCCGGTGCCCGTCGCCACGCCCTTGCCTGCGGACTCCCGGGCGGCCACCCGGCGAGCCAGGGCCTGCATGGCCGGCTCGCGCTCCTTGAGCTGCGCCAGCACCGGCGTCGCGATGAAGATCGACGAGTAGGCACCGGCGGCGAGGCCGATGAACAGGGCCAGCGCCAGGTCCTTGAGCGTGTCCGCGCCCAGCAACGGGCCGATGAACAAGATGGCCGCCACCGGGAGCAGGGCGATGACCGAGGTGTTGATGGACCGGACCAGGGTCTGGTTCAGGGCCAGGTTCGCGGCCTGGCTGTAGGTCATCCGGTTGCCGCCGGACAGCCCCCGGGTGTTCTCCTTCACCTTGTCGAAGACGACCACCGTGTCGTACAGGGAGTACCCGAGGATCGTCAGCACGCCGATCACGGTCGCCGGCGTCACGACGAAGCCGATGAGCGAGTAGATCCCGATGGTGACCACGAGGTCGTGGATGAGCGCGACGAGGGCGGCCACGGCCATCCGCCACTCGAAGTACAGGCTCAGGAAGACCGCGATGAGGATGAGGAAGACCACCAGCCCGGTGAAGGCCTTCTTGGTGATCTCCTTGCCCCAGGACGGTCCGACGATCTGGGCGTTGATGGTCTCGGCGGGGGTGTTGAACTCGGTGGCCAGCGCCTTGATCATCGCCTGGTTGCCGGAGGTGCTCAGGTCCTGGGTCTGGACCCGCAGCGACCGGCTGTTCCCGCTGGTGACCTCGGTGACCACCGGTTCCGGCACGTTGTTCGCCGCAGCCACCGCACGGGCCTGGTCGATCGTCCCGGTCGCGGTGGGCACGGTGAAGACCGAGCCGCCCTGGAACTCCACCCCGAGGTTCAGCGGGCGGAAGATCAGCGACAGCACGGCGATGAGCAGGATGACGCCGGAGACCGCGTACCAGCGCCGGCGGTTCCCGACGAAGTCGTAGGAGACTTCGCCGCGGTAGAGCTTGCCGCCGATCGTTCCGAGCCGGGACATCAGGCCTCCTCAGCCACGGGCTTGGACGCCGCACGCCGCGGTGTCGGAGTGCGGACGCCGAGCCGGTTGGGGTCGACCCCCGAGAGCGGGTGGCCGCCGCCGAAGAACCTGGTCCGCGCGAGGACGGTCATCAGCGGCTTGGTGAAGAAGAACACGATGAACACGTCGATGATCGTGGTCAGCCCGAGGGTGAAGGCGAACCCGCGGACGCCACCGATGGACAGCACGTACAGCACGATCGCGGCGATCAGCGACACCGCGTCCGCCGCCAGGATGGTGCGTCTGGCCCGTCGCCAGCCGGTCTCCACGGCCACCTTCATGCTGCGGCCGTCACGCATCTCGTCCTTGATCCGTTCGAAGAAGACCACGAACGAGTCAGCGGTGATGCCGATCGCCACGATCGCACCAGCGATGCCGGCCAGGGTCAACGTGTACCCGATCGTGTCACCCAGCAGCACCAGCATCCCGTAGGTCAGCAGGCCGGCGATGACCAGGCTGGCCGAGATGACCAGGCCCAGCCCGCGGTAGTACAGCAGCGAGTAGATCACGACGAGCAGCAGGCCGAGCAGCCCCGCGATGATGCCCGCCCTCAGCTGGTTGCTGCCCAGCGCGGCGGAGATGCTCTGCACCTCGCCGGCGTCGAAGGCGAGTGGCAGTGCGCCGTACTTCAGCACGTTGGCCAGGTCGGTGGCCTCCTGCTGGGTGAAGTTGCCGGTGATCTGCGCGTTGCCGTCGACGATCGCCGACTGGACGACCGGGGCCGACACCACGACGCCGTCGAGGACGATCGCGAACTGGTTCGTCGGCGACGGGTTGGTCACCAACCGCTGGGTGACCGCCGCGAACTCGCGGGTCCCGTTGCCGTTGAAGCTCAGGTCGACGACCCACTGCCCGATGCCGTTCTGCGGGCTGGTGAAGTTCGCAGCGGCCGAGGTCACGTCGCTGCCGGGCACGACCACCGGCGCCAGGACGTACTTGGCCTGCTGGTTGCGGTCACAGGTCACCAGCGTCTGCGCCGCGATGTCCTGCGGCCGCTGGGTGCTGGCGAACGGCTTGGTGCAGTCCAGCTGGTCGAACTCGGCCTGCACCGCCGGAGTGATCGTCGTCGTCGCCGGGGTGGCGCTCGGTGTCGCGCTGGGGCTCGGCGTGGCGCTGGGGCTCGGCGTCGTCGCCGCCGCGAGTCCACTGCTGCCGCGACCGTTGCCGGACGCCGACCCGGACGGCGAGGCGGACGCCGAAGCGCTGCCGCTCGCGGCTGGGGTGGCCGAGCCGCTGGGCGTCGCGCTGGGCGTGGTCACCGCCGCCGGGGCCGGACCCGCGGCGGCCAGCACCGGACGGAACGAGAGCTGGGCGGTCTGCCCCACCAGATCGACGATGCGGCCCTGGTTCACCCCGGGCACCGAGATCACGATCGTGGCGCCGGCGCCGCTGCCCTGCGTGGTGACCTCGGCCTCGGAGACACCCAGGCCGTTCACCCGCTCGCGGATGATCTCGACGGCCTGCGCGATCGCCTCGGAGGTCACCGCACCGGTGGCACCGGCAGCCACCCGCGGGACCAGCGTGACGCTGGTCCCGCCCTGCAGGTCGAGACCGAGCCGAGGCTTCGTCGTCCCGCTGATGAAGATCCAGGCGTACAGGGCCACCACCGCGAGGGCGATGACGGCGAGCGCACGTCCGGGGCGCGGCACTGGGGGCGCAGCCACGTGTGAGCCTCTCGTTCGGTCGGCGCCGGGAAGCTACGTCCAGGCGCGCTGGTCGGTCGGGGGCCGTCGGCCGCCCGTCGGAGAAGTATCCCTGATGACGGACCCGACAGCCGTCAGGAGCCCGCAGGAGCCTCGGGCCGGTCGTCGTCGGGGTACTGGTCGTCGCCGGCCGGGGCCGTCACGACCTTGCCGACGGCCTGCTTGATGAGGCGCACGACGACGCCGGGAGCGATCTCCAGCTCGACGGTGTCGTCGTCGACCGAGCGCACCGTCCCGTACAGGCCGGCGGTGGTCATGACCTGGGCCCCCGGGCGCAGCGCCGACACGACGGCGGCCGCCGCACGCTGGCGGCGCTGGGCCGGCCGCAGCACCAGCAGGTAGAACAGCACCACAAGCAGGAGCAGGGGCAACAGCGACTCGAGCTTCACGACGTCCTCAGCGATCGGGTACTGCGGACGCCAGTCGCGGTCCGCACAGCGAGCCAGTCTAGGGTCAGCCGCCGCGCTCGTCGGACTCGTCGAGGTCGTCGGGCTCCCCGAACAGGTCCAGCGCGAGGGCGGCCTCGCTGCCGCGGGGTGCGGCCAGGCCCAGGTGCTGCCAGGCTGCGGCAGTCGCGACCCGGCCGCGCGGGGTGCGGGTCAGCAGCCCGTTGCGGACCAGGAACGGCTCGGCGACCTCCTCCACGGTCTCCCGCTCCTCCCCGACCGCGACGGCCAGCGTGGACAGCCCCACCGGGCCACCCCCGAACCGCCGGCACAGGGCGTCGAGGACGCCGCGGTCCAGGCGGTCCAGGCCCAGCTCGTCGACCTCATAGACCTCCAGCGCCGCGCGGGCCGTCGCCCGGTCGACGACGCCGTCCGCCCGGACCTGGGAGTAGTCGCGCACCCGGCGGAGCAGCCGGTTGGCGATCCGGGGGGTCCCGCGGGACCGCCCGGCGATCTCGGTGGCACCGTCCGGGGTCATCGGGACGTCGAGCAGCCGGGCCGAGCGGTCCAGCACCGCCACCAGCTCCTCGGGCGCGTAGAAGTCCATGTGGCCGGTGAAGCCGAAGCGGTCGCGCAGCGGCCCCGGCAGCAGCCCAGCGCGGGTGGTGGCACCCACCAGGGTGAACGCCGGGATCTCCAGCGGGATGGCGGTCGCCCCCGGACCCTTGCCCACCACGACGTCGACCCGGAAGTCCTCCATGGCCATGTAGAGCATCTCCTCGGCCGGCCGAGCCATCCGGTGGATCTCGTCGAGGAAGAGCACCTCACCCTCGGCCAGCGAGGACAGCACGGCCGCGAGGTCGCCGGCGTGCTGGATCGCCGGGCCGCTGGTGATCCGCAGCGGTGCGGCCAGCTCGCTGGCGATGATCATCGCGAGGGTGGTCTTGCCCAGGCCCGGCGGGCCCGACAGGAGTACGTGGTCGGGGGCCGAGCCGCGCCGCTGGGCGGCCGACAGGACCAGCTCCAGCTGCTCGCGCACCCGGTGCTGGCCGACGAACTCGGCCAGGCTCTTGGGCCGCAGCGCGGCCTCGGCGGCCCGCTCGTCGGCCGCGGCGTCGGGGGCGACCAGGCCGGGGTCGTGCGGCACGGCCGGGCTCACGCCCGGCTCAGCGTGCGCAGCGCCGCCTTGAGCAGCGCACCGACGTCGACCCGGCCGAGCTCGGACTGCATGGCCAGCGCGTCCGGCGCGATGGCCACCAGCGCCTCGTCCGCCTCCCGAGGTGACCAGCCCAGCGCGACCAGCCCGGCGTGCACCTGCTCGCGCCAGCTCTCACCGCCGCGCCCGGTGCCGGACCGGACCGCCGGGCCGCCGTGCGGCGCGCCGAGCTTGTCCCGCAGCTCGAGCACGATCCGCTGGGCCCCCTTGCGCCCGATGCCGGGAACCAGCTCGAGCGCCTTGAGGTCCTCGGTGGCCAGCGCCCGCCGCAGGTCGTCCGGGGCGTGCACGGCGAGCATCGCCTGGGCCAGCCGCGGTCCGACGCCGCTGGCCGTCTGCAGCAGCTCGAACACCGACCGCTCGTCGTCGTCGGCGAAGCCGTACAGGGTGAGGGAGTCCTCCCGGACCACGAGGCTGGTCGACAGCCGGGCCTGCTCCCCCACCCGCAGCGTGGACACGGTGCCGGGGGTGCACTGCACCGCCATGCCCACCCCTCCGACCTCCAGCACCGCGGTGTCCGGCCCCACCGCGGCCACCCGGCCGGCCAGGAACGCGATCATCGAGGTCCCCCGTGGGCCGCCTTGGCCGCCGCCAGCCGGGCCTGGGTGCCGCCGCGCCACACCTGGCAGATGGCCAGCGCCAGCGCGTCAGCGGCGTCCGCCGGTCGTGGGGTCTCCGGCAGCCGGAGCAGCCGGGTGACCATGGCGCCGACCTGGGCCTTGTCGGCCCGTCCGCTGCCCGTGACCGCAGCCTTGACCTCACTCGGGGTGTGCAGGGCGACCGGGAGGCCGCGCCGGGCGGCGGTCACGATGGCCACCGCCCCGGCCTGGGCCGTGCCCATGACGGTGCGGACGTTGTGCTGGCTGAACACCCGCTCCACCGCCAGCACGTCCGGCTGGTAGCGGTCCAGCCACTCCTCGACCGCCCGCTCGATGGCGACCAGCCGAACGCCGAGGTCGTCGTCCGGATGGGTCCGGATCACGTCGACCGCGACCAACGTCACCGGCCGCCCCGGCGACCCGTCGACCACGCCGAGACCACAGCGGGTCAGGCCAGGGTCCACCCCGAACACGCGCACCAGCAGACCTCCCGATCCGAACAGGTGTTCGGATCCTAACCCGCGGTGGTGGGCCGCTCCGGGAGGACGCGCCGCAGACACATCGCTGGGCGAGCCACCGCTGCCGTCAGCGCCGCGCCGCCCGCCCCAGTCGGTGCGGCCGCTCCTCGTACTCGGCGGCGAAGAACGCCGCCTTGGCCTCCGGCTCCTGGTCGAGGGCCCGGCGCAGCTCGAACGAAACGGTGATCCCGGCGCGCTCGAGGTCATCCCATTCACAGATGCGCATGTTTATACAGTAGCCGTTCCGGTCACCGCGGGGGCAGGGTCGTTCGGCACCGGTCAGTCGCGGATCGGTCAACTGCCCAGGACCGCCCGGCCGGCAACCTCAGATCTCGGCGGGACCGCCTAGGTCGGCCTTGGGTCCGCGGCGTCCGCCGTCACCGGTCGGTCAGCCGACGGCTTCCATGACCTCGTCGGAGACGTCGAAGTTGGCCCACACGTTCTGCACGTCGTCGCTGTCCTCGAGGGCGTCGATGAGCCGGAACACCTTGGCCGCGCCGTCCTCGTCGAGCGGGACGGACACGCTCGGCAGGAACGACGCCTCGGCCGACTCGTAGTCGATCCCGGCGGCCTGCAGCGCGGTGCGGACCGCAACCATGTCCCCGGCCTCGCTGACCACCTCGAACGACTCACCGAGGTCGTTGACCTCCTCCGCCCCGGCATCGAGCACCGCGCCCAGGACGTCGTCCTCGGTCATCGACTCGGTCCTCGGCACGATCACCACGCCCTTGCGGGTGAACAGGTAGGACACCGACCCCGGGTCGGCCATCGAGCCGCCGTTGCGGGTCATCGCCACCCGGACCTCCGAGGCCGCCCGGTTGCGGTTGTCGGTGAGGCACTCCACCAGGAACGCCACGCCGTTCGGGCCGTACCCCTCGTACATGATCGTCTGCCAGTCGGCACCCCCGGCCTCCGCGCCGGAGCCGCGCTTGACCGCCCGGTCGATGTTGTCCAGCGGCACCGAGGTCTTGCGGGCCTTCTGGATGGCGTCGTACAGCGTCGGGTTGCCCTCCGGGTCACCGCCCCCCGTTCGGGCCGCGACCTCGATGTTCTTGATCAGCTTGGCGAACAGCTTGCCGCGCTTGGCATCGATCGCTGCCTTCTTGTGCTTCGTGGTGGCCCACTTGGAGTGGCCGCTCATGCCTGATCTCTCCCACGGTCGGTGAGCATCGAAACGAAGTACGCGTGCACCCGAGGGTCCCCGGTGAGCTCGGGGTGGAACGAGGTCGCGAGCAGGTGCTCCTGCCGCACGGCCACGATCCTACCGGCGGCCGGCCCGGAGGCGACGGTCGCGAGCACGTCGACCTGCTCCCCCACCGACTCCACCCACGGCGCCCGGATGAACACCGCGTGCAGCGGCCCGCCGTCGATGCCCTCGACCTCGAGGTCCGACTCGAACGAGTCGACCTGCCGGCCGAACGCGTTGCGTCGCACCGTCATGGCGATCCCGCCGATGGTCTGCTGGTCCGGGCGACCGTCGAGGACGGTGTCCGCCAGCATGATCATCCCGGCGCAGGAGCCGTAGGTCGGCAGCCCGGACCGGACCAGTGCGCGCAGCGGCTCGAGCACCTCGAAGGCCACCGCGAGCTTGGACATCGTGGTCGACTCCCCGCCGGGCAGCACGAGGCCGTCCAGGTCGGCCAGCTCGCTGGGACGACGGACGGGACGGCCCCGCGCACCCACCGACTCGAGCGCCAGCAGGTGCTCGCGAACGTCGCCTTGAAGGGCGAGGACGCCGACGAGCGGCGCGCTCACCAGCCGCGCTCGGCCAGCCGGTGCGGCTGCGGGATCTCCTCGACGTTGATGCCCACCATGGCCTCGCCGAGCCCGCGGGACACCTTCGCCAGCATGTCCGGGTCGTCGAAGAAGGTGGTCGCCTTGACGATCGCCTCGGCCCGCTGCGCCGGGTTGCCGGACTTGAAGATGCCGGAGCCCACGAAGACACCCTCGGCGCCCAGCTGCATCATCATCGCGGCGTCGGCGGGGGTGGCGATGCCGCCGGCGGTGAACAGCACGACGGGCAGCTTGCCCGCGGCCGCGACCTCCTTGACCAGCTCGAACGGAGCCTGCAGCTCCTTGGCCGCGACGTACAGCTCGTCCTCCGGCAGGCCGGCCAGCCGACGCAGCTCGGCCCGGATGGTGCGCATGTGGGTGACCGCGTTCGACACGTCCCCGGTGCCGGCCTCGCCCTTGGAGCGGATCATGGCGGCGCCCTCGTTGATCCGGCGCAGCGCCTCCCCGAGGTTGGTGGCCCCGCAGACGAACGGCACCGTGAACTGCCACTTGTCGATGTGGTTGGCGTAGTCCGCGGGGGTCAGCACCTCGGACTCGTCCACGTAGTCGACGCCGAGAGCCTGCAGCACCTGCGCCTCGACGAAGTGCCCGATCCGGGCCTTGGCCATGACCGGGATGGAGACCGCCTCGATGATTTTGTCGATCATGTCGGGGTCGCTCATCCGGGAGACGCCGCCCTGGGCGCGGATGTCGGCCGGCACCCGCTCGAGCGCCATGACCGCGACCGCACCGGCGTCCTCGGCGATCTTCGCCTGGTCCGGTGTGACGACGTCCATGATGACGCCGCCCTTGAGCATCTCGGCCATGCCGCGCTTGACCCGCGCGGTGCCGATCTCGGGACTGGCGGGCTGCTTGCTGTCGGGCTGGGTCGGGCTGGACACGGCGGACCTCACGGGAGGATCGGTGCGGGCGGGGTACGCCCCCATGGTACGGGGGCCGGACGCGGTTGCCCTACTGCTCAGCCGGCGGACGCCGACGGGGAGGGAGCGACCGCGGCCGGCTTCGGGACCGGCGTCACCGTCGCCGGCCGGGTGCTCTTGACCAGCGCCACCCACACCTGGCCCGGCGCCAGCGGGAAGTCGTGCCCGGCCACCGTGTAGTGCGTGCCCGACTTGGCACTCGGCCGGGACCAGGTCACGCTGTACGCCCGGCCGTCGCGCAGCACGAGGGCCGGGCCGGACCCCACGGTCTGCGACATCGGCGTGTTGCCGTTCCAGTGGTCGTGGTAGATCGACGGCACCACCTGGACGTACTGGATGATCACCGTGGTGCCACCGAGCACGCCGCCCTCGGTGGCCCGGGCCGGGGTGCCGTCCAGGGCGACCAGCCAGCGCTTGGCGGCGGCGTCCCAGCTGAACGCCATCCGGGCGCTCGGGTAGTTGGCGACCACCCGGGTGACTGGCTGCCCGCCGGCCGGCACGTCGGCGGCGAACCGGAACCCCACGTCCCGCGCGACCGCGGCCTGCGGGGCCCGGGCCAGCAGCTTTCGCCCGTTGCCGAAGAAGTCGTACGGAGACTGCCGGCCGGACTGCCGCCAGTAGCCGAAGGCGCCGCGGTCGCCGCTGACGTCGTACAGGTTCGCGCCGGCGATCACCGGACGCAGCTTGGTCTGCGCCCCGGAGTAGGCGAAGGCCACCTTGCCGTACTGGGCGAGCAGGGCGATGTCGGTGATCCGGGCGCTGCGGATCGGCCCGATGGCCGTGGGGATCTCGCTGGAGTAGATCGCGGCGTACCGGGTCAGCCCGCCCTCCACCTCCTCCACGTAGACCACGTCGGCCTGCGTCAGGCCCGAGTGCGGGTTCGCGAACGAGGTGTTGTCGAGCTTCACCGCGAGCACCGGTCCGTCCGTGGCTCCCGCCCGGCCCGACAGCAGCGACCGCTGCACCTCGGTGGGCGAGGGAGTCGGTGACTGGCTGGGACTGGTCGCGCTGGGCCGGGCCACCGGGCCTCCGGACGTCCCTGCCGAGCACGCGGCCAGGGCGAGGACGAGCACCGGCCCGACGGCGGCGGAGAGCAGTCGGGCACGGGGACGTGCGGAGCCCAGGATCACCCCGCGAGGGTAAGTCGGCCGGTCACGCGGGCGTGCTCAGGCACGCCGGTGGACGGTCGTCGCACTCGAACGTGACCGGGAGCGGCGCCCGCCCGGCCAGGTGCAGGTACCGCACCAGCCGGTGCCGCCGCAGCCGAAGGGTGGCAGCAGCGGCGTCGTTGTGGAACCGGCGGGCCAGCACCACCCGCTGGCAGGCCGCAGCGGCCTCTTCTGCCAGCTCCTGGCCGGTCTCGCTCGAGCGCAGCACGGCGTCCGCCTCCGGCGCGTCCAGGGTGGCCCGCAGCGCCTGGGACAGCCCGCTCTCGGCCTCCTCCCGCGTCGTCGGGTCAGCGGCCTGCGCCCCGTGCGCGGACGCCGCCAGCAGCATGCTGCTGGCCGGGTCGAGCAGGCCGGACGTCGCCAGCTCGAGGGCGACCGCAGACCGACGGACCAGCTGCGCGTCGAGCGCGTTGGACGCCGCCTCGACCCGCACGTGCAGCCGGTCCAGCCGGCCGGCCAGCCCGCGCAGGTACAGCCCGAGCAGCGCCAGGGCCAGCAGGAGGGCGCCCAGCACCCAGCGTGTGGTCATCCGTTGGCATCCTTCAGCCGGGTGGAGAACAGCCCGAAGGCCTGCGCGCGGGGGTCCACGCCCACCTGGATCCCGGGCAGGACGACGGTCTCGTACACGGCCAGCACCTGCTGCGCCACGGTCTGCCAGTCGTAGCGCCCGGCCACAGCCGTCCCCGCCTCGGCCAGCGCCGTCCGCTCCGCGCGGTCCCGGAGCAGCTCGCTGGCCGCTGCCGCCAGGGCGCCCGGGTCACCCACCGGGAACAGCCGACCGGCGCGTCCGTCGTCCAGGACCGACCGGAACGCGTCGAGGTCGCTGGCCAGCACCGGCGCGCCCGCGGCCATCGCCTCGAGCAGGATGATCCCGAAGCTCTCGCCCCCGGTGTTGGGGGCGACGTAGACGTCCACCGAGTGCAGCATGGCGGCCTTGTCCTCGTCGCTCACCAGGCCCAGCAGCTCGACCCGGTCCCGCAGGTCCGGGTCGATGGAGTCGCGGACCTCGTCGACGTCGCCGGGACCGGCCACGAGCAGCCGCACCCCCGGATGCTCGGCCACCACGGCGCGCAGCGCCTCGAGCAGCACCGGCAGCCCCTTGCGCGGCTCGTCGATGCGGCCGAGGAACCCGAGCGCGCCCCCCTGGCCGGGCCAGCCCGGCATCGGGTCGGCCTTCGCGTAGCGGCGCAGCGCGACCCCGTTGGGGATCAGGACGGCGTCGCCGCCGACGTGCTGCACGACCGTGTTGCGGGCCGCCTCGCTGACCGCGATCCGGGCGGTGATCCGCTCGAGCGTGGGCTGCAGGATCCCGTAGCTGGCGCCGTACACCCGTGACCTCGACAGGTAGCTGCTGTGGAAGGTGCCGACCACCGGACCGGACGCCGCCCACACCGCGAGCATCGACACGCTCGGCGACACCGGCTCGTGGACGTGCAGCAGGTCGAAGCCGCCCTCCCGGATCCAGCGACGCGTGCGGGACGCCGACACCGGGCCGAAGGCCAGCCGGGCCACCGAGCCGTTGAACGGCACCGGCACGGCCCGTCCGGCCAGCACCACGTACGGCTCGACCTCCGCGTCCGGGTCGCCGGGGGCCAGCACCGAGACCTCGTGCCCCAGCCGCAGCAGTTCCTCGGCCAGGTCGCGGACGTGCTCCTTGACGCCGCCCGGGACGTCCCAGGAGTACGGGCAGACCAGGCCCACCCTCACGGTTGTCTCGCCGTCGGGTCGAGGTCGGACAGCCACAGCCGCTGCAACATGTGCCAGTCCTGCGGGTACTGCCGGATGCCCACGGCGAACCGGTCCGCGGTGGCCTGGGTCATGGCAAGGATCTTGTCCTGCTTGGTCCCGTGCGCGGGGACCTCGATGGGTGGGTGCATCCGACCGCGGCTGTGGGTCGGGTCGTACCAGAGGGTGGCCGTGATCAGCACGGCCCCGGTGGACACCGCGAGCGCGGCCGGGCCGGCCGGCAGCTGAGTGGTCTCGCCGAACATCTGCACGGGCACGCCGGCCCGGGTGAGGTCGCGGTCCCCGAGCAGCGCCACCAGCCCGCCGTCCCGGAGCCGGCTCATCAGGGTGCGGAACGGGGGCTCCGCGCCGGTGAGCGGAAGGATCTCCATGCCCAGCGCGCGCCGGTAGTCCAGGAACCGCTCGTACAGCCCCTCGGGCTGCAGCCGCTCGGCCACCGACACGACCTGGGCCTGCCGCAGCGTGGCCCACGCCCCGGCGTGGTCCCAGTTGCCCATGTGCGGCAGCGACACGACGACGCCCCGCCCGGTGGCCAGGCCGTCGGCGAGGTTGTGCTGGTCGTCCATCACGAACGACGAGACGATCTGCTCGGGGGTCAGGTCCGGCAGCCGGAACGCCTCGGACCAGTACCGCAGGTAGGACCGCATGCCGGCCCGGCTCAGCTCGCGCAGCTGCTCGGGGGTGGCGTCCGGTCGGACCCGGGCCAGGTTGCGCTCGAGCTGGCGCACCCCCTTGCCCCGCCGGCGCCAGGCCTGGTCGGCCGCTGTCGTGAACAGCCGCCGGGCCGTGGGGGCGGGCATCCGGCGGACCGCCGTCCAGCCGGCGCTGTACGCCACTTCGGTCAGGGTGCCCCTGACGTCGCCCTTCACCGGGCCGCCGGGCCGTCGACGGCGGCCTGCCGCCGCACCTCGAGCATCCGCTGGCCGACGGTGACCACCGTGGCGAAGGCCAGCAGCCACAGCCCAACGGCCTGGATGTAGGGGACGCCCAGCCCGGACAGCCCGGTGGCCAGCAGCACGACGACCAGGCGCTCCGAGCGCTCGGCGATGCCCACGTTGCAGGTCATCCCGAGGCCCTCGGCCCGCGCCCGCGCGTACGAGACGACCATGCCGCCGATCAGGCACACGAGAGCCAGGACGGCGAGCACCGGCTCGTCGCCGCCCATGGCGAACCACAGCACCAGCCCGCCGAAGACCGACCCGTCCGCGATCCGGTCCAGCGTGGAGTCGAGGAACGCGCCCCACCTGCTGGGCCGGCCGGACAGCCGGGCCATGGTGCCGTCGAGGGTGTCCGAGAAGCCGAAAAGGGCGATGACGAGCGAGCCGACGAACAGCTCCCCCCGGGGGTACAGGCCGAACGCGGCGGCCGTCACCCCTGTCGCGCCGATCCAGGTGATCACGTCCGGCCCGACGCCGATGCGGAGCAGGCCGCGGGCCAGCGGCGTGAACAGGGCGTTGAAGAACGCCTTCAGGTGGCGCGCGAGCATCGGTGGCTTCCGTCGGAGGCTGGTGGTGCGGATCATCGTCAGCCTATCGACGCAAGGCCAGGAGTCCCCTTGTGCCACGACGGCGCCGGGTGAAAGGTGACCAGAACGCGTGCGTGGCACGAAGGGACCGACTCAGGGAGGCGACACTGTGGCGACGAACAGCCCGGCAGACGGCGGCAGGGTACCGGCGGCCGACCAGCCGTCGAAGATCCGCAACGTGGTAGTGGTCGGCCACACGGGTGCAGGGAAGACGACGCTCGTCGAGGCCCTGCTCGTCGCGACCGGGACGATCACTCGGGCCGGTCGGGTCGAGGACGGCACGACGGTGAGCGACTACGACGAGTCGGAGGTCCGCCAGCAGCGCTCGGTTGGCCTGTCGGTCGCCCCCGTCGAGTGGGACGGCATCAAGATCAACCTGTTGGACACCCCCGGCTACGCGGACTTCGTCGGGGACCTGCGCGCCGGGCTGAGGGCGGCCGACGCCGCGCTGTTCGTCGTCTCGGCGGTGGACGGGATCGACGGCACCACCCAGCTGCTGTGGGAGGAGTGCGCGGCCGTGGGCATGCCGCGCGTCGTCGTCGTCACCAAGCTGGACCTGCCGCGCGCCGACTTCGAGGAGACCGTGGCGGTCTGCCAGCGCGTCTTCGGGGAAGGCGTGCTGCCGCTGTACCTGCCGCTGGCCAAGGACGACGGGACCGCGGGTGGCCTGCTGGGGCTGCTCTCCCAGCGCGTCTTCGACTACTCGTCCGGGCAGCGGGTCGAGCGCGACCCGGACCCCGAGCACCTACAGCTGATCGAGGGCACCCGCGGTGCGCTGATCGAGGGGATCATCGCGGAGAGCGAGGACGAGACCCTCATGGACCGGTACCTGGACGGCGAGGAGCTCGACCTCAAGACGCTGGTGACCGACCTGGAGACGGCCGTCGCCCGGGGCTCGTTCTACCCCGTCCTCGGGATGGCGTCGCCCAGCGGTCTCGGCACGGTCGAGCTGCTCGACGCCATGACCGCAGGGTTCCCCTCGCCCCCCGAGCACCCGCTGCCCGCGATCACCGGGCCGGACGGGTCACCGCGCAGCCCGATGACCTGCGACCCGGGCGGCCCGCTGGTCGCCGAGGTGGTCAAGACGACCACCGACCCGTACCTGGGTCGGGTCAGCCTGGTGCGGGTCTTCTCCGGCACGCTGCGCCCGGACTCCCTCGTCCATGTCTCCGGCCACTTCTCCACGTTCTTCGGTGGCGACCGCGGCCACGAGGACCACGACGTCGACGAGAAGGTCGGCGCCCTCAGCTCCCCGTTGGGCAAGACGCTGCGCACCGTCGCCTCCGGCGGCGCGGGGGACATCTGCGCGGTCGCCAAGCTGACCAGGGCGGAGACCGGGGACACCCTCTCGGACAAGGAGCAGCCGCTGCTCATGGAGCCGTGGGTGATGCCCGAGCCGATGCTCCCGATCGCCATCGTGGCTCGAGCCAAGGCGGACGAGGACAAGCTGTCGCAGAGCCTGCAGCGACTGGTGGCCGAGGACCCGACGCTGCGGCTGGAGAACAACGCCGAGACCCACCAGCTGGTGCTGTGGACCATGGGCGAGGCGCACGCCGACGTGCTGCTGGACCGGCTGAGCAGTCGGTACGGGGTGGCCGTGGACGCCACACCGGTGCGGATCTCGCTGCGCGAGACCTTCGCCGGCCCGGCGACCGGGCACGGTCGGCACGTCAAGCAGTCCGGCGGGCACGGGCAGTACGCGGTGTGCGACATCCAGGTCGAGCCGCTTCCGTCCGGCTCCGGCTTCGAGTTCGTGGACAAGGTGGTCGGCGGCTCGGTGCCCCGGCAGTTCATCCCGAGCGTGGAGAAGGGCGTGCGAGCGCAGATGGAGAAGGGCGTCGTCGCCGGCTACCCGGTGATCGACATCCGGGTGACGCTGTACGACGGGAAGGCGCACTCGGTGGACTCCTCCGACATGGCCTTCCAGATGGCGGGCGGGCTGGCCCTGAAGGAGGCCGCGGCCGCCGGCGACATGCTCATGCTCGAGCCGGTCGACCAGATGTCGATCATGGTGGCGGACGAGTACGTCGGCGCCGTCATGAGCGACCTGTCCGGTCGTCGGGGTCGGGTGTCGGGCACCGAGCCGGTCGGCGCCGGGCGGACGCTGGTGCGGGCCGAGGTGCCCCAGCAGGAGACCACCCGCTACGCCATCGACCTGCGGTCGCTGTCCCACGGCACCGGGACCTTCACCCGCAGCTACGTGCGGCACGAGCCGATGCCGGCCCACCTGGCGGCCAAGGTCAAGACCGAGGCCACCACCCCCACCTGACCGCATGAAGGTGCCCTTCTGTGCGCACTACCGCAGTAACCCACCCTTCATAGCGAGTGAGACCGCGGGCAGCCGGCGGTCATGAAGGTGCGCCTTGTGCGGCCACACGCACAGAAGGGCACCTTCATGCAGGGGGAAGGGGTGGCCAGGCGGCGGCGAGCAGGTCCCGGGTGTCCGCCAGCAGCTGCGGCAGCACCCGGGTCATCCCGATCACCGGCATGAAGTTGGTGTCACCGCCCCACCGCGGGACGACGTGGACATGCAGGTGGGCGGCGATCCCGGCCCCGCCCACGGTGCCCATGTTCATGCCGACGTTGAACCCCTGCGGCCCGGCGACGGCCCGCAGCGTCGTCATGGCCTGCTGGGTCATGGTGCCGAGCTCGGTGACCTCGTGCTCGGTCAGCTCCGCGTAGTCGGCGACGTGCCGGTACGGGCACAGCAGCAGGTGCCCGGCGTTGTAGGGGTACCGGTTGAGCACGGCGTACACCGAGCGTCCCCTCGCGGTGACCAGGCCCTCCGCCTCGGGCAGCCCGGGCACCCGACAGAACGGGCAGCCGTCGCCGGCCGCGCCGTCCGCCGGCTTGCCCTCTCCCTGGATGTAGGCCATCCGGTAGGGGGTCCACAGCCGGTCGAACGCGTCGGGCTCCCCTGTCGGCAGCGTCATCCCGCCGATCCTAGGCACCTCTACCGAGCGGGCGGCGGCGGGGCCGGCGGCGGCGGGTCGGATGTCGATGGCTCGAAGGCGGTCCGCAGCTCGCGCTCGACCTGGTCGCTGATCCGGTCGGCGAACAGCCGGGTCAACGCCTCCGCCCGGCCCTCCCGGTGCTGGCGCACCGGCGGGAAGTCGTCCGGCAGGCCGTCGATCACCAACTGGTGCAGGTGCTCGTAGCCAACGTCCTTGAGGTGCCGCTCGCCCAGGTCGACCACCTGCACGCCGGGCGGCAGGCCGGTCCCCACCAGCAGGCGGGTGGCCGCGGAGAGCAGCACCTGGCCGCCGTGCCCGGCCGCACAGATCCGGGCGGCCCGGACGACGTCCATCCCGACGTAGCCCTCGTCGGTGAGGGCCGGCTCCCCCGTGTGCAGCCCCATCCGCACCCGCACGTCGGCACCGTCCGGCCACGGGTGCCCGTGCAGGGCGCGCTGCCCCTCGACCGCGGCGGCCAGGGCGTCCCGGGCCCGGCTGAACGCGAAGAAGAACGCGTCGCCCTGGGTGTCCACCTCGTGCCCGCCGGCCGACTCCACGGCGTCCCGGAGCAGCCGGCGGTGCGTCGTCACGACGCTCGCGTAAGCGTCCCCGAGGTCGCGCAGCAGCGCCGTCGACCCCTCGATGTCGGTGAAGACCAGCGTCACGGTGCCGCCCGGCAGGCTCATCTGGCTCGATCCCTCCCCCACCCGGTGGTCGGACGCTAGACCTGGATCCGATCCCGGATCGCCGCGACGACCTCCGCCACCGCCTCGGCCACCGGGACGCCGTTGCGCTGCGAGCCGTCCCGGAACCTGAACGACACCGCGCCCTTGGCGACGTCATCGTCCCCAGCGATGAGCATGAAGGGCACCTTCTGCTTCTGCGCCGTCCGGATCTTCTTCTGCATCCGGTCGTCCGAGGTGTCCACCTCCACCCGCACGCGGTGCACGCGCAGCTGCGCGGCGACGTCCTGCAGGTACGGGATGTGCTCGTCGGTGATCGGGATGCCCACCACCTGCACCGGTGCCAGCCACGGCGGGAACGCGCCGGCGTAGTGCTCGACCAGGACGCCGAAGAAGCGTTCGATGGAGCCGAACAACGCCCGGTGGATCATGATCGGGCGTTCCCTGGTGCCCTCGGACGACTGGTACTCCAGATCGAAGCGGTGCGGGAACTGGAAGTCGACCTGAATGGTCGACATCTGCCAGGTCCGGCCGATCGCGTCGCGGGCCTGCACCGAGATCTTCGGGCCGTAGAACGCGGCGCCGCCCGGGTCCGGCACCAGCTCGAGCCCGGAGCCCTCGGCGGCCATCCGCAGCGCCTCGGTCGCCTCGGCCCACTGCTCGTCGCTGCCGACGAACTTCGCCTTGGTGTCGTCACGGGTGGACAGCTCGAGGTAGAAGTCGGTCAGCCCGTAGTCGCGGAGCAGGTCGAGCACGAACCCGAGCAGGTTGTGCAGCTCGCCGCCCATCTGCTCCTTGGTGCAGAAGATGTGGGCGTCGTCCTGCGTCATGCCACGCACCCGGGTGAGCCCGTGCACCACACCGGACTTCTCGTACCGGTACACCGAGCCGAACTCGAACAGGCGCAGCGGCAGCTCCCGGTAGGACCGGCCACGGCTGCGGTAGATCAGGATGTGGAACGGGCAGTTCATCGGCTTGAGGTAGTACTTCGCGCCGTCGTCGAGCTCCATCGGCGGGTACATGCTCTCGGCGAACCACTGCAGGTGGCCCGACGTCTGGAACAGCGACTCCTTGGTGATGTGCGGGGTGTTCACGAAGGAGTAGCCGGCCTGCTCGTGCCGGTCGCGGGAGTAGTCCTCCATCACCCGACGCATCACCCCACCCTTGGGGTGGAACACCGCCAGGCCGGACCCGATCTCCTCCGGGAACGAGAACAGGTCGAGCTCGAGGCCCAGCCGGCGGTGGTCGCGCTTCTCCGCCTCGGCCAGGAAGGCCAGGTGCGCCTTGAGCG
Organism: Actinomycetes bacterium; assembly: GCA_038252405.1. Classification (GTDB taxonomy): domain Bacteria; phylum Actinomycetota; class Actinomycetes; order Prado026; family Prado026; genus DATCDE01. Next base: position 11,940 of record JBBSAJ010000025.1, on the reverse strand, counting down.
CGTCCCGGTTCTCCCACGCCGTGCCGTAGATGCGCTGCAGCTGTGGGTTCTTCTCGCTGCCGCGCCAGTACGCCGCGGCCACCCGCATCAGCTTGAACGCCGGGATCGTGCGCGTGGTCGGCAGGTGCGGGCCGCGGCACAGGTCACCCCAGACCCGCTCCCCAGACGACGCGTCGAGGTTGTCGTACATGGTCAGCTCGGCGCCGCCGACCTCCATCACGTCCTCACCGGGCGCCGCCTTGAGGCCGACCAGCTCGAGCTTGTACGGCTCGGCGGCGAGCTCCGCGCGGGCACCGTCCTCGGTGACCACCCGCCGGGAGAACCGCTGCCCGGACTTGATGATCTCCTGCATCCGCTTCTCGAGCCGCGCGAGGTCCTCCGGCACGAACGGCTCGGGGACGTCGAAGTCGTAGTAGAACCCGTCCGTGATCGGCGGGCCGATGCCCAGCCGGGCCTGGGGGAACAGGTCCTGCACCGCCTGGGCCAGCACGTGAGCGGTCGAGTGCCGAAGCACGGCCCGGCCGTCCGGCGAGTCGATCGGCACGCCGTCCACGACGTCGCCCGCCTGCACCACGTACCCGAGGTCCGTCAGCTCGCCGTTCACCCGGGCCACCACCACCGAGCGGTCGGCTGCGAACAGGTCTGCGGTCGTCGTGCCCGCGGCCACCGTTCGCTCGTCTCCGGCGAGGGTGATGCGGACGTCGGACACGGTCGGCTCCCAGGGTGATCGTCGAACCGACCCGGTCGGATCGGCTGACGGCGATGCTAGCTGGCAACCGTGAGGTCGCTCGCGCCGATTACCGGCTGGCGGCCGGACGCAGGTGGTGGGTGCTGTTGAACGCGCTGTTGGCCAGCCGGGCGGTCGCCGGTCCCGGGAACCGCACCGGGACCAGCACCCGCATCGTCGGCGGCGTCGCCGCGACCGGCTTGGCAGCGACCGGCTTGGCCGCCGACAACGCCTTCGGAACCGTGCGAACCGTCGACCGGGACGTCCGGGTGCTGGCGCCCGCCCGCGGCGAGGTGGTCGGCGCCTTGACCACCGGCGGGGCGGGCGCCACGGGGACGGCGGAGGTACGGCGCTTGAAGTCCACCGTCACCCACAGCCGTCCGTCGCTGCCCCGCACCGCACCGACGCCGACGTCGGTGAACTGGGCCCGCAGGATGTTGGCCCGGTGCGGGGCACTGGCCATGAACGCCGCCTCGAGCTGGGCGGCCGAGCTGCCCTGGCCGACGTTCTCGCCCAGCAGGGTCCAGCCGTGCACCGAGCCGGACAGGCTGGGGTTGTGGGACAGCGTCCCGGCAGCGGCCAGCCGCGAGGTCCAACCCCTGGCCACGGAGGTCAGCTCGGAGTTCACCGTCAACGGCCGCAGCCCGGCGCTGGCGCGGGCGCTGTTCATCGAGGCGACGAGCGAGTCGGCGGTGGAGGTGTCGTACTGGGCCGCCTTGGCGGCCGACGGCAGCGCCAGCAGCCCGGTCAGGACAGCCGCGTAGACCAGGACGGCGGCAAGCAGACGGACGGGCAGGGGGCGCAGGGCCGGGATCCGGGACAAGCCGTCGGACCTCCTCGTTGGGGGCAGACCGGGCATAGCCGGGCATAGCCGGGCAGACCCGGCCAGTTCGGCCGAAAAGTCCGAATGTCGCGGAACCCTAACCCAGCACACGCTGTGATCACGAGCAGCCTAGCGGCGCAGGTCGCCCGGCTGTGGCGCGACTCACTCCGGTCGACCGGCCGTGCCGACCTGTCGTGCGGGCAGGCTGCGGGCGAGCACGGCCAGCGCGGTGGGCGGGGTCAGCACGGAGGGGTGGCTGCGGCCGAAACCGGGCTGGGTGAACGCTTTCAGCACGTTTGCGGTCAGCCGGCCGAGGACGGCGGACTCGTCGGTGGTGATCCAGTGGTCGACGCAGGACCCGTCGATCTCGCAGCCCCAGTCGGTGGTACCGGCCGAGAAGACCCCGGCACCGGACGGCGCTGTGTAGTACGTCACATCGACCGGGCCGAGCAGCCGGCCGCGCCGGAACGCGCCCTCGGCGACGACCTGCAGGTCGGGTGGCAAGCCGTGCAGCGTGGTGACGCCGTTCACCTCGTTGGCCGCAGCGCTGGCCAGCAGCGACCCGACCCGCAGCCCGGTCCCGTCGACCAGCCACGGCGGTGCGCTGCGCATCCGCAGCCCACTGTCCAGCTGCCGCCCGGTGTAGCGCTCCCCGATCAGCGCCCCGACGTCGGTCACCGGGCCCGGGTTGGCCCACCAGTAGACCGTGGCGGCGGCTGGGTCGGTGGCTGCGGCCGGGTCGGCGAGGGTGCGGTAGCAGACCACCGAGGTCGGCCGGCCATTCCCGGCTCGGGTGAACCTGACCTGCCAGGAGACGTCGTTGCCGCCGAGCCAGGCCTCGTTGACGCCGGCGTTGCGGGCCGCCTGCAGCCCGTGCAGCATCCGCGCCGACCAGTACTCGGCGTGCCCTGGGATCACGATCTCCCGATGGGCCAGCAGCAGACTGGGAGTCGCGTCGACGTCGAAGTCGGTCACGTAGGTGGTGTCCAGCCCCAGCCGCTCGACCTGGTGGACCAGCGCCACGTCGCGCACCATCAGCTCGCGCAGCCCGTCCGCGGCGAGCGGCCGGTCCAGCCCGGCGGCGAACGAGCGCAGGGCGATCGAACCGCCGGGGCCGCGGTAGAGCGACGCCCCGCCGTAGGTGTTGTACGCCGCCCAGGTGGCCGCGCTCAGCTGGACCAGCACCGGTGCGGCGCCGGTGGGGTCGCGCACCACCAGGGGCGCGACGCCCACGGCCCCGCCGTGCCGGCCGCTGAACTCCACCAGGTACAGCCCGGGCTCGAACGACGGCGTGACCGGGATGGTGGTCGTCGTCGGCCAGGTCTCCTGGATCAGCCGGGTCGGCCCGCTCGGCCGGGCCGGCCGCTGCGGCGACACCAGCACCGGCGCGGAGGTCCACACCAGCCGGGCCCGGGTCCCGCCGTACCAGCCGACGCGAAACGCTCGCACCACGACCAGGCCGCGCGGCCCGCTCAGGTGCAGGTCCACGCGCTGTCCGCAGACTGCGCTCGTCTGGCCGAGGTAGCCCACGATCTCCGGTCGCGCCGCCACCCGGGGCCGCCAGGAGCTGTCACCTGGCCGGGCGTTCTCCCTCGCCAGCCAGCCGGGCGCGTGGTCCGCCGGCCGGCAGGTGGCCGACAGCTGCCCCCCTGGCAGGTCGGCCGGCAGCCCCGCCGACAACGACGCCGCCCAGCCGAAGGCGGTGACCTGTCGGCGCGCGGTGGCCTTCGGCGCGGCCGCGACAACCGTGACGGCGTCCGGCCGGCCGGCTCTGGCCGCACGGGCCGGGGCCGGCCGCGAGGCGGTCCCGAGCAGTGTGCCGACGACGACGGCGACCGCGGCCAGCGCAGCCACGCGGCCCCACGGACCAAGACCCCGCACCTGTTCCCCCCGTCCACGCCGGCCGGCCCGAACCGGCCGCGACAGCCAGACGAGCGGCCCGGGTCGGCAGTTCCCGGTTCCGGATCAGGCGCGGTGCTGCAGCTCCGCGACGATGCGCGTGGCGGTGTCCCCCGTGCCGTAGGGCGCGTCCCCGACGTCGGCCGGGCGGGGCGCCAGCAGCGCCGGACCGAGGCCGGCCGGGTCGGGGACCAGCACGTTCCAGCCGAGGTCCACGGTCTCGACCCACTCGGTCTCGGTCCGCAGCGTCACGCACGGGACCCGGAGCAGGAACGCCTCCTTCTGCACCCCGCCGGAGTCGGTGGCCACCGCGCGCGCGTGCATCATGAGCGCCACCGTCTCCGGGTAGGCCAGCGGCGCGACCGGGTTCAGCGACCCGGCGTCCAGGGCGATCCCGGCCGCGGCGGCCCTGGTCGCGAGCCGGGGATGCACCGGGAGCACCACCGGGAACGGACCAGCCGCGAGCGCGTCCACGAGCGCAGCCAGCCGGTCCGGGTCGTCGGTGTTCTCGGCCCGGTGCAGCGTGGCCAGCACGTACGGGTCCGCTGCGGACACCCCGGCGGGCAGCTCGGGTGGCCGGCCGGCCACCCGGTCGCGCACCGCGTACGTGACCTCGGTCTTGATGTCCCCCACGACGACGGTGCGCGCGGCCAGCCCCTCGCGGGTCAGCTGGGCCAGCGCTCCCTGGGTCGGCGCCAGCAGCAGGTCGGCCGCGTGGTCGGTGAGCACCCGGTTGTGCTCCTCGGGCATGCGCCGGTTGAAGGAACGCAGCCCAGCCTCCACGTGCGCCACCCGCAGATGCTGCTTCACGGCTGACAGCACGCCGGCCAGGGTCGAGTTGGTGTCGCCGAACACGACCACCCAGTCGGGGTCCGCCTCGGCGAGGACCGGGTCGAGGGCAGTCAGCATGGCGCCGGTCTGCACGCCGTGGCTGCCCGACCCCACGCCCAGCGACACGGCCGGGGTGGGCAGGTCCAGGTCGGCGAAGAACACATCGCTCATGGCGGCGTCGTAGTGCTGCCCGGTGTGGACGACGATGTGCCGGTGCGGCGTCCCCCTCAGCGCCCACGACAAAGGCGCCAGCTGGATGAACTCGGGTCGCGCCCCGACGATCGACACAATCTTCACACGGCATCCACCTGGTTCAGCGCGAGGGACGGCATGGGCTCGGGGCCCGCACCGCGCGGGGCCACCCCCAGGATCCTGGCGTACTCCGCCCACAGCGCAGGCTCCTGGCCCTGCCAGCTCAGCCGCGCCACCAGGTCGGCCCGCCCGGCCCGGTAGGCATCGGGGTCGGCGATCACGGCCCGGACGGCACGGGCCAGGTCGTCGGCGTCGCCGTCTCGGAACACCTCGCCGCAGTGCTCGCGCCGGACCACTTCAGCCATGCTCCGCACCTCGCTGACCACCAGCGGCAGGCCCGCATGCAGGTACTCGAACAGCTTGTTGGGCATGGCCATCTCGTGGTTCGGTGAGCCAGCCCGCAGCGGGTGGACGCCGACGTCGGCCTGCGCCACGAAGGGGACAAGCGCCTCCGCGTCGACCGGCGCCACGACGTGCAGCCGGTCCGCGGCGCCGACCTCGGCGGCCAGCGCCCGCAGCCCCGCCTCGGCCTGATGCGGGTACGGCACCGGGACGACGGCCAGGTGGGCCCGAGGCAGCCGGCCGAGGGCGCGGACCAGGACGTCGACGCCCCGCGCGTCGCTGATGCCGCCGGTGTAGACGAGCAGGGGCACCTCGCTCGGCAGCCCGATGGCCTGCCGCAGGCCGGGGGCGTCCGCCGCGAGGTCTCGGGCGACCGGGGCGTTGAGCAGCACCACCGGCCGCCGGGGCAGCCGGAACCGCTCCACCAGCGTGTCCGCGATCGGATCGCTGACCGTGAGGACGCCGTCGGCCTGGCGCACGAACTCGCTCTCGAGCGCCAGCAGGGCGGCGTGCAGCCGCGGCGCCGCCCGCTCCTCGGGCGGCATGCCGGCCCAGTTCTCCCTGGCGTCGTAGACGACCCGCACCCTCCGGCGACCGGCCGAGGCGGCCCGCTCACGCGCCGCCTCGGCGACCGGCAGCGCCCACGGGTCGTGGGCGTGCACCACGTCCGGGGCGAGGCCGTCCAGCCACGGACCGAAGGCGTCCTCGTAGTCGCGGACCTGCGGGAAGCTGCGCCGCCAGGACGGCCGCACGGTCACCGCCGGGCCCGCCCGGTCCCAGACCCGCCAGCCGGAGCCGACGACGTCGTCGGTGAGCTGCTGACCGCGGGTCCGTGCCCTGGCCACGAGCACGCCGGCCCGCAGCGCGGCCACCCGGGCCCGGCCGCCCGCCCCGGGGGAGGAGGCCCTGGTCTGCTCGATCCGCTGGTAGGTGCGGGCCACCGAGCGGACCCCCTCCTCGGCCGAGCCGACGCCGACCGTGCGAGGGCGGTGCTCCCGGCGGGCGGCCCGGGCGACCCGCTCCCGGTCACGGTGGGTGAACGGCACGGCGACGGCGACCACCCGCACCAGCCCGCCGAGGTCATACTCGTGCGGCTCGCCGTCCGGGGAGAGCGACAGCATCGTCACGTCGTACCCGGCGCGGGCCAGTGACAGCGCGACCTTCTTGCCGCGCGTGTCCACCCGGACGTCGTACATGCGCAGCAGCACGACCGTGGGGGCGCTCACGCCGGCTCCTCGGCGGGCAGCTCGAACGGCGGGTCGTCGGCCGGAGGTGGCACCGGACGGCCGAGGGCGCGGGTGTAGGCCGCCGCGACCCGCGGCTCCTGGGCCTGCCAGCTGTACTGCGCGGCGAGCCGGCCCACGCGCTCGACGTCCGGTCGAGGGTCGGCCAGGACCTGCCGCACCGCGGCGGCGAGCGACTCGGGGTCGCCGGAGCGGAAGACGGCCCCGAGGTGGTGCGCGCGCACGAAACCGGCCATCTCCCGCGCGTCGCTCACGACGAGCGGCAGGCCGGCGTGCAGGTACTCGAACAACTTGTTGGGCAGGGCCATCTCGTGGTTGACCGAGCCAGAGGGCAGTGTGTGCACGCCAGCGTCGGCGTCCTGCAGGAACCCGATCAGCTCGGTCGGGTCGACCGGGGGGACGGCGTGAACCCGGTCGGTGACCCCGAGCTCCGCGGCCAGCGCCTCGAGCGCCGGCCAGGACGGGTGGGGGAACGGAACAGTGACCACGGCGAGGTGCACACCGTGGAGCAGCGGCATCGCCCGGATCAGCGTGTCCAGCCCGCGGGCGGCGCTCACGCTGCCGCTGTAGACCGCCAGCGGGGTCCCCGGCGCCACTCCGGCGGCCTCGCGGACCCGCCGCTGGGGTCCGCGGGCCACCGCTTCGAACGGCGGCGCATTGAGCACGACGAGCGGCCGCTCGGCCAGCCGAAGCCGCTCGCGCAGCGCCTCGGCGATCGGCTCGCTCACGGTCAGCACGGCGGCCGCGCGGTGCGCGTACTCCTGCTCCAGCCGCAGCAGTGCCTCGTGCCGACGGACGGTGCCCCACTCCTCGCGCGGCATGCCGGCCCAGTTCTCGATGGCGTCGTAGACGACGGGCACCTCACGACCGAGCACCCTGGCCCGGTCCGCGGCGTCCACGGCCAGGCCGAGGACGCTGACGTCGTGGGCGTGCAGCACGTCGGGGGCCAGGCCGTCCACGAGCGTCGCCACCCGCAGCTCGAACTCGCGCACGCTCACCAGCTCGCGTCGCCACGAGGTGCCACGGCGCCGCTTCGACCGCCGCGCCTCGGTGCGCGCCACGGCGTCCTGCACCCGCTGGTCCAGCGCCTCCGCGACGTCGCGCCGGGCCCGCTGCGTGCGGCGTCCGACCCGGTTGAGCAGCCAGCGGGTCTCGACGGCGGCAGCGGAGAACCGGTCCGGCAGACCCGCCTCGGGGGCCAGCAGCCGGCCCCGGGCGGCGGCTCGCTCAGCAGCCAGCAGCTCACCCTGCAAACGACGCAGCCGGACGGCGGAGGTCGGTGGCACCCAGCGTCCGGCGGCCGTGCGGTGCCTCCGCCGTTGCACGCCGAGCGCGTCGGAGTAGTACGGCGGCGCCGGCACGCGCAGCACGCGGACCGGGCCCAGGCTCGACCAGGCGGGCTCCCCGACCTCGGTCCCCTCGGGCGCCCGGCACACGACGGTGACCCGCAGGCCGAGCCGTTGCAAGGTCACGGCCATCTTCTTGACCCTGGCGTCCTGGGTGACGTCGGAGGCCCGGAGCAGGACGACGTGCGCCGGCGGCTGGTTCACGGGCGTGACAGTAACCCAGACGAGGAGCGGGTCCGGGAACGAGGTGATCCGTACCTCGTGGGCGATACTGGGTTCGAACCAGTGACCTCCTCGGTGTGAACGAGGCGCTCTACCACTGAGCCAATCGCCCTGAGCGAGGCGAAACTCTACCCCAGCGCAGCGACTGCCTAGAGCCCGAACCACGCCTGCGGGCCGTCGAGCGTGACGCCATAGGTCGCCAGGTACCACGTGGCCGCCAGCGCAAGCATCAGCAGACCGGAGCAGCACAGGACCAGGTTGCGCCGCCGACGAGCCGGGTCACGGGCCTGCCGGGCGGCGCGCCAGGCCCACTCCTTGGACCGGCGCAGCAGCTGGTGGGCCCAGGCGAACTCCGACCCGAGGATGGCCAGCCCCAGGAAGACCACCGCCCAGCCCGGCCCGGGGAGCACCAGCATGAGCAGGCCGGCGGCGACGACCGCCCACCCCAGACCGAACACGACCGCTCGCCAAGCCAGGTCGGTGGTGCGGCGGTCTCGCGCGCGATCGCGCAGCCGCCGGTACCACGGGCCCCGGGTCGGCTCCTGGCGGTCGTCGACCGCCAGGTCCAGCCGGTCGCCGTCGCTGCGTGCCACCTCACCACGGTAGCCACGTCCGGGTCGGTTCGTCTCCCCCGAATCTTGTGGCTCAGGGGTCGAGGTCGGCCGCGGACCGCTCGGCGAACACCCGCTGGGCACGGGCGGTCACCGGTCCTGGCGCGAGGTAGGTGCGGTCGTCGACGCTCTCAACCGGGCTCACGTTCCGGGTGGACGAGGTGATGAACACCTCGTCGGCGTCCTTGAGCACGGCGGCCGGAACTTCGACCTCCTCGGCACCCATCCACTCAAGCACGAGCGCTCGGGTCACCCCGGCCAGGCAGCCGGTGGACAGCGCCGGGGTCAGTAGCCGGCCGCCCACGACGACGAACACGTTCGAGCCGGTGCCCTCGCACAGGTGGCCCCGGGTGTCCAGGAAGAGCGCCTCTCCAGCGCCGGCAGCCTTCGCGTGGGCCAGCGCAACGACGTTCTCGGCGTACGAGGTGGTCTTCAACCCGACGACCGCCGACCGCTCGTTGCGCGGCCAGGGGACGCCGGCCAGCCGGGTGGTGGCCGGCCACGGCGAGGCGGCGCTCACCGCGACGACGAGGGTCGGACCGGCGCTGCCCCGATCCGAACCCAGCGGCCCGCGGCCGCCCGTGAGGGTGATCCGCAGCCGGCCCACCTCGGCCTGGTCGTGCGCGCCCAGCACCTCGGTCACGGCGGCTCGGACGTCGGCGTCCGCCGGGGCGGTCAGGCCAAGCCCCGCGGCGGAGGCCCGCAGCCGGGCCAGGTGCCGGGTCAGCGCGAAGGGCACCCCCCGGACGACTTTGAGCGTCTCGAACACGCCGTCTCCCACAGTGAGCCCGTGGTCGAAGACCGAGACCGTCGCGTCGTCGGCGTCCAGCAGCCGGCCGTTGACCCATGTCCTCACGCGTGCACCTCCTGCGCGGCCACCGCCAGCAGCCGCTCCGCCTTGAGCTCTGTCTCCGCCCACTCACCGTACGGGTCCGAGCCCCAGGTGATGCCCGCGCCCGTGCCGAGCCGGATCACGCCGGAGGACGCCCAGAAGGTGCGGATCGCCACCGCGAGCTCGGCGGTCCCGGCGTCGGCGTCGACCCACCCCACCGCACCGCAGTAGACGTCGCGCGGGGTGTGCTCGAGGTCGTTGATGGCCCGCAGCGCACTGGACTTCGGGGCGCCGCTCACCGACCCGGGAGGGAACGTGGCGGCCAGCAGCTCGGGCCAGCCGACGTCGCGGCGTAGCCGGCCGCGGACCCGGGACACCAGGTGCACCAGGCCCGGATGCTCTTCGAGCGCCATCAGGTCGGGCACCTCGACCGTGCCGGTCTCGCACACCGCGCCGAGGTCGTTGCGCACCAGGTCGACGATCATGACGTTCTCGGCGCGGTCCTTGGGCAGCAGGTCGGCGGCGACCCGCCCGGTGCCCTTGATCGGCCCTGAGACCACGGTCCGGCCGTCCCTGCGCAAGAACAGCTCGGGTGAAGCGGTGGCCACCTGCAGACCGTGATCGGGGAGCCGTAGCACGCCCTGGTGGGGTGCCGGGTTCCCGACGGCGAGCAGGCCGGCCAGGCCGACCAGGTCGGCGCCTGGCGGCAGCGGCGCGGACAGCACCCGGCACACGTTCACCTGGTAGACGTCCCCGGCGGCGATCCTGGCACGCACCTCCTCCACGGCGGCCACGTAGCCGTCCTGGCCCAGGGACGACGTCCAGTCGTCACGGTCGATACCCGGCCAGGGGCGAGTCGGGACCGGCGCGGGTCGGACGTCGGCGAACCGGGCCGCGAGGAACTCGCCCTCGAAGCCGGCGACGACGGCCCACCAGCCGCGGTCGATGGCCGCCGGTTCGTCCACGACCTCGACCAGCCCGGTCGCCAGCTGCCCACCGAAGTGGGCCAGCGCCTCAGCCAAGCGCCCGCGAGGACCGCAGGGCCAGGCCGGCGGCGGCCTCCAGGAGGCACAGCGCCGCAAGCCGCACGGTGCGGTCGTCGGGGGTGTCCGCGGTCGCATCCACCTCGGTGATGTCGATGGCCGTCACCTGCGGGTGACGGCCGGCCAGGAACGCCGCCTCGCGCAGCTCGTGCGCCGCCAGGCCGCCAGGAGCGGACGCCGGGCAGCCCGGCGCCACCGACCGGTCGCAGACGTCGACGTCCAGGTCGACGTACACCGGGCCGCCGGCCCCGCCGGCCACCGCCAGCGCCTCCTCCATGCACGCGGTGATCCCGCGCCGCTCCACGTCGTCCCGCCGGAGCACGTGCAGGCCCCACTCGCGGGCCCGCTCGGTGTAGGCGCGGCTGTTCGCGAAGTCGGAGATGCCCACCTGGGCGATCCGGCTGGGGTCCAGGCCCGCCTCCTCCACCAGCCGTCGCACCGGCGAGCCGTTGCTGACGCCGTCCCGCAGGTCGTGGTGGGCGTCCAGCGTCACCAGGCCAGCGTGCTGCAGGTCGACGCCGAGGGCCCCGCGCCCAACCGCGAACGTGATCGAGTTGTCCCCGCCCACCGCGACGAGCAGCCGGGACGTCCGTACCGCCCGCTCGGCGGCGGCTGTCGTGGCGTCCTCGTCGCCGTCCGGGTCGGGCAGGTCTCCGAGGTCGACCGGGGCCAGGCCGACGAGATCGGCGTCCCGCTGCGCGGCGTACGTCGTGTACCGGGCCAACGCCCACCGGACCGCGGCCGGGGTCGCGTCGGCCCCGGTCGGGGACAGCGAGGTCCAGTGGGCGGGGACGCCGAGGACGGCCAGGTCGACCGGCCGGGCTCCCGGGCCGGCGGCCAGCCAGCCGGCGGCACGAGGCCAGCGCGGGTCGTCGGTCACGCGGAGATCCTGCCCCAGCAGGGGGCCGACCGGGTGGCTTTGGAGCGGCTCGGCGTCATCGGCTATCGTTGCCCTTCGCCGCTCAGGGGCAACCCGGCGGGCATGCGGACGTAGCGCAGTTGGTAGCGCATCACCTTGCCAAGGTGAGGGTCGCGGGTTCGAGTCCCGTCGTCCGCTCGGAGGGGGTCCTGTGGGCCTCGTTCCGGTGGAGTGGCCGAGAGGCGAGGCAACGGCCTGCAAAGCCGTGTACACGGGTTCAAATCCCGTCTCCACCTCGCACGATGAGGGCGATTGGCGCAGTCTGGCTAGCGCGCTTCCTTGACACGGAAGAGGTCACAGGTTCAAGTCCTGTATCGCCCACCAGCAGTTTCCCGTTACATAGCAACAGAAGGTGGTTCGGAGCGGAAACCCGCGACGAGCCAATTATCTCAATTTGGAAGCACCATGGAAGCACGGGTGCCAGAATCGACCCATGGCGTGGATCCAGACACGCGTCAACAGGGACGGCACCCAGAGCTTCCGGGTGGGATGGCGCAGCGCTGCCGGGCGCAAAGCGAAGGTTCACTACAGCGCCTCGTTCGACACCTGGGCCGAAGCCGACCGGCACCTTGCCATCGTCGAAGGCGAGCACGCCCAGGGCAAGTACAGCGACCCAGCGCTCGCCCGCACCGCCTTCGAGGTGTACGCGGAGCACTGGTACGACATGCTCACGGTCTCCCCGGTGACCCGGGCCAAGTACCGGTCCTACCTAGGGCGTGTCTGACGGACTTCGTGGGCGGGGCCGGGCAGGGTGCTGTTCATGCAGACGCGTCGTGTGTTGACTGATCAGATGTGGGCCCGGTTGGAGCCGCTGTTGCCGGATCGCACGCCCCGGCAGGGTGGGCGGTG
>JBBSAJ010000024.1:0-40357 GCA_038252405.1 Actinomycetes bacterium | reverse complement strand
TTGGCGTACCTGTTGGTGACCTCGGCACGAGACTGCATCGACAACCCACTCCTCATGCCCCACCACGCTCACCGTTTCGCGGGCATTCCTACGTGAGGCACGGAGAGCGTTTCGCGGGCAGTATTAGTGAGTCTCGTCGGGGGGTAGCGGTGGGCGGCGCGAGCGGTCACGCTGGTATCAAGGCCGCTGCCGCCGCTGGCCCGAGACTCCGGCGGCGGCGGCCCTCTGCCGTCCACCGGTAGGCTGCGCGGCGTCCGTCCCGGGCGCATAGCTCAGCTGGTCAGAGCACCTGCCTTACAAGCAGGGAGTCGGCGGTTCGAGTCCGTCTGCGCCCACCCTCAGCACCCGGCTAGCCTGCCTGGCGTGCCGTCACTCGCCGAGGTCGTCGCCGCGCTGGAGCGTCGCTGGCCGCCGTCCGGTGCCGCGGCCTGGGACGCCGTCGGCCCGGTCTGCGGCGACCCGGACGCCCCGGTGCGCCGGGTGGTGGTCGCGGTGGACCCGGTCGACGCGGTCGTCGACGAGGCGGTCAGCTGGTCCGCGGACCTGCTGGTCACGCACCACCCGCTGTTCCTGCGCGGCACGTCCAGCGTCTACGCCGGTGGCTTCAAGGGCCGGGTCGTGCACCGGCTGCTCACGGCCGGGTGCGGCCTGTTCGTGGCGCACACCAACGCCGACGCCGCACCGGGCGGGGTCGCCGACGTCCTGGCCGAGACGATCGGGCTGGTCGACGTCCGCCCGCTGCTGCCCGGCGCGAGGACGCCGGTGGACAAGCTGACCGTCTACGTCCCCGTCGGTGACGCCGACCGGCTGGTGGACGCGATGGCCGAGGCCGGAGCGGGAGCCATCGGCGGGTACGACCGGTGCGCCTACTGGACCGACGGCACCGGGACCTTCCGCCCGTTGGCCGGCGCGCACCCGGCAATCGGAACGGTCGGCGCGGTCGAGCAGGTGGTCGAACGACGTATCGAGATGGTGCTGCCCCGGGCCCGACGGGCCCAGGTGGTTGCGGCGCTGCGCGGCACCCACCCCTACGAGGAGCCGGCCTTCGACCTGGTCGAGACGGCGGGGGAGCCGTCGGGTGCGGCCGGCCAGGGCCGGGTCGGCCGGCTGCCCCGGCCGATGCCGCTGGGAGAGTTCGGCCAGCAGGTCGCCGACCGGCTACCGGCCACGGCGGTCGGCGTCCGCATCGGCGGTGACCTGGACCGGCTGGTCGAGACGGTGGCGGTCAGCGGCGGCGCCGGTGACGCCTACCTCGCGGACGTCGCCGCAGCGGCCGTGGACGCCTACGTCACCGCGGACCTGCGCCACCACCCGGCGTCGGAGCACCTGGAAGGCGGCGGGGCGGCGCTCGTCGACCCGGGGCACTGGGCCAGCGAGTGGCCCTGGCTGGCCCGCGCGGCGGCTGACCTCGGCCGAGTGCTCGGGGCCGTCGGCGCTACGGTGGACCTGCGCGTCTCCACGCTGGTCACCGACCCTTGGACCGCGCACGCGACCCGAAGGAGCATCCCCTGAGAGCCGACCCCGCCGACCAGCTGCGACTGCTCGACGTCCAGGCGCTGGACGCCCGACTCGACCAGCTGGGGCACCGTCGCAAGACCCTGCCCGAGCTGGCCGAGGCGGCGCGCCTGCAGGCGGAGATCGCCGAGCTGCGCGACCTCACCGTGGCCGCCGAGACCGAGCTGTCCGACCTCGAGCGGGAGGTCGCCAAGGCCGAGTCCGACGTGGAGGCCGTGCGGCAGCGGGCCGCGCGCGACCGGACCCGGATGGACACCGGCGCGGTCACCTCGGCCAAGGAGCTGGAGTCGCTGCAGCACGAGGTGGACAGCCTGGCCCGGCGGCAGGGCGCCCTCGAGGAGATCGAGCTGGAGGTCATGGAGCGGCAAGACGAGGCGCAGAGCCGGCTGTCCGAGCTGCGCACCCGAGCCACCGTGCTCGCGGACGAGCTGGCCACGGTCGAGGCCCGGCGCGACGAGCAGCTGACCGGGATCGCCAAGGACGTCGAGTTCGCGAGCGCGCAGCGGGCCGACACCGTGTCCGGTGTCCCGGCCGACCTGCTCGCGCTGTACGAGAAGCTGCGGGCCGACCACGACGGGGTCGGGGCAGCGGCGCTGGGCAAGCGCCGGTGCGAGGGCTGCCGGCTGGAGCTCAACGCCACCGACCTGGGACGGATCCGGACGGCCGAGCCGGACGAGGTGCTGCGCTGCGAGGAGTGCCGCCGCATCCTGGTGCGCACCCCCGAGTCCGGGCTGTAGCCGGATGCCCCGACGGCTTGTCGTCGAGGCGGACGGCGGCTCCCGCGGCAACCCCGGACCGGCCGCCTACGGCACCGTCGTCCGCGACGGGGACACCGGTGAGGTGCTGGCCGAGCTGGCCGAGTACCTCGGCGTCGCGACCAACAACGTGGCCGAGTACCGCGGCGTGATCGCGGGGCTGCGCAGGGCCCGGGAGATCGACGCCGACGCTGAGATCGAGGCCCGGTTGGACTCCAAGCTCGTCGTCGAGCAGCTGTCCGGGCGGTGGCAGGTCAAGCACCCGGCGATGCGGGAGCTGGCCAAGGAGGCCATGACGATCTGGCCGCCCGGACGGGTCGCCTACACGTGGGTGCCACGGGAACGGAACAAGCACGCCGACCGGCTGGCCAACGAGGCCATGGACGCGGCCGCGGCGGGTCGCAGCTGGCAGCCGCGGACGCTGGAGACCCCGCCGGCCGTCGAGGTCCCCTCGATCGAGATGCCCGCCAACCGGCTGGTCGGCTGGTCCCGCGACGTCGGGAAGCCCACGACGTTCCTGCTGCTGCGGCACGGCGAGACCGAGCACACCCGGGAGAAGCGGTTCAGTGGCTCCGCAGGGATCGACCCGGTGCTGTCGGCGGTCGGCCGGGCGCAGGCCGCTGCGGCGGCCACGGCGCTGGCCGGCCGCGGGGCGGACGCGGTGGTGACCTCTCCGCTGGCGCGGGCCCGGGAGACCGCCGACTCGGTCGCGGCCGCGCTCGGCGTGGCCGTCCGGGTCGAGGCGGACCTGCGCGAGTGCGCCTTCGGCGACTGGGAGGGGCTGACCTTCGCCGAGGTCGAGGAGGGCTGGCCGGACGAGGTGGCCGGGTGGCTGGCGTCCACCACGGTCGCCCCGCCGCGCGGCGAGTCGTTCGACGCCGTCTCAGCCCGGGTGGCCAGGGCCCGCGACCGGCTGATCGCCCGCTACGCCGGGCAGACCGTCGTGCTGGTCAGCCACGTGACGCCGGTGAAGACGCTGGTCCGGCTGGCGCTGGAGGCGCCGCCGCACGCGCTGTACCGGATGGAGCTGTCGCCGGCGTCGCTCACGACCGTGCAGTGGTTCCCGGACGGCAACGCCTCGCTGCGCGCGTTCAACGACACCGCGCACCTGCACCCCGCCGCACGCTGACCGGCTACTGCGCGGTGGGCGGTGCGTACGGCCGCAGTGCCGGGGACAGGACGACGATCCCCGCGGCGAGCACCGGCAGCACGAGCAGCGCGGACCCGAGGCCCACGTGCTGCCCGAGCACCCCGATGAGCGGCGGCCCGAGCAGGAACCCGCCGTACCCGATCGTCGAGACCGCCGCGATCGCGTCGCCGGCCCGGCCCGGCACCTCCCCGCCGGCGCTCATCGCGGCCGGGAAGACGAGCGCGACCCCGAACCCCCACGCGACGGCGCCGAGGTAGGCGCCCAGCAGTGCGGGCGCGGCGACGGTGAGCACCACGCCGCCGCCGGTGACGACCCCGGCCAGCCGGACGGCGCTGACCCGGCCGAGCCGCTCGATCACCGGGGTGCCCATGAACCGGCTGGCGGCCATCGCCACGGCGAACACCGTGTAGCCCAGGGCGGCGCCGGAGGCGGCGACGCCGCGTCCGTCGGTGAGGTACAGCGCCAGCCAGTCGGCGGCCGCCCCCTCGATCGTGGTGGCGCACAAGGTGACCACCCCGACCAGCACCAGCCGTCGGGTGAACAGCGGTCCCGCGGCGGCTCGGGCGTGCTGCTCCTCGTGCGTCTCGTCGCGCTCGTCGATGAACAGCCGCAGGGCCACCACGAGCAGGACGGCGGTCACCAACGACACGACCAGCAGGTGCGTCGTCACCGACAGCCCGACATGGGCGGCGAGCGCGCCCATCGCGGCGCCCACGATCCCGCCGACGCTCCAGGACGCGTGGTAGCGGGGCATCCAGGCCCGCTCGGCCCGGCGCTCCACAGCGCTGCCCTGGATGTTCATGGCAACGTCCCACGACCCGTACAGCGCGCCCCACACCAGCAGCACGAGCCCCAGCGCCACGACGGTCGGGGCGAGCGACAGCCCCACGAGCACCCCGCAGGCCGGGAACGCGGTCGCCGCCACGACCGCCCGGCTGCCGAAGCGACGGGACAGCCGCCCCGTGGCCGGCATGGCCAGCAGCGAGCCTGCGCCCGGTCCGAGAAGGGCCAGGCCGAGCGCTGCGGAGCCGGCCGCCAGCTGGTCCCGGACCGTGGGCAGCCGGGACACCCAGCTGGCCAGCAGCATCCCGCTGAGCGCGAACACCAGCGCCGTGGCTAGCGCCGCCGTGCGCAGCCGCGGGTAGCCGGTCATGGCGCCTCGACCACCACGTCCACCCGCCCGGCGCCGCTCGCCTCGACGTGGAACCCGAGCCGGCCGAGCAGCTCGATCAACCCGGTTCGGTTGGTCGGCTTCGCGCCGTCCAGCAGCAGCGCGCGGGCCAGCCGGCCCTTGGTCGCCTTGTTGAAGTGGCTGATGACCACCCGGGACGCCGGGTCGCCGGGACGGCGCTCGTGCAGCACCCGCACCGACACGGTCCGTCGGGCCAGCTCGCCGGCCGGCCGCCACATCGCGGCGTAGGCGCTCGAGCGCAGGTCGAGCACCAGACCGCTGCGGCCGGCCGCCCCGGCCAAGACGTCGTCCAGGGCCGCCCGCCACACCGACGCCACCGGGCCGACGCCGGGCAGGCTGACGTCTGCAGCGAGCCGGTGGGCGGGGACGCGGTCGGCGGGGCGCAGCACCCCGAACAACCCGCTGAACACCAGCACCGAGCGGTTCGCGCGGCGGGTGGCCGCGGCCTCTAGCGAAGCGAGGTCCAGCGCCTCGTAGAGCACCCCGGTGAACAGCCGGGACGCCGGCAGCGTCGGCGCCGTGGCGATGTCACGGTTGCGGGCCACCTCGGCGACCAGCCCGGGGGAGAGCCCGAGGACCTTGGCCGCCGCCGCCTCGTCCCCGGAGCACACGGCGACGAGGTGGTCCAGCACCCGTTGCCGCACCGGGGTGAGTGCCGGGAACGACAGGGTGGTCAGGTCGAGCGGGCGGCTTCGACCGGTCGGCTGCGCCTTCCCCTCGGACGGCGGCAGCAGGAGGAGCACGGGCGAGAACCCTACCGGGCGGTATCCTGGACGCACGGCGGACGAGTCGGCCGGGCGGTCGCGTCGGCACCGGGCAGCCGGTGCCGCCGAGGAACGTCCGGGCTCCACAGAGCAGGGTGGTGGGTAACGCCCACCCGGGGTGACCCGCGGGACAGTGCCACAGAAAGCAGACCGCCGCCGGTTCGCCGGCGGTAAGGGTGAAACGGTGGTGTAAGAGACCACCAGCGCCCGGGGCGACCCGGGCGGCTCGGCAAACCCCACCCGGAGCAAGGTCAAGAGGGGGTCGCGGTCCGCCGCGGCCCCTGCGCAGGCGTCCGAGGGCTGCTCGCCCGAGCCTGCGGGTAGACCGCATGAGCCTGTCGGCAACGGCAGGCCGAGAGGGATGACCGCCCTCCGGGCCAGTGCCGCAAGGCGGCCCGGGGACAGAACCCGGCGTACAGGCCGACTCGTCCGTCGCCTGACCTGCTGCGGTCGCGATGAAGCCAGGAGGCCAGGAGGCCATAGCCTCTCAACGAGTCACTCAAAGTCGGGGAAGGTGACCTGGTGAGGGAGACAAGCCGTCTCGAGCGGTTCCTAGCGGTCTTCGTCCTGCTGATCGGATCGGGCTTTCTCATCGGATTCGTCGACGAGTTGGGCTACGGCGCGGTGTTGCTTGTGGTGGTCGTGCTGGCCATGCACAACGCCTGGCATAAGCTGCGCGGCCCAGCGGCGAGTGGTCAGGGCAGCCCTGGCGCGGATGCGGCCGAGATCTGAACTCAAGAGTGAGATGGCCCCGCCGCCCGAAGGGGCGACAGGGCGGTTGGACAGCGTGTTAGCTGCTGGTCTTGTCGAAGTAACCCTGCTGGTTGATCTTGTAGCGGAGGAACTGGACAAGCAGCCGTTCCGTCTGGGTGATTTCTGTGCACCTCCCGTCGTACGCGATTCCAGGCTGACACCCGACTGAGCCAACGGGCAGGGACCGTGGTCACAGCGGGGGTGTCTATCGGCTCACACTCGGTCCTGGCCGCCGTCGCCCGTCGCTCGGCCGGTCCGGGCACGCGTTGCCGCCGACCTGACGCGCTCATCGGATCCTCATGCGCATCCGCTCCACTCGTGCGCGATGATCGGGCCAGCTGCGGTCGAGTGGAGGCGTGAGGGGATGGGCGACGACGCCCGCGTCGTGCTGGTGGTCGAGGACGACCTCGCGGTTCGTGAGGCGCTGGCCCGCGCCCTGCGGCTGGACGGCTACACGGTGGAGACCGCGTCTGACGGCCCCGAGGGGCTGGCCCGGGTGGACCAGGTGCGGCCGGACGCCGTCCTGCTGGACGTCACCATGCCCGGGCTGGACGGCCTGGAGGTGTGCCGCCGCCTGCGTGCCGCCGGCGACCGCACGCCCGTGCTCATGCTCACCGCCCGGGAGACCGTCACCGACCGGGTGGCCGGTCTGGACGCCGGCGCGGACGACTACCTGGTCAAGCCGTTCGCGCTGGCCGAGCTGAGGGCCCGGCTGCGCGCGCTGCTGCGCCGGCACGACCCGGTGATGGCCGCGGCCGACGGCGCCGGCCTGGAGGACGGCGACACGCTGGCGTTCGGCGACCTGGTCCTGGACCTGGCCGGCTGGACCTGCCGCCGGGCCGACCGGCCGATCGAGCTGACCCGCACCGAGTTCCAGATCCTCGAGGTGTTCTTGCTCAACCCGGGTCAGGTGCTGCCCCGCGAGGTCGTGTCCGACCGGGTCTGGGGGTACGACGTCGGGCCGTCGTCCAACGCGCTCGACGTCTACATCGGGTACCTGCGCCGCAAGACCGAGGCCGGCGGCGAGCCGCGGCTGCTCCAGACGGTGCGGGGAGTCGGCTACGTGCTGAGGCAGCAGTGAGCCTGCGGCTGCGGCTGGTCCTGGCCACCAGCCTCGCGGTGCTCATCGCCCTGGTGGGGCCGGCACTGATCATGGTGTGGGAGCTGCACAAGGACCTGGTGGCCACCCTGGACGCCGGGCTGCAGACCCGCAGCGAGTCGGTCGTCGACCACCTGACCGCCGAGGACAGCCCGGCCAACGAGTCGATCAACGGACTGCGCCCGGCCGAGCTCGGCGAGACCGACGCCTACGTCCAGGTGGTCAACGCCGACGGCAGCGCCGTGCGCCCCGACCAGTCCGACGTCGTGCTCCCGGTCGCCGCGACCGACGTCGCCGTCGCGGCCGGCCAGCACGCCGGCTACGCCCGTGACGTGACCGTCGGTTGGGTGCGCCTGCGGCTGCTGACCCGGCCGGTGGAGGCCGGCGTCGCCGTCCAGGTCGCCCGCCCGCTCGGCGAGGTGGACGCGACGCTGCGCGAGGTCCGGCGGCTGCTGCTCGTGGTGCTGCTCGTCGGTGTGGTCGCGGCCGGCGTCCTGGGCTGGCTCGCGGCGGCGGCCGCGCTGCGCCCACTCACCCGGCTGACCCGCGCGGCCGAGCAGGTCGCGCGGACCCGGGACCTGTCGCTGCGGATGGACGCCTCCAGCAAGGACGAGCTGGGCCGCCTCGCGGCGAGCATGGACTCGATGCTCGAGGCGCTGCAGCGGGCGTTGTCGGCGCAGCGGCAGCTGGTCGCCGACGCGTCGCACGAGCTGCGGACCCCGCTGACCAGCCTGCGCACCAACGTCGAGGTGCTGCAGGACGTGGAGCGGCTGGATCCGCTGGAGCGGCGCAGGCTGCTCGACTCCACCGTCGTCCAGCTCGACGAGCTGGCCGCCCTCGTCGCCGACCTGGTCGAGCTGGCCCGCGGGGACGGGACGCCTGCGGTCTCCGAGCCGGCGGAGGTCCAGCTGGACCGCATCGTCGGGGCGGTCCTCACTCGTGCCCGCCGGCACTGGCCGGATATCACCTTCGACGACTACCTCGAACCGACCGTCGTGGTGGGCGACGCCGCGCGGCTGGACCGGGCCGTGGCGAATCTGGTCGACAACGCCGGCAAGTGGAGCCCGCCCGGCGGGACCGTCGAGATCACCCTCGCCGACCGCCGGCTCACCGTCCGCGACCACGGCCCGGGCATCCCGCCCGAGGACCTGCCGCACGTCTTCGACCGGTTCTACCGCTCGCCCGAGGCGCGCTCGGCCCCCGGGTCGGGCCTCGGGCTGGCCATCGTCCGGCAGACGGCGGACAGCCACGGTGCGATCGTCGAGGCCGGGGCCGCGCCGGACGGCGGGGCCATGCTCGCGCTGCAGTTCTGAGCGTTCCTAGCCGAAATTCACCTGGTCCTCATGATCTCCTCATGCCACTCGCTGAGGCTCTCCTCGAAGCCACGAGACGAGGAGATCGCATGTACCAGCCCAACGGACGCGACGCGGGGCTGCGCCGCGTCAAGACCGTCACCGGCGGAGTAGCGGCCGTGGCTCTGGTCGGCACCGGCGTTGCGGGCATCACCGCGTTCCGGCATGACCAGTCGGTCGCGGTGGCCTCGTCAACGGTCACGTCGGGCGGGGCGACGACCACCAGCCCGCCGGCCGGCTCGTCAACGTCGTCCTCGTCAACGTCGTCCTCCTCGTCCTCGTCGGCCGGCCTCTCAGCGCCGAGCGCCCCGGTGACTCAGGCGCCGACGACCAGCGCCCCGGTCGCGAAGTCGAGCGGCTCATGACCACGGGCTCACCGCTGTGGTACCTCGCGCGGGGCACCGGTGTGGTGTCGCTCGCGCTGCTCACGGCGACGGTGCTGCTGGGCCTCACCTCGGTGACCCGCTGGAGCAGCGCCCGCTGGCCCCGCTTCGTCACGGTCTCGCTGCACCGCAACATCTCGCTGTTGTCGGTCGTCTTCTTGGTCGTGCACATCGGGTCCTCGGTGCTGGACACCTACACAAAGATCTCGCTGACCGACGCGTTCGTCCCGTTCGTCGGCAGCTACCGCCCGTTCTGGCTCGGCCTGGGCGCGCTCGCGTTCGACCTGATCCTGGCCCTGATCGTGACCAGCCTGATCCGGGTCCGGCTCGGCCTGCGCACCTGGCGCAGCGTCCACTGGCTGGCCTACGCGGCCTGGCCGGTGGCGGTGCTCCACGGGCTGGGCACCGGTACGGACGCCGGCCAGCGCTGGATGCAGCTGTTCACCCTCACCTGCATCGGGCTGGTGGGTCTCGCCGGGCTGCGGCGGCTCGTCGTCGAGGACACCGACGTCGCACCGGTCGTGGTGCCTTCTCGCGAGCGGGCAGGCGTGCGATGAGCCGGCCCCAGAGGGCGCAGGTGCGTCCGGTGGCGCCGCCGGAGGGTCTGCCCCGGCTGCTCGCCGATCGCCTCCATGTTGCTGCTCCCGCCTCCTACGCGGAGCACCTCGCCACCCACGGGCCGGTGACCATACCGTCGGTGCGTCCCGGGGGAAACCCCGACCTCGTCGACCTCGTGGAGATGTCCGGCCTGCGCGGCCGCGGCGGCGCCGGCTTCCCGTCCGGGCTGAAGATGCGCGCGGTGGCGGACAACGGTCGTCGCACGGTCGTCGTCGGGAACGCGGCCGAGGGCGAGCCGGCCAGCCACAAGGACGCTCTGCTGCTCGCCCGGGCGCCGCACCTCGTGCTCGACGGGCTGCAGCTCGCCGCAGCCGCTGTCGGCGCCCGCGACGCCTACCTGTACGTGCACCGGGGCGCATCCAACGCGTATGCCTCCGTCGTCACCGCCATCGAGGAGCGGCGGCGGGCTCGCGTCGACGCGGTCGCTGTCGAGGTCGTCACCACGCCGGACCGCTACGTGTCCGGTGAGGAGACCGCACTCGTCAACCGGGTGGGAGGCGGCCTGGCCAGGCCGCTGCCGGTGCCGCCGCGTCCTTACCAGAAGGGCGTCCGTGGGCGGCCCACGCTGATCCAGAACGTCGAGACGCTGGCTCACATCGCCCTGCTCGCCCGCCATGGGGAGGCCTGGTTCCGCTCGGTCGGCACCGAGCAGGACCCGGGCAGTGCTCTGGTCACCGTGACCGGTGCGGTCGCCCGGACCGGCGTCACCGAGGTGGCGCTCGGCACCACGCTGCGCAGCCTCGTGGCTGGTCTCGGCGGGACGACGTCGACGCCGCGGGCGGTGCTGCTCGGTGGCTACTACGGCAGCTGGCTGCCCGCGAACGACGCGTGGGACCTGGCACTGGGCCACGCCGCTCTGAAGGTCAGGAAGTCGTCCTTCGGCGCGGGCATCATCGTCGTCCTCGGGCAGGACAGCTGCGGACTGGCGGAGAGCGCTCGGGTGCTGCGCTACCTCGCCGATCACGGGGCACAGCAGTGCGGGCCCTGCCTCAATGGGCTGCCCGCGATCGCCGGGTCGTTCGAGCGACTGGCCGGCGGGCGGGGTCGGCAGGAGCTGCCGCAGCTGCAGCGCTGGGTGAAGCTGGTCCAGGGCCGCGGGGCCTGCTCGATGCCGGACGGCGCCGCCCGGTTCGCCGACAGCGCCCTGCAGGTCTTCGCCGAGGAGGTCCGCAGCCACCAGCGCGGCCCGTGCCCGCAGTGCGCCAACCGGGTGCTGCCCACACCCAGCGCCCCCCAGTCGGAAGACTGGCGTTGAGCACCACGCTGCGCGTCGAGTGGACCACCTGCACGGCCCACGGGCTGTGCGCCGAGCTGCTGCCGGAACGGGTCCGGCTGGACGACTGGGGCTACCCGGTGTTCGACGGCCGGCCGCTGACCGAGGACGAGCTGCGGCACGCACGCCGGGCCGCAGCGGCCTGTCCCACCCTGGCCTTTCGGCTGACCCAGGGCGGGTAGCCGTCCTGGCCACCTCCGCGGTGCAGTAGCGTCCGACGGGGGAGGGGTTCACGTGACGGTGGAACGGATCGGTGTGATCGGGGCCGGCCTGGTCGGCCTGGCGGTGGCCCGTCGGCTGACCGAGCTGATGCCCGACGTGCGGGTCACCGTGCTGGACAAGGAGCGCGACGTCGCCGCGCACCAGAGCGGCCACAACAGTGGCGTCGTCCACGCCGGCATCTACTACCCGCCCGGCTCGCTGAAGGCCACCTTGTGCCGTCGCGGCATGGGGATGCTGCGCGAGTACTGCGCGGACAAGGGGATCGCCTACGACGAGCGCGGCAAGCTCGTGGTCGCCGTGGACGACGGCGAGCGGGCCGCGCTGGAGTCGATCCGGGAGCGGGCCGAGGCCAACGGCGTCCCCGGGATGCGCTCGGTCGACGCGGCCGGGCTGCGGGAGATCGAGCCCCACGCGGTGGGGGTCGCGGGGCTGTACTCCCCTCACACCGCGATCACCGACTACCCCGCGATCGCGCGGGCGATGGCCGAGGACATCCGGGCGGCCGGGTCGGAGGTCCTCCTCGGCAAGGAGATCGTGCGGATCGGCCGGGACCGGGGCCGGGTCCGCGTGGCGACCCGCGAGGAGAGCCTCGGCTTCGACCGGCTGGTGATCTGCGCCGGTCTGCAGTCCGACGTCCTGGCCGAGGCGGCCGGGGACAGCGCGGGTCCGGCCATCGTGCCGTTCCGGGGGGAGTACCTGCGGCTGGTTCCGGAGCGCACCGACCTGGTGCGGGGCCTGATCTACCCGGTGCCCGACCCCCGGTACCCGTTCCTGGGTGTGCACTTCACCCGCCGGGTCGACGGGTCGGTCGACCTCGGCCCGAACGCCGTGCTGGCCATGGCGCGGGAGGGCTACCGGCTGCGTGACCTCAACCTCGGCCAGACCTGGGGCACGGTCACCTACCCCGGCTTCCGCCGGATGGCGGCCCAGCACTGGCGGATGGGCATGAAGGAGTACTGGACCTCACTGAGCCGGCGGGCGTTCCTGGCCGAGGCTCGACGGTACGTTCCCGAGCTCACGGCGTCCGACGTGGTGGCGGCCCAAGCCGGCGTCCGGGCCCAGGCGGTGGACCCGGACGGGACGCTGGTGGACGACTTCCGGATCAGCGAGCTCGGCCCGGTGGTGGCCGTGCGCAACGCGCCGTCGCCCGCGGCGACGTCGTCGCTCGCCATCGCCGAGCACATCTGCGACCAGCCCTGGCGGACCAGGGCCACGGCCTAGCGGCGCGGCCAGTCCCGGCTCTCGTGCTCCAGGTGGTCGGCGACCGTGCGGCAGGCGGTCCCGAGCTGCTCCAGCTGCTCGGCACCCAGGACGTCGACGAGGTGCTGACGGACGCTGTCCACATGGTCGGGAGCGGCCTCGGCGAGCCGACGCCACCCGGCGTCGGTGAGCACCGCCCAGGCGCCCCGACGGTCCACGTAGCACTCCTCGCGCACCACGAGGCCGTCCGACTCCATCCGGGAGACCTGATGGGACAGACGGCTCTTCGAGGACAGGGTCTGGTTGGCGAGGTCCGACATCCGCAACCGGTGGTCCGCGGCCTCGGACAGCCGGACCAGCACCTCGTACTCGGCCAGCGACATGCCGTGCTGGGTCTTGAGATCGCGCTCCAGCCGGTCGTTGAGCAGCGCGGTGGCGGCGATCCAGGACCGCCAGCTCCGCTGTTCCTTGTCGGTCAGCCAACGAGTTTCAACCACCCCGTCATGGTAGTTGAATCGGGTACTAAGCCCGGTGGGCCAAAGGTCCCGTCCCCCCCCGCATGAAGGGTCCCTTCTGTGCGCAGGGCCGCAGTTTCCTACCCTTCTCGGACGGCGGGCAGCCGGCGGTCGCCATCCGTGAAGGTGCGCTTTGTGCGGCCTTGCGCACAGAAGGGACCCTTCATGCAGGGTGAGGGGGGTGGCTAGAGTGAGCCGAGCTCCCAGATCGTGACTCCGCCGACGATCCCGGCGGTGTTGTCGACGAGCACCGCCTTCGGCCCCAGGTCCACGGTCAGCTTCCTGGCGTTGCCGCCGCCCACGTAGATCCAGTCGAAGAACAGCATGTCGTCGAACGCCTGCAGTGCCTTGGCCACCCGGCGACTCCACCGCTCGTTGCCGACCTCGTGGCGGGCCAGGTCGCCGAGCTGGATGTCGAACGTCTCGCCCTTGCGGAACGGCCCGTGGGACAGCTCCAGGTGCGGCAGCTTGATCCCGTCATAGAACAGTGCGGTGCCGCACCCCGTTCCCAACGTCATGACGAACTCCATGCCGTCGCCCCGGACGACGGCGCAGCCCTGCATGTCCGCGTCGTTGGACACCCGGGTGGGACGATCCAGCGCCCGCTCCAGCTCGGTGCGCAGGTCGAAGTGGTCCCACGCCGCGACGCTCGGCGGCCACGGCGGGCCGCCAGGCACCTGCCGCGACAGCGATGGCACGTCCAGGACGATGCCGTGGCGCACCATGCCGGGGAACCCGACTGACACGCGGTCGTAGTGCGGCAGTGGCGCGACCAGTGCCGTCAGCGTGGTGACCAGGAGCTCCGGTGGGCAGGGGTACGGGGTCTCGACTCGCACCCGTTCGGTGCGCATGAGACCGGCCGGATCGAGCAGGGCCGCCTTCAGCCCGCTGCCGCCGATGTCGATCGACAGCGTCGTCACGTCCGGGGGCCAGCTGGTCGGGTGGTGCGCGAGCGCCGGTTCCATGAGGCCCACCCTGGCACGGGCGTCCGGGCAGCGTCAGGGCAGCGTCAGGATCTCCGCCCCGGACGGCGTCACCAGGATGGTGTGCTCGAACTGCGCCGTCCGGCGCCGGTCCTTGGTGACGACGGTCCAGCCGTCGTCCCAGATGTCGTAGTCGATCGTGCCGAGGGTGAGCATCGGCTCGATGGTGAACGTCATGCCCGGCTCGAGCACGGTCGTGGCGTTCGGGTCGTCGTAGTGCGGGACGACCAGCCCCGAGTGGAACGAGGTACCGATCCCGTGCCCGGTGAAGTCGCGCACCACGCCGTAGCCGAACCGCTTGGCGTAGGACTCGATGACTCGGCCCACGACGTTGAGCTGCCGGCCGGGGGCTACCGCCTTGACGGCCCGCAGGGTGGCCTCGTGGGTGCGCTCGACGAGCAGCCGGGACTCCTCGTCGACGTCGCCCACCAGGTACGTCGCGTCGGTGTCGCCGTGGACGCCGTCGACGTAGGCCGTGATGTCGATGTTGACGATGTCGCCGTCGTGCAGCACCGTCGAGTCGGGGATGCCGTGGCAGATCACCTCGTTGAGGCTGGTGCACAACGACTTCGGGTAACCGCGGTAGCCCAGTGTCGACGGGTACGCGTCCTTCGCCACCAGGAAGTCGTGGCCCACCCGGTCCAGCTCGTCAGTGGTCACCCCGGGGCGGATCTGCTCGGACACCGCGAGCAGCGCCTGGGCGGCGATCCGGCCGGCCACCCGCATCCGCTTGATCGTGTCGGCGTCCTTGACCTCCGGCCCGGTGTACCGCTCGGGGCCCTTGCGGCCGACATACTCGGGCCGCGGGATGTGCTGGGGCACGGACCGCTGGGGGGACAGGACGCCGGGGACGAGGGTGCTCACCTGTGCCAGTCTACGAAAGCCACGAGAGGAGTGATCGATGAGCGAGCAGGAGCGACCGGTGAGTGACGAGCAGGAGACGGCCTACTGGTGGTCGTTGGTCCACCATCGGGTCGAGCAGGGGCCCGGCAGCCCGGACTCCGAGCGGCTCGGCCCGTACCGGACCTACGAGGAGGCGGAGACCGCGCTGGACCGGACCCGCAAGCGCAGCGAGGCCTGGGACGAGAAGGACCGCGAGTGGAACGGCGGCTGAGCCTTCGAGTACCTCGTCCTTAGACACCGGATCCGTGCGCACGCCGCCATGACGACGGCGGCCGTCCGCAGGGGACGGCCGCCGTCGGTTCGTTCGAGAGGCTGAGCGCGGGTCAGGCCTTCTTGGCCGCGCGCCTGGCCGGAGCCTTCTTCGCCGGGGCGACCTTCTTCGCCGGGGTGGCCTTCTTGGTGGCGGTGGCGGTGGCGGTGGCCTTGGCCGGGGCCTTTCTCGCTGCTGGCGCCGCGGCGGCGGTGCGGTCGTCTATGGTGGCGCCGGGCGCGTTCTTCCGCACCGAGTTGATGCCGTTCGCGGCTGCGATCTTGGTGTTGTACGACTCGGACGAGGCGATCACCTGGCCGTTGGTGGCCAGAAGGTTGAAGCGGAACTTGCCCGCTTTGTCTTTGGAGAGCACGAACTTCGCCGGCACGCTGTCCTCCTGCTGCGCATGGGTCCGGCGCTGGTGCCGGACATGTCGGGGATGAGCGTCTCAGAAGCGATCACCAGATGCGACTTTGACCCGCTCGCGCATGACATCCGGATCGGCCCGAGCGATCCGGCTGCGCGTACCAGGTCTGCGCCGGATCGTCGCCGGACCGCGTCAGCGGCGAGGCGCTGGACCGCTGATCACGTCGAGGGCGTGCGCCAGCCGGTCCCGAAAGCCACGGCGGCTGCCGCTTCCCGGGGCCCACCCGGTCTCGCCCGCGGCCAGGCTGACCAGGTGCTGCACGGTGTCGAAGGTGAGCTGGGGCACGACGAGGTCGGCCGCCACGACGGTGAGCGACTCGTGGGCCAGTCCCTCGAGCTCGGCGTCACCGCCGTCCAGCGTGAGCACCGTGGCCCCGGACTTCCTGGCGTCGGCGACCCGCTCCAGGAGCGGTACCGGCGCGGCCTCCTCTGCCACCACGAAGACGGTCTCGCCGCGACGGGCGGCCTCCAGTCGTCGCAGGGTGACCGACAGGTGCGGTGGGGCGCCCTGGGGTACCTGCCAGCGGACCAGGGTCGGGGCCAGCGCGGCGATGCCGGACAGGCGTGACTCGTCGTCCAGGTGCGCTGCGAGGTGCCACGGCTCCTCCTCGGGAGTGCCGACAAGCAGCAGCCCTCCGGGGTCCTTGGTCGAGGTCCGCAGCGTGCGGGCGAAGCCACGGGTGCGTTCGACCCAGCCGCTCGAGGACAGCAGCTCGCGCAGCACCACAGTCCGGGCGGCGTCCATGTCACACCATCGTGCCCGACACGGGCCGAGTTGAGGGGATCGCGGTGCGTGTCGGACCGGTGGCCGTACCGCCGATGGGGGAGGTCCACCGTTCACCCGGTGCCGCCGGAGACCTTGGGGCACGACGATGAGGGGGTGCTCCTCGACGATCTTGGGACGCGGGTCGACGTCCTGCCTGGCTCGGTGCGCCGGGTCGTGTCCTTGGTGCCGTCGCTCACCGAGAGCATCGCGGAGACGTCACCCGGTCTCCTCGTGGGCGCCACGGACTGGTGCGCGTACCCGGCCGGGCTCGAGGTGGTCCGAGTCGGCGGCACCAAGAGCCCGCGGGTGTCGGACGTCGTCGCGCTCGGGCCCGACCTGGTGCTGGCCAACGAGGAGGAGAACCGGCGGGAGGACGTCGAGGCCCTGCGCGCCGCCGGCCTGGTGGTGTGGGTCACCGCCCCGCGCACCCTGGCTCAGGCGTTCGGCTCGCTGCAGCGGATGCTGGGCGCCTGCGGGCTGGAGCGGCCCGAGTGGCTGGACACCGCCCGGCGGGTCTGGGCGAACACCTACGACGGCAGCCGGCCGTGGGTGACCGCCGCGGTGCCGGTGTGGCGTCGTCCCTGGCAGGTGCTGGGCAGCGACACCTTCGCCGGCGACGTGCTCGCGCACCTGGGGGTCGGCAACGTGTTCGGACGGGAGGCCGAGCGCTACCCCAAGGTGTCTCCCGCGCAGATGCGGGAGCGCCGTCCGGGGCTGCTGGTGCTGCCCGACGAGCCGTTCCGGTTCACCCTCGACGACCGGCCGGACGAGCTGGCCGACGTCCCGGTCGCGCTGCTGTCCGGGCGGCACCTCACCTGGTACGGGCCGTCGCTCGTCAGCGCTCGCAGCGTGTTGGAGCAGCAGCTCCTGGGCGCCCACGTGCTCGTCGGCGCCCGGTAGTCAAGGGACCGCCCGGTAGTCAAGGGCCGGGCGGCCTCCGGCCGGTCACTGGTAGGAGTGGTCGGCGTCCGGGAACGCCCCGGACACGACGTCGCCGGCCCAGGCCCGCACGGCGTCGGTCATGATCGTGCGCAGGTCGGCATACGGCCGGACAAACCGCGGGGGGTGCTCGTTGAGGCCCATCAGGTCCTGCCAGACCAGCACCTGGGCGTCCGTGGCCGCGCCGGCCCCGATGCCGATGGTCGGGATGGACACGGTGGCGGTGACCCGTTCGGCCAGCTCGGCCGGGACGACCTCGAGGACGACGGCGAAGGCGCCGGCGTGCTCGAGCGCCTTGGCGTCGCGCAGCAGCCGTTCGCCGGCCTCGCCGCGACCCTGCACCCGGTAGCCGCCGAACGCGTTGACCGACTGGGGAGTCAGCCCGAGGTGCGCCATGACCGGGATGCCCGCGTTGACCAGCGCCTCCACCTGGGGGAGCACCCGCTGGCCGCCCTCGAGCTTGACCGCCTGCGCGCCGCCCTCCTTGAGGAATCGGACTGCGGTCTGCAGTGCCTGCTCGGCCGAGGCCTCGTAGCTGCCGAACGGCAGGTCGGCCACCACGAGCGCGCGGCGGCTGCTGC
Source organism: Actinomycetes bacterium (assembly GCA_038252405.1). GTDB lineage: Bacteria > Actinomycetota > Actinomycetes > Prado026 > Prado026 > DATCDE01. Next base: position 22,718 of record JBBSAJ010000024.1, on the reverse strand, counting down.
GCACAACGGCGCGCACCATGGGCAGCAGTTCGTCGACAGTGATCGGCACGGTGGTGTCGTGACCCAGGACCACGTTGGCGGCGGAGTCGCCGACGAGCAGGACGGGGATGCCGGCCCGGTCGAAGATCGCGGCGGCGAAGGTGTCGTAGGCGGTGATCATCGGCCAGCGCTCGCCGCGTTGCTTCGCGGCGGCCAGGTCGCGGATCGTGAGGCGACGCTCGCCGGCGCCGCCATAGAGGCTCGGTAGCTCGCCGGAGCCGGGCGCGGGGGCAGGAACGGACATCGTGGTCTCCCATCTCGAGGCCTCGGGCGAGGTCCCCGTACGGACGGACGCATCCATGGTGGCACAGCCGGGGGCTCGCGGGCAGTCGGTCCGGTCACTGCCCCCAGCGGATGCCCGCACCGAAACGGAACGGTTGCGTATCGGAAAGGGTGGGCTTATGCTGCCGAGGATACGATACGGAACGGTTCCGAATCTGAGGAGAACCCTGTGGACGTCGACCCCACCGCCGCCGCCCCGGCCGCCCCGGCCGCCAGCCGGTCGCACCCCACGGACTGGATCCCGACCGAGGAGGGGCATCCCAAGCGCTGGGCGATCCTCGGCGTGCTGCTGGTCAGCCTGCTCGTCGTCGTGCTGGACAACACGGTCCTGAACATCGCGCTGCCCACCATCCAGAAGGACCTCAACGCCTCCCAGGGCGGACTGGTCTGGGCGGTGGACGCCTACATCCTGGTCTTCGCGGCGCTGCTGTTCAGCTGGGGCGTGCTGGGCGACATGTACGGGCGGCGCCGGGTCCTGCTCATCGGGCTGGCCGTGTTCGGCGGCGCCTCCGCGATCTGCGCGTTCAGCGTGAACATCGCGATGCTCATCGTCTTCCGGGCCGTCATGGGCGTGGGCGGCGCAGCGATCATGGCGGTCAGTCTGGCCATCATCACCGTGGTGTTCCCGCGGCACGAGCGCGGGCGGGCGATCGGCCTGTGGGCGGGCGCCGTCGGCGGTGCCGTCGCGCTGGGCCCGGTGCTGGGCGGCCTGCTGCTGCAGCACCCGCAGTGGTCGTCCTGGCTGACCGGCAACGCCTGGGGCTCGGTCTTCCTGATCAACGTCCCGATCGTGCTGCTGGGCCTCGTCGGGGTCGCCCGGCTGGTGCCGGAGACCCGCAACCCGCACCCGCAGGCGCTGGACGTGCCCGGGCTGCTGATCTCGTTCGTCGGCCTGGTCTCACTGGTCTACGGGATCATCCGCGCGTCGGAGGTGCTGTCCTGGACCTCGCCGTCCGTGCTGATTCCCATCATCGCGGGCGTCCTCATCCTCACCCTCTTCCTGTTCCTCGAGGCGCGCAGCGACCACCGGTCCTTCGACGTCTCGCTGTTCCGCAACCGCGGCTATGCGGTGAGCCTCACCGCGGTGAGCCTGGCCTTCTTCGCGATGAGCGGCATCACCTTCTCGCTGCCGTTCTACTTCCAGGTGCTTCGTGGCTACGACACGCTGCAGGCCGGCCTGTTCTTCCTGCCGTTCGCGGTCGGTCAGCTGGCCTCCGCGCCGCGCAGCGCCGGGCTGGTGGCCCGGTTCGGCTACCGGCCGGTGATGACCACGGGCCTGCTCGTGGTGGCCACGGCCCAGGCGTTCATGGTGCGGCTGTCCCTGGAGACCCCCACCTGGCAGCTGATCGTGCTGTTCTTCTTCTTCGGACTGGGCATGGGCGCGGTGATCGCGCCGGCGTCCACCGTCATGCAGAACGTGCTACCGCTGGCCCGGGTCGGGGCCGGCTCCGCCGTGCAGAACACCGTCCGGCAGGTGTTCGGCGCGTTCGGCGTCGCCATCGTCGGCACCCTGCTGGCGACCAAGTACGCCTCGAATGTCACGGGCGCGTTGGCCCCGCTCCCCCCGGCGGGCCAGGAGGCGGCCAAGCAGTCGGTCGTGGCCACCCAGGAGGTGCTCGGGCTGGCCGTGCACGCCGGCCTGCCGGTCCCGCAGGCCGTGGCCATGCGCAACGCCTCGTTCGACGCGTTCCTCAGCGCCTCGCACCTGACCACGGCGCTGTCCGCGGTCATCGTGCTGCTGGCCGCCATCGTCGTCGGATTCCTGCTGCCCAAGATCACGCCGCCGCAGCAGCACGCGCACGGTACCGGCGAGGCAGCCGAGCCCGCGGTCGCAGTGGAGGCCTGATGGTCAGCGGGCGCCACCCCCAGCTCCGTCGGCTGCACGAGACCGGCGAACCGCACCGCGGTGGTCGGCCGCGCAGCGCCGAGGCCGACCAGGCCATCGTGGACGCCACCCTCGACCTGATCGCCGAGGAGGGCCTCAACGCGCTGTCGGTCGAGGCCGTCGCGCTGCGGGCGGGCGTGGGCAAGGCCACCATCTACCGCCGGTGGCCGAGCAAGGAGGCCCTGGTCGAGGCGGCGCTCGGCCGGATGAACGACAGCCTGTCCCCGGCGCCGGTCGACGGTTCGCTGCGGGAGCGGCTGGTCGTGCTGGTGGAGGAGATCCGCTGCAAGAGCAGTGAGACGCACGGGGGCCGGATCCTGCCGCGGATGCTGGCCTACGGGCCCAGCCACCCCGAGCTGTTCGAGATGTTCTACCGACAGGTCATCGTCCCGCGGCGGGCCCGGTTCCAGGCCGTGCTGACGGACGCCATCACGAGTGGGGAGCTGCCGCCGGACACCGACGTCGACCTGGCGGTGACCCTGCTGGCCGCGCCGATGCTCTACCTCAACATGATGCAGTCAGCGGCCGGGGCGCCCGAGCCCAGGACCTCCGAGTCCCTGGTCGACTGCGTGCTCCAGGGCCTGGCCCCCCGCTGACTTGTCAGGGTGAGGACGGTCCATAGCTCGTCCTCACCCTGACAAGTGGGTGGACTCGCGCCAGCGGTTGGTGATGGGCAGCCGCCGGTCCCGGCCGAAGGCCTTGAACGAGATCTTCGGCCCCGGTGGATACTGCCGCCGCTTGTACTCCGCCGTGTCGGTCATCCGCAGCACCCGCTCGACGAGGTCCGGGTCGAAACCGTCCTCGACGAGCGCCGTGGCGCCGCGGTCCTGCTCGACGTAGTCGTCGAGGACGTCGTCCAGCAGCGCGTAGTCGGGCAGCGAGTCGGAGTCCAGCTGGCCGGGACGCAGCTCGGCGGACGGCGGCTTGTCGATGCTGGACGGCGGGATCGGCGGCGTCTCGCCCCGCTCCTGCGCCACCGCGTTGCGCCAGCGGGACAGCCGCCACACCATCGTCTTGGCGACGTCCTTGATAGGCGCGAACCCGCCCACGGCGTCGCCGTAGATCGTCGAGTACCCCACCGCCAGCTCGCTCTTGTTCCCGGTCGCCAGCACCAGGTGGCCCTCCTGGTTGGACAGCCCCATGAGGGTCGTGCCGCGGATGCGCGCCTGCAGGTTCTCCTCGGCCAGCCCGGTCAGGTGCAGCTGCCCCTGGTAGGCGTCGAACACCGGCGCGATCGGCACCGTCCGCAGGTGCAGCCCGGTCCGGTCCGCCAGGTCGGCGGCGTCGTCCCGGGAGTGCTGCGATGAGTACGCGCTGGGCAGGCTCACACCGTAGACGTGCTCGGCTCCGACGGCGTCGCAGGCGATGGCCGCCACGAGCGCGGAGTCGATACCCCCGGACAGTGCGATGAGCACCGAGCCGAAGCCGTTCTTGCGGACGTAGTCGCCCAGTCCCACGGTGACGGCCGCGTAGACCTCGGCCTCGTCGGACAGGCGCTCAACCACGGCTGCGGCCACCATGGCAGGTCGGGCCACGGCGGGCGCCTCGACCTGCGCCTCGGGGGCGCGGTCACTCGAGGCGGCCGGCAGCTCCAGGTCGACGACCAGCAGCTCGTCGGTGAACTGCCCGGCCCTGGCCAGCAGCGCGCCGTCCGCTGCCACCACGAGGGAGTCCCCGTCGAAGACCAGCTCGTCCTGCCCGCCGACCATGTTGACGTAGGCCAGGGTGCAGCCGGAGTCGGCGGCGCGCCGCTGGCACAGCTCCAGGCGTACGTCGTCCTTGTTCCGCTCGTACGGCGAGCCGTTGATGACCAGCAACAGCCCGGCCCCGGACGCCCTGGTCTCGGCGACCGGCCCCCCCTCCTGCCACAGGTCCTCGCAGATCGCCAGCGCCACGTCGACCCCGCCGACCCGCACCACGCACGGCTGCGTCCCCGGCACGAAGTAGCGGTACTCGTCGAACACGCCGTAGTTCGGCAGGTGGTGCTTGGCGTAGCGCGCCACCACGCGACCCTCGTACAGCACCGCCGCGGCGTTCTGCGGGAGGTTGCGGGGCAGGCCGAGCCGCTCCGGCGCGTCCAGCCGGTCCAGGAAGCCCACGACGACCGGTAGCGCGCCGTGCCCCTCCGCGGCCAACCGGAGCGCGAGCCGGTCCAGCGCGGCCCTGCTGGCCCGGACGAAGGACGGGCGCAGGGCGAGGTCCTCGACCGGGTAGCCGGTCAGGAACATCTCGGGGAACGCCACCAGCTGGGCCCCCCGCTCGGCGGCGGCGGCGACCCCTCGCACGACGAGGTCGGTGTTGCCCTCGAGGTCGCCCACGGTCGGGTTGCCCTGGACCATGGCCAGGCGCAGCTGCGGCATGCGCCGAGCCTAGGGGAGGCCGTCGTGGTCGGGCCGGGCAGCCCGCAGGGGGCAGACTGGGGGGATGACCGGTCCGGTGGTGCTGCTCGACGGGGACGGCGAGACGCTGCGGGCCGCTGCGGGGGAGTACACCGTGCGGCTCACGGGCGCGGACACCGACGGTCGGCTCGCGGTCGTGGAGTACCGGCTCCCGCCGTACTCGGTGGGTGCCGAGGAGCACGTCCACAACGACCACTCCGAGCAGTTCATGGTGCTGGCCGGGGAGGTCGTCTTCCGGGTGGCGGGCGACGAGGTGGTGGTCGGCCCCGGGACGGTGCTGGCCGTTCCGGAGGGCGTCGCGCATGCCTTCCGCAACGAGGGCCACGAGGACGCGCTGATCGTGTTCCTGCTGACGCCGGCCGGCTACGAGGAGTACTTCCGCGACGTCGACGCGCTGCTGGCGCGGGAGGGCCACGCGGATCCAGGCGACCTCGCCGAGCTGCGTCAGGCGTACGGGACCGACACGCTGTAGCGCCGGTCCCCGCTCAGCCGACGACGAACGGGATGCGCACCCCGTCCACCAGGATGGAGGCCACGTCGCCCCGCTCGCCCCCGGTGACCAGGACCGCCGACCCGGTGAAGCTGCCCAGGTCCAGGTGCTCGTCGAAGGTGCCCCGCGTCCCGGTGCCCGACGTGGCCATGATCGATCCCTGCGTGACCAACGTCCCGTCCGGCCGCTCCACCCGCCACTGGACGACGGCCTCGAAGGTGTTCGCCGTCCCCTTGAAGGCCACCGGGCTCGAGGTGGTCAGCCCGGGCCAGACCGACTCGACCAGCACCTGCGGGGTGACCCCCTCGAAGTCGGCGCGCCCGACCGGGGGGTCCACGACGATCCCCTCGCCCCCGATGGCGGTCACCGGCGTGCCGTCGATCCGGAAGGCCACGGTGGAGATGCCGGAGAACTGGGTCAGCGTGTAGACCACCTGGGCGATCCGCAGCTGCATCGACAGCGACCCGCCCCCCGTGGTGAACGTGCCGGACAGGTCGACGGTGGCGACGGAGCCGTGCACCGCGAGGTCCAGCAGCCGGGTCCCGTCGGGGATGGTGGTGGTCAGCCCACCGGAGGTGGCTGCGGCGTCCGGGCCGGCGAGCAGCGCCTCGGCCGCCGCCCGCGCGACCGCGGCGCCGACCGGCGTGACGGTCACCCCACCGACGCCGACCTTCTCGCCGCGCACCAGGTACACGAGCACGGTCGTCGGCGTGCCCGTGGCGGACGGCGACGACGGAGCTGACCCGCTCGCCGAGGGGGCGGGTCCTGTCGCGGACGGCGACCCGCCGCCCCCACCGGAGCCGCAAGCGGCCACCAGGGCCACGACCACGAGGGCCAGCACCACCCGAAGCCTGCGCATGCATCCACTGTCGTGCGTACGCGGGTCGCGGGGCAGGGCCGATGGACCCCGTCAACGTCGATCGGCGTACCGCCTGGGGGATCGGCTCACCGCAGACCGCGCGCCGATCCCCCACAGCGTGCGCCGACCCTGGCTGGGGGCCGAAACGGGCGGTGCCCCGCTGCCTCCGGGGGAAGGCAGCGGGGCACCGCTGGCGCAAACGATTGCAGACGAGCCCGGCGCCACGCAAGTGGTTCGGCCCAGATCGTCCTCCGAATCCGGCCTGTGCACCGTCGGAGCATCCTCCAACGACGGACCAGCAAGATGATCATTCGGGTAACACGGCGGTAACACGGCGCGGACAGGATGGCGAACGTGGACAAGCAGCAGGAGTTCGTGCTCCGCACGCTCGAGGAACGTGACATCCGGTTCGTCCGACTGTGGTTCACCGACGTCCTGGGGTTCCTGAAGTCGGTGGCCGTCGCGCCCGCCGAGCTGGAGGGAGCCTTCGCCGAGGGCATCGGGTTCGACGGCTCGGCGATCGAGGGCTTCGCCCGCGTCTACGAGTCGGACATGCTGGCCCGCCCCGACCCGGCCACCTTCCAGGTGCTGCCGTGGCGCTCGGAGTCGCCGGGCGTGGCCCGGATGTTCTGCGACATTCTCAGCACGGACGGGACTCCGTCCTACGCCGACCCCCGGTTCGTGCTCAAGCGCGCGCTCGGCAAGGCCGCGGACCTCGGGCTGACGTTCTACACCCACCCCGAGATCGAGTTCTTCCTGTTCGAGCGCAAGCCCGGCCCGGGTGAGGAGCCGGTGCCGATCGACCACAGTGGCTACTTCGACCACACGCCGCACGCGCTGGGCCAGGACTTCCGCCGGCAGGCGATCACCATGCTCGAGGCGATGGGCATCTCGGTGGAGTTCAGCCACCACGAGGGAGCGCCCGGCCAGAACGAGATCGACCTGCGGTACGCCGACGCACTGACGACCGCGGACAACGTCATGTCCTTCCGGCTGGTCATGAAGCAGGTGGCCCTCGAGCTCGGCGTCTACGCCTCGTTCATGCCCAAGCCGTTCGCCGAGCACCCCGGCTCCGGGATGCACACCCACCTGTCGCTGTTCGAAGGTGACCGCAACGCGTTCTACGAGGCGGGTTCGGAGTACCAGCTGTCCAGGACCGGACGGTCGTTCATCGCCGGGCTGCTGCGGCACGCCCCGGAGATCACCGCGGTCACCAACCAGTGGGTGAACTCCTACAAGCGGCTCTACGGCGGCGGCGAGGCCCCGGCCTACATCTGCTGGGGCCACAACAACCGCTCGGCCATGGTCCGGATCCCGATGTACAAGCCGGGCAAGGGCAACTCCACCCGGATCGAGGTGCGCAGCCTCGACTCGGCGACCAACCCCTACCTGGCGTTCGCGGTGTTGCTCGGTGCTGGGCTCAAGGGCGTGCAGGAGGGTTACGAGCTGCCGCCGGGCGCCGAGGACGACGTCTGGTCGCTGACCGAGTCCGAGCGGCGGGCCCTCGGGATCGAGCCGCTGCCGCAGAACCTGCACGAGGCGATCCTGGCCATGGAGCGCAGCGAGCTGGTCGCCGAGACCCTCGGCGAGCACGTCTTCGACTTCTTCCTGCGGAACAAGCGCGCGGAGTGGGACGAGTACCGGGGACAGGTCACCCCCTTCGAGCGGGACCGGTACCTGCCCATCCTGTGAGCCCGGCCGGCCGGCGTCGCTAGGGTCGAGCCGTGGTGACCGAGTCGGGACGGACGGCGACGCTGGCCGGTCAGCTGGCCCGGCTCGGCTTCGCGGACGTCACCAAGGCGGCGCGGCTGCTGTCCGACCCGGCGCTCGCCGCGCTGGCCGACCGGCCCGGCTTCCTGGACTCCGTCGGGTCGGCCCCCGACCCAGACCTCGCCCTGCTCGGGCTGGTCCGGCTGGTGGAGGCCGCGCCGGACGCAGAGCGGGCGGTCCTGGTCGAGTCGTTGGACGGTGACGTGGAGCTGCGCGACCGGCTGCTCACGGTGGTCGGCACCAGCACGGCGCTGGCCGACCACCTGGTGCGGCATCCGGAGCACTGGCGGGCGGTGAGCAGCAGCGCGCGCCGTGCCCCCGGGCAGCTGCGCACCTTGCTGCTGACCGCCGTCCACGCCGACCCGAACGCGCCGATGCCCACGTCCGCGCTCCCGCCCGCCGAGGGCGCCGACGCCCTGCGGGTGGCCTACCGGCACGCCCTGCTGGCGTTGGTGGCCGGCGACCTCGCCGGCGGGGCGTCACTGGAGGACGTCGGGGGAGAGCTCGCCGACCTGGCCGGGGCCACCCTGGAGGCGGCCCTGGCACTGGCCCGCGCCGAGCTGCCCGACGGCGCCGAGCCGTGCCGGCTGGCCGTGATCGCCATGGGCAAGTGCGGTGGCCGGGAGCTGAACTACGTCAGCGACGTCGACGTCATCTTCGTGGCCGAACCGGTCGACGGCGGGGACGAGAAGGCGGCCCTGGCCACGGCCACGGCGCTGGCCTCCGGCCTGATGCGGGCCTGCTCGACGCAGACCGGTGAGGGCGTCATCTGGCCGGTGGACGCCGGCCTGCGCCCGGAGGGCAAGGCCGGGGCGCTGGTGCGGACGCTGGCCAGCCATCTGGCCTACTACGAGAAATGGGCCCAGACCTGGGAGTTCCAGGCGCTGCTCAAGGCCCGGGCGGTCGCGGGAGACCTGGCGCTCGGCGCCGCGTACGTCGAGGCGGTGGCCCCGTTCGTGTGGCGGGCGGCCGATCGGGAGCACTTCGTCGAGGACGTCCAGGCGATGCGCCGCCGGGTGGAGGGCAGGCTGCCGGCCAAGGATGCCGACCGCGAGCTCAAGCTCGGTCCCGGGGGGCTGCGCGACGTCGAGTTCGCCGTGCAGCTGCTGCAGCTCGTGCACGGGCGCAGCGACGTGTTCGTGCGCAGCCCCACCACCCTGGTGGCGCTCGAGCAGCTGTCCACCCACGGGTACGTGGGGCGGGGGGACGCCGCCGACCTGGACCACGCCTACCGGTTCCTGCGCACCATGGAGCACCGGATCCAGCTGTTCCGGCTGCGCCGGACGCACGTGCTGCCGACCGGTGGGGAGGACCTGCGCCGGCTGGCCCGGTCCATGGGCTACCGGTCGGACGCCGTGGCTGAGCTGGAGTCGGCCTGGCGCGCGCACGCCCGGCAGGTCCGGCGGCTGCACGAGAAGCTGTTCTACCGCCCGCTGCTGAACGCGGTGGCCCGGCTGGAGCCGGGCGAGGCCCGGCTCACCCCCGAGGCCGCCCGGCAGCGGCTGGAGGCGCTCGGCTACAGCGACCCGGCCGGGGCGCTGCGCCACCTGGAGTCGCTGACCTCCGGGGTGACCCGGCGGGCCGCCATCCAGCGCACCCTGCTGCCGGTGCTGCTCGGCTGGTTCGCCGAGGCGCCGGACCCCGACGCCGGCCTGCTCGGCTTCCGCCGGGTCTCCGACGAGCTGGGCACCTCGCACTGGTACCTGGGGCTGCTGCGGGACGCCGGGGCGGCCGCCCAGCGGCTGGCCCTGGTGCTCGGCTCCTCACGGTTCGCCACCGACCTGCTGCTGCGCGCGCCGGAGGCGGTCCGGCTGCTGGCCGACGACGAGGAGCTGGTGCCACGCGACCGACCGGCGCTCATCGCCGAGATGCTGGCGGCTGCCGGCCGCTACGACGACCCGGAGGACGCGGCCCGCGCGGTGCGGGCGGTGCGCCGGCGCGAGCTGTTCCGGGTGGCCACCGCCGACCTGCTCGGCCGGCTGGAGATCGACGAGGTGGGCCGGGCGCTCAGCGACATCGCGGCGGCGACTCTGGCCGGCGGGTTGGACGCCGCGGTGCGGGCGGTCGAGGCGACGCTGGACGGGCCGCTGCCGGTCCGGTTCCTCATCGTCGGCATGGGCAGCCTCGGCGGCGAGCAGCTGGGCTACGGCAGCGACGCCGACGTCCTGTTCGTGCACGACCCGCGGCCGGGCACCGACGAACGGCCGGCGGCCGAGGCGGCCCTGGCGGTGGCGACCACCCTGCAGCGGCTGCTCGCGCTGCCGGCGCCGGACCCTCCGCTGAAGGTGGACGCGGACCTTCGACCCGAGGGTCGGCAGGGGCCGCTGGTCCGTTCGCTGGCCTCGTACGCCGCCTACTACGAGCGCTGGTCGCTGGTCTGGGAGAGCCAGGCGCTGCTGCGGGCCGATCCGATCGCGGGGGACGAGGGGCTGGGCCGGCGCTTCCTCACACTGGTCGAGCCGGTGCGGCACCCGGTGGATGGGCTGTCCGAGGCCGACGTGCGGGAGGTTCGGCGGATCAAGGCGAGGGTGGAGTCCGAGCGGCTGCCCCGTGGCGCCGACCCGGCCGGCCACCTGAAGCTGGGGCCGGGCGGCCTGGCCGACGTCGAGTGGACCGTGCAGCTGCTGCAGCTGCGGCACGCCGGGCAGCTGCCCCAGCTGCGCACCCCGCGCACCTTGGAATCGTTGGTCGCGGCGACCGGCGCCGGGCTGCTCGACGAGGCCGACGCGCAGACCCTCTCGGCGGCCTGGCGGCTGGCCAGCCGGATCCGCAACGCCCAGCTGCTCGTCCGGGGTCGGCCGAGGGACACGCTGCCCGGTGACTCCCGCGAACTGGCCGCCGTGGCCCGGGTGGTCGGCTACGCTCCGGGTCACACCGGAGATCTCGTCGAGGACTATCGGCGCGCCGCGCGTCGGGCTCGCGGAGTGGTGGAGAGAGTCTTCTACGCGTGAGCCAAAGGACCGACAGCGAGACCGAGGGCGCCTACCGGCGGGTGTGGGCCAACCGGGAGGCCCGCGGGCTCCTCCTGGCGCAGGCCGGCTCCGAGCTCGGCGACCAGATGGCCCGGGTGGCGCTCGCGCTCCTGATCCTGCAGGTGACGGACAACCTGGTCCTGTCGGCGCTGTCGCTGGCGGTGTCGTTCATCCCGGGGATCTTCGGGGCGGCCATCCTGGGGTCCCTGGCGGACCGCTTCTCGCGGCGCCAGGTGATGCTGGTGAGCGACCTGGCCCGGTTCGCCCTGGTCGGGCTGCTGGCCGTGGGCGCCGGTCGCGGCACCTCGGTCTGGGTGCTGTTCCTGCTCCTGCTGGCCACCGAGTTCGTCTCGATGCCGTTCCAGGCGGCTCGCGCGTCCCTGTACCCGGACGTGCTGCCCGACCCCGCGGACTTCATGACGGCTCAGGGCACTTCCCGCAGTGTGCACCTGGCCACCCAGGTGATCGGGTCGATCTTCGGTGCGCTGCTCGTCGGCCTGATCAACCCCCAGTTCGCCCTGGCCATCGACGCGGTCACGTTCCTGGCGTCGTACCTGGTGCTGCGGGCCATGGTGCGGCCCCGCCCCTCCGCCGACTCGGGTGGCACCTCGGCCCGGCGGTTGGCGGCTGACCTCCGGCGTGGGGCCGGCGAGCTGTTCGGTGACCCGGTGCGACGGTCGATCGCCTTCCTGGCCTGGGGATCGTCGGTGTTCATGGTGGCTCCGGAAGCGGTGGCGCTGGCCTACCAGCCTGGCCTCTCCTCGGTCATGGGCGGGATCCTGCTGGCCAGCGTCCCAGCGGGTTCCGTGGTCGGCTTCGTGCTGCTGCGCCGCGTGCCGGTCCGGGACCAGGTCCGGCTGCTTCTGCCGCTGGCAGCGCTGGCCTGCCTGCCGCTGTTCGCCACGGCCATCGACCCGCCGCCGCTCGTGGCGGCTGCGCTGTGGTTCGTCTCGGGCATGCTCACCGCCTACGTGATCACGGTGATCGCCCTGGTCACGATGTTCACCGCTCGGGAACGCCGCGGCCGGGTGCTGGGCGTGGCTGCGGCCGGCTTCAACACGGCCACGGTGATCGCGTTCGCGCTGGCGGGCTGGCTGGCCGGATTCCCCCAGCTGGGGCCGGCCCGCACGGTCTCGCTGGCCGGCGCGGCCGGCCTGGTGATGATCGCCCTGCTCCGAGCCAGCTGGCCCACCGAGGAGATCGAAGCCGCTGTTTAGTGCTCGTCTGGAGCGGTGATTCTTAGCGGGCTCTCAGCCCAGGATTCGGGCGCCGGCCCCCGCAGGCGTTAGCGTGGGCATACCGCCCCCACCCGTCTTTGAGGATTCCCGTGCGCCGCTTGCTCCCGGCCGTTGCCGCTGCCCTGGTCCTGCTCACAGCCTGCGGCTCGTCCAGCAGCGGCGGCTCGAGCGCCTCAGCCGCCCCTTCGGGGAACATGCCAGCGGTCAGCGGCTCGTACGGCGACAAGCCGACGCTGACGTTCCCGAGCTCCGAGCCCAGCAAGACCCTGCAGAAGCAGGTGCTCAGCGAGGGCAAGGGTGCTGCGGTGGCCAAGGGTGACCTGCTCGTCGCCGACTACCTCGGGCAGATCTGGAAGGGCAAGGTCTTCGACAACTCCTACGACCGCAAGGTTGCGGCGGCCTTCCCGATCGGCATCAACCAGGTCATCGCCGGCTGGGACGAGGGGCTGGTCGGCGTCAAGGCCGGCAGCCGGGTGCTGCTGAGCATCCCCCCGGACAAGGGCTACGGCAAGGGTGGCAACTCGCAGGCCGGCATCTCGGGCACCGACACCCTCGTGTTCGTCGTCGACATCGTGAAGTCCTACCCGGCGACCGCGGCAGGCGACCCGAAGGCGACCCCGCAGCCGGCGCCGACCACCGGCCCGCAGGTCACCGGAGAGCTGGGCAAGCAGCCGACCGTCACCGTGCCCAAGGGCAGCGCCGAGCCGAAGGCCGTCACGGTCACCGTGCTGGCCAAGGGCAACGGGGCGCCCGTCAAGGCCGGCCTGGTCGTCATGCAGTACGAGGTGGTCGACTGGACCGGCAAGTCCGTGGGCTCGACCTGGAAGGCCGGATCGCCGGCCGGTGAGCCGAGCGGTGACGCAGCCAACCCGACGGTGTTCGACAAGCTGGCCGGCATCCCGATCGGCAGCCGGGTGCTCATGACGATCCCCAAGTCGTCGAGCCAGCCGGCGGTCGCCGTGGCCATCGACATCATCGACCAGCCGGGCACCGCCAAGGAGGCGGCTGCCGGCCAGTAGCCGGTGCGGTCAGGGGCCTTCTGGCCCATGGCCGCGGCCCGGTGCCGGCGCACTCTGGAGAGGTGCGGTTCCTTCGCGGACTCGCCCCAGTCCTTGTCGTCCTGCTCACCGCCTGTTCCGGTGGCTCGGCGAATGTGTCCACAACGCCGAGCGGTGTAGCCGTGCTGGGATCCGACCTGTTCCTGCCGACAGCCCGTTCCGGGTCGGTGCCGGTCGTCGTCCTGGTGCCGGGGGGCGGGTGGACCTCGGCCGACCGCTCCGGGCTGCGACCGCTCGCCGAGGCGCTCGCCGCGTCCGGGATGGCCGTGGTCTCCACCACCTACCGGACGGCGACGCAGGGAGCCTTCTTCCCGCTGCCCGTGCGCGACGTCGTGTGCGCCATAGATGACGCGGTCGCCACGGTGGTCGCCGCAGGCGTCACGGTCGGGCCGGTGGTGGTCGTCGGGCACTCGGCCGGCGCCCAGCTCGCAGCATTGGCCGCACTCGTCGGCGACCGTTACCAGGCCGGCTGCCCGCGGCCGGCGCAGACGGTCGACGCGTTCGTTGGGCTGGCCGGCCCCTACGACGTGGCGCTGCTCCCGGACGTGGCCGTCGCCCTGTTCGGCGTCCCGCCGTCCAAGGACCCACCGGCGTGGCGTGACGGCAACCCGCTCACCTGGGCCGCGCAGCGACCGCGGCTGCCGGTACTGCTGCTGCACGGGGACCTCGACACCACGGTCCCGCCGTTCTTCTCACGCGCCTTCGCGACCGCGCTGAAGGACGGCGGCCACCCGGTGATGCTCACCGAGGTGACGGGGGCCGACCACCAGTCGATCTACCGGCCCGAGCGGGCCGCCGCACCGATCGTTGCCTTCGTCCGCACCCTGCGCTGAGCCGGCCGCGCGGGCTTGGCCTCCTCCTCCAACGCCGCGAGGTCGACCACCAGGGAAGCCGCGTCCCGAAGCCGGTCGCTGAGGGCGTCGTTTCCGGGGCTGAGCACGGTGAGCGGTCCCCGGTCGGCGAGCGTGGCGAAGATCCCGTCGTTGCTCACGACGACGACCTGGACGGCCTCGGCCTTGATACCCGCTGCGGCGTCGAGCAGCACGTGGTCGGCCAGGTCGCTGCCGTCGGGAACCGCCTGCGCCCGGGCCGCGAACTCGGCCAGGTGCGGGCGGGCGCGGGTGACTGCGCCCACCTGGCCGGCCAGCACCGCGTGCTCGGCCTGACGGGCGAGGGTCACGACCACGGCCATCCGGGCCCGCCAGCGGGTCGGCTCGGCGCGCAGGTTGTCCAGGTCGACCAGCAGGACCCGGGTGCCCGAGTTGGCCGGCCACAGAGGGGTGCGTTCCAGGAGCGCGCACACCGCGTCGGCCAGCGGGCCGGCCTTCGTGGCGGCATGCGTGGTGACGTCGGCCAGCCGGAACCACTCGTATTCGTCCCACTCGCTCGGCCCACCGCCCAGTCCCATGCCGCCATCCTCTCAGCCGGGCGGTGAATCGTTCGCAGACGCAACGAGGGCCGGTCCCGAAGGACCGGCCCACGCTGCCCTTGGGGAAGGTCAGCCCTCCGGGGGGACTGGGTTGGTGCAACCCGCGCTCGTGAAGATCGGGTCGACCGAGATCTCGACCTGGTCGTGCACGAACAGGAGCACCTGGCGGGCGTCGTCCACCATGGAGGCGAACGCCTTGGCATCGGTGTAGCTCTCACCGTTGTTGCTCTTGAAGACCGCGTCGATGATCTTCGCCTTATCCACCAGAACGGGCGTAGCCCCACTGAGGTCCCAGTAGGAGATGCAGCCGGGGAACATGGTGGTGCGGTTGTAGGCGAACCCCGCGTAGTTGACGAACTTCTCGCCAGCCAGACCGGTCAGTGTCCCCAGCACCGTCGAGTCCGTCGGGATCTTCAGGATGCGGTTCATGTACTGGACCGTGTCGATCGTCTGCACGGCGGTCTTGTCAGCTGCCGCCGCGAACGCCGCCGCCGCGAGTTCCTTGAAGTTAAGGCCGCCGATGGACGCAACTCCCGCAACGTTCCCCTTCTCAAGAAGCTGCTGGTAGATCGCCAAGTTCTGCAGCGGCGAGTCGATGGCGGCGTCGTTGGCGACGATGCGGCCGGACGCGTCCAGGGTCAGGCCGTCGAGGTCGGCGGCGAGGGCAGTCGACACGTCAGTGAGCTGCTTGGTGAGAACACTCTCCGGTGAACGTCCCACGCTGAGCCGTCCGAAATCAACGGGGACCACGGCGGTGGCGTATGCGGCCTGGACGTCGCACGGCGCGGTCGGATCACTGGCCCCGAGCAGCGGGATCAGGTAGACGGGGACGTCGTACTGGTACATGTCCGGCAGGTCGGCCTTGACCAACTCCGGGGCCGCGACGGTGGTGATCGGCTGGACACAGCCGTTGCCGTCCGCCATTGGCACGCCACTTGTGTTGCGCAGCACCATGTTGAGGTCACCGAGCGTTGTGCCCTTCTTGGTGGTGCCACCCTTGTTGGCACTGCCCTTGTTGGAGCTGCTGCTGCCGGTGCCTCCGGTGCCTTCCTTCGTCCCGCTCCCGCCACCCTTGGCAGCGGCCGCGGCGGCCGCCGTGGTCCCGGAGCCGCCTCCCTTACCTGCCGGGGCGGCCTTCGCCAGGGCAGCGGCGGCCGGCGCCGCGAGCATCAGCGCCATCGTGGTGGCGGCGATGACGGTGAACGGGCGCTTGATTCTTCCCCTCATGACTTCCTCCTCCCAAGGTCCCGTCGGGCCAGACGGCCTTCCGGGCTCTCCCCGGGACCTTCCCGTGCCATATGCCCCGGTTCGGTCCCCTGCAGGGACCCTCCCGTGCGGGTGGTGGCGGTGTTGTCCGCGATCTGTGGAGGTTTGGTGGAGGAATCTGCGGGCAGCAGAACCGGGACGTTGAGTCGGGACCTTCGGCAGGGTGGGGCCTCCTCCGAACGTCGGACTCCTGCGGTGCGCAGGCACCACTGGAGTCCGGAGTAGGGACAGCGATGAGGGGCGCCACCTGGCGGCGTCCCTCATCGCTTGTGCGGCAGGCCGTCGGGGGAGGAGGCCTACCGCTGGTATTGGCTACTTGCGGCCTCCGCCACCGCCACCGCCTCCGCCACCGGCGACAGTGATGTCCAACGACACCGAGCTGCCACTGACCGTGCCTGCGTCAGCTCCGCTGATGGTGACGTTCGGGAAGGTGAAGGTGATCGTGTACACGCCCGCTGCCGTCACGCGCAGGTTGTACCCGTACACGACCCGTCCGGTCGCGTTGATCTCGGCGGTCGCCGCCTGGCTGATAATCGCGCCAGGTCCCACGATGGTCATGGTCGCGCGCACTGCCCAGACCTGCGTCTCGGGGTAGGGATCCACCTTCAGCTTTGGTGCCGCGTTGGCTTCAGGTGCGACCGCTTCGGTGCCGTAGGCGGAGTTCCGGTCGAGCAGAGACGTCTGGAGCTTCACCACGGTGTACCCGGCCATGCCCTGGCTACCTGCGTTGAGACCCACCTCCACCCGGATCGGGCTGCCAACGGACAGCTTCGCGTCGCCGGTGAGGTTGTCACCCCACTCGGCCAAAGCGCTAGCCGCAGCCGCCCCGTTGACGCATGCGGCCTGCCACTTGTGGATTCCCTGGACGTAGTAGTAACCCGCGACCTCGTAACCTGACAACGGAGTGCCTGTGGGGTCGGCCGCCTGGCTCGAGCAAGTGATCCCGAACGGGTTGCTGCCCACGAAGATCGCCGGAACGGAGAGGTTGTTGGTGAGGGTGGTTTCCCCGCCGCCTCCACCGCCTCCGCCACCGGCCTTGCCTCCGCCGGCTCCTGCGGGTGGGCCACCCTTGGCGAGCGCCGCACCCGGTACGGCCATCAATGCTGCAAGTGTCACGGCGCCAATCACCGTGACGCTACGCCTGACCCCGCCCTTCATGGCTGCTTCCTCCTCCCAAGACCCCGACAGGCCGCCCGCCTGCCGGACTCCCAAGGACCTCCGCAACAACGGGTTAGGTCCACCAACAACGCTTCCCCGAAGCGGTGGTAGAGCTGTCGGCGCCCTGTGGAGGTCGTGTGGAGGTCCGCGCGGGGGGAAGGAACCGGCCGTTCAGCCCATGACCTTCGTCACGTTCGGACTCAACGGATCCGAGACGGTGCCCGAGGAGATCCGGTGGTCGTTCGGTGGAGGTCCTTCGGTGGAGGTCCTTCGGCCCAGCCGTCCGCCGCGCGCGGGCGGTACAACAGGAACATGGGCGCCCGCGTGCTGGTCGTCGAGGACGACGCGGAGATCCGTGACCTGATCCGCCGATACCTGGTGCGGTCCGGGTACCGAGTGGTCACGGCCGAGACCGGAGCTGAGGGGCTGCGGGCCGTCGAGGACCCGAGCATCGACCTGGCCGTGCTGGACCTCGGCCTGCCGGACATCCCGGGGGAGGAGGTGCTCGCGGCGGCCCGCACCCGGGATCTGCCGGTGGTCATCGTGACCGCCCGGTCGGGGCTGGAGAACCGCATCCGCGGGCTCGAGCTCGGTGCCGACGACTACCTGACCAAGCCGTTCAGCCCGCGCGAGCTGCTGCTGCGGATCCAGGCCGTGCTGCACCGGGTCGGGACCGAGCCGGTCTCCCACGTCGCGACCTACGGCGGCGGCCTGCTCCGGGTGGACGACGAACGCCATGAGGTGAGCGTCGACGGGGAGGTCGTGCACCTCACCCCGAGCGAGTGGGGCCTGCTCACGGCGCTGGCCGCCCGGCCGGGCCGGGCCTGCACCCGCTACGAGCTGGTGAACCACGTGCACGGCTACGAGTTCACCGGGTACGAGCGCACGATCGACAGCCACGTGAAGAACCTGCGGCACAAGCTCGGCGACGACCCGGAGAACCCGAAGGTGATCGAGACCGTCGTCGGCGTCGGCTACCGGCTGGGGCTGCCCCGCGATGAGTGAGCCGGGCGCCGCGGAGTCGCGCCAGCCCCGCCTGGGTCCGGTGGGGTGGCGGCTGCTCGCCTCGTTCCTGCTCGTCTCGCTGGTCTCGCTGGTGGTGCTCATCGTGCTCTCCACCTGGGGGGTCCGCAGTGGGTTGAGCGAGCTGGAGATCGAGGAGCACGGCCAGGCTGCGCTGACCGCGGCCACGGACGTCGCCACGGCCTACACCGCGGCGAGCGGCTGGAGCGGCATCGACCTGACCTCGGCCCGGGCCACCGCGCACGCGGCTGGGGGCCGTCTGTCGCTCTTCGACGCGGCCGGGACCCAGCTGGCCGGTCCGCCGGCCGGCGAGCCGGCTGGGCCCGGGCTGTCGCCGTCCACCGCCGCGCCGACGTCGAAGGCCGCCGTAGTCGTCGGCGGGACCGCGGTGGGGCGGGTCGAGCTCACGTTCGTGAGCGACGTGCCGTTCCTGGTGAGCAGCCGGTCGCTCGTGCTGTGGTGGGTCCTGGCGTCCGCGGCGCTCGGCCTGGTTGCGGCCGGGCTGGTGGGGTTGTGGATCAGCGGCCGGCTGATGCGGCCGTTGGGCCGGCTCACCACGGCGGCCACCCGGTTCGCCGCGGGCGACCACTCCGCCCGGGCCGGTCACCACGACCTGCCGGGTGTGCTCGGCGGGCTGTCCCGGGCTGTCGACCACATGGCCGATTCGGTGGTGACCCACGAGGCGGCGTCGCGGCAGGTGGTCGCCGACGTCGCGCACGAGCTGCGCAACCCGCTGACCAGCCTGCAGGCCGGCCTGGAGGAGTTGACCGACGGCCTGGCCGAGCCGACCCCCGGCCGGCTGGCCGCGCTTCATGACCAGAGCCTTCGGCTGAGCCGGGTGATCGAGGACCTTGACCTGCTCGCGTCGGTGGAGTCCGGCCGGCCGACGTTGCGACGCGCCGCCTGCGACCTGGCTGAGATCGCGGCCGGCACGCTGGACGTGAAGGACGCGCAGCTGCGCACCTCGGAGCTCGTCGTGTTCCGGGACCTCGACGGTGCCATGGTTGACGTCGACCCGGACCGGATGCACCAGGTGGTCGGCAACCTGCTCGACAACGCGATCCGCTACTGCACCCCCGGCGACCAGGTGAGGGTCCAGACGTGGACAGCGGACGGCCGGGCACTGCTCACCGTCGAGGACACCGGCCCGGGCATCGCCGACGCGGACCTGCCGCAGGTGCAGCGGCGGCTCTACCGCGGCCAGAACGCGACCTCCGTCGTCGGGTCGGGCATCGGGCTGACCGTCGTCCGTGAGCTCGTCGAGGCGCACGACGGTTCGGTCGAGGTGGGCCCAGGGACGGGCGGTCGAGGCACCCGGGTCCAGGTCAACCTGCCGGCGCTGTGATCCCGCGCGCGACGTCGGCGGCCAGGTAGGCCAGCCCGTTCGTCGCCCAGTGCAGGCCCATGGGGGCCAACAGGCTGCCGCTGCGCAGCCGCAGCTCGCACAGCACGATGCCGGCGACGGCGGCCCCGACCACCGCCAGCGCCGTCCAGAACCCTGAGGCGACGGACCCGCCGCCGAACAGCCCGGCGACGGCCGGGTTCGCGAGCCGGACGCCGGACGCCGGCAGCAGGTGCCACAGCCCGAACAGGCCCGAGGACACCAGGATGCCGGTGCGGCGACCCCAGCGGCGCAGTCCCATCGCAAGCAGCGCACCACGGAAGCCGACCTCCTCGACCAGGACGGTCCCCAGCGGGACGCGCACCAGCGCGTGGTACAGCAGGGTGCTGGTGGGCAGGTCGGCGCGACGGTCGAGGAACACCTCTCGGGTGAGGGGCAGGGCGACCCCCAGCGCGTACACGGCGGCCACGAGCAGCGCGGTGGTCGCAGCCCAGCGCAGCCCACGGCGGAAGCTGCCCGGCCCCAGGCCGAGGTCGGCCCAGCTCGCGCCGTCCCACCGGGCCAAAGCCAGACAGGCCGCCGCGGTGACGACGCTGACGAGCACGGCGGCGCCCGGCAGCAGCCGGTTGCTCAGCACGTTGGACGCCCCGAGCACCCCGAGGGTGAGGGCCAGGGGGACCGGCCCGCCCGGTCGTCCCATCAGGGGAGCACCTCCAGATCGAGGTCCTTCGGCACGCAGATCCGGGCGGCGGACCGTCCTACGGTCGGGCTGTGGAGCGTGACCGCTTCCTCGACCTGGTCCGTGGCTCCAGCATCCTCCTGGTCGTGCTCGGCCACTGGATGGTCTCCCAGTTCGGCCCGGACGGCGAGGAACTGACCCTGACCAGCGCGCTGGGCGCCGCCCCCGGCCGGTGGCCGCAGGGGTGGCCGTCGCGCTGCTGCCGAGCCGTGGCGCCGGGGCGTCGCGCTGA
Source organism: Actinomycetes bacterium (assembly GCA_038252405.1). GTDB lineage: Bacteria > Actinomycetota > Actinomycetes > Prado026 > Prado026 > DATCDE01. The sequence goes on along the minus strand of JBBSAJ010000024.1, from coordinate 2,537 downwards.
CCGGCGTCCGGGTCTGTCCCCTCAGAGTGCCTCCCCGCGGAGCAACCTCCCCGGCCGTCAGCCACACGCTCCGGGCAGCAGGGTCTGCCCCCAGATCCCGTCCAGGTCGGGGATGGCGACCGGCACGTCCTGCGTCTGGTCATGAGCGTCGAGGACGACGAGGGTCACCAGTGGCAGCGGCCGGACGGAGACCGAGCAGTCGGAGCTGAGGCCGAACCGGATGTCGAACGACTGGCCCGGCGCCAGCCGCAGGGGCAGGTCCGGGCTGGGCCGGCCCGTGGGGTCGGTGCTCAGGGCGGCGCCGGGACCCGACACCCGGATCGAGGCCAGACTCACCGTGGTGCTGGCCTCGTTGGTCAGCACCAGCGGCACCTCGACGACTGCGCGCCCCTGCACGACGGTCGGTGGCCCGCCGGCGCCGGCACCCAGGGAGACCCGGAGGTCGGGCGCTGTCGTCTGCTGTTGACCTTGCTGGCTGGCGTAGTGCGCGACGAGCACTCCTACCAGGACTCCGATGAGGCCCACCGCGAGAGCGGTCGCCCAGCATCGCCCGCGCGCGCTCGCGAGGTAGCGATCCGCGCGCCCGAGGTCATCAGCAGGCAGGGGCGAGCTGAGGATCTCCGGCCCCTCATGGCCCAGCATCCTTGAAGGCTAGGTCCTCCGTGAGTGGGATCGCACCCGCCGGATCGGGTCCGGTCCGGATGTGGTCGGATGTGCTCATGACGCTGCGGATTGCCGTCGTCGGCGCGGGGCCCTCAGGTCTGTACGCTGCCGACGCGCTCACCTCGGCCGGCGAGGAGGTCGACGTCCTCGACAGGCTTCCGGTCCCGTTCGGGCTGGTTCGCTACGGCGTCGCACCCGACCACTTCTCGATCCGCTCGGTGCGCGACACCCTCGCCAAGGTGCTCGACAAGCCCGGTGTGCGGCTGCTGGCCGGCGTGGAGGTCGGCGACGTCGACGCCGGTGCCGACGTCTCGGTCGCCGAGCTGCTCTCGGCGTACGACGGGGTGGTGCTCACCTATGGGGCGGCGCGCGACCGTCGGCTCGACGTGCCGGGCGAGGACCTCCCGGGCAGCATCGCGGCCACCGACTTCGTGGCGTGGTACTGCGGCCACCCAGACGCCGACCGCGAGGCAATGGAGTCGGTGCTCGCGGCGGCGCGCTCGGTGGTGGTGGTCGGCGTCGGCAACGTGGCCGTCGACGTCACCCGGGTGCTCACCGCGCCGATGGAGCGGCTCGAGGCCACCGACATGCCGCAGCACGTCCTCGACGCCCTGCGCGTCTCGAGGGTGAACGACGTCCACGTGTTGGGGCGACGCGGACCCGCGCAAGCGACGTGGACGACGAAGGAGCTGCGCGAGCTGGGCGAGCTCGACGGCGTGAACGTCGTCGTCGACGACCCGCACGACCTCGACCTCGAGCCGGTGAGCGCCGCCCTGGTCGAGTCGGACCGGGTGGTGGCTCGCAACGTCGAGGTCCTCAAGCGGTGGTCCGGGCTCGCGCTCGACGGCTCGCACAAGCACATCCACCTGCACTTCCACTCCCGCCCGCACGAGCTCTCGGGCACCGACCGCGTCGAGACCGTTGTCGTGGAGCGCACCACGGTCGACGACAACGGTTCGGCGCACGGCACCGGCGAGACGTACGAGGTCGCGGCGGATCTGGTGGTGCGCTCGGTCGGCTACCGCGGCATCGCGCTCCCCGGGGTCCCGTTCGACGCGCGCCGCAACGTGATCCCCAATGTCGAGGGGCGTGTCGTCGACGCCGACGGCACCGCCGTGCCCGGCCTGTACGTCGCCGGCTGGATCAAGCGAGGGCCGACCGGGATCATCGGCACGAACAAGAAGGACGCCGCCGCCACGGTCGCCTCGCTGCTGGCCGACTTCGAGGGAGTCGAGCCCAAGGGTGGCGACGGCGTCGTCCCGCTGCTCGCCGAGCGCGGGGTCACGCCGGTGGACCTGGCCGGATGGCTCCGCATCGACACCGCTGAGCGCGACCTCGGGGCGAGCCGCGGCCGCGAGCGCACCACCTTGCACCGTCGCGAGGATCTCGAGTCCGCCGCGCGCGGGTGAGCTGAAGCAGCGGTCCGGCCAGCGAGGCGGTTCCGGGGGAGCGGGCTACGCGCGGTCACCAGCCCGACCTTGATCGATGATGAGCTCGAGTTCGCCCTGTACGCGCAGGTACCTGGAGGGCAGGGATGCTCGGGATCGGCCATCGTCTCGGTTCAGCGCGCGATCGCCGTGACGTCCATTTAAGGCCCGAGGGATCACGGCCGAGCTGGCATCGGTGTTGAGGGAGCGGAAGTCCTCGGCTGCAGACCAGATCCACTGGCCAGCCACTCGACCCCGTTACTGCTGCCAGCCCGGCCTGACCCCGGCACTCGTGGTGCGACAACAGTCTTGTCTCGCAGATGGGGGTGATACGTGGTCTCCAGGGGTGGATGCCTTACGTAACCCCGAACGGACCGGCCGCGTGCTTAACCCTGCTGACTGCCCTTCGGCGCAACGAGGCGAACGCCCACTGGGCCGACCGCATCT
>JBBSAJ010000023.1:0-40694 GCA_038252405.1 Actinomycetes bacterium | reverse complement strand
CCGGCCGCTCGGTCGCCGACGGGGTCGCGGCCACCGCCCGGGTGATCACCGCCGCGGCGTCGGTGATGGTCGTGGTGTTCGCCAGCTTCCTGCTCAACGACCAGCGGGTGGTCAACCTGTTCGGCTTCGGCCTGACCGTCGCGATCGCCATCGACGCCACTGTGGTCCGCCTCGTCCTGGTCCCCGCCGCGATGGCCATCGCCGGACGGCGAGCCTGGTGGATGCCCCGCCGCCTCGACCGGCTGCTGCCCCCCATCCACGTCGAACCGCCGATGCCGGGTCTCGTCGGCCGCGAGCTCGGGACGCTGGGCGCCCCCGGGGACCGTTGAGGCGGTGACGGACACCGGCGCACTGGTCGTCGCCGTCCAACGGGTACCCGACCACGAACCGTTCGACGCGCCGGGGGTCGCGCTGCACCGCGAGATGACCATCCACCGCGACCTGGAACGCCGGCGGTAGGACTCAGGTGCGCCAGGGCCACAGGCCGGACTGGCGCATGCACGTCTCGGCGGTGTCCACGGCGGTGGCGGCGGTCGGCCCGGCCTCGGCGAGGACGGCCGAGCGCCAGGCCTCGGCTGAGACTCCCTCAGCAGCGGCCGCGGCGGCCAGCTGGGCCAGGTGCTTCAGGTGCGGCCCGCAGCTGGCACCGTCCAGGCCCTCGACCTGGTTGACGGCTTCGGTGAGGGCCTCCGCATGGGCGGCTACCACGGCGTGGTGCATCTGGGTCAGGTCCACGGGCTGGTCTCCGCTTGCTTGGGCGTGGGCGACGGCCGGTATGGGCCGCTGGGTGGGGCTCAGGGTTGCCGGGCGAACTGCAGCCGCCAGGTCTGCGGCCCACGCTGGAGGTAGCTGACCTCGAAGTGTCCGGGATGGCGCTGGGCGATCTGGTCGAGCAGGGGCAGCGGGTCGTGCGGGGCGAGCAGCACGAGGCCGTCGCCGGCGCGGACGGCGTCGAGGGCTCCGAAGATCGTCGCGTGCCGGATGGCGTGCGGGACGGTGCGCGCGTCGAGGACGGGGTAGCCCGGCTCGTCGTCGTGCCCACAGTCGCACGCGTGGCCCTGCGCCGCGGGGACGACGTCGTGGGCCGGGCTGGAGACCGCGCGGTCGTCGGCGGCTCCGCTGAGGCTGTGGTGCATCTGCTCGAGCAGGTCGGAGAGGCTGACGTCGGGCGCGGACTCCAGCAGCGGCACGAGAAGGTCGTTCTCCTTGGCCAGGTGGCTGTCGAACACGGCCTGGAGCGCACCGGCCGCGGCAGTCGCTGCGGCCGGGGAGGTCTTTGTCGAGGCCAGCTCGCGGACCAGCCCGGTGAGGACCTCGTGCTCGGCGGACATCGCCGCGACGAGCAGCCGGGACTCCGGGCGGGACCGCGCGGCGCCGTAGAGGGTGTGTTCCTCGGCGGCGGCGTGGGGGAGCAGCTCTCGCTCGCACCAGGCCGCGAGGTCGGCGGCCGCGCTCCGCGTCTCGGCGGGTGCGTCGTGCTCGGCGCCGGCCAGGACGGCGGCGACGGCGACCGTCAGCGCGCCGGCCATCTGCGCGTGGTGCGCGCGGATGGCCTCGGCGGCCTGAGAGTCGGCGAGCGAGGACGCGATGACGGTTGCGTTCACAGGTGGCCTCCGGGTGGCGGACGTGTCGCCGGCGTGGCGGCGTCTCACATATTAAACTACTATTTGGGCCGTGGAAAATATTTGGAGCCGACTCCCCGAGCCCGGCTATGGCCCGCGACCCGCGACTGCCTCACTGACCTCGCAGCGGTCCTCACCCGCGCAGGCAGTGGTGCTGCGAGCTCTCGAGGGCCAGCCGGCCCCGGTGACCCTGGCCGGTCTGAGTGCGGCCACCTCGCTGCACCCCAACACGCTGCGGGAGCATCTGGAGAACCTGGTGAGGGAGGGTCTGGTCCACCGGTCCAGGGCCATACCCAGCGGGCGGGGACGCCCGGCCTGGCAGTACAGCACGGTGCCCGATGCAGTTGATCCGCTGGTGCGGGAGTACGCCGGCCTGGCGGCCACCCTCGCGGCCGCGCTGCGTCGCCACAGCCGGCACCCGAGGCAGGACGCCGTCGTGGCCGGCAGGTCCTGGGGCGCCGAGCTGGCCGCGGGTGTGGAGGCGCCGAGCGGGCGGGGAGCGGTGGCTCGCCGCCGGGCGGTCGTCGACCTGCTGGAGCGGCTGCGTTTCTCGCCACGGACCGGGCCGCAGGCCAGGACGGTCCGGCTGACCCGGTGCCCCCTGCTGACGGTGGCCGAGGAGTACCCCGACGTCGTGTGCGGCATCCACCGCGGCCTGGTCGAGGGCGCACTGAACCGGTGGGGTGACACGACCACCGACGTGCAGCTGGTCCCGTTCGCTGAACCTGGTTCCTGCACCCTGACGATGACGCCGGCCGGAGCGTCGGGGCCGCAGGTGAGGAGCACGTCCGGTGCAGGCCCCCGCACCATCGCCGCGACGGCGGCACCTGTGCGGGCCGCGCCCACCGGGCCCCTGGCGCAGGGAGGCGACCTCGGCTGCGAAGGTCCGCCCGACTCCTCGCCGACCGTCCGAACTAACGGCGAACTAACGGCGGGTTCACCCGGCGAAGGTGCAGCAGACCGTCGCGCACTGCGTGACCCGAGCACGGCGTACCCGCAGCCCTCAACGCCTTCGCGAGCTCGCGCCGGGTGACCCGGGACCTTCCCTGAGCGGTCCGTTCTCCAGCCCCGCCCGGACGTGCTCGGTGACCGCAGGTGACGTGGCCGAGGGAGGCTCCTCGAGACCTCACAGGTACGATCAGTGACATGGCTGAGGACGAGCGCACGTACAGCGATACCGAGCGTCGCGCCTATGTCCCACCGCCTTGCCCCAACTGCGGACACCAAGGTGACTGGCGCGTCGTCCGTTGGCTGCCCACCGGTGTCGGTCTGGAACCACGCTGGACTCCCGGTCTGAGCCTGTGTCCGGAGTGCGGCAACCGCCCCTCGGTCGACTTCTTCGTGGACTCGGATCCGCCGGCTCAGACCTGATCGAGCACTCGGTCGGCTGGTCAGCGAACGCCTCGGGCGCGAACGCGCGGGTCCGCCCCGCTGGAGCACGGTTCGCACCGGCAGGGCGGTCGCCGCAGGTGCCTTGAGAGGGCTTTGGTCACCACCCGCGGGGGGCTCTTCGGTGCGAGGCTGGGTGCCATGGCTGGTGCGGCCGTGGCCCGGCACCGCCGACCCCACCCGTGGTGGCCGGCCGGTCACCATCGCGCCCGGACCCACCCGTACGCGCTGTGGGTCGTCCCACTGGCCGTGGCCGTCGGTATCGGCGTGCTGGTGTTGGTGCTGCTCGTGATCGGCGACCTGCTGACCTCTCGGTGAGTGTCACGCCGGGTGTCCTGATTGTCGACGTCCAGCGCATAGGGTCGTGACCCGTGGACGACAATGCAGCCCCAGAGTGGACCGACGACCTGATCACCCGGCTGGGCAGCGTGCGGGAGGCGCTGCGCACGCACACGGCGATGCCCGCGCACGCCGAGGCGACGGTCGAGGTGAGCGTGGACGTGCTGCGCTACGTGCGGGACTTCCTCGGTGAGGTCATGAACGAGGACGTTCCCCAGTACCTGCAAGACTCCGCCATCCGGCTGTTCCGGCTGATCGAGGCCGACTGAGCCCTCGGGCGGCCAGCCGAGAACCCGGGGGTCAGTGACGCGACGCACGAAGGTCCCGTAACTTCGGCGGTGCGCACAGAAGGGACCCTTCATGCAGGCGAATGGGCAGGCAAGCGCGGAGCGGGTGCGGCGCACCTACGACGCGGCCGTCGCGGCTGCGCTGCCCGCGATCACCGGCGCGCTGTCCCTGCTGTTCGTGCTGCTCGCGGTGCTCCACCCGTTCCTGCTCGAGGGCCGCACGGCCGTCGTCCTGACGGCGTTCGCCGCGGTCTCCGCACTGGGCCTGGCGGTGCTCACCGGGTGGACCAGCCGGGACCGGCTGCCCCGCTCCTGGGCGCATCCGGTGGCGGTCGGCTCGGCCTGGCTGGCCGCGGCCCATGCCCTCGCGCAGATGGCACTGACCCACGAGCCCGAGCAGACCAGCTACGTCATGCTCGTCATGGTCGCGGCCGGTGCCTGGGTGCTGGCCCCGCGGTGGCTGGCCCTGGCCCTGGCCGGGCTGTGGACGGCCTGGCTGTGCTGCCTGCTGCTGCTCCCCGACCCGGGGCTGCGGTTCTGGGGGTTCGCGATGGCCGTGGCCACCCTCCTCGCGGTCGTCATCAACCTGGCCCGCAGGCAGGGCCTGGACCGGCTGGAGCGGGCCGCGACGGCAGCGGAGCGGGCCGCGGTGGAGGACCCGCTCACCGGCCTGCTCAACCGGCGGGGGCTGACCCTGCTCGGCGACCAGGTGGTGGCCACCGCTCGTCGGTCCGGCAACGCGGTGCACTGCACCTTCATCGACGTGCGGGGGATCGCCTCGGTCAACGCTCGGGGCGGCCTGGCGGCCGGCGACCGGGTCCTGGTGGCCGTGGCCGATGCGCTGAAGGGCGTCGTCCGGGCCGGCGACGTCGTGGCCCGCTGGAGCGGCGCCCAGTTCTGTGTGCTGGGCCCGGGCCCGGGGATCGCCCCCGTCGACCTGGAGCGGCGGCTGCGCGGGCGGCTTTCGGAGTACCCGCCGGCCGACGTGGCGGGCTGGGCCGGCGAGCTCAGCTCCGGCACCGCGATGCTCGCGCCCTGGGACGACGGCGACCTGGCCACGCTGCTGGAGGGTGGCGACCGCGAGCTGCGCCGCCGGCGGGCGCTGATCCCCCCGGCCGAGATGCCCAACGTGGACCGACCCTCAGGCGCCGAGTGACCGAGCCAGGGCACCTGCTGGTCATCGCCGACTCGCTCTCCTTCCACGGCCCGCAGCGGCCTGAGGTGCTCACCGACTCGCGGCTGTACCCGAACGTCTGCGCGGCCGCGCTCGAGGCGGCCACCGGCCGGCCGTGGCGGGCCGACGTGGTGGCCCGGCTCGGCTGGACGGCGCGGGACGGCTGGTGGGCGCTCACCAAGGACCCGAACGTGGCCACCGTGCTGGCCCCGCGGGCGGACGCGCTGCTGCTCGGGGTCGGACAGATGGACCACCTGTCCGCGGCCGTGCCCACCTACCTGCGCGAGGGCATCGCCTACCTGCGCCCGGGCGGGCTGCGCCGGCGGGTCCGCTCGGTGCACCAACAGTGGGGGCCGCGGGTGATCCGGGCCACCGACACCTACCTGGCCCGGATCGTGCAGGCCGTGCGGCTGCTCGCCGGGGACATCCCGGTGGTGCTGCTCGGGCCCTCGCCGCACTCGGCGCCGGCGTACCCCTCGCTGCGGCACCACGGGCCCGCCGTCGGCGCGGCCCGCCGGTGGGCCGTGGCCCACGGCACCGGCTTCGTCGACCTCGACCCGATCGTGCAGCCGTCGCTGGACGCCGGCACCGGCAACCCCGACGGCATGCACTGGTCGTTCGCCGTCCACGAGGGGGTCGGGACGGCGGCGGCCGGAGCGTTGCTTGCGGGGCTCGGCGGCTGAGCGCCCCCCTGCGGTACCCTCGACCCATGCGGTATCCGCTGCTCCTTACCGGGCCGTGCTGACCAGGAGCGAGCTGGCGGCACGGCGACCCCTCCTGAGCGAGGGGTCTTTTCATGTCCGGACACCGAGCACGACGACGAGGACACGATGAGCGAGAGCACCGAGAGCCGGCCCACCGAGCGCGAGGCGTACGACGTGTTCGCCACGCAGGACAAGTGGCTGCCCGTGTGGGACGAGCTGGCGCCGTTCCGCAGCGGCGACCCGGCCGACCCGCGGCCGCGCAAGTACGTGCTCGACATGTTCCCGTACCCCTCCGGCGACCTGCACATGGGCCACGCCGAGGCGTACGCGCTGGGTGATGTGGTGGCCCGGTACTGGGTGCTGCGCGGCTACAACGTGCTGCACCCGATCGGCTGGGACTCCTTCGGGCTGCCCGCCGAGAACGCCGCCATCACTCGCGGGGTGGACCCGGTCGAGTGGACCGACAGCAACATCGCGGTGGGCACCGCGTCGATGCGCCGGTACGCGCTGTCCTTCGACTGGGACCGGATGCTGCAGACCTCCGACCCGGACTACTACCGCTGGAACCAGTGGCTGTTCCTGCGGCTGTTCGAGGAGGGGCTGGCCTACCGCAAGCCGTCCCAGGTCAACTGGTGCCCCAAGGACCAGACCGTGCTGGCCAACGAGCAGGTCGTGGGCGGCCGGTGCGAGCGCTGCGACACCCCGGTCACCAAGAAGAAGCTGACCCAGTGGTACTTCCGGATCACCGACTACGCGGACCGGCTGCTGGACGACATGGCCCAGCTGGAGGGCGGCTGGCCGGACAAGGTCCTGACCATGCAGCGCAACTGGATCGGGCGCAGCGCCGGGGCCGACGTGCAATTCCGGATCGAGCAGCGGGACGAGCCGGTCACCATCTACACGACCCGTCCGGACACCCTGTTCGGCGCGACCTTCTTCGTGGTCGCGGCCGACTCCGACCTGGCCGCTGAGCTGGCCGGCGGCGCCTCCGACGAGGCGCAGGCGCAGTTCGCGACCTACCTGGAGCAGGTCCGGCAGACCTCCGAGATCGACCGGATGTCCACCGAGCGGCCGAAGACCGGGGTGTTCCTGGAGCGGTACGCGATCAACCCGGTCAACGGGGAGGCGCTGCCGATCTGGGCCGCCGACTACGTGCTGGCCGACTACGGCCACGGCGCGATCATGGCGGTGCCGGCGCACGACCAGCGCGACCTGGACTTCGCCGGGGCGTTCGACCTGCCGGTGCGGGTGGTCGTGGACACGGGCGAGGAGGACCCAGCGGTCACGGGCGTTGCGACGACCGGGGACGGCCTGCTGGTCAACTCCGGGCCGCTGGACGGCATGCGCAAGGAGCAGGCGATCGCGGCCATCGTGGCCCGGCTGGAGGCCGACGGGCTGGGCCGGTCGGCGGTGAACTACCGGCTGCGCGACTGGCTGATCTCCCGGCAGCGCTACTGGGGCACCCCGATCCCGGTCGTGCACTGCCCGTCCTGCGGCGAGGTCCCGGTGCCGGACGACGAGCTGCCGGTCCGGCTGCCGGCGTCCGAGGGGCTGGACCTGGCGCCCAAGGGCCGCTCGCCGCTGGCCGCGGCCAGCGACTGGGTGCATGTCGAGTGCCCGCGGTGCGGCGGGTCCGCCGAGCGGGACACCGACACCATGGACACCTTCGTCGACTCGTCCTGGTACTACCTGCGCTACCTGTCCCCGGACCTGGCCACCGCGCCGTTCGACGTCGAGCGGGCCCGCGAGTGGATGCCGGTCGACCAGTACGTCGGCGGAGTGACGCACGCGATCCTGCACCTGCTGTACAGCCGGTTCTTCACCAAGGTGCTGCACGACCTGGGCTACGTCGACTTCACCGAGCCGTTCACCCGGCTGCTGAACCAGGGCATGGTCGTGATGAACGGGTCGGCCATGAGCAAGTCGCGGGGCAACCTGGTGCGCCTGTCCGACGAGCTGGGCAGCCACGGCGTCGACGCGGTGCGGCTGTCGATGGTGTTCGCCGGGCCGCCCGAGGACGACATCGACTGGGCCGACGTCTCGCCCACCGGGTCGGCGCGGTTCCTGGCCAGGGCCTGGCGGCTGTCCGGGGACGTCGCCGCCCCCGTCGGCGCCGACCCGACCACCGGGGACGCCGGGCTGCGGAGGGTCACCCACCGCGCGGTCGCCGACGCGGCCGCAGCGGTGGAGGACTTCCGGTTCAACGTCGCGGTCGCCCGGATGATGGAGCTGGTCAACGCCACCCGCAAGGCGGTCGACACCGGCTGCGGGCCGGCCGACCCGGCGGTGCGCGAGGCCGTCGAGGCGGTCGCCGTCATGCTGTCGCTGGCCTGCCCGTTCACCGCCGAGGAGATGTGGGCCCGGCTGGGGCACCGGCCGACCGTGGCCAGGGCCGCCTGGCCGACCGTCGACCCGGCGCTGCTGGTGGAGGACTCGGTGACCTGCGTGCTGCAGGTGGCCGGCAAGGTGCGCGCCCGGCTGGACGTCGCGCCGGGCATCGGCGAGGACGAGCTGCGCGAGCTGGCGCTGGCCGACCCGGCCGTGGTCAAGGCGCTGGACGGGCGAGGGGTGCGCACCGTCGTGGTGCGGGCGCCGAAGCTCGTCAACGTCGTCCCGGCCTGAGCGCGCGGCGCTAGCCTCGATCCATGGCCGGGACCATCGCTGTCGTCACCGACTCGACGGCGTATCTGCCGACTGAGCTGGTCCAGCAGCTCGGGGTGCTGGTCGTGCCGGTGCAGGTGGTCGTGGCCGGGCACTCGTACGACGAGGGCACCGGGATCTCCTCCGACGAGGTGGCCGAGGCGCTGCGCACCTGGCGGCCGGTGACCACGTCACGCCCGGCGCCGGCCACCTTCCTGTCCGCGTACCGGGCGGCGGCGGAGGCCGGGGCGACCGGGATCGTCTCGGTCCACCTGTCGGCGGACATCTCCGGGACCGTGGGCTCGGCCCGGCTGGCGGCCGGTGACGCGCCGGTGCCGGTGCGGGTGGTCGACTCGCGCACGATCGGGATGGCCATGGGCTACCCGGCGCTGTCCGCTGCCCACGCCGCGGCTGACGGCGCCACCCTGGACGAGGTCGTCGCGGTGGTCGAGAAGCGCTGCGGGGAGTCGTCGGCGCTGTTCTACGTGGACACCCTGGAGTACCTGCGCCGCGGCGGGCGGATCGGACCCGCGGCGGCGTGGTTCGGCTCGGCGCTGGCAGTGAAGCCGCTGCTGCAGGTGGTGGACGGGCGGATCCTGCCCCTGGAGAAGGTGCGCACCAGCTCCAAGGCGCTGGCCCGGCTGGAGGAGCTCGCGGTGGAGCGGGCTGGCGTGGCCGCCGTGGACATCGCGGTGCACCACCTGTCCGCGCGGCCGCGCGCCGCGCAGCTGGCCGAGCGGTTGCGGCAGCGGGTGCCGGGACTGGGCGAGCTGCGGGTCAGCGAGGTGGGCGCCGTCGTCGGCGCGCACGTGGGCCCCGGGATGATCGCCGTCGCCGTCGTCCCCCGCTGACCCCGCCCTTCCCGCATGAAGGGTCCCTTCTGTGCGTGCCACCGCAACAACCGCCCCTTCATCACCGCCGGCTGTGGTCCGATCCGGCCGTCTACCGGCGCCCGCTAACCGCTCATAACGATCACGGACGGCGGCAGTCCACCGGCCGGGGTTGTCCACCGACTCGTTGACGGGGAGCCCCCGCGCACCGGTGGCGGACCAGGCTGCCGGCATGGTCGGCCTGCCGCTGCGACGGACCCGGGGTGACGCTGGCCGCGGCGCCCGCAGCCGGCTGCGCCGGGTCCTGCCGGGCGCCGGCTGGGTCCCGGAGGTCCCGGAGGTCTCGGAGGCCTGGCCGGTCCCGGAGGTCCCGGAGGTCTCGGAGGCCTGGCCGGAGGTCGAGCCGGACGACGTGGCCACCGATCCACCGGACCCGCCCGACCCGGTCCCACGGCCGGGTGCTGCCGGCGGCCTGCGTGCGGCGCTGGTCGCCCGGATCCCCCCGGCCGTGCTCGGTGGCCGGCTGACGCTGGACCGCCGGGCGGTGGCCGGCCTGGCGCTGGTGGGCTGCCTCGCGGTGCTGCTCGGGCTGGGATACCAGCGCCGCTCGGCCCCGGTCGGGCTGGGGCTGCCCGCGGTCACCGCGCCGTCCGCGCCGTCGGCCGGCGGGAGCACCAGCGCCTCGGGGTCGGCGGGGGTCGTCGTCGACGTGGCCGGGAAGGTTCGTCGACCCGGCATCGTGCGGCTGGCCGCGGGCGCCCGGGTGGTCGACGCGCTCATCGCCGCAGGCGGGGCGCTGCCCGGCGTCGACCTCACCCCGCTCAACCTGGCCCGCCGGCTGGTGGACGGCGAGCAGGTCCTGGTCGGCGTGGCCGCGGCGTCCGCTGCCGCGCCCGGCGGCGGCGCGGCGGGGGCGGCGGCCGGGACGGGCGGGCAGCTCGACCTCAACGCCGCCACGGTCGAGCAGCTGGAGGCGCTGCCGGGAGTCGGCCCGGTGCTGGCCCAGCGCATCGCCGACTGGCGCACCGAGCACGGCCACTTCTCCACGGTGGACGAGCTGCGCGAGGTCAGCGGCATCGGGGCGAAGAAGTTCGCCGATCTGAAGGACCGGGTGCGGGTGTGAGCGCGCCGGCGTCCGCGGAGCTCCTCGAGGCGGACCGCCCGGACCTGCGGCTGCTCCCGTCGGCGGTGGCCGCCTGGCTCGCAGCGCTGGCGGTCGTGGCGCTGCCGGTCCGGCTCGGCCTGGCCCTCACTGCCGTGTTGGCCGCGACGGCTGGGGCCCTCGGGGTGCGGCTCCTGCAGCGGCGGGGCGCTCGGCGGGGCACCGCGCTGGTGCTGCTCGCGGCCGGCGCCTGCGCCGCCGCGGCGGCCGGCTCGGCGGTCGCCCGGGTGGTCGCGCTGCACGCGGGACCGCTGCCCGGCCTGTCCGAGCAGCGGGCCGTGGCCACCGTGGACCTCGTGGTGACCGGCGATCCGCGGGCCCGTCGTCCGGCGGCCGGCGTCCCCGGGGTGGAGGGGGTGGTGCTGCGGGCGCGGGTCGAGCGGGTGCAGGCGAGGGGTGCGGTCTTCGGCACCCGGCTGCCCGTGGTGGTGCTCGCGGCGGACCACGGTTGGGCCGGGCTGCTGCCGAGCCAGCACGTGCGGGCCACGGTCCGGCTGGCTCCCGCCGAACCGGACGCCGACGTCACGGCGCTGCTCGACGCCCGCGGCCCGCCGACCGAGGTCGGGCCGCCCTGGCTGCTGCAGCGGGTGGCGGCCCGGCTGCGGGCCGGGCTGCGGGACTCTGTCTCAGCGCTGCCCCCGGACCCGCGCGGGCTGGTGCCCGGCCTCGTCGTCGGCGACACGACGAACCTCCCGGCGGATCTCGAGGAGGACTTCCGCCGGGCCGGGCTGACCCACCTGGTGGCCGTGAGCGGTGCGAACGTCGCCGTCGTGCTGGCAGCCGTGCTGCTCACGGCGCGCTGGGTGGGGCTGCGGGCCCGAGCCGTGCCGCTGGCCGGCGTCCTCGGGCTGGCCGGTTTCGTGGTGCTCGCGCGGCCGGAGCCGAGCGTGCTGCGGGCGACCGTCATGGGGCTGGTCGCCGTGGTCGCCCTGACCAGGGGCGGGCGGCGGCGCGGCCTGCCGGCGCTGTCCTCGGCCGTGCTGCTGCTCGTCCTCGTGGACCCGTTCCTGGCCCGGTCGGCCGGATTCGCCTTGTCAGTGCTGGCCACGGCCGGGCTGCTGGTGCTGGCCCCCGGCTGGCGGACGGCGTTCGCCCGGGTGCTGCCCGGCCGGCTGGCCGACGCCCTCGCCGTCCCGGCCGCGGCGCAGGTGGCGGTCGCCCCGGTGCTGGTGCTGCTCAACCCGAGCATCAGCCTGGTCTCCATCCCGGCCAACCTGCTGGCCGCGCCGGCAGTGCCCCCGGCGACCGTGCTCGGCGTCGTCGCCGCCGTGACCGGACCGGTGGCGCCGTGGCTGGCCGAGGTCGCCGGGCGGCTGGCCGGGGTCCCCGCCGCGTGGATCGTCCTGGTGGGACGGACGGCAGCGCAGGCTCCCGGGGCCGCGCTGGGCTGGCCGACCGGGCTGGCCGGAGCCGCGCTGCTGGCCGGGCTGCTGCTCGCGCTCGGCCTCAGCACGCCCGTGCTGCGCCGGCACCGAGGCTGGACCGCGGGCGTCCTGGTCGTGCTGCTCGTGGCCGTCTCACCGCTCGGGCTGCGACCGCGGTGGCCGCCGCCGGGCTGGGTCGCGGTCGTCTGCGACGTCGGCCAGGGCGACGCCGTGGTGCTGGCAGCCGGCCCGGCGTCCGCGGTGGTCGTCGATGCCGGGCCCGACCCGGACGCAGTCGACCGCTGTCTGCGCGACCTCGGCGTCCGCCGGGTGCCCCTCGTGGTGCTCACGCACTTCCACGCCGACCACGTCGAGGGGCTGCCCGGCGTGCTGCGGGGTCGGGCCGTCGGCGCGGTGGAGGTGTCCCCGCTGGCCGAGCCCGACGACGAGGCGGCCCGGGTGCGGGCGTGGGCCGCGGCGGCCGGTGTCCCGCTGGCGCCCGCCTCCCTCGACGAGCAGCGCGTGGTGGGCCCGCTGAGCTGGCGGGTGCTGTGGCCGGCCCGGCTCATCCACGGGGAGGGGTCGGCGCCGAACAACGCCAGCGTGGTGCTGCGCGTCGAGACCGCCGGCACCGTGCTGCTGCTCAGCGGTGACGTCGAGCTGGCCGCGCAGCGGGCTCTGCTGGCCCGGCCCGAGCTGCTGCGGGCTGACGTCCTCAAGGTCGCCCACCACGGGTCGCGGGTGCAGCTGGCCGCGTTCATCGAGGCGGTGGGGGCGCGCGCGGCGCTGGTGTCGGTGGGTGCGGACAACGGCTACGGGCACCCGGCCCGCAGCACCTTGGACCTGGCGACGGCGAACGGCGCCCTGGTGCTGCGCACCGACGAGCACGGCGACCTCGCGGTGCTCGGTGGGTCACCGCGGGTGGTGCCCCGGCGCTGACCCCGGCGCTGACCCCGGCGCTGACCCCGGCACCGACCGCGGCTTTCCTCGTCGTCGGACCCCCGTGGCATGCTGGCGGCGATGTCCGCGCAGCCGCCCCAGGTCACCCTCGTGCTCGGCCCCGAGACCTTCCTCGCCGAGCGTGCGGTCGGGCGCGTCGTGGCTGCGGTGCGGGCGGCCGACCCGGAGGCCGACGTCCGACGGCTCGAGCCGGGCAGCCTCGAGCCCGGCCAGCTGGTCGAGCTGACCAGTCCCTCGCTGTTCGGGGAGACCACGGTGCTGGTCCTCGACCGGGCGCACGAGCTGTCCGGCGACCTGGCCGCCGAGGTGGCGACGGTGCTGCGCGACCCGGCCGAGCACGTCGTCCTCGTCGTCGTCCACGGAGGCGCCGCGAACCGGGCCAAGGCCGTGCTGGAGGCCTGCCGGGCGGTGCGGGCCACCGAGGTCGAGTGCCCGACGCCCAAGCCGTCCGAGCGGCTGCGGTTCGTGCGCGGCGAGATCGCCGGGGCCGGTCGGTCCATCGCCGAGGACGCCGCCCAGGTGCTCCTCGAGGCGGTCGGCAGCGACCTGCGCGAGCTGGCCAACGCCTGCGCCCAGCTGGTGTCCGACACCGAGGGACCGATCACGGCGTCTGTGGTGCAGCGCTACTACGCCGGCCGGGCCGAGGTGTCCAGCTTCCAGGTGGCCGACCTGACCATCGACGGCCGGACCTCGGACGCGCTCGAACAGCTGCGGTTCGCGCTGGGCTGCGGGGTGGCGCCGGTGCTGCTCACGAGCGCGCTCGCACAGGGTCTGCGCCAGGTGGGGCGGCTCGCGTCAGCGCCGCAGGGCGCCCGGGCGGGCGACCTGGCCCGCGACCTGGGGCTGCCGCCGTGGAAGGTCGACATCGTGCGCCGCCAGGCCCGCGGCTGGGCGCCGGACGGTCTGGCCCGGGCCATCGCCGCGGTCGCGGAGGCGGACGCGAGCGTCAAGGGCATGGGGGGTGCGGCCGACCCGGGCTACGCCCTGGAGAAGGCGGTGCTGGCGGTCACGGCGGCGCGCTCGGCCTGAGTCCCCGTCACAGGACCGCCGAAGCATGCTGACGGCGCCGTCCCTGGTGGGGGAGCGGCGCCGTCGAGTTCGCTGCGGCTGGGTCGACTCAGCTGGCGAGGGTGCTGAACTGCTTGGCCATCGAGGACTTCCGGTTGGCCGCCTGGTTCTTGTGGATGACGCCCTTGCTGGCCGCCTTGTCGAGCTTGCGGCTGGCGGAGGTCAGCGCCTCGCGGGCCGCATCGAGGTCGCCGGACTCGGCCGCGACGTGGAACCGCTTCACAGCGGTCTTCAACGCCGAGCGAGTTGCCTTGTTGCTCAGCCGCGCCTTCTCGTTGGTGCGGATGCGCTTGATCTGGGACTTGATGTTCGCCACGTGCCAGCCTCAGTCGATTCGTCAGGAGTTGCGAGCACGCCGGGACGGCGCGCAGGCGCGGTGTCTGAGGGTATCAGCGAGCCTGGCCCGGCCTCAAACCCAGCCGTGCAGCGCGCGCAGCTCTTGCGCCACCTTGTCGAAGCGTGGCCGGTCCAGGGCGGCGCCCTCGCGCCGGACGGCGTCCGGCGGCACGCCGAACACCCGGTCGAGACGGACGCTGCTCACCCGGGCCTCCCGGTCCCAGCCGCCGCGGCCGAGCACCAGCCAGTCGGGGTCGTCGGAGTGGTCCCGGCTGGACAGCATGACGACGGCCAAGTCGCCCAGCCGCCCGGCGAGCACCCGGCCCACGACGACGACCGGGCGGTCCTTGCCCTGCGCGGGGTCCTCCTCGTAGGGCACCCAGGTCCACACCACCTCGCCGGGGTCCGCGTCGCCGTCCCGCTCGGGGGTGTAGAGGAGGCGGACCGGCCCGTCGTAGTCGTACGCCACCGCCGGCTGCGCGGGCTGCGTCGAAAGGGGTCGGCCCGGCGGGCGGCGGGGGGCCAGCAGGTCCACGAGGCGGCGCCACACCTGCCCCAGGCTAGATCCCCCCTCCTGCATGAAGGTGCCCTTCTGTGCGTGTTGTCGCAGCAAGGCGCCCTTCATCGCCGTCCATGAAGGTGCGGTTCGTGCGGCCTTGCGCACAGAAGGGCACCTTCATGCGGGGCAGCGGGCGGACGGAGGCGCTGCGGGCGAGCAGCGGCAGGAACGCCAGGACGACGGCAACCCCGGCGGCACCGGACAGCCCGAACACCAGCCGAGGGTGCAGCAGCCCGACCGCGAGCCCGCCGACCGCGAGGGCCAGGATCCCCGACATCCGGGTGACCCCGTTGAGGGCCGCGCCCACCCGCCCGATCACGGCGTCGTCCACCCGCAGCATCGTCCAGGCCATCGCGCACACGCCGAGCACCCCGTTGGCCACCCCGCCCACGAGGAACAGCCCGATCAGCACGCCGACGGAGGGGACGGTCCCGGCCAGCCCGCTGGCCACCGCGAGGACCAGGGCGCTGCCCAGCACGGCACGCAGCTGCTGGACGGCGCTGGAGCGGGTCCCGCCGAGCACCGCACCGATCAGCAGCCCCACGGCCCAGGCCGCCGAGACCATCCCGAACACGGTCGCCGAGGCCCCGAGCGCGTCGCGGACGAGGAACACCTCGGCCACGTTGACCACCTCGCCGACCAGGATGAACGCGCACAGCATGGCGAGCACCGCGGCGAGCGGACGGTCCCGCCAGATCAGCTCGAAGCCGTCGCGCATCCGGGGGCTGGTGGCGTCGGCGCCGCGCGCGGCCCGCTCGGCGTCCGGGCGACGCCGGACCCGGATCGCGACGGCCGCCCCGGTCACGGCGAGGAAGGTGGCGGCGTCCACCAGCAGCGGCACCCGCGGCCCGTAGGCCCCCATGAGGAGCCCGCCGAGCGCCGGCCCGGCGACCAGCGCCAGGGCGGAGAGCGTCTGCTGCAGCCCGAACACACCGGCCAGGGCCTCCGGCACCACCATCCGCCGGGCCAGGGCCCCCCATGCCGGCCCGGTGAGCGCGGTGCAGGCCCCGAGCGCGGCCACCAGCGCGAGCACCGCGGCCGTGCTGGTCGTGAGGGCGAGTGCCGTGCACAGTCCGACCTGGGCCAGGCTCGCGACGACGATCAGCCGACGGTTGTCGAACCGGTCGACGAGCACCCCGGCCGCGGGGGACAGCAGCGCGATCGGCACCGCGTCGGCCAGCAGGACGGCGGCGACCCAGCCGGCCCCGCCCCCCGAGTCGTGCATGCGGAGGACCAGGGCGACGACGGCCAGCGCGTTGCCCAGCTCGGACACCGCGCGGGCCGAGGCGCTGACCAGCACGTCACGGGTCCGCCAGGACGCCGCAGCAGATGTGAAGGACATACTGCGAAGGTAACGCTTCGCATATGTGCGTGCAAGACCGGGTGCAAGCCCTCAGCGGTGCCGGGAGCGAGCCGGCGGCCGAGCTCGTCAGTCCCGCGGGACGACGATCGTCGTGACGCGCACCCGACGGGCGCCCTGCGGCGGCCGCGTGCGCAGGACGGTCCGATACGGCGAGAGGAGGGCGGCGAGGTCGTCGCGCAGCTGCGCGAGCTCCTGCAGAGTCACCGTCACCGCTCCGGAGTCCAGCCCGACCGCGTCCCGCCACTCCTGCGGCTCGTCTGCCTGCCCGGCGAGGAACCGGTCGATCTCTTGACGGGTGCTGTCGAGCACCGCGCCGATCACGGCTCCTTCGACGGCCATGGTGGCGCTCGGCGCCGCGGAGTCCACCCGGATGGTGCGGCCGGTGGCCCGCCAGGGGTGCTCCCGGCCGTCGCCGGTCGGCTCGGCCCGCTCGACGACGCCGAACCGCTCGAGGGCCCGCAGGTGGTAGCTCATCGCGCTGGCGGACAGTCCGGCGACCTCGGCCAGCGACGTCGCCGTGGCCGGCTCGCCGGAGAACAGCCGCTGGATCACGAGCAGCCGGGCCGGGTGGGCCAGCGCCCGGATCGCCTTCGGGTCGCGCAGGACCACCTCGCCCCGCGGCCCCCCCGCCTTCTGCATGAAGGTGCCCTTCTGTGCGTGTCGTCGAAGTAATGCGCCCTTCATCATCGTCGTCCGGCCGGGCCCTCAAGCCAATGAAGGGTGGGTTTCTTCGGCCTTGCGCACAGAAGGGCACCTTCATGCAGGAACGGGGGGGGTGGGGACGTGGGACCATGGTCTCCGTTATCGACGCCGCGGCATCGCCGACACCGCCGACGCCGCCCCTGTCCGCCCGCTCGAGGAAGCCAGTGCCTTCGAACCTGCCCCCGAACCCGCCGCCGGACCTGTCAGCCGCTCCCGCCCCGGGCAGCACCGACCCGGCGCTGATCCGCAACTTCAGCATCATCGCCCACATCGACCACGGGAAGTCGACCCTGGCCGACCGGATGCTGCAGATCACCGGTGTCGTCGACGCGCGCTCCATGCGGGCGCAGTACCTCGACCGCATGGACATCGAGCGCGAGCGCGGCATCACGATCAAGAGCCAGGCTGTCCGGCTGCCGTACACCGCGGCGGACGGCGTCACCTACGTGCTCAACCTGATCGACACGCCGGGACACGTGGACTTCACCTACGAGGTCTCCCGCAGCCTGGCGGCCTGTGAGGGGGCCGTGCTGCTCGTGGACGCCGCCCAGGGGATCGAGGCGCAGACCCTCGCCAACCTGTACCTGGCCCTCGAGAACGACCTGCAGATCATCCCGGTGCTCAACAAGATCGACCTGCCGGCCGCCCAGCCGGACAAGTACGCCGCCGAGCTCGCGCACATCATCGGCTGCGACCCCGGCGACGTGCTGCGCGTCTCTGCCAAGACCGGCGAGGGTGTCAACGACCTGCTCAACGTCGTCGTCGCGCTGGTGCCGCCGCCCGTCGGCGACGCCGACGCACCGTCCCGCGCGGTCATCTTCGACTCGGTCTACGACACCTACCGCGGCGTGGTCACCTACGTCCGGGTCATCGACGGCCGGCTGACCGCCCGCGAGCGGATCCGGATGATGTCCACCGGAGCCGCCCACGAGCTGCTCGACATCGGGGTGATCTCCCCGGAGCCGGTGTCCTCCAAGGCGCTCGGCGTCGGCGAGGTCGGCTACCTCATCACCGGGGTGAAGGACGTCCGCCAGTCCCGGGTCGGCGACACGGTCACCGACTTCCATCAGCCGGCGACCATCGCGCTGGCCGGGTACCGGGACCCCAAGCCCATGGTGTTCTCCGGCCTCTACCCGATCGACGGCGACGACTACCCCGACCTGCGCGACGCCCTCGAGCGGCTGCAGCTGAACGACGCGGCGCTGGTCTGGGAGCCGGAGACCTCGGCCGCCCTGGGCTTCGGGTTCCGCTGCGGGTTCCTCGGCCTGCTGCACCTGGAGATCGTGCGGGAGCGGCTGGAGCGGGAGTTCAACCTCGACCTGATCTCCACAGCGCCCAACGTCGTCTACCGGGTGGTCATGGAGGACGCCGACGAGCACATCGTGACCAACCCGAGTGAGTTCCCCGGCGGCAAGGTGGCCGAGGTCTACGAGCCGGTCGTCCGGGCCACCGTCCTGTCGCCCAGCGAGTACATCGGGGCGATCATGGAGCTGTGCCAGACCCGGCGCGGCACCCTGCTCGGGATGGACTACCTGTCCGAGGACCGGGTCGAGCTGCGTTACAGCCTGCCGCTCGCCGAGATCGTCTTCGACTTCTTCGACCAGCTGAAGTCGCGCACCCGCGGGTACGCCTCGCTGGACTACGAGGCCACCGGCGAGGAGGCCGCCCAGCTGGTCAAGGTGGACATCCTGCTGCAGGGCGAGACCGTGGACGCCTTCAGTGCCATCGTGCACAAGGACAAGGCCTACGCCTACGGCACCGCGATGGCCGCCAAGCTCAAGGAGCTCATCCCGCGGCAGCAGTTCGAGGTGCCGATCCAGGCCGCGGTTGGCGCCCGGGTGATCGCCCGTGAGAACGTCCGCGCGCTGCGCAAGGACGTCCTGGCCAAGTGCTACGGCGGTGACATCACCCGCAAGCGCAAGCTGCTGGAGAAGCAGAAGGAGGGCAAGAAGCGGATGAAGATGGTCGGCCGGGTCGAGGTCCCGCAGGAGGCTTTCATCGCCGCGCTGTCCACCGAGGACACCGGGACCAAGAAGTGACCGGCCGGCTCGCGGCGGTCTGCGCCGTCCACGCTCTGGTCCCGGACCGCGGCGGCGACCTGGCCACGACCGCCATCGACAAGCGGCCCCTGGACGGCGACGTCGAGATCGGCCCGCTCGGGGTGGCCGGCGACCGGCAGATGGACACCCGTCACCACGGCGGCCCCGACCAGGCGGTCTACGCCTACGCCCGCGAGGACGCCGCCTGGTGGGCGGCCGAGCTGTCCCGGGAGGTGCCGCCGGGACTGTTCGGGGAGAACCTGGCCACCGAGGGCGTCGACGTCACGGGCGCGGTCATCGGCGAGCAGTGGCAGGTCGGCGAGCCGGGGACCGGGCCGCTGCTCAAGGTCCGCTCGCCGCGCACGCCGTGCAGCACCTTCCAGGCCTGGCTGGACGAGCCGCACTGGGTCAAGCGGTTCACCGAGCACGGGGCCACCGGCGCCTACCTGGCCGTGGTGCGCCCCGGCCGGGTACGGGCCGGCGATCCGATCGAGGTGGTCGAGCGCCCCGCCCACGGGGTCACCATCGGGCAGGTGTTCGCCGGTCGGCGCACCGACCCCGAGGTGCTCCGGCGGCTGCTGGCCCACGACGACGCCCACGACGACCTGGACCCCAAGCTGCGGACGGCGCTCACCAGGGCCCTGCCGCCCAGCAGCTGACCTCAGGCCTCGCTGCCGACCCGGCTGCGGGGGCGCCGCCACTCCGCCCAGCCGGCGCTCACCACGGTGACCCCGGCCAGCCGGTCGTACAGCGAGCGCCGCCCCGGGACCACGGCGAAGGCCCAGCCGGCCAGCGTGACCACTAGTCCGACGAGCCCGTCGGTCAGCGCCGA
Organism: Actinomycetes bacterium; assembly: GCA_038252405.1. GTDB lineage: Bacteria > Actinomycetota > Actinomycetes > Prado026 > Prado026 > DATCDE01. The sequence goes on along the minus strand of JBBSAJ010000023.1, from coordinate 21,324 downwards.
GACCAGCGCGAACACCACGAGCGGGGCCAGCCAGCGCACGGCCACCTGCCAGCGCGCCGGTTGGGCCGCGTCCTCCTCGACGCGTGGCGGCAGGTCGGGGTCGGCGTCCTTGGCCACCCCGGCCCGGACCAGCCGCAGCTCGGCGTACTTCAGCCCGGTGCTGGCCCGCGGGCCGGACCGGCTCAGCGCCCCGGACAGGGCCACCGCGAGCAGCGCGATCGCCACGAGTGTCGCCCAGCTGAACCAGGTGGGCACCGCCTTGTTCAGCGAGTACAGCGCGGCGCCGGCGCCCTCCCCCTGCTGCCCGTTGTTGTTCCACCACGGGGTGGACGCGACCAACGACAGCAGCAGCACCCCGAAACCGATCACACCGAGCAGCAGCGTGTCCACGACCAGCGCAGAAACCCGGGCTCCGGGACTCCCCTCGACGGTGCGCATCCGCCGACTATGGCACCAGGCGGATCCGATCGGGAAGCGGGTTTGGACGCGGCCGGCGGCCGAACGGTCCTAGGCTGCTGGGTGGGTCCGAGCGATTGATGCGGGCAACGCGTCGCACCTACAGGTGGAGGAAGCATGACCATGACGACCACGGGAAGCTTGGACTCGAGCGGTTACCCGACCCCGTCGGTGTCGGTGGCCCGGTTGTTCTACGACCGGGTGGCTGCCACTCCGCGGGCCGAGGCATTCCGCTTTCCGACCGAGACCGGCTGGGCGTCGGTCACCTGGGCGCAGACCGGGGACATCGTCAAGACCATGGCCGCCGGTCTGCTGGCGCTGGGCATCCAGCCGGAGCAGCGGGTCGGCATCGCCTGCGCCACGCGGGTCGAGTGGCTGTACGCCGACCTGGCGATCATGTGTGCCGGCGCGGCCGCGACCACGGTCTACCCCTCCACCGGCGGCGAGGACGTCGCCTACATCCTGGCCGACAGCGACACCCGCATCATCTTCGCCGAGGACGACGTGCAGATCGCCAAGCTGCGGGCCCAGCGGGACCACCTGCCGGACCTGATCAGGGTGATCACCTTCGACGGCCAGGCGGACGGCGAGTGGGTGCTCAGCCTGGCCGACCTGCAGGCCCTGGGCGCCAAGCACCTGGCCGACCATCCGTCTGCCGTCGACGAGGCCGTGGCCGCGGTCCGGCCCGAGCACCTCGCGACCCTCATCTACACCTCGGGGACCACCGGCCGGCCGAAGGGCGTCGAGCTGACCCACCGCTGCTGGACCTACGAGGGGGCCACGGTCGAGGCGACCGGCATCCTGTCCACCGACGACCTGCAGTACCTGTGGCTGCCGCTGTCACACTCCTTCGGCAAGGTGCTCGAGGCGGTCCAGCTGCAGATCGGCTTCCCCACCGCGGTCGACGGCCGGATCGACAAGATCGTGGAGAACCTCGCGGTCGTGCGGCCCACGTTCATGGCCGGCGCCCCGCGCATCTACGAGAAGGTCTATGCCAAGGTCGTGCAGACCGTCCAGGAGGAGGGCGGGATCAAGTTCCGGCTGTTCACCTGGGCCTTCGGGGTGGGCAACCAGGTGTCCAGGGCCCAGCTCGAGGGCCGGTCGCCGAGCCTCGCCGTCCAGGCCCAGTTCGCCCTGGCCGACCGGCTCGTGCTGTCCAAGATCCGCGAGCGGCTCGGCGGGCGGATCCGGTACCTGGTCTCCGGCAGCGCGGCGCTGTCGAAGGACGTCGCCACCTGGTTCCACGCCGCCGGGCTGCTGGTCCTGGAGGGGTACGGGCTGACCGAGACCAGCGCGGCGACCTGCATGGTCCGGCCCGAAGACCCCGCATTCGGGGTGGTCGGCCCGCCGTTCGCCGGCACCGAGATCAAGCTCGCCGCGGACGGCGAGATCCTGGTCCGCGGCCCCGGGGTGATGCGCGGGTACCACAACCTGCCGGAGTCCACCGCCGAGGTGCTGACAGCAGACGGGTGGTTCGCCACCGGTGACGTCGGCGAGATCGACGAGGCGGGACGGGTGCGGATCACCGACCGCAAGAAGGACCTGGTCAAGACCTCCGGCGGGAAGTACATCGCCCCGCAGGCCATCGAGGTCATGTTCAAGGCGGTCTGCCCGCTGGCCAGCCAGATGATCGTGCACGCCGACCGGCGCAACTTCGCGACCGCCCTGGTCACCCTTGACCCGGACGCGCTGGCCCAGTGGGGGAAGGCGCAGGGCCTCACCGCCACCGACTACCCGTCGCTGTCCGGGAACCCCGCCGTCCACGCCTACGTGCAGTCCTGCGTCGAGGAGCTCAACGGCCGGCTGAACCGCTGGGAGACGGTCAAGGACTTCCGGATCCTGGACCACGACCTCACCGTGGAGGGCGGCGAGCTGACCCCCAGCCTGAAGGTCAAGCGCAAGGTTGTGGAGACCAAGTACGAGTCGCTGCTCGACTCGATGTACGGCGGGCAGACGAGGGGCTGACGGGTTGACCGCGTCGTTCGACGTCCTCACCAACGGGTACGTGGGGGACCGGGTCGCCAGCACCGTCGTGCTGCTCCGCGAGGGCGACCTGGTCGCCGTCGTCGACCCCGGCATGGTCGCGGACCGGTCCCGCATCCTGGACCCGCTCGCAGCGCTGGGGGTGGCGCCGTCGGACGTCACCGACGTGGTGTTCAGCCACCACCACCCGGACCACACGCTCAACGCGGCGCTGTTCCCGCGGGCCCGCTTCCACGACCACTGGGCCGTCTACCAGGACGACGTCTGGGACGACCGCCCGGCCGAGGGGACGCACCTGTCCGACTCGGTGTGGCTGCTGGAGACCCCGGGGCACAGCCCGCAGGACGTGAGCACGGTGGCCAGCACCGCGGACGGGCTGGTGGTGTGCACCCACCTGTGGTGGACGGCGGACGGCCCGGCCGACGACCCGTTCGCGCCGGACCGCGCCCAGCTGGCCGCCGCGCGGCAGCGGGTGCTCGCGCTCGGCCCGGCGCTGGTCGTGCCCGGTCACGGCGCACCCTTCGTCCCCGGCCCGAGCACGCCGGTCTGATGCCCTCGACCCTCCCGGACGGCCAGGCCGCTCCGGAGGACGGCGGGCTGCCCGCGGACGCGCTCGCCGCGCTGGGCCGGCGTCCGTTCGGCGTCTACGTGCACGTGCCGTTCTGCACGGTGCGGTGCGGTTACTGCGACTTCAACACCTACACGGCCGACGAGCTCGGCCCCGGGGCGTCGCGCGCGACCTACGCCGCGAGCGTGCTCGACGAGCTGCGGCTGGCCCGGCGGGTGCTCGGCGACGCCGACCTCCCCGTGGCCAGTGTGTTCGTCGGCGGCGGCACGCCCACGCTGCTGCCGCCGGGGCAGCTCGGGGCGGTGCTCGCCGGGATCGACGAGCTGTTCGGGCTGGCCCCGGACGCCGAGGTGACCACCGAGGCGAACCCGGACTCGGTCACCGCCGAGTCGCTCGCCGCGCTGCGCGCCGCCGGCTTCACCCGCATCTCGTTCGGCATGCAGTCGGCCGTGCCGCACGTGCTGGCCACCCTCGACCGCACCCATGACCCGGCCGGGGTGGCCCGCGCCGTGGCGGGCGCGCGCACCGCCGGGTTCGAGCAGGTGAGCCTGGACCTGATCTACGGGACGCCGGGGGAGTCGACGGCCGACTGGCGCACCTCGGTGGACGCCGCGCTGGCCCTCGACCCGGACCACGTCTCCGCCTACGCGCTCATCGTGGAGCCGGGCACCCGGCTGGCCGCCCGGATGAAGCGCGGCGAGCTGCCGCTGCCGGACGACGACGACCTCGCCGACAAGTACCAGCTGGCCGACGAGCGGCTCGGCGCCGCGGGGCTGTCCTGGTACGAGGTGAGCAACTGGGCCCGCGGCGACGCGGCCCGGTGCCGGCACAACCTCGGGTACTGGCGTGGTGACGACTGGTGGGGGGCCGGACCGGGCGCGCACAGCCATGTCGGTGGCGTGCGCTGGTGGAACGTGAAGCACCCGGTGGCCTACGCGGCTCGGGTCGCGGCCGGTCGCTCAGCTGCTCAGGCGCGGGAGCTCCTCACCGACGGGCAGCGTCGCGACGAGCGGATCCTGCTCGAGGTCCGGCTGGCCGACGGGCTCGACCTTTCGGTGCTCAGCCCACGCGGCCGAGTGCCGGCCGCCGAGGCGGCCGCCACCGGTCTGCTCGACCCGGCGGCTCTCGCCGCGGGGCACGCGGTGCTCACCCTGCGAGGGCGGCTGCTGGCCGACGCCGTCGTCCGGATGCTCGTCGACTGACAGTGCCGCGACGGCTCGGCTCAGTGGATCGGGCGCCAGGTCAGCGGGTAGCGGTAGTCCTCGTGGTTGCCCGCCTTGACCGCCGCGACGATCGAGAGCACCGCCCCGGCGATCAGCACCAGCGGCAGCAGCACGAGGCCGACCAGGACGAGGATCAGCAGTCCGGAGACCACGCTGGCGATCAGCACGGTGATGTGGAAGTTCAGCGCCTCGGCCGCCTGCCGCTTGGCGAACGGGCGCTGGTCCCCGACCAGCAGGAAGATCAGCAGCGGCCCGATCAGCGAGAGGACGAAGTAGCTCAGGTGGGCGAGCACCGCCCACAGCACGTCGTCCCCGGGCGGCGGACCCGCGGCGCCGGCCCCCGTGCCGGGCGGGGGAGGCGGCGGGTAGCTCGGTTGCTCGGACGGTTGCTCGGACGGTTGCTCGGACGGTTGCTCGGTCACGGCTGACCCCCTGTGGTCACGAAGTCGATGAGCTCCTCGACCCGGCCGAGCAGCCGGGGCTCGAGGTCGGCGTAGCTGTGCACGGAGTCCAGGATGCGCCGCCAGGCCAGGCCCAGGTCCTCCGGCGTTCGCGCCGGCCAGCCCAGCCGGGCGCACACGCCGTGCTTCCAGGACTCGCCCTTGGGTACCTGCGGCCACTGCTCGATGCCCAGCGCGACCGGGCGGACCGCCTGCCACACGTCCACGTAGGGGTGGCCGACCACCAGCACGTGCGGCGAGGTGACCTCGGCCGCGATCCGGGCCTCCTTGCTGCCCGGCACCAGGTGGTCGACGAGCACCCCGAGGCGGCGGTCCGAGCCGGGTCGGAAGGCCCGGACGGCGGCCGGCAGGTCGTCGACGCCGTCCAACGGCTCGACCACGACGCCCTCGACCCGCAGGTCGTGGCCCCACACCCGCTCGACCAGCTCGGCGTCGTGGCGGCCCTCGACGTAGATTCGGCCGGCCCGTGCCACCCGGGCCCGCAGCCCGGTGACCATGGTCGAGCCGGAGGCGCTGCGGACCGGCCGGGCCGCGGCGGCGGGTGCCGGGCGGGTCACCGTGATGGTCCGGCCGTCCACCAGGAAGCTGCCGGGGCACGGGAACGCGCGGCGGCGGCCGTGCCGGTCCTCGAGCAGCACGGCGTCCTTGGCGATCTCGACGACCGCGCCGCAGAAGCCGCTCGTGGGGCACTCGAGCACCAGTCCGAGCTCGGCGCCGACCGTGGGGACCTCGGGACGGCGTCGGGCCGTGGCGTCGGCCAGGACGTCCTGGCCGTAGCGGTCGCTCACGTCTCGGGCCCGCCTTCGAGGTCGGGGACGGGCGGTCCGGCTGCGCCGGAATTGGAGGCCTCTCGGGCGGCTCGTCGCGCGGACACGGGGGTGACCAGCATCTCGGACTCGACCAGCTCGTGCCGCTGCACGTAGCTGCTGACGGTCGCCTGGATCGTGGCCACGGCCGGAAGCGCGAGCAGCGCCCCCGGCGCCCCGAGCAGGGCGGCTCCGGCGATCACCGCTCCGAAGGCGACGGCGGGGTGCAGCTCCATGGTCCGGGCGGACAGCGGCGGGGTGAGGAAGTAGTTCTCGAACTGCTGGTAGGCGATGACGAACGCGAGCACGGCCAGCGCCTTGCCCGGGCTGATCGACAGGGCCACCAGCACCGGCAGGGCGCCCGCGATGTAGGTGCCTATGGTGGGGATGAACTGGGAGATGATCCCCACGAAGATGCCCAGCGTGAGCGCGTTGGGGATCTTGATGAGGGCCAGGAACGCCCCGGTCGCGAGCGCGGACGCCGCCGCGAGCAGGGTGCGCGAGTAGAGGTAGCCGGCGGTCTTGGAGATCGCGGTCTCCCACACCTCCAGCACCAGGTGCTGCCGGACCGGTGGCAGCACCGAGCAGACGGCCCGCCGGAACTTGGGTCCCTCGGCGGCGAAGTAGAAGGCGAACAGGGCCACCGTGAACACGTTGAAGATCGAGCTGACGACGGTCGCGCCGATGCTCAGCGCGTTGCTGGCGATCGTGGTGCTCAGTGAGCCCAGGTTGCCCACCAGCTTGTCGAGCTCGGCCTGCAGGTCGATGTGGAACTGCTGGTCGAGGGAGTCGGCCAGCGACGTGACGACGCTCGGCAGCGACCGGGCCAGCGCGACCACCTGGTCGACGACCAGGGTGCCGATCGCCGCGACCAGAACGACCACCGCGACGATCAGGGCCAGGTAGATGGCCGCCGTGGCCATGCCGCGGTGCCAGCCGTGCCGGGCCAGCCAGTTGACGCCGGGCTCGATGGCGAACCCGACGAACAGGGCGCACAGCAGGATGACCAGCAGGTCGTGCAGCCGGATCGCGGCCCACCACGCCGCGTACAGGGCGAAGGTGACCAGGACGGCCCACAGCACCGCCCGGGGCAGCCAGCGGGGCGGGCGCTCCCGCAGCCAGGTGCTGCCCTGGCCCGGCCCCGGCGGTGGGTGGGACATCCGACGCTGCTCCTCCCGCTGCTCCTCGCGGCAGCCTATCGGCGCGGCCGAGGCGCTCACGGGACGGCGGCGGCGGGCGCGCCGTACACTGGCACTCGGCCCCGTTGAGTGCCAGATCACGGTCGGGCCGGCTGTCCCGCGAGGAGGTGCGCATGAGTGACGAACGCCGACTGGCCGTGCTGCGCGCCATCGTGGAGGACTACGTCGCCACCCAGGAGCCGGTCGGCTCCAAGGCGCTCGCCGAGCGGCACCACCTCGGGGTGTCCCCGGCAACGATCCGCAACGACATGGCCGCGCTGGAGGAGGAGGGGTTCATCGCCCAGCCGCACACGAGCGCGGGACGGATCCCCACCGACCAGGGCTACCGGCTGTTCGTCGACCGGCTGGCCGCCGTGCGGCCACTGAGCATGGCCGAGAAGCGCGCCATCTCGACCTTCCTCGAGGGTGCGGTCGACCTCGACGACATCGTCGGGCGGACCGTGCGGCTGCTGGCCCAGGTGACCCGTCAGGTCGCCGTCGTCCAGTACCCCTCGCTCACCCGCTCCACCGTGCGGCACGTCGAGCTGCTGCTGCTCGCGCCGACCCGGGCCATGCTCGTGGTGATCACCAACACCGGCCGGGTGGAGCAGCGGATCGTGGAGTGCCCCGTCCCGATCGACGAGGACCTGCTGGCCGACCTCCGGTCCAAGATCAACACCGCTGCCGTGGGGCAGAAGCTCGCCGAGGTGGCCGACTCGGTGGTCGAGCTGCCGGACACCTTCGAGGTGGCGCAGCGCCCAGCCGTGCTGGCCGTCGTCTCGACCCTCGTCGAGTCGCTGGTGGAGGAGACCGAGGAGCGCGTGGCCCTCGGCGGCACCGCGAACCTCACCCGGTTCGGGCAGGACTTCCCGCTCACCGTGCAGCCGGTCCTGGAGGCGCTCGAGGAGCAGGTCGTGCTCATGCGGCTGCTCGGCGAGGCGAGCATGACCGACGCGCTGACCGTGCGGATCGGCCACGAGAACCCGCTGGAGAGCCTCATCGGCACGTCCGTCGTCACCGTGGGCTACGGCACCGCGGAGGAGACCTTCGCCCGGCTCGGCATCCTGGGGCCGACCCGGATGGACTACCCCGGCACCATGGGCGCCGTCCGGGCGGTGGCCCGGTACGTCGGCCGGATCCTGGCCGAGTCGTAGGCTCGGTGGCCCCATGAGCGCGAGCACCGACTACTACGCCGTCCTCGGCGTCCCCCGTGAGGCCAGCCCCGAGGAGATCAAGAAGGCCTACCGGCGGCTGGCCCGCGAGCTGCACCCGGACGTCAACCCGGACCCGGAGACGCAGGACCGCTTCAAGGAGATCACCGCGGCCTACGACGTGCTCTCCGACCCGCAGAAGCGGGAGATGTACGACCTCGGGGGCGACCCCTTCGGCAACGGGGGCTTCGGCGGCGGGGCCGGCAGCTTCGGGTTCGGCGACATCATGGACGCCTTCTTCGGCGGCGGTGCGCCGCGCGGGCCCCGGCCGCGTCAACGCCGTGGCCAGGACGCGCTCATCCGGATCGAGGTGGAGCTCTCCGAGTCGGTCTTCGGGTCCACCCGTGAGCTGCAGGTCGACACCGCCGTCACCTGTCCGACCTGCGCCGGTGGCGGCGCGGCCCCCGGGACCGCCCCGACCACCTGCGAGATGTGCAAGGGCCGCGGCGAGATCCAGCACGTGCAGCGCTCGTTCCTCGGCCAGGTCATGACGTCGCGGCCGTGCCCCCAGTGCGGCGGCTTCGGGACCGTGATCCGGCACCCGTGCGGTGAGTGCGCCGGTGAGGGCCGGGTCCGCACCCGGCGCAGCCTGCAGATCAAGATCCCGGCCGGCGTGGACACCGGCACCCGGATCCAGCTGACCGGGCAGGGCGAGGCCGGCCCCGGCGGCGGCCCGCCGGGGGACCTGTACGTCGAGATCCTCGAGGCCGCGCACCCGGTCTTCGAGCGGCGCGGCGACGACCTGCACTGCACGCTTACGCTGCCCATGACGGCCGCGGCGCTCGGGGCAGCGGTCCCGCTGGAAACCCTGGACGGCGAGCAGCAGGTCGACATCCGCCCGGGCAGCCAGTCCGGACAGGTGGTCCCGCTCCGAGGCCTGGGCGTGACCCACCTGCGCGGGGGCGGCCGCGGCGACCTGCTGGTGCACGTGGCCGTGGAGACCCCGGCCAAGCTCGACGACAAGCAGGAGGAGCTGCTGCGCGAGCTGGCCCGGCTGCGCGGCGAGGATCGGCCCAGCGGCCAGTTCTCCCCGGGCGGCCAGGGCCTGTTCTCCCGGATCCGCGACGCCTTCAACGGCCGGTGAGCGCGCCGGTCTTCCTGGCCCCCACAGCGGCGATCCGGGCCGCGGCGGCGTCCGGTCGGCTGCTGCTGGACGGCGACGAGGGACGCCACGCCGCCCTGGTCCGCCGGCTCGGACCCGGGGAGCAGGTGGTGGTCACCGACGGCGCCGGGCTGACCCTGGACGCGGTGGTGGCCACCGCCGGCAAGACCAGCCTCACCGTGGACGTGGTCACCGTCTCCGAGCACCCGGCACCGCAGCCCCGGCTGACCGTCGTCCAGGCCCTGCCCAAGGGGGACCGGGGTGAGCTGGCCGTCGAGACCATGACCGAGGTCGGGGTCGACGCGGTCGTGCCGTGGGCCGCCGAGCGGTGCGTCACCCGGTGGCGCGACGAGCGCGGCGCGAAGGCGCTGGAGCGCTGGCGCAGCACCGCCCGCGAGGCCGCCAAGCAGTCCCGACGGGCGCACTGGCCCACGGTGGCCCCGCTGGCGGGCACCGACGCCGTGGCCGACCTGCTGGCCGCGGCCGGTCTCGCCGTCGTGCTGCACGAGGCGGCCGCCCAGCCGCTGGCCGCCGCCGCCGTTCCGGCCACGGGCGACGTCGTGGTCGTCGTCGGCCCGGAGGGCGGGCTGAGCCCCGCCGAGCTGGAGCGGTTCGCCGCCGCGGGCGGTACCGCCTACCGGCTCGGCCCGAGCGTGCTGCGCACGTCGACAGCGGGCACCGTGGCGGCCGCCGTCCTGCTCGCCGCCACCGCGCGCTGGCGCTCTACTTCACGGTGAACGTCTTGCTGTCGATCCACTGCATCCGGCCGTCCTGCGGCGACAGCATGAAGGCCCGTGCCTCGTAGGACCCGGCCGTGAGCACGACCGACGCCGACCAGTCGCCGCGGTCCGGCGCCCCGACCGTCGCCGTCGCATAGCCCTGCTTCACCACCGTGCCGTCCGCACCCAGGATGTCCCAGTTGACCGTCGCCTCGAACACCGCGGCGGTGCCGGACAGCTTGACCGGGGACGTGACCGTGGCGCCCTGGGTCGGGCTGAGCAGCCAGACGGGCGCGATGACGTCGACGCCGGGCGCGCGCACCTGGTTCGGGTAGGTGGCCGCCGGGGTCTCCACGGTCACCGCGGTGACCGCCGTGTCCGCGCCCGTCACCGTGTAGACCACCTGCTGGACGGCGAGGTCGGCCTGGCCGCTCGGGTCGGCCGACAGCGACACCTGGACGGCGGCGCCGGAGCGCTGCACGGTCGCCGTCGTCCCGGCCGGCCACGGGGTGCTGTAGTCCGGGTCGGCCGGCGTGCTCAGCATCGTGTTCACCGCGGCCTGGACCGGGTCGGCGACCGTGCTCTGCGCGAACTCGCGGTACAGCCGGCTGCGGCCCTCGCTGCTGCCCACGACGTAGGCCGCGACGGCGCGCGGGGCGAGCGTCGGCTCGGTGGTGCCGGACGGCGAGGTGGACGCCGACGACCCCCCGCTGGCCGAGGCCACCGGGCCGGCCGTCTGGCCGGTGCCGCCGCGCGGCCAGAACAGCAGCGCCGCGCCCACCGCGAGCAGCACGGCCGCCGCCGCGACGAGCGGCGCCCACCGCCGCGCCGCGGACGGCTCCTCGGCGGCCTTCTCCCGGATCCGCTCGAGGCCCTCGTCGGATGGGGTCATGGTGGCCGCCTCCTCGCGCAGCAGCCGGCGCAGCCGGTCACCGCTGGTGTCGTCGATGTCGGTCATGGGGTCCGCTCCAGCACGGGCCGCAGCGAGGCCAGGCCCCGGGCGGCGTGGGTCTTCACGGCCCCCGGGCTGATGCCCAGGGTCTCGGCGATCTGCGCCTCGGACAGGTCGCCGTAGTAGCGCAGCACCAGCACCTCACGCTGGCGCTCGGGCAGGCCGGCCAGGCCGTCGAGCACCGCGCGGCGCTCCACCACCCCGACGGCCAGGTCCGGGCCGTCCCCGGCCACGGCCAGCAGCGGCGCCGCCCGGTGCGCGGTGCCCCGCCGACGCATCACTGAGCGGCACCCGTTGACCGTCGCCGCCCGAAGGTAGGCGGCGGCCCGCTCGGGGTCGCGCAGCGACCGCCACCGCCGGTACATCCCGACGAAGGCGTCCTGCACGGTCTCCTCGGCGGCCGCCTGGTCGCGCAGCAGCAGGCCGGCGAGGCGGACCAGTGACCGGTAGTGCGCCCCGTACAGCACGGTGACCGCATCGTCGGCCGTCCACGCGCGCGCGTCGTCCACAGCCACCTCCGTCCGGCCCGCCAGTGCGATCGCTGCCATGCAACCTACGACGCACGAGGGTGCGGTCCGGTTGACCGACCCGCAGGGGGAGCCACCTGAGTAGGGTCGCCCGTATGGCCGAGTCGGACCCGAGCTGCCTGTTCTGCCGGATCGTCGCGGGGGAGGTCCCGGCGGAGGTGGTGCGCCGCACCGAGCACACCGTCGCTATCCGGGACATCGACCCGCAGGCCCCCACGCACGTCCTGGTGATCCCGCTCGAGCACCACCGGGACGCCGGCAGCCTGGGCCGGTCCGACCCGTCGCTCGCCGGCCACCTCCTCGCGGACGCCGCAGCGGTCGCCGCCCAGGAGGGCGTCGAAGCGGCCGGCTACCGGATCGTGCTCAACACCGGGGCGGGTGCCGGCCAGACCGTCTTCCACGTGCACGCCCACGTGCTCGGCGGTCGGCCGCTCGGCTGGCCCCCCGGCTGACTCCCCGGCGCCCCCGCGGGAATCGGAACTACGTCCGGGCGCCCGCAGCGCCTAGCATGGAGGTGCACCCGCAGCCGACACCGAAGGGCGAGAGGCCGACCGCGGCCGACCTATGTCCGAGCAGCCGACCGAGCACCGCATCGTCGTCCCGGCCCAGATCTCCATGGTGGGCCTCCTCGGCTCGGGCGATGCGTTCCTGCGCGTCGTGGAGGCCGCGTTCCCGTCCACCGACGTCCACGTGCGGGGCAACGAGGTCACCCTCACCGGCCCACCCGGGGACGTCGCCCTCGTCGAGCGGGTGCTCGACGAGCTGGTCGCCGTGATCCGCACCGGGCAGCCGCTCACCGTGGACGCCGTGGAGCAGTCGGTGGCCATGCTGCGCACGGCCGAGGAGTCCGCTCGCCCCGCGGACGTGCTCACCTTCAACATCTTGTCCAGCCGCGGCCGCACGATCCGGGCCAAGTCGCTGAACCAGAAGCGCTACGTCGACGCCATCGACAAGAACACCATCGTGTTCGGGATCGGCCCGGCCGGCACCGGCAAGACCTACCTGGCCGTCGCCAAGGCGGTGCAGGCGCTGCAGTCCAAGCAGGTCACCCGGATCATCTTGACCCGCCCCGCGGTCGAGGCGGGGGAGCGGCTGGGGTTCCTGCCCGGCACGCTCTACGAGAAGATCGACCCCTACCTGCGGCCGCTGTACGACGCCCTGCACGACATGGTCGACCCGGACTCGATCCCGCAGCTGATGGCCGCCGGGACCATCGAGGTGGCGCCGCTCGCCTACATGCGCGGCCGCACCCTCAACGACGCGTTCATCATCCTGGACGAGGCACAGAACACCACGGCCGAGCAGATGAAGATGTTCCTCACCCGGCTCGGGTTCGGCTCGAAGATGGTGGTCACCGGCGACGTCACCCAGACCGACCTGCCCGGTGGCACCAGCAGCGGGCTCAACCAGGTCCAGGAGATCCTCGACCACATCAGCGACGTCGCGTTTTGCCGGCTGTCCTCCGCGGACGTCGTCCGGCACCGGCTGGTCAGCGAGATCGTCGACGCGTACGGCGTCTATGACAGCGGTCGCCAGGGCGCGGACTCCGCGACCGGGCCGCACCGGCGCCGATGAGCATCGAGGTTGCCAACGAGAGCGGAACCGAGGTCGACGAGGACCGGTTGGCCGCGGTGTCCCGGTTCGTGCTGGACCGGCTGCGGATCCACCCGCAGACCGAGCTGTCGATCCTGGTCGTCGACGAGGCGGCCATGGAGCAGCTGCACGTGCAGTGGATGGACGAGCCCGGCCCGACCGACGTGCTGTCCTTCCCGATGGACGAGCTCCGGCCGCCGCGGGACGACGAGGCGGTTCCCGAGCCGGGGCTGCTGGGCGACGTCGTGCTGTGCCCCGAGGTGGCCCAGTGGCAGGCCAAGGCCGCCGGCCACTCGACGGCCGACGAGCTCGACCTGCTGACCGCGCACGGGATCTTGCACCTGCTCGGCTACGACCACGCCGAGCCGGACGAGGAGCGGGAGATGTTCGGGCTGCAGGGCGACCTGTTGACCGGCTGGCGGTCCCGGCGCCGCTCGTGAGTGCCGCCGACATCCGCGCCGTCGTCCTCGCCGTCGCCCTCGTGCTGCTCGCCGCGCTGCTCGCCGCGGCCGAGTCGGCGTTCGCCAGGGTCTCGGCGGCGTCCGTGGCCGCGCTGCCCCGCGACGGGCGCCGGGTGGACCGGCTCAACCGGGTGGTCGCCGACCGGGCGCGGTACGTCAACGTCGCCCTGTTCGGCCAGCTCGGGCTGCAGATCACCGCGGTCGTGCTCGTCACCCGGGTCGCCCTGGACCGGATCAAGCCGGGCGGGCTGGCCGTCCTCGTGACCGCGGTGGTGATGCTGCTCGTGTCGTTCGTGCTGCTCGGTGTGGCGCCGCGCACCCTGGGCCGTCAGCACGCGCTGGGGGTCGCCAGGGTCGCGTCCGTGCCGGTGGGTCTGCTGGCCGTGGTGCTGGCCCCGATCACCCAGGGGCTGATCCTGCTGGGCAACGCGCTCACACCGGGGCGCGGCTTCCGGGAGGGCCCGTTCTCCTCCGAGGCCGAGCTGCGCGAGCTGGTCGACCTGGCCGGTCGCGACGAGGTGATCGAGGACCAGGAACGGGAGATGATCCACTCGGTCTTCGAGCTGGGCGACACGCTCGTGCGCGAGGTCATGGTGCCCCGGCCGGACATGGTGGTCATCGAGGCCGGCAAGACCCTGCGCCAGGCCCAGTCGCTCGCCCTGCGCAGCGGCTTCTCCCGGATCCCCGTGGTCGGCGAGAACATGGACGACATCCGCGGCATCGTCTACCTCAAGGACGTCTCCCGGCGAGTCTTCGAGTACCACGCGGCCGAGAGCACCGAGCGGGTCGAGTCGGTCCTGCGGCCGGCCACCTTCGTGCCGGACAGCAAGCCGGTCGACGAGCTGCTGCGGGAGATGCAGGCCCAGCGCATCCACGTCGCGGTGGTGGTCGACGAGTACGGCGGCACCGCCGGCCTGGTGACGATCGAGGACATCCTCGAGGAGATCGTCGGCGAGATCACCGACGAGTACGACTCGGCCCGGTCCGAGGTCGAGGAGCTGCCGGACGGCGATGTGCGGGTCAGCGCCCGGATGGACCTCGAGGACTTCGCCGAGCGCTTCGCGGTCGTCCTGGACGAGGACGAGATCGAGGACGTCGACACCGTCGGCGGGCTGCTGGCCCGCCGGCTGGGCAAGGTGCCGATCCCTGGCTCGTCGGTCCGGCTCGACGGCTGGACCCTCACGGCCGAGTCGCAGCAGGGGCGCCGCAACCGGATCGGCACGGTGCTGCTGCACCGCCCAGCCCGAGACCAGACCCCGTCCGCAGCACCGGACGCCGCAGCGCCGACCGCCGAGGCCGCCGATGCCTGACCCCATCACCGACAGGGACGCCGAGGACGCCAAGCTGGTCACCCTCGCGCGCAGCGCCAGGGCCCGCACCGGCGCGGCCCAGGGCGCCGCCGTGCGGGACGACACCGGCCGCACCTATGTCGCGACCACGGTCGCGCTGCCGTCGCTGGCCCTGACCGCCCTGCAGGCCGCCGTGGCGGCTGCGGTGTCCAGCGGCGCCAGGTCGCTCGAGGCCGCCGTCGTCGTCGGGGCGCCGTCCACCGCTGAGGACGTGGGGGTCGACCTGGCCGCCGTCCGCGACCTGGCCGGCCCGGGTGTCCCCGTGCACCACGCCGCGCCCGACGGCTCGCCCGGCGCCACAGACCGGACGTGACCGCCCGGCGGGCGACCACGCTGGTACTGCTCGCGGCGGTGCTGTTCGGGACGACCGGCACCGCGCAGGCGCTCGGACCGGACGCCACGACACCGCTCACCGTGGGGGCCGTGCGGCTGCTCGTGGGCGGCACCGCGCTGCTGGCCTTCGTGCTGCTGGCGGGCGGCCGGCTGGGCCAGGTCGTCGCGGTCTGGCGGACCCCCGCGGGCCTCGTCGCCGGGTTCTTCGTGGCGGCCTACCAGGTGTTCTTCTTCGCCGGCGTGGCCAAGGCGGGCGTGGCGGCCGGGACCCTCGTGACGATCGGCAGCGCCCCCTTCATCACCGGACTGCTGGCGCTCGCCGTCGGGTTCGGTCGCCCGACCCGTGGCTGGGTGGTCTCCACCGCCGTGGCCGTGGCCGGGCTGGTGCTGCTCAGCGCCGGGGGCGCCTCCGGTGGCGGTGCGGACGGGCGCGGGCTGTGGCTGAGCCTCGCCTCCGGCTTCGGCTACGCCGCCTACGCGGTGGCGAGCAAGCACCTGCTGGACGCGGGGCACCCGCCGGACGCCGTCATGGCGGGGGCGTTCTTCTTGGGCGCCGTCCTGCTCGTGCCGGTCCTCATCGCGGGTCCGCTCGGCTGGCTCGCCACGCCGTCCGGGGTGGCGCTCGCGCTCTACCTGGGCCTGCTGCCCACCGCGATGGCCTACCTGCTGTTCTCCCGTGGACTGGTGGTCCTCCCGGCCGGCACCGTGGCCACCCTTACGCTGGCCGAGCCGGTGGTCGCCACCCTGCTGGGTGCGCTGCTGCTCGGTGAGCACCTGGGACTGGCCGGGCTGGCCGGCATGGCGCTGATCATCACGGGGCTGGCCCTGCTGGGGGTCACCACCGCGCGCGCCCGCAGGCCGCTGGGTCAGGGACAATCGGCGACATGACCTATCGCTCCGGGTTCGCCTGCTTCGTCGGCCGTCCGAACGCCGGCAAGTCGACGTTGACGAACGCCCTCGTCGGACACAAGGTCGCGATCACCTCGGACCGACCGCAGACCACCCGGCACACCGTCCGTGGCATCGTCACCCGCCCGGACGCCCAGCTGGTGCTGGTCGACACGCCCGGCTTCCACAAGCCGCGCACGCTGCTCGGCGAGCGGCTGAACGCCCTGGTCCTGGCCACCCTGAGCGAGGTCGACGTCATCGGCTTCTGCGTCCCGGCGGACGCGAAGGTCGGCCCAGGTGACCGCTACATCGCCGCCGAGCTGGCCGCCGTCGTCCGCACACCGGTCGTCGCGATCGTGACCAAGACCGACCTGGTGGGCCGCCCGGCGATCGCCGAGCAGCTGCTGCGGCTGGCCGACCTGCGCGAGTTCGCCGAGATCGTGCCGGTCTCGGCGGTCGCCAACGACCAGGTCGACCTGCTCGCCGACCTCCTCGTCGGGCTGCTGCCCGAGGGCCCGGAGCTCTATCCCGGCGGTCAGCTGACCGACGAGCCCGAGGCCGTCATGGTGGCCGAGCTGGTCCGCGAGGCGGTGTTGGAAGGGGTGCGCGACGAGCTGCCGCACTCGGTGGCCGTGGTCGTCGAGGAGATGACGCCGCGCGAGGGCCGCCCGGCCGAGCGGCCGCTGCTCGACGTGCGGGTCGAGCTGTTCGTCGAGCGACCCAGCCAGAAGGCGATCGTCATCGGTCGCGGGGGCGAGCGGCTCAAGGACGTCGGCTCGCAGGCCCGGCACCAGATCGAGGCGCTGCTCGGCACCCCGGTGTTCCTCGACCTGCGGGTCAAGGTCGCCAAGGACTGGCAGCGGGACCCCAAGCAGCTGCGCCGCCTCGGCTTCTGAGCGGCCCGGTGCTCACTGGCCGAACGGCCAGGTGGGGACCGGCCGCCGGGTGGGGTTCAATGGAGGCGCCTCGCGACGGTCGCTGAGGGCGATGCACGTGGAGACTCCTCATGCCAGGACGACGGTCGGCGCTGACCGCCTTGGTCGGCCTGCTCGCCGCGGTCGTCGTCCTGCCCGCTGCCCCCGCGTCGGCCTCCGACGGTCAGCCCGCCGCATCGACCGCCGGCCCGGCGGCCACGGCCCCCGTGCCCACCCGGGTGATCATCAAGCTGCGCCCCGGCCTGGGCCAGGCTGCCAGGGTGTCGGTGCTCGCGGGGCTGGGCCTGACCGCGGACCGGACCCTGCCGCTGACCGGGGCGGTCCTCGCGACCATCCCGAAGGGGGCCGACGCCGCTGCCGTGGCGGGGGCGCTGCGCACGGACAGCCGGGTCGCCTACGCCGTGCCGGACGCCTGGCGCAGCACGCTGGGGAGTCCGGCGCCCGACCCGCTGCTCGGGCAGCAGTGGGGGATGGACAACGTCGGCCAGGCGATCGACGGCCAGGCCGGTGGCCTGCGGGGGATCGACGTGCACGCGAACGCCGCCTGGCAGATCGCCGGCAGGGGCAGCGCGCGGGTGATCGTGGCCGTGCTGGACGACGGCGTGGACACCGCGCACCCGGACCTGCGGGGCTCGATCTGGACGAATGCCAAGGAGATCCCCGGCAACGGCGTCGACGACGACCACAACGGCTGCGTCGACGACGTCCACGGCTGCAACGTGCTCACCGGGACCGGCGCGGTGTACGTCCCCGGGGACGGGGGCGAGCACGGCACGCACGTCGCCGGGATCATCGCGGCCACCGCCGGCAACGGCATCGGAGGGGCCGGGGTCGCGCCCGGGGTCACGATCTTGCCGGTGAAGTTCCTGGGGGCCAGCGGAGGTTACGACTCCGACGCCATCGCGGCCATCGGCTACGCCCAGCGCATGGGGGCCAGGATCGTCAACGCCAGCTGGGGGGCCAGTGCCGCGCTCGACTCGCAGGCCGCCGACCCGGCACTGCGCGACGCGATCGCCTCGTCCGGGATGTTGTTCGTCGCCGCGGCCGGCAACGACGGGGTCAGCGACGACAACCCGGCCCAGGCCTCCTACCCGGCCGCGTTCTCGCTGCCCAACCTGATCTCGGTGGCGGCCGTCGACCGCACCGGGCAGCTGGCGCCGTACTCCAACTACGGCGTGGCGTCGGTCGACCTGGCGGCCCCGGGTGACCAGATCCTGAGCACCGTGCCACCGGCCGGGGCCAGCGGCTACGGGTACCTGTCCGGCACGTCGATGGCGGCCCCGTTCGTCACCGGCACCGCGGCCCTGGTCCTGAGCGAGCATCCGACCGACACGCCGGAGCAGGTCAAGCAGGTCGTGCTGGCCTCCGTCGACCCGCTGCCCGGTCTCACCGCCTCCGTGCGCACCGGCGGGATCGTCGATGCGGCTGCGGCGGTGGCCTGGCCGGGCACGCCGGTGAGCCGGCTCGCCGGAGCGGACCGGTACGCGACCGCCGCCGCCGCCGCGGGGGAGTACCCGCCGGGGCTGCCGGTCGCCTACGTCGCCACCGGCCAGGACTTCCCGGACGCCCTGACCGGGGCCGCGCTGGCCGGCTGGCAGGACGCCCCCGTGCTGCTCGTGACGTCCGGGTCGGTGCCCGCCGCCACGGCCGCGGCCCTGCTGCGGCTGTGGCCCGGCCGGATCGTGGTCCTGGGCGGGACGGCCGCCGTCTCGGCCGCGGTCCTCGCGGCGCTCAAGCCGTACACCAGCCTCGGCCAGGTGACCCGGCTGGGCGGCGCCGACCGCTACGCCACCGCCGCCCTGGTCGCGGCCCAGTTCCCGGTGAGCACCCCCGTCGCCTACCTGGCCACGGGGACGGCGTTCCCGGACGCGCTGTCCGGAGCCGCGCTCGCGGCCCGGACCCCCGGCCCGGTGCTGCTCGTGGGCCAGGACGGCGTGCCGGCCCTCACGGCCCAGGCGCTGATCCGGCTGCAGCCGCAGAAGATCGTCGTCCTGGGTGGGGAGGGCGCCGTCCAGCCGGCCACGCTCGACCAGTTGCAGCCGTTCGCCACGTCCGGCAGCGCGGTCACCCGGCTGGCCGGGTCGTCCCGGTACGGCACGGCCACGGCGGTCGCTGCGCAGTTCCCGCCCGGCGTCCCGGTCGTCTACCTGGCCAGCGGGGACACGTTCTCCGACGCGCTCGTCGGGGCGGCGCTGGCCGGCGGGGAGCAGGTCCCGGTGCTGCTCGTCCCGCGGAGCGGACCGACCCAGGACGTCATCGACGCCCTGGCCCGGCTGAAGCCCCGACGCATCGTCGTCATGGGTGGAGCCGCGGCGGTGCCGACCTCCTGGTTGGCCGCCGCCGCTGCCCTCCCGGCGTCGGCTGCGCCCTGATCGGCCCTGATCGGCCCTGGTCGGGTACGCTGTGCGGGTCATGCGCGGATCGCTGCTCCTTAGCTGCCGCGGCGGGGCCCTCTAGGCCGGACCCCTCGCCGCGGAGTTGTCGTGCCCCCGGCCCTTCCACCCGGCCGACGACACCAGCAGCGAGGAACCGATGACCTCTCACCCGCAGACCGCTGACAGCACCACCCGGCACTTCCATCCCGCCGCCGAGACGCCGCTGGTGCACAACCGGCCAGGGGCCCAGGGTGAGGCACCCGCGGCGGGGGAGCCGGCCCGGACCGTCCACGGTCACCCGCAGGCGTCGTCCGGCATGCCGATCGGCAAGTACGTGCCGTTCACCCCAGTCGACCTGCCGGACCGCACCTGGCCGGGCCAGCGGATGAGCAAGGCGCCGCTGTGGTGCTCGGTGGACCTGCGCGACGGCAACCAGGCGCTCATCGACCCGATGACCCCGGCCCGCAAGCGGCGGATGTTCGAGCTGCTGGTGAGCATGGGCTACAAGGAGATCGAGGTCGGGTTCCCGTCGGCCTCGCAGACCGACTTCGACTTCGTCCGGCAGCTGATCGAGGAGGGCCTGATCCCGGACGACGTCACCATCCAGGTGCTGACCCAGGCCCGGGCCGAGCTGATCGAGCGCACCTACGAGGCCATCCGGGGCGCCCGGCAGGCGATCGTGCACCTGTACAACTCCACGTCCACCCTGCAGCGCCGGGTGGTGTTCGGGCAGGAGAAGGAGGGCATCACCGCGATCGCCGTCGAGGGCGCCAAGCTGTGCCAGAAGCTGGCCGAGACGGTGCCCGAGACCGACGTCCGGTTCGAGTACTCGCCGGAGTCGTACACCGGCACCGAGCTGGAGTACGCCGTCGAGGTGTGCAACGCCGTCAACGACGTGTGGCGGCCGACTCCCGACCGGCCGGTGATCATCAACCTGCCGGCGACCGTCGAGATGGCCACGCCGAACGTCTACGCCGACTCGATCGAGTGGATGTCGCGGCACCTGGCCTACCGCGACTCGGTGCTGCTGTCGCTGCACCCGCACAACGACCGGGGGACGGCGGTGGCCGCGGCCGAGCTGGGCTTCCTGGCCGGCGCGGACCGGATCGAGGGCACCCTGTTCGGCAACGGCGAGCGCACCGGCAACGTCGATCTGGTGTCGCTGGGCATGAACCTGTTCTCCCACGGCATCGACCCGGCCATCGACTTCTCCGACATCGACGAGGTGCGGCGCACCGTCGAGTACTGCAACCAGCTGCCGGTGCACGAGCGGCACCCGTACGGCGGCGACCTGGTGTACACGGCCTTCTCCGGCTCCCACCAGGACGCCATCAAGAAGGGCTTCGAGGCGATGGCCCGCGACGCCGCGGTCGCCGGCGTCGGCGTCAACGACCTGGTCTGGGCGGTGCCGTACCTGCCGATCGACCCCAAGGACGTCGGCCGCAGCTACGAGGCAGTGATCCGGGTCAACAGTCAGTCCGGCAAGGGCGGCGTGGCCTACCTGATGAAGTCCGAGCACCAGCTGGACCTGCCTCGGCGGCTGCAGATCGAGTTCAGCCAGGTGATCCAGGCCCGCACCGACTCCGAGGGCGGCGAGGTGTCGGCCGAGGAGATGGGCCGGGTGTTCGGTGCCGAGTACCTGGAGCCGGAGCACCCGCTCACGCTGAACTCGGTGCACACGTCGTCGGCCGCGGGGGAGAAGGACGCCCTGCGAGTGGGTGTGTATCTCGACGGCGAACGGCACGAGCTGCTGGGGACCGGCAACGGACCGATCGCGGCCTTCGTCGACGCGCTGTCGGGGGTTGGCTATGACGTCCGGGTGCTGGACTACGCCGAGCACGCGCTGTCGGCGGGCGGCGACGCCAAGGCGGCCGCCTACCTCGAGTGCGCGGTCGGGGACACCGTGGTGTGGGGCGTCGGCATCGACCCGAACATCGTCACGGCCTCACTCAAGGCCGTGGTCTCCGCGGTGAACCGGGTGGCGGCCCGCTAACTGGGGCTGGTCCGGCTCGGCGATGCAGGCGGTGCCCACCTGGCGGAAGCCGACCCGCTCGTACACGCGGCTTGTCTCGCAGATGGGGGTGATGAGTGGTCTCCGGGGGTGGATGCCCTACGTAACCCCGAACGGACCGGCCGCCTGCTCACCCTGCTGACTGCCGTTCGGCGCAACGAGGCCAACGCCCACATCTGGGCCGACCGCAACT
>JBBSAJ010000022.1:0-41236 GCA_038252405.1 Actinomycetes bacterium | reverse complement strand
CGGCGCAACGAGGCGAACGCCCACTGGGCCGACCGCATCTACCACCACCTCGCCGACCACCGACGCCGCCCCGAACGAAAGCAGCGCGAAGTCGTCGGCCTCACGTTCTGAGAAGTCACCCCCATCTGCGAGACAAGACACGTGTTCGAGCATAGATCAGGGCACCGACAGGTGACGTCGCCACGCGACCGCCCCTACCCTTGCGGGAATGGCCCGGTACTTCGACGTGCATCCGCGCGACCCGCAGCCTCGGCTGATCGCGCAGGTGACCTCGATGATCCGCGACGACTCGCTCATCGCGTACCCCACGGACTCGTGCTACGCGCTGGGCTGCCGGATCGGCAGCCCGGACGGCGCGAACCGGATCCGTCGGCTGCGTCACCTCGACGACCGGCACCATTTCACGCTGGTGTGCGCGGACTTCGCCCAGCTCGGGCAGCTCGTGCACCTGGACAACGCAGCGTTCCGGGCCATCAAGGCGGCCACCCCTGGGCCGTACACGTTCATCCTGCCGGCGTCCAAGGAGGTCCCCCGCCGGCTGGCCCACCCGCGCAAGCGCACGGTGGGAGTAAGGATTCCCGACCACCCGGTCGCACATGCGCTGGTGCGCGAGCTCGGCGAGCCGCTGCTGTCGAGCACCCTGCTGCTGCCCGACGACGACCAGCCGATGACCGAGGGCTGGCAGATCAAGGAGCGGTTGGACCACGATCTCGACGCCGTCGTCGACTCTGGCGACTGCGGCACCGAGCCGACCACCGTGGTCGACTGGTCGGAGGGTCACCCCGAGATCGTCCGGATCGGCGCAGGAGACCCGGCCCGCTTCTCTTCGGTGTCTCGCCCGGGCTTCTCGACCTAGACCGCTGTCGCCGGAGGCACCGGCGGGGCCGGCGGGGCCGGTGCGGCGCCGCCGCTCGACGCCGAGACGACGGCGAGGACGATCACCACGACGCCGATCACGAGCAGGACCAGACCGCTCACCACCAGCACCACCCACAACCAGCCGAGCAGAGGAACGGTGGCGCCGATGGAGGCGCTCACCGCGACTCCGCCGGACCCGTCGGCGTTCATGACGACGATGGTCCACTGGCCCGGCTGCGGCTTCCAGCTCAGCGTCTGGGTTCCCGTCCCCGTGACGCTGCTCGCCCAGAACGTCGCCTCACCGGGCGTGCTCGCCGGCGCGCCACCGGCATGCTCCCGGTATGTCGTCGTCCGCGCGGTCAGGTTGGTGACCGTCGAGTACCCCACCGACGACAGGTAGCCCGACACGTCGGACGCCGGCCCGACCCCGACGAAGACCGGTCCCGCGGCCGCCGTGGCCCGGAGCCGCACCGTGCCCAGCCAGCGGTCCGGGAGCGCCCAGCTGGCCTGCGGGGTGTTCATCTCGATCCGCTCGGACACGATCGCGTACTGCGCGGTCGAGAGGGTCCTGGTCGGAGAGGTGAGGTAGCCGTCGGCGTCCCGGGCCACCCGGTCCGCCCACAGGGTCCCGAAGCCACCCACGAGCAGGCCGGCGGCCGTCAGGGCCAGCACGGCGCCCACGATCAGCGCAACGACCCGGCCGGCGCTCCAGCGGCTGGTGACCGCGGCTGCGGGCTCAGCGCCTGGCTCAGCGCCGCTCGGCGGCGCGACGGCCAGCGCGGCGGGATCCGGCCCGCCCATGTCGAGCCGGAACGGCGGGTACTGGTCGGTCATCAGCCCGGCGTACCCGGCGACCCGCAGGGCCCAGCGGTTCATGCCGAGCACGAAGTCGTAGAGCGACTTGGGGTAGGAGCCGGTGAACAACAGGACCACGGCAGCCACCAGCACCAGGATGCCGATCAGTCCCGGCGAGTTGACCCGCCAGTCCTCCGCCGCCCAGCCGAGCCACACGCCACCACCGACGAACAGCCCGACGATGATGTACTGCGGAATGGCCAGCAGCCACCACTTGACCAGGACCAGCCCCCGCGAGAGGCGCTCCGGGTACTCCACGCTGAGGTGGGCCGGGTAGCCAGGGACGTCGGCCAGCGTGAACGGTGGGTAGCGGTCGGTGCCGAGTGCCCCATAGGCGTAGTACGCCACCCGCCACGACCAGCGCAGCACCCCGACGTTGAAGTCGAACAGCGACCGCGGGTACCGACCGGTGAAGAGGATGCCGAAGAACGCGACGAACGAGACCACGACGAACGCCATCCACAAGAAGGCCAGCACGACGTAGTGCGGGATGACGAGCACCCACTTCACCAGCCACAACCAACGGGAAAGCGGCCGGTCCAGCTCGGCGTCGATGTGAACGGGGTACGTCATGGTGGTCGCCACGAAGACCAGCTCCCAGGTCGGCGGCGGCGCCTCGAGCGCGCCGCGCTCGGTCGGCACCCATGCTGCACGCCCGGCGCTCCGTCCCGAAAGGGACCTTCGGGCTGTCCTTAGCCCGCTACGACGATGCCGGCGGCGTTGACCTCGGTGGTGCGTACCGGGCTGGTGCGACCCGTCTGCGACCTGTCAGGGTGACGACGAGCTATCCGTCGTCCTCACCCTGACAAGTAACCGGGTACACTCGGGGAGTTGCCCGGCCGTCGGCCGCGAGCGACCACTTGCTCATCCTTCCTTCGGCGCGCTCGCGTGCGCGCCGGGCTCGTTCTCTCCTGGGACGTGCCACCGTCCCGAGAGGTCACGCATGTCCAGCCCCACCCCGTCCGTCTCCACCCGGCCCGAGGCCACGCCGTCCTTCGCCGAGCTCGGCGTCCCGGCCCCCCTCGTCGCCGCCCTGGCCCGCCACGGGATCCAGGCGCCGTTCGCGATCCAGACCGCGGCCATCCCGGACGCGCTAGCCGGGCGCGACGTGCTCGGAAAGGCCCGCACCGGCTCCGGCAAGACGCTCGCCTTCGGCATCCCGATGATCGCCCGGCTGGCCGGCACCAACGCAGCGCCGAAGCGCCCCCGCGGCCTGGTCCTGGTGCCCACCCGCGAGCTCGCCCAGCAGGTCCACGACGGCCTCGAGCCGCTGGGCCACGCCGTCGGCCTGCGCAGCCGTCCGGTCGTGGGCGGCACGTCGTTCCCCAAGCAGGCCGAGGCGCTGCGCCGTGGCGTCGACCTGCTGGTCGCGACGCCGGGCCGGCTGATCGACCTGATCGAGCAGGGCGCCTGCTCCCTGGCCGACGTCGAGATCGTCGTCCTGGACGAGGCCGACCACATGGCCGACATGGGCTTCCTGCCCGTCGTCCGCAAGCTGCTCGACCAGGTCGCGCCCGGCGGGCAGCGGCTGCTGTTCTCGGCGACCCTGGACGGCGACGTCGGCACGCTGGTGCGCCGGTACCTGTCCGACCCGGTGACCCACTCGGTCGAGCCCGACCACGCCCCCGGCGCCGGCATGGACCACCACCTGTTCCTCGTGTCCAACGACGACAAGGCACAGGTGACCGCCGAGATCGCCGGCCGCGAGGGACGCACCCTGCTGTTCGTGCGGACCAAGCACGGCGCCGACCGGCTCACCAAGCAGCTGCGCCGGCAAGGCGTGGCCGCGGCCGCGCTGCACGGCGGCAAGGCGCAGAACGCCCGCACCCGCACCCTCGCCGAGTTCCGCGAGGGCAACACCCCCGTGCTGGTCGCCACCGACGTCGCCGCCCGCGGCATCCACGTCGACGACATCAGCCTGGTCGTGCACGTGGACCCGCCGGCCGACCCGAAGGACTACCTGCACCGCGCCGGTCGCACCGCCCGGGCCGGGGAGTCCGGCGTCGTCGTCACCCTGGTGCTGCCGCATCAGGAGAAGGACGTGTCGAAGCTGGCCGCCCAGGCCGGCGTCCAGGCCGAGCGGTCCCGGGTCCGGCCCGGTGACGCCGACCTAGCGCGGGTGACCGGGGCGCGCCAGCCCACGGGGGTCGCCCTGGCCGAGCGGCCCGCGGAGACGCGCCCCCAGTCGTCCCGCCCGGCGCGCTCGGGGCAGCCGAACCGCTTCGAGCGGTCGGCTCGCCGGGGGCAGCGGCGCAGCCCGGCCGCACGCTGAGCTGACTCCGTTCGACCCGCCGGGGGCCGCCTGCTCCCAGGCGACTCCCGGCGTCCGCTCAGGAGTTCTTCACAGTCCGGTCCAAGGCTGAAGCCCAGGCTCCAGCAAACCAACCGGAGGTGGACCCGTGGCGGAGGGCGACCGTACCGACGCCGATGGCTCGAGGGAGTCCCTGGACCGGTCGGCGAGCGAGCGGAGCCGTCGGCGCGTCCGCGCGGCCAGGGCCGCCGTGGCGGCCGGCGGGATGGCCAGCCTGGCCGCCGTCCTGCTGGGGTCGGCCGCACCGACGGTGGTCGCCGCCGAGCGGGCCACCGGGCCAGCCTCCTACGCCTCGCCGTGGACGACGGGCAGCGAGGAGCCGGTCGTCGGTCGTCGGCCGGACACCATCAGCGAACGGTCATGACCGCGGCGGTGCACGACCGGCTGGCCTGGGACCCCCTCGAGGCCCCCGCGGACGCCGTCCTGGGCCCGGTCTTCCAGATCGGGTTCGCCGTGCCGGCCGGCCAGGCGCACGTCATCGTGGTGGGCGAGCGACCGGACCTGCTCGAGGACGCCCGGGACCGGGTGCTGCAGCTGGGCCGGCTCTGGACGACGGACGACGCGGTCAGCGACTTCGCGCGCCTCGCCACGGCGACCGGCTGGCCGGTCGCCGTGGCGCCCGAAACGCTCCTGCTGCTGGGCCTGGCCGTGCTCGGCCGGGAGCAGACCCGGGGGCGGTTCCATCCGTTCGCCCTCGGGGGCGACCCGGTCCTCGACGAGGCCGCGCTGACGGCGACCCTGTCCGCTGCCCCGGACGCCGTCCTCACCGGCCTGGCCGCCGCCGTCACCGCGGACCTGGTCGCCCAGGAGACGGTCGACGCCGGTGCGGCCGGCGTGTGCGTGAACGTCGCGGGTCAGGTGCGGGTGGCCGGGCTGCCGCCGCGCCCGGCCGGCTGGGCGCTGGAGATCGGCCGGGACGGGACCCCGGTGCGGCTGGTGGACGGCGGGGTCTGCTGGGCGGCCACCGACCGGACGGGCAGCGTGGTCGTGTCGGCCAGCGCCTGGCAAGCCCGCGTGCTGGCGGTCGCAGCGGTCAGCGCCCCCGACCGGGCCCTCGAGCTGCTCGTCGGCCAGGCGGCCGAGGGGGCGCTGTGGACCGCCGACCGTCCCCCCGCCCACACCGCCGGCTGGCCACACCTCTCCCCGCCCGCCCGAGGGGGGCGAGGACGGGACCAACTGCACTGGCCGACGGGACCCAGGCGGCGCGACGGTGGCAGGGAGGAGCCGTCCGAGGAGGCAGCATGCACACCAAGGAGTGGACCGTCCGCGTGTACCTGAGCGAGGCGGACGACGACAGAACACACGCCCGCGCGGTGCTCACCACCGACGTGGCGACACTCGAGGGCGAGGGGCAGGCCCGCCGCAAGCCCGGGGACCCGGAGATCCCCGAGATCGGCGACGAGCTGGCCGCCAGCCGGGCCCTGCTCGACCTGGCCCACGAGCTGCTGGACGTCGCGATCAACGACGTGCAGGCCGCGATGCTGGTCTAGCGACCAGGACCGCCGGGAATGGCGAAGGGCGGGTGGACGGGAAATCCCGTCCACCCGCCCTTTCTGACTGAGGTCAGATACCGCGGACGTTCGCCGCCTGCGGGCCCTTCGGGCCCTGCGTGACGTCGTACTCGACCCGCTGGTTCTCGTCGAGGCTCTTGTAGCCGTCGCCGGTGATCGCGGAGAAGTGGACGAAGACGTCGGCGCCGCCGTCGTCCTGAGCGATGAAGCCGAAGCCCTTCTCGGCGTTGAACCACTTCACAGTTCCCTGAGCCATGTGCTTGTTTCCCTTCGGGGCGATCCGGCTGCGCACTCACGCAACCGCGTTGCCCGGGGTTTGCCCTCCGCGCCGCACATCGGCTGGGAATGGAAAACACCCGCTGTCTTCAGTCTGCGGGCGTCAGTAAGAACGGTCCTCGACCTGCAACTGCAACACGTCGACGGTAGCAGGTTTCGGCGGGGTTGTGGCCGGGGACGGTCGGGAACGCTGACCGAAGGCGCGAACCGGCCGTCCATCCACTCCACTGGAGCACCCCGTGGGCAGCGGCGGGAGTACCCTCGTGACGCCGGACATCTGGCCCAAATGCCGCGCAACCCCCGCACGAGAGGCCCTCCCTGCATGGACACGCTGACCGTTCACGGCGGCAATCCGCTCTCCGGCCAGATCGCGGTCCGGGGGGCCAAGAACCTGGTGCCGAAGGCGATGGTCGCGGCGCTGCTCGGGGACTCCCCGAGCCGGCTGCGCAACGTCCCCGCGGTGAGCGACGTCGACGTCGTGAGCGGGCTGCTCGAGCTGCACGGGGTCTCGGTCAGCGCCGGGGGCGAGGACGGCGAGCTGGTGCTCGACCCGAGCCAGGTGGAGCAGGCCGACGTCGCGGAGGTCAACGCCCACGCGGGCTCCAGCCGCATCCCGATCCTGCTGTGCGGGCCGCTGCTGCACCGGCTCGGCCGGGCTTTCATCCCGGACCTGGGCGGCTGCCGCATCGGTGACCGCCCGATCGACTTCCACCTCGAGTCGCTGCGGCAGTTCGGCGCGGTCATCGAGAAGGCCGCGGACGGCCTGCACCTGTCGGCGCCTCATGGCCTGCGCGGCACCAAGCTGTCCCTGCCCTTCCCCAGCGTCGGAGCCACCGAGCAGGTGCTGCTCACGGCGGTGACGGCGGAGGGCACCACCGAGCTGCGCAACGCCGCGGTCGAGCCGGAGATCCTCGACCTGGTCGCGGTGCTGCAGAAGATGGGCGCGATCATCTCGGTGCACACCGACCGGGTGTTCCGCATCCAGGGCGTGGAGCGGCTGCGCGGCTTCGTGCACCGGGCGCTCCCGGACCGGATCGAGGCGGCCTCGTGGGCCAGCGCCGCCCTCGCGACGGGCGGCGACATCGACGTGCTCGGCGCCCGGCAGGGGGACCTGACCACGTTCCTGAACGTTTTCCGCACGGTGGGCGGGGAGTTCGACGTGCACGACGCGGGGATCCGGTTCTGGCACCCGGGCGGCCCCCTGCACTCACTGGCCCTGGAGACCGACGTGCACCCGGGGTTCATGACCGACTGGCAGCAGCCGCTGGCGGTCGCCCTCACGCAGGCGACCGGGCTGTCGATCCTGCATGAGACGGTGTACGAGAACCGGTTCGGCTTCACCGAGGCGCTGGTGTCCATGGGGGCCGTGATCCAGCTCTACCCGGAGTGCCTGGGCGCCACTCCGTGCCGGTTCGGCCAGCGCAACTTCCTGCACTCAGCGGTCATCTCGGGTCCCACCAAGCTGCTGGGCGCCGACCTGACCATCCCCGACCTGCGGGGCGGTTTCTCCTACCTGATCGCGGCGCTCGCCGCGCAGGGCACCTCGACGGTCCGTGGCGTCGACCTCATCAACCGCGGCTACGAGAACTTCGAGGACAAGCTCACCGCGCTGGGCGCCAGCATCTCCTGACGGAGCTACAGCTCGAAGGGCTGCGCGGTCAGGCCACGCCCGGCGCCGCGGAACGCCGACATCGCCGCGGCGAGCAGCCCCGTCCCGGCCAGGACGAGCATGGCGACGCTGAAGCCGTGGGTCACGTCGGCCGCAGCCGTGCCGTCGACCGGCGCATGCCGCGAGGCGGTCGCGAACACCAGGCCGGTCACGGCGACACCCAGCGCCGTCCCCATGCCCCGGGTCATGTTGAGCACGCCGCTCGCCAGCCCGGACTGGTGGTACGGAGCCGCCGCCATGATCGCTGCGTTGTTGGGCGGCGTGAACGCCCCGAGCCCGGCACCGACGACCGCCAGGCCGGCGGTCACCAGGCCCAGTGTCCCGTGCACGAACGAGAGCAGCGCCAGGGCCAGCGCCGCCAGCAGCATGCCCACCACGGTCGGCGTGCGGGCGCCCACCCGGTCGGCGAGCGTCCCGGCGAAGGGTGCGGTCAGGCCCAGGGCGACCGGCAGCGCGGTCAGCACCAGGCCGACCACTCCGGGCCCAGCCAGCCCGGTGCCCTCCAGGTAGTACGGGATCACGAACAGCACCCCGAACAGCACCAGGTAGGACAGCAGCCCGCTGACGATGCCCGCAGTGAACGCCGCCTTCCGGAACAGGTGCGGGTCGACCAGCGGGGCCGGTGCCCGCAGCTGCCACCAGGTGAACAGGGCGAACAGGGCGACACCCAGCACCAGCGCGACGATGACGCCGGTCACCGGGAGCGGGGTGCGTCCGGCAAGGGACAGCCCGTACATCGTCAGCACCGCCGCCGGCAGGAACAGCGCCAGCCCCCACTTGTCCAGCGGCTGCTTGGCCGCGAGGTGCTGCGACCGCGGCAGCAGGAACCAGCCGAGGACGAAACCCACGATGCCCGCCGGCACGTTCACCCAGAAGATCAGCCGCCAGCCGCCGAGCGCCACCAGGAACCCGCCGACCGCCGGGCCGAGCGCCAGCCCGAGGGCCTGGGCAGCCCCCTGGATGCCGATGCCCTTGCCGAGGATCTCCCGCGGCAGCGCGGTGCTGATCAGTGCCACCGAGTTGGCCTGCAACAGGGCAGCGCCGACCCCCTGCACCACCCGGGCGCCGATCAGGAGGTCCAGGTTCGGAGACAGCGCGCACGCGACGGATGCCAGCGTGAACAGCGCGAACCCGTAGGTGTAGAGCAGCTTGCGCCCGACCATGTCGGCGATCCGGCCGATCACCGTGACCAGCGCGACGAGGGTCAGCAAGTAGGACAGCGCCACCCACTCGATCTCCCCGATGGAGACCCCGAACTCGCGTTGCATCGTGGGGAAGGCCAGCGTGACGATACTCGCGTCGAGCTGGCCCATGAACGCACCGATGCACACGGTGCCGACGATCATCCACGGCGCATGGCGGTGCGTGCGGACACGGTCGGGGCGGGGAATCTCGACGAACAGCTTGCCGAGCCGGCCCAATGCCGTCACCCGTACCCCTTCCGCGTCCCTGAGAAGAGCGGTTGCCGATGCACAACTTACTTCGGGGCGACCCGTGGGTGTGCACCGAGACTCCCTCGCCTACGGTGCTGCCGTGACGACCGAGGAGCCCAGTGGTACGACGCTCGACCGGACGATCGTCCCCGGCCCGGACGGTCTCACGTCCGGGCCAGGGGAGGAGCACGTGACGCTCGCCGAGCTCGGCGACCACCGCAGCGGGGAGGAGCGGCGGCGCCTGCTGGTCGCGTTCGCCCAGCTGTCGGATCTGCACGTGATGGACCACCAGTCGCCGGTCCGCATCGAGTACCTCGACCGGTACGGGGACCCGGACTCCGCGCACCGCGAGCGG
Source organism: Actinomycetes bacterium (assembly GCA_038252405.1). Taxonomy (GTDB): domain Bacteria; phylum Actinomycetota; class Actinomycetes; order Prado026; family Prado026; genus DATCDE01. The sequence continues at coordinate 31,968 of JBBSAJ010000022.1, read as the reverse complement.
CTGGGCATCATCGGCACCTACCGGCCCCAGGAGCTGTTCACCGCGCAGGTCGTCGAGGCCATGGTCACGGCCGTGAACTCGCTGCCCTCGGCTCCGGTCTCCGGCGCCCCGCTGCAGTTCACGGTGGTCACCGGCGACGCCACCGACAACGCCCAGCACAACGAGCTGCGCTGGTACATCGACCTGCTGGACGGCGGCGAGGTACGCCCCGACTCCGGCCACCCCGACCGGTACGAGGGCGTGGCCGACGCGGCGGCCTACGACCCCGAGTTCTGGCACCCGGACGGCACTCCGCCCGGAGAGGCCGACGACCGGTACCGGGTCCGGGATGGGCTGCCCGAGCTGCCCGGCGTCCTCGACTCAGCCCGTCGGCCGTTCGTCGCCACCGGCCTGGCCATGCCCTGGTACGCCGTCCACGGCAACCACGACCAGATGGTGCAGGGCACCGCCCCGGTCGACGACCTGCTCCGCCAGGCGGCGGTCGGCGACCAGAAGGCGGTCGGCCTCGCCCCCGGCAGCGACCCGGTCGAGGTGGTCTCGCTGTTCGACGGGGGCGGTGTCACCACGCACCCGGACGCCATCGACCTGCTGCTCAGCGGACCCACCCGGACGGTCGCCGCGGACCCCGACCGCCGGCTGCTCGACCGCGAGGAGACCGTGCGCGAGCACTTCGCCACCTCGGGGACGCCGGTCGGGCACGGCTTCGACGAGCGGAACCTGGCCGAGGGAACGGCGTATTGGAGCCGTGATATCGGCCCGGTGCGGCTGGTCGCCCTGGACACGGTGAACCCGCACGGCGGCTGGCAGGGCTCCCTCGGCCCCGAGCAGCTGGCCTGGCTGGAGGAGCAGCTGCAGGCGGTGTCCTCGAGGTGGCTGACACCCGAGGGGGAGCTCACCGGCCACGACGCGCCGGACCGGTGCGTCGTCGTGCTGAGCCACCACCCCCTCGAGACGCTGGTCAACAGCACCGCCCCCGAGGGCCAGCGGCGGGTGCTGGCCGACGAGCTCAGCGCGCTGCTGCTGCGCTATCCCAACGTCGTGCTGTGGGCCAACGGCCACACCCACATGCACCGGGTGAACGCGCACGCCCGGCCGCACAGCGCCCCCGTGCCGGGGGGGTTCTGGCAGGTGACCACCGGCTCGCACATCGACTGGCCGCAGCAGGCCAGGGCCATCGAGCTGCTGGACAACGGTGATGGGACCCTGTCGATCGTCGCCACCATCCTCGACCACGCGGCGCCGCTGCGCTACGACGGGTCGGCCGAGCCCACTGCCCTCGCCGCGTTGTCCCGGGAGCTGGCCGCCACCGACCCGCAGCGGCGCGTGTCCCCAGCCGACCCGCCGTGGGGCTCCGGACGCCGGACCGACCGCAACGTCGAGCTGCTGCTCCCCGCGCCGTTCCGGTCCCCCGCGGCCAACGGCTGACGGGGACGAGGACGGCGGATGAACTCGAGGCGCATTGGGCGTGCCGCGCACAGTTCTCTGGCACAGTTAATTGGTCGGGGCCGAGACCATAAGGTTCAGCCCTGACGTGCGACATGATTCGCACGACCACACAGCCGGCCAGGCGCCGGCCTGACGAGGAGGACACGTGCGCAAGGCACTGTTCCACGGAGGCGTCCTTGCGGCCGCCGCCGCAGTCTCACTGACGCTCGGCGCGTGCTCGCCGCCGAGCAGCACGCCGTCCAGCAGCTCCAGCGGCGGCGTCAACGCGGCCACCGCGACGAGCGCGACGGACTTCGGCGGACTCGACGCACTGGTCACTGCTGCGAAGAAGGAGGGCCAGCTCAACGTCATCGCACTGCCGCCGGACTGGGCGAATTACGGCGCGATCATCAAGGCGTTCCAGGACAAGTACGGCATCACGGTCAACTCGGCCCAGCCGGACGCGTCCAGCCAGGACGAGATCAACGCAGCCAACCAGCTCAAGGGCCAGTCCAAGGCGCCGGATGTCTTCGACCTCGGCACCTCGGTGGCGCTGGCTAACACGGCCATGTTCGCCCCGTACAAGGTCGCCACCTGGAGTGACATCCCCGACGCGCTGAAGGAGGCCTCCGGGATCTGGGTCAACGACTACGGCGGCTACATGTCCATCGGCTACGACGCCGCCAAGGTGCCGGCTCCGACGACGGTGAAGGACCTGCTCGGCTCGGGCTACAAGGGCAAGGTCGCCCTGAACGGCGACCCGACGCAGGCCGGCGCCGCGTTCAACGGCGTGGTCATGGCTTCGCTCGGCAACGGCGGGTCCGCTGACAACATCGCCCCAGGCGTCGACTTCTTCTCGCAGCTGAAGAAGGCCGGTAACTTCCTGCCGGTCGACCCGACGCCGGCCACCATCGAGTCGGGGCAGACCCCGGTCGTCATCGACTGGGACTACCTCAACGTGGCCCAGGGCGTGAAGCTCAAGGGCAAGATTGACTGGAAGACCGTCGTCCCGGACAACGCGGTCGTCGGCTCGTACTACATCCAGTCGATCAGCAAGGACGCCCCGCACCCGGCCGCAGCGCGACTGTGGCAGGAGTTCCTGTACTCCGACCAGGGCCAGAACCTGTGGCTCGCCGGCGGGGCTCGCCCGGTCCGCGCTGACGCCATGGTCAAGGCCGGGACCATCGACCAGGCCGCCTTCGCGGCACTGCCGAAGGTCAACGGGACGCCGGTCTTCCTGACCCAGGCGCAGATCAAGACGGCCGGCGACTACCTGGCCGCGAACTGGGCGAAGGCCATCGGCTGACCTGCCGATGACCGAGAGCCTCCTCAGCCCTGGTCCTCCCGTCACTGACGGGGGGACCAGGGCGCTCCCCCGCCGGCTGCGCCACTGGTCCAGCCTGCTCGGCCTCGTGCCGTTCCTGGTCTACGTCGGCATCTTCCTGGCCGTCCCGACGATCGTCGTCGTCCTCGGCGCGTTCGGCGGCCCCGACGGCCGCCCGACCCTGGGCAACGTCGATGCGTTGACCACCCCGACGATCATCAACGCCTTCGTGCGCAGCATCACCCTGTCCGGGGTGACCGCCGTCCTCGGTGCGGTTGCGGGCGCGCTCATCGCCTACACGGTCGTCACCGCCCGAGCCGACGGGATGCTGCGGCGCAGCGTGTCGTCGGCGTCGGGGGTGCTCGCCCAGTTCGGCGGCGTGACCCTGGCCTTCGCCTTCCTCGCCACGCTGGGCTTCAACGGCTTCCTCACCGTCTTCTTCCAGGACCACTTCGGCATCAACATCACCGGCAGCGGCTGGCTGTACGCGCTGCCCGGCCTGATGCTCGTCTACACCTACTTCCAGATCCCGCTCATGGTGATCGTGTTCCTGCCCGCCCTGGACGGGCTGCGGCCGCAGTGGCGGGAGGCGGCCGAGGGCCTGGGCGGGTCGACCTGGCAGTACTGGCGACATGTGGGCATCCCCCTGCTGGCGCCGTCCTTCCTCGGCTCCACGCTGCTGCTGTTCGCCAACGCCTTCTCGGCCTACGCGACCGCGGCCGCGCTGGTCAGCCAGGGCTCGCCCATCGTGCCGCTGAAGATCCGCGAGGCGATCACCAGCGAGGTGATCCTGGGCCAGGCCAACGTGGGTAAGGCCCTCGCGTTGGGGATGATCGTCGTCGTCGCGGTGGTCATGTTCGGGTACGCCCGGCTGCAGCGGAGGACGGCCCGATGGCTGGGGTGACCAGCCGGCGCCGGCGTCGGCAGCGGGTGCTGCGCTGGGTCGTGCTCGGGACCGCCACCGTGTTCTTCGTGCTCCCGATGTTCGCGATGCTCGAGTTCACCACCCGAGGGATGAACGGGACCCGGACCCTGCAGACCTGGCGGACCCTCTTCGACGTGCCGCTGCTGCGGGCCAACTACCCCGAGCTGTGGGTGGGGCTCAAGGCGTCGGCCGGGCTCGCGGTGCTCACCGTGGTGCTCATGCTCGTGCTGCTCGTGCCCACCATGACGTGGGTGCGGCTGCGGCTGCCCCAGCTCAGCCGGCTCGTGGAGTTCCTCTGCCTGCTGCCGCTGATCCTCCCGGCGATCGTCATCGTGGTCGGCCTCGCCCCGGTCTACGCATGGGTCGTGTACCTGCTCGGCGACTCCTCGCTCACACTGACCTTCGCCTACACGATCCTCGTGCTGCCCTACGCCTACCGGGCGCTGGACGCCGGGCTGTCCTCGATCGACGTCCGTACCCTGTCCGAGGCGGCCCGCAGCCTGGGCGCCGGCTGGGGCACCATCATGGTGCGCATCGTGCTGCCGAACCTGCGCAACGCGGTGCTGTCCGCCGCGTTCCTGTCCGTGGCACTGGTGCTGGGTGAGTTCACCATCGCTTCGCTGCTCAACCAGAGCAACCTGCAGGTGGGTATCAACCTGCTGAGCAAGCGCAACGCGTCGATGTCGATCGCGGTGTCGTTCGCCGCCCTCGCGTTCGCCTTCATCCTGCTGTTCCTGCTGTCCCTGGTCGGTGGCCGACGAGGGACTCGTACCGCCGAGGAGCCCGCGTGACCGACGCCCACCCCGCACCGACCCCGGCCGAGCGGCCAGGGCACGGGGTCGCCGTACGGCTGGCCGGCCTGCGCCGCACCTACGGCACCGTGCACGCTCTCGACGGGCTAGACCTGGACATCGCGCCCGGCGAGCTGGTCGCGCTGCTCGGTCCGTCCGGCTGCGGCAAGACCACCGCGCTGCGGCTGCTCGCCGGGCTCGAGGAGACGGATGGCGGCCGGGTCTACGTCGACGGCAAGGACGTCACCGACGTCCCGGCGAACCGGCGCGACATGGGGATGGTGTTCCAGGCCTACAGCCTGTTCCCGCACATGACCACCAAGGAGAACGTCGAGTTCGGGCTCCGGCTGCGCCGGGTCGACGGGGCAGCCCGCAGCGAGCGGGCCAGCGAGATGCTCGAGCTGGTCGGGCTGTCCGCCCAGGCCAACCGCTACCCGCACCAGATGTCCGGCGGGCAGCAGCAGCGGGTCGCGCTGGCCCGGGCACTGGCGATCCGGCCGCAGGTGCTGCTGCTCGACGAGCCGTTGTCCGCCCTCGACGCCAAGGTTCGGGTCCAGCTGCGGGACGAGATCCGCCGGATCCAGCTGGAGGTCGGCACCACCACGCTGTTCGTCACGCACGACCAGGAGGAGGCGCTCGGCATCGCGGACCGGGTCGGTGTCATGCGGGCCGGCAACCTCGAGCAGATCGCCCCTCCGGACGTGGTCTACACCCACCCGGCCACGCCGTTCGTGGCGGACTTCGTCGGCCTGTCCAACCGGCTGCCGGGACACGTCTCGGACGCCGCCGTCGAGGTGCTCGGTCACCGACTGCCGCTGGTGGACCCGTCCACCGGGTCCGGCCCGGTCACCGCGCTGGTCCGGCCGGAGTCGGTGGGAGTGCACCCCAGCGACACCGGGAGCGCACGCGTGGTCTCGGCCAGCTTCCTCGGCTCGATGGGCCGGGTGTCCGTCGCCCTGCCCGACGGCACCTTGGTGCTGGCGCAGGTCCCGAGCAGCGCGGTGATGGCGCTCACCCCCAGCACCGCGGTGGAGCTCAGCCTGGCCGCCGTTCCGGTGGTCGTGGAGCACTGACCGGTCACCAGGGTGCTATGGCCGGGTCCTACGGCAGGGGCTGCCCCGTGTAGCGCTGCGCCAGGTCGGTGGCCGCCGGGCGGGAGGACGTCACGTGCCGCAGCTGGGCCAGCTGCAGCCGGGCGTCGAACGGGTCCTGGCCGGTGTGCAGCATGGAGGTCATCCACCAGGAGAAGTGGGTGGCCTGCCAGACCCGGCGCAGGCAGGTGTCCGAGTACGAGTCGGCCAGCCGGCCGTCGCCGTCCACCAGCCAGGCCACCAGGGCCTGCGCCAGCACGACGACGTCAGCGGCAGCGAGGTTGAGCCCCTTGGCCCCGGTCGGCGGCACGATGTGCGCGGCGTCCCCGGCCAGGAACAGCCGGCCGTGGCGCATCGGGGCCGCCACGAAGCTGCGCATGGGGGTGATGCCCTTCTCCCGGATCGGACCCTCGTGCAGGGTCCAGCCGGGCAGCCCCAGCCGGGTCCGCAGCGCCGCCCAGATCCGCTCGTCCGACCAGTCGGCGAGGTCCTCCTCCGGGCGCACCTGCAGGTACAGCCGGCTCACCTCGGGGGTCCGCACGCTGTGCAGCGCGAAGCCGTCCGGGTGGTGGGCGTAGACCAGCTCGTCGGTGCTCGGCGCGACGTCGGCCAGGATGCCGAGCCAGGCGAACGGGTAGACCCGCTCGTGCACCGTGAGCAGCCCGGCTGGGACGGCGGACCGGCTCGGCCCGTGGAACCCGTCACAGCCCGCGATCACGTCGCAGACCAGCTCCCGCTGCTCGCCGTCCACCGCGCGGTAGGTGATCCGGGGCCGGTCGGAGGTGAGGTCGTGGACGGCGGTCTCGCTGACCTCGAACTCCAGCGCCAGTCCGGCGGCCAGCCGGGCCGCGACGAGGTCCTTGACCACCTCCGTCTGCGCCCAGACCCACACGCTGCGGCCGGCGAGGTGGTGGAAGTCGAGGTGGTGCCGCTCCCCGTCGAACTGCAGGTAGATCCCGCCGTGCTCGATCCCCTCGGCCGCCATCCGCCCGGCCAGCCCGAGCTCGCGCAGGAGGTTGGCGACATCGTGCTCGAGCACGCCGGCGCGCTGCCGGGCCTCCACGTACCCGCGGCTGCGGTCCTCCAGGACGACGGCGTCCACGCCGGTCCGGGCCAGCAGCTGTCCGAGCAGCAGGCCGGCCGGACCGGCCCCGATGATCCCGACCTGGGTCCGGGTCACGCGCGCGGTCATGACGGCATCCTCAGCACGGGCTTGAGGACGTCGCCCGCGTAGGACGCCGCGAGCGCCTCCTCGACCTGGTCCAGCTCGAACCACTGGACCAGCCGGTCGAACGGGAAGCGACCCTGCAGGTACAGGTCGATCAGGGTCCCGATGAGCGTGGTGCTGCGGCCGCTGCCGCCGAGCACGCCGACGATCCGCTTGCCCCACAGGGTGGTCAGGTGGTCCAGGCTGAGCTCCGCCCCTGCGGGGGCACCGCCGATGAGCACGCAGGTCCCGAGCATCCCCACCGAGTCGGCGGCCTGCCGCAGCACCGCCACGTTGCCGGTGCACTCGACCGAGAAGTCCGCGGGACCGCCGCAGATGTCGGTGACCGCGGCCACCGGGTCGTCCGTCCGGGCGTTGACCGTGTGGGTGGCCCCGAGCTCGGTGGCCAGTCGCAGCCGGCTGTCGTGCAGATCGACCGCGATGATCCGGGTCGCCGGGGTGCAGCGCGACGCCATGACCGCAGCGAGGCCCACGGACCCCACCCCATAGACCACGATGCTCGACCCCGGTCCGGGGTGCAGCGTGTTGAGCACCGCGCCGGCACCGGTCGAGAGGCCGCAGGCCAGCGGCCCGGTCAGCTCAAGCGGTATCGATGCCGGCACCGGGACCAGCGAGTTGGCCGCCGTCAGCGCGTGCGTGGCGAACGACGACTGGCCGAAGAAGTGGCTGTGCAGCGGGGTCCCGTCCAGCCGACGCAGCGCGCTCGGACCGCCGCCCGGTCGGCCGCCACCCACCAGCAGCTCGCCGAGCTGGGCGCAGTACCGCGGCTCGCCGTCCAGGCAGTTCCGGCAGCGGCCGCACCAGGGCCAGCCGATCACGACGGCGTCACCCTCGCGCACCGCGTCGACCCCGGTGCCGACCGCGGCCACCACCCCGGCCCCCTCGTGACCGAGCACCCCGGGGAGCGGGAACGGCAGGTCGCCGTGCCGGGCCAGCCCGTCGGTGTGGCAGATGCCGGTCGCCGAGACGTTGACCAGCACCTCGCCGGGCCCCGGCTCGTCGAGGTCGACGTCCTCGACGTGGAACGGACCGTCCAGCCCGTCCACGACCGCAGCGGTGATCCTCACTGTCCTGCTCCTTCCAGTGCTGCCACCGGCAGACCGAGACCACCGGGCCACAGCGCGGCCTCGAGTGCGTGTCCCACGCAGAGCACCGCGACCTCGTCCAGCCGACGGCCGACCAGCTGGGCCCCGGTGGGCAGCGACCCACCAGGTGTCGGCAGGGTCAGCGCCGGCAGCCCGGCCACGTCGAAGATCGAGGTGAGGCGGGTGAGCGCCCACTCGACGTGCAGCTCGCGGTCCCCCGCGGCGACCGACCGGGAGCCGATCGGTGGGGCCAGCACGGGAAGCGTCGCGGTCAGGAGCAGGTCACACCCGTCCAGCGCCTCGAGCAGCCAGCCCACCTGGTTGGCCAGGAGAGCCTCGCTGCGGGCCAGCTCGCGAGGCGTCGGCAGCGGCCGGGCCAGGTTCTCGGCGACGTCCGGCCCGAACGACTGCGGATGCTCGGCGAAGGCGGCCGCGTGCAACGCTCCCGCCTCGGCCTGGACCCGGAGGAACGCCGCCGCGACCACGTCCCCCGGCTCCGGGGGCACCAGGTCGACCAGCGTGCAGCCGAGGCCGGACAGGGCCGCGGCAGCGGCGTCCAGCCCGGCCAGGACCGCGGCGTCCAGCCCCGCCTCGAACCAGCCCCGCAGCCGACCGACCCGAAGGCCCGGCGGCAGCGCGGGCAGGTCGGGTCCGGGAGCAGGGTCGTCGAGGGTGCGCAGGTCGAGTGGGTCCGATCCGGCCAGCACGGACAGCAGGAGCGCGGCGTCGGCGACCGTCCGGGTGATCGGGCCGGCGTGGTCGAGCGAGCGGGCCAGCGGCATCGCCCCGGCCAGGCTGACCCGGCCGTAGGTCGGCTTCAGCCCCACGCAGCCGGACAGCGCCGCAGGGATCCGCACGCTGCCGCAGGTGTCCGTCCCGACGGCGGCCAGCGCGGTGCCGGACACGACAGCGGCCGCGGAACCGCCCGAGGAGCCGCCGGGGATCCGGGCCGGGTCGCGCGGGTTCCGGGTCGGGCCGAAGTGCGGGTTGGTCGTCGTGCCGCCCCAGGCCAGCTCGTGGGTCGCGTGCTTGCCCAGCACGACGGCGCCGGCGGCCCGCAGCCGGGTCACGACCGTGGCGTCGCGCTGCGGCACGTGGGTGCGGTACAGCGCAGAGCCGTAGGTGGTGCGGATCCCCGCGGTGTCGAAGAGGTCCTTCACCCCGACCGGCACGCCGTGCAGCGGTCCGAGCGGCCGGCCGGCCGCGACGTCCGCCCGGGCCTGGTGGGCCTGGTCGAGCGCCAGCTCGGAGGTCACCGTGACGTAGGCCCCGATCCCGGGGTCGATCCGGCCGATGCGCTGGAGGTAGAGCTCGGTCAGCTCGACCGGGTCGACGTCCCCGGCCGCCACCGCCCTGGCCGCGGCAACGAGGTCGAGGGCCAGCAGGGCCTCGCCGTCGCTCACCGGCGTCGGAACAGCGACCGGGTGGTCGGCCCGGCGGCACGGGCCTCCCGCGGATCCAGACCAAGGCCGGTCACGTGGTAGCCGACGGGGAACAGCCGCAGCCCCATCCGGTCGATGACCAGCCCGTACAGGCCGCGCGGCATCCAGATCGCCGTGGCCATCGCCAGCAGGCCGAGCAGCACCAGGTACCAGACCCCATAGCTGGACAGCGCCTGCTGCAGGGCGAAGTAGACGATCGTGCCGACGAGCGCGCCCTCGAGGTAGCCGAGGCCGCCGATCACCACGATGAAGATCATCGAGGCGGACCAGGAGACGCTGAACGCGAAGTCCGGCTGGACCGACAGCTGGCTGACCAGGAGCACGCCACCGGCCGCGCCGCACCCCGCCGCCGAGACCAGGTAGACGACCCGCTTGGCCCGGGTCACGTCGACGCCGGCGCTGCGCGCGGCCACCTCGTCGTCGCGGACCGCCGTGAGCGAGAGCCCGATCCGACCGCGCAGCAGCAGGTAGGAGGCGAGCATCGCCGCCACCGCGACGCCGAGGGCCACCCAGTAGGACAGCGCCTGCCGGACCGCGATGTCCAAGCCGGACAGCGTGGTCAGCGACCGGCCGCTGCCGCCGCCGAGCGAGTTGATCCGCACGATCACCAGCCGGAACACCTCGGCGATCACCCAGGTGCCCACCGCGAAGTAGTCCCCGCGCAGCCGGAACGCCAGCAGGGACGTCGGCAGCGCGATGACCGCGCAGATCAGCGCCGCGAGCGGGATGCCCACGTAGGGCTGGACGCCGGCGTCGGTGAGCCCGAGCACCGCATAGGCGCCCAGCCCGATGTAGGCCTGCTGGCCCACCGACACCAGCCCGCCGAACCCGGCCAGCAGGTTCCACATGCTGGAGATGGTGAGCAGGATGAAGAACGTGACCAGGGTGTCCGTGACGCTCCGGTAGGCCAGGTACGGCAGGGCCGCCAGCACGAGCACGACCAGGCCCAGCGCGCCCGACGTCACCACGGTGGACCGCTCGGACCGGCGCACCCGGAAGTCGCTGCTCAGGTCCCCGGCCGCCAGGTCCGCCATCGCGGTCGACTGGTTCGCCATCACACGCTCCGGGCCGGGATCAGGCCCTGCGGCCGGAAGGCGAGGACCGCGAGGAACACCAGGTGCCCGGCGAGCAGGGTGAGCGACGGGTCGACCTGGGCGGCCACCGCCTGAGTGATCCCGAGCACCATGCCGCCGGCCAGGGTTCCCCAGAGCGAGCCCAGCCCGCCGATGACGACCGCCTCGAAGGCGAAGATCAGCCGGGTCGGGCCGGCGCTGGGGCTGAACGACGACGTGGTCGCGAACATCACGCCGGCCATCGCGACGGTGGCGAACGCGATCGCGGTGGCCACCCCGTAGATGTGCCGGCTGTCGCCGCCCACGAGCGAGGCCGCCTCGGGGTCGTCCGACGCGGCGCGCAGCATCCGGCCCAACGCACTGCGGGACAAGAACAGCTGGATGCCGACCAGCACCACCACCGCCAGCCCGAGCGTGATGAGCGACAGGTAGGCCACCGAGATCTGCGAGGAGATCCGCACCGACGCGGAGATCAGCGAGCCGGCGTCCAGCGCCCGGGTATCGGCGGAGTAGGCCTGCAGCAACACGTTCTGGAGCACGGTGGCCAGGCCGAAGGTCACCAGCAGCGTCGACAGCGGGCCGGCGGCCATGCTGCGCTGGAGGATGCCGCGCTGGACGATGTAGCCCAGCCCGACGAACAGCACGACCACGACCGCTGCGGACGCCCACAGCCCGAGGGGCGACCAGGACATCAGGCTGTACACCGCGAACGCGGCGAGCACGGCGAAGTCACCCTGAGCCAGGTTGACGATCCGCATCACGCCGAACATCAGCGACAGCCCGGTGGCGAACAGCGCGTAGAGGCCGCCGAGCAGGATCCCCTGGACGACGGCGTTGACCCAGCTCAATGCTCGCCTCCCGCAGCTGTGTCGTTCGTGGCAGTGCCCGAATGGCTTTCCGTGAGCCCGAAGTAGGCGCGTTCCACCTGCTCCGGGGACAGGTCGGCCGGGTGCCCCTCGAGGACCACCCGTCCCTCCAGCAGACACTGCACCCGGTCGGCGACCCGCAGGGCCTGGGACACGTCCTGCTCGACGAGCAGCACGGTGGTCCCGGCGGACAGGATGGTCGGCAGCACCTCGTAGATCCGGCGGACGACGACCGGGGCGAGACCCAGCGACACCTCGTCGAGCAGCAGCACCCGCGGGTTGGTGAGCAGCGCCCGGCCGATGGACACCGCCTGCTGCTCCCCTCCGGACAGCAGCCCGGCGAGCTGCTTGCGCCGGTCCGCCATCCAGCCGAACAGCTGCATGACCGCCGCCATGTCCCACGGGCCCTGGCGCGCCCGGTAGGTGCCCGTGAGCAGGTTCTCCTCCACCGAGAGCGACGGGAACAGCCGCCGACCTTCCGGGACCATGGCGATGCCGAGGCCGACCCGGCGGTAGGCCGGCACCCTGGTGACGTCGACCCCGTCCAGCCGGACGGTGCCACGGGTGGGCCGAAGGACACCTGCCAGGGTGCGCAGCAGGGTCGACTTGCCGGCCCCGTTGGCCCCGATCACGGCGAGGGTCTGGCCCTCCTCGAGGGTCAGGTCGACCCCGCTGACGGCGGCCAGCTGACCGTGGTGGACGTGGAGGTCGCTGACCTCCAGCAGGCTCACGACACGGCCTCCCCAGCCAGCCCCTGGTCGGGGTCTCCCGGGTCGGTCGGGCGCCCGTCGCCCACCTCGAGGCCGCCACCGAGGTAGACCTCTCGGACCGCCGCACTGGCCAGCACGGACTCCGGCTCACCCTCGGCGACGACACTGCCCCCGGCGAGACAGACCAGCCGGTCGACGGTCCCGGTGAGCGCGTGGACGACGTGCTCGATCCACACCACCGAGATACCCTCGGCGCGCAGGCTGCGGATGATCGTCACGAGCTCGTCGACCTCGGGCTCGGTGAGCCCGCCCGCCACCTCGTCGAGGAGCAGCAGCCGGGGGCCCGTGGCGAGCGCCCTGGCCACCTCGAGCCGCTTGCGCTGCAGCAGGGTGAGCCGACCCGCCGGCAGGTTGGCATGGGCGGCCAGTCCGGTGCGCGCCAGCACCCGCAGGGCTGCCGACGACGCCGCCCTGCTGCGCAGGCCGGAGCCCTGCAGCACGGCCACCAGCACGTTCTCGAACACGGTCATGTGCTCGAACGGGCGGGGGATCTGGTAGGTGCGACCCAGACCGAGGCGGCACCGCGCGGCCGCCCCCAGCCGGGTGACGTCACGACCGGCGATGCGCACGGTGCCGGAGTCCGGCCGGAGGTCGCCGGAGATCATCGAGAACAGGCTGGTCTTGCCCGCTCCGTTCGGACCGATGATCCCCAGCGCCTCGCCGTCGCCCACCTGCAGGTCCAGCGTGTCGGCCACGAGCACCCGGCCGAACCGCTTCGTCACGCCCTCCAGCGAGAGCACCGGGCCGCCCATCGAAGGATCAGGCGTTGGTCGGTTGGAGGTCGCCACCGATCGGCACCTCCTTGTTCCCGCTGTTGTCGACGATCACGATGTCCCACGGGAACTGCTTGCCCGGGCGCCACTGCCCGCCGACCGGGTGCTGGATGGCCACCCCGGGAACCGGGCCGGCGGTGAAGTCCAGGGTGCCGCTCATGCAGTTGAGCTTCATCGTCTGCAGCTGCTTGGCGACGTCGTCCTTGTTCTTCGGGTCACTGGCGTTCTTGAACGCCTGGACCGCGATCTCGAACAGCGAGTAGATGGAGCCCAGGGCCTGGGTCCACTGCTTGCCGGCCTGGGTGGCGAAGTCGTCGGCGAGCTTCTTCGCCGTGGTCCCGTCGAAGACACTGGTGTACGGGTGGAACGGGCTCCACCAGATGTCCGTGGCGATGTTGTTGGACAGCTGGCCGAGCGCCTCGGCCTCGCTGGGGAACAGCATGACCTTGGCCACGGTGGCGAGCTTGGGCTTGAAGCCCTGCTGTGCGGACTGCTTCCAGAAGGTCTGGAAGTCCGGCGGGATCGGCGTGCAGGTGAACAGCTCCGCCCCGGAGGACTTGAACTTGGAGATCTCCGCGCTGAAGTCGGAGATGCCGTCCTGGTAGGCGCCACCGTCGACGACCGTCCAGCCGGCCTTGGTCATCGAGGCACCCAGACCCTGCCGGAACGCGTTCGCGTCGGTGTCGTTCGGCCACAGGCAGTTGACCTTCTTGTTCGACGGGTCGATCCGCTCCCACATCGGGAAGAAGCACTCGCTGAACTGGTCCATCCCGAAGAAGAACAGGGTCGTGTACTTGAACGCCTGCCCCTCCTTGGCACCACGGCCGAAGTACCAGGCCTCCCACGGGGCGATCGTCGAGACGTTGGGCACCCCGTTGGCCTCGCACTGGTCGGCCACCGGGTTGGTGACGTCCGGCGTCGAGGAGGCCACGACGATGTCCACCTGGTCGTTGTTGATCAGTTCCTTGGTGACGTCGGTGGCCCGGGTCGCACTGGACTGGGAGTCCTTCACGACGATCTCGATCGTCCGCTTCTTGCCACCGGCGGTGAAGCCCTTGGCGAGCGCGTCCTGCACGGTCTTGACGATGAAGTTGTCGGCCGCCGCGAAGCTGGCCAGCGGGCCGGTCTGCGGGCTGACGTAGCCGATCTTCAGCACGTCGGACGCCGATCCGGAGGACCCGGTCGAGGCGGCGCCCTTGAGCCCGCCGCAGGCGCTGAGCAGGGTGCCGCCCGCGGTCGCGGCGACCCCCACCCCGGCGGCCTTGAGCACGGTCCGCCGGGAGACCCCCGTGGTCGGTTCGATGTCGGTCATGATCACTCCAGTGGTCAGCCGGCGGGGCCGGGCGGAGAGGGCAAAGGTCGACGCTCGGGACTGAGGTGCTGCAGTTGGCTCAGAACGGGTACTGCGGGGGCTCGCCGCGCAGGGTGACCCAACGGGTCTCGGTGAACGCCTCGACGTTCGCGGCCGGGCCACCGAACCGGGACCCGGTGCCGGACGCCCCGACCCCGCCGAACGGGATGTTCGCCTCGTCGCTGACCGTCTGGTCGTTGATGTGCACGATGCCGGTGGGGATCCGGTCGGCGAGCGCCAGGCCCTTCATGACGTCGCGGGTGACGATGCCCAGGGACAGGCCGTACTCGGTGCTGGTGGCCAACGTGACGGCCTCGTCCAAGGTGCTGAAGCGGGTCACCGGGGCGACCGGGCCGAAGATCTCCTCGGCGAAGGCCGGGGAGTCGGCGGGGACGTCGGCGAGCACCGTCGGCCGGTAGAACAGGCCCTCGAACTCGCCACCAGCGGCCACCCGTGCGCCCGCCTCCGTGGTCGCGGTCACCAGCCTGTGGATCTTGTTGCGCTGACCCTCGTCGATGATCGGCCCGAGGGCGACCTCACCGGATGTGGGGTCACCGACCGGCAGGTGCGCCGCCTTGGCCGCGAGCTTCTCGACGAACTCCTCGTAGATGCTCTCGTGCACGATGTGCCGACCCGTGGTCATGCAGATCTGGCCCTGGTGGAAGAACGAGCCGAAGGCTGCCAGGGTGACCGCCTGGTCGACGTCCGCGTCGTCCAGCACGATCATGGCCGAGTTGCCACCGAGCTCGAGGTGGGCCCGCTTGAGGTGGCGACCGGCCAGCTCGCCGACCCGCCGACCCGCGGCGGTGGACCCGGTGAAGGAGATGACCCGCACGTTCGGGTCGGTGACCAGCGCCTCGCCGACGTCGATGCCACCGGGCAGCATCTGCAGCACGCCCGGGGGGATCCCGGCCTCCTCGAAGATGCGGGCCAGGACGACGCCGCCGGTGACGGCGGTGCGGGGGTCCGGCTTGAGGAGCACGGAGTTGCCCAGCGCGAGCGCCGGGGCGACCGAGCGGATGCCCAGGATGATCGGGACGTTGAACGGGGAGATCACCGCCACCACGCCGACGGGCATCCGCCGGGCGATGGACAGCCGCGGCTCCTCGCTGGGGACCAGCTCGCCGTACGCGCGGCTGGGCAGCGACGCGGCCTCGTAGCACTCCTGGGCCGCGACGTGCAGGGCGAACCCGGCGATGGCCGGGATCGCGCCGACCTCACGGATGTTCCAGCCGGAGATCTCCTCGGCGTACTCCGACCACAGGTCGCCGGCCTTGCGCAGCACGGCGGCCCGCTGGAAGTACGGCAGGGCGGCCCACTCCTTCTGCGCCAGGGCCGCGATCTCCGCGGCCCTGGCCACGTCCGCGGGGGTCGCCTGGCCCATCTGCGCGATCGTGGCCCCGGTGGCCGGCTCCACGACTGGGTACGTTGGCCCCGACCCCTCGGTCCAGGCGCCCCCCAGAAAGATCTTGCCTTCCCACGTCGACTGGTCCAGCAGCCCCACAGCGATCTCCTCACGTTCGGGTCGCGTTCACACGCTCAGGGCGCTCCGTGCGCTATACGGACGCTCGTGCTTGCGGCGAACATAGACCGGCCCCCCGCTTGCGTCAATGACTTCTGCGCCGTGCATTCCGGCGGCTCCGCAATGGAGCGTCCGGAGCGCCGTCCGGCGTGCAGGAGCAACCTTTCAGCGGCGAGGGGTTGACCCACCGCGGCGGCCCGCTCTAACGTTCGTCGACTGAACGCCTGTGCGTCTTCCGAACATGCCGGCGCGAGTGTGTGGACGAGGGGAGCCGATGGCCGAGCTGGTACCGCTCGAGGAGGCCGTCGCGCGCCTGGTCCACGACGGCGACACCGTCGCCCTCGAGGGCTTCACCCACCTGATCCCGGTCGCGGTCGGGCACGAGATCATCCGGCAGGGCCGGCGCGACCTCACCCTGGTGCGGATGACCCCGGACATCGTCTACGACCAGCTGATCGGGGCCGGGTGCGCCCGGAAGCTGGTCTTCTCCTGGGGCGGCAACCCCGGGGTCGGGTCGTTGCACCGGTTCCGAGACGCCGTCGAGAACGACTGGCCGCAGCCGCTGGAGCTCGAGGAGCACAGCCACGCCGGGATGGCCAACCGCTACGTCGCGGGTGCTTCGGGCCTGCCGTTCGCGGTGCTGCGCGGCTACGTGGGCACCGACCTGGTGACCGCGACGGCCACCATCGCGCCCATCACCTGCCCGTTCACCGGCGAGGTGCTCACCGCCGTGCCGGCGCTCAACCCGGACGTCACCGTGGTCCACGCCCAGCGCGCTGACCGGCGTGGCAACGTCCAGATGTGGGGCATCACCGGCATCCAGAAGGAAGCTGTGCTCGCGGCCCGGCGCTCGCTGGTCACGGTCGAGGAGGTGGTGGACCACCTCGAGCCCGTCCCGGGCGCCGTGGTCATCCCGGGCTGGGCGGTCACCCTCGTGTCGCACGTCCCCGGGGGCGCCCACCCGTCGTACGCCCAGGGCTACTCCACCCGTGACAACGCCTACTACCAGTGGTGGGACGCCGTCAGCCGGGACCGGGAGACCTTCTCGGCCTGGGTCCAGTCCGAGGTGCTGCGTGAAGGGGCTCCGGCATGACCCAGACGGTGGCCGTGGACACGGCGCCCTGGACGACTGACGAGATGATGACCATCGCGGCCGCCCGGGCGCTGCACGACGGGACCGTGTGCTTCGTCGGCATCGGGCTGCCGAGCACCGCGGCGAACCTGGCCCGGCGGACCCACGCCCCGGACGTCGTCCTGGTCTACGAGTCGGGCACCATCGGCGCCAAGCCGGAGACGCTGCCGTACTCGATCGGCGACGGCATCCTGGCCGACACCGCCGACGCCGTCGTCTCGGTGCCCGAGGTCTTCAACTACTGGCTGCAGCCCGGCCGGATCGACGTGGGTTTCCTCGGCGCGGCCCAGATCGACCGGTTCGCCAACATCAACACCACCGTGATCGGCGACTACGACCGGCCGAGCGTGCGGCTGCCCGGCGCCGGCGGCGCCCCCGAGATCGCCGCGTCCTGCGGGGAGGTCATCGTGGTTGTCCGGCAGAGCCGGCGCACCTTCGTCGACCGGGTGGGCTTCGTGACCTCGGTCGGCTACGGCCGCGGCCCCGGTGACCGCGAGCGGCTCGGTCTGCGCGGCCGCGGCCCGCGGCAGGTCATCACCGACCTGGGAATCATGACGCCGGACCCGGACCGCTGCGAGCTGACCCTCACGCACCTGCACCCCGGCGTCACCGTGGAGCAGGTCGTCGCGGCCACCGGGTGGGAACTGGCCGTCGCGGCCGACCTGCAGGTCACCGAGGCCCCCACCGAGCACGAGCTGGCCGTGCTGCGCCACCTCGAGCAGACGAAGGGGCAGCCCGTGACCCCGACGAGCGTCCGGCCATGACCAACGACGTGTTCGTCCTCGACGCGGTCCGGACGCCGATCGGCAAGTTCGGTGGCGCCCTCGCCGGTGTGCGGCCGGACGACCTGGCTGCCACCGCGGTGCGCGCCCTGGTGGAGCGCTCCCCCGAGCTGGACCCGGCGGCGATCGACGACGTCTGGCTGGGCGACGCGAACGGAGCCGGCGAGGACAACCGTGACGTCGCCCGGATGGCGGTGCTGCTGGCCGGCCTGCCGCCGTCGGTGCCGGGAGTCACGCTGAACCGGCTGTGCGGCAGTGGGCTGGAGGCCGCCATCGCCGCCTCCCGCGCGATCGCCGTGGGCGACGCCTCGCTCGCCGTGGCCGGCGGCGTCGAGTCCATGAGCCGGGCCCCGTGGGTGCTGCCCAAGCCGGAGCGCGGCTACCCACGTGGCCACGAGACCCTGTACTCCACAACGCTCGGTTGGCGAATGGTCAACCCGGCCATGCCCCAGCGGTGGACGGTGGCCCTGGGCGAGGGCGCCGAGATCCTGGCCGAGCGGTACCGGATCAGCCGCGAGGAGCAGGACGCGTTCGCGCTGCGCAGCCACCTGGCCGCTGCGGCCGCCTGGGCGGACGGCCGGTTCGACCGGGAGGTCGTCGCCGTCCCCGGAGCCGACCTGGCCAGGGACGAGACGATCCGGCCGGACATCACGCTCGACCAGCTCGCCGGGCTGAAACCGGTGTTCCGGCCGGACGGCTCGGTCACCGCGGGCAACTCCTCCCCCCTCAACGACGGGGCGGCGGCGCTGCTCCTCGGCGACGAGGCGGGGGCCAGCGCGGCCGGGCGCACCCCGCTCGCGCGCATCGTCTCGCGCGCCGTCTCCGCGGTCGAGCCACATCTGTTCGGCATCGGCCCGGTCGAGGCGGCCCGCACCGCGCTGGCTCGCGCCGGCATCGGCTGGGACGACCTCGCCGTGGTGGAGCTGAACGAGGCGTTCGCCGCGCAGTCGCTGGCCTGTCTGGCCGAGTGGCCGGACCTCGACCCGCAGCGGGTGAACCCGCAGGGCGGCGCGATCGCGATCGGCCACCCGCTGGGTGCCTCAGGGGCGAGAATCCTGGGCAGCCTGGCCCACCAGCTGCACGCCCGCGGTGGCGGGTACGGGCTGGCCGCCATCTGCATCGGCGTCGGCCAGGGGCTGGCCGTCGTCCTGGAATCCTCAGCACCGCCCTGGAGGTCGACGTGACGGACACCGCTGAACCGCGCGCGGCAGGCAGCCGGCTGGTGCTGCCGGCGTACGAGCGCCCGGTGGGGCTGCACCCGCCGAGGGACGACCCCGGCTACCGGAGCACCGCGCTGCGGCACCCGGCCGAGCCGTTGGTGCTGCTGCCGCACCGGCTGACCGAGGTCACCGGGCCAGCGCTCGGCAGCAGCCGGGTCACCGCCGCGGACGCCGACCTCACCCGCCGGCACGCCGGCGAGCCGCTGGGCCAGCGGATCATCGTCCACGGCCGGGTCCTCGACAGCGACCGGCGCGCCGTGCCCGACACGCTCGTCGAGGTGTGGCAGGCCAACGCGGCCGGGCGCTACCGCCACCAGGTGGACCAGTGGCCGGCCCCGCTCGACCCCAACTTCGACGGGCTCGGCCGGGTGGTCACCGACAGCTCGGGCCGCTACTCCTTCACCACCATCCAGCCGGGTGCCTACCCGTGGAAGAACCACCACAACGCCTGGCGGCCCGCGCACATCCACTTCAGCCTGTTCGGCCGGGCGTTCACCCAGCGGCTGGTCACCCAGATGTACTTCCCGGGGGACCCGCTGCAGCCGTACGACCCGATCATGAACTCGATCCCCGACCCGAAGGCCCGGCAGCGGCTGGTCGCCCGGTTCGACCTGGACCGGACCGAGCCGGACTGGGCCTTGGCCTACCACTTCGACATCGTCCTGCGCGGCCGCGAGGCCACACCCTTCGAGGAGCCGGTCGAGGGCCGGGACGACGACGATGAGTGAGCCCACCGGGTCCACCAGCTTCGGGTTCGACCTGGACGGCAGCCGGATCCCGCTGACCCCGTCGCAGACCGTGGGCCCGTACCTGGCGATCGGGCTCACCTGGAACGACGGCGAGGAGGTCGTCCCGGCCGGCACCGAAGGCGAGATCCGGGTCGGCGGCCTGCTCACCGACGGCGAGGGCGTGCCGATCCCCGACGGGCTGGTCGAGACCTGGCAGGCCGACCCCGAGGGGCGCTTCGACCACCCAGACGACCCGCGCGGTGCCGCCCGCGCCAGTGTGACCGGGTTCCGCGGGTTCGGCCGTTCGCAGACCGTCAACGGCGGGCACTGGCAGGTCCGCACGGTCAAGCCCGGCCCGCTGCCCACTCCGGATGGTGACACCGAGGCGCCACACCTGGACGTGTCCGTGTTCGCCCGCGGCATGCTCGACCGCGTGGTCACCCGGATCTACTTCCCCGAGGACAGCGAGGCGCACACCGCCGACCCGGTCCTTCAGTCCGTGGACGTCCACCGACGGCCTACGCTCATCGCCACCCGGGTGGACGGTGGGTACCGCTTCGACATCCGGCTGCAGGGCGAGGGCGAGACGGTCTTCTTCGACCTGTGACCACGGACGCGAACCGAGCGGAGAGGGGCCGGTGAACGGGCTCTTCGACGGCGTGTACTCCACGCCGCAGGCGCAGGAGCTGACCGGCTCCGAGGCGTGGCTGCGTGCCATGCTCGAGGTGGAGCGGGCCCTCACGGTCGCGGCGGCCCGGGTGGGGCTCGCCCCGCAGTCGGCCGCAGAGGCGGTCACCGCCGCCTGTCGGCCGGAGTCCTTCGACCTGGACGCGCTGGGGGCCGGGGCTGCCACCGACGCGACGCCGGTCATCGCGCTGGTTGGCCGGCTGCGCTCCCTGGTGGGACGGGAGGCGAGCCCCTACGTCCACCTCGCGGCGACCAGCCAGGACATCCTCGACAGCGCCGGCGCACTGGTGGCCCGCTCGGCCCTGGGGCCGGTCCTGGACGACTGCCGGGCGGTGTCCGACACCCTCGCCGCGCTCGCGCTGAGGCACCGGAGCACCCCCCAGGTCGGTCGCACCCTGCTGCAGAGCGCCCTCGTCACCACCTTCGGGGCGGCCTGCGGCAGCCGGCTGACCGGCGTCGACGACGCGCTCGCCGGCCTCGAGGCCGTGCTTCGCGACCGGCTGGCCGTGCAGCTCGGCGGCCCGGTGGGCACCCTGGCCGGGGCGGCGGACCGGGCGGAGCAGCTCATCGCTGCGGTGGCCGCGGAGCTCGACCTGGCCGAGCCGGTGACCCCGTGGCACACGACCCGCGGGCGGGTCGCCGAGCTCGCGGCCGCATGCGGCGTCCTGGCCGGCGAGCTGGCCGCGGTGGCCCAGGACGTCGTGCTGCTGTCCGCCACCGAGCTGGCCGAGGTCGAGGTGGCCGCCCCGGGCGGGTCGTCCGCCATCCCGAACAAGCGCAACCCGGCCGCCGCGGTGCTGGCCGTCGCCTGCGCGCACCGGCTGCCAGGTCTCGTCGCCACCGTGCTGGCCGGGATGCCACAGGAGCTGCAGCGGTCCGCGGGCCGGTGGCAGGCCGAGTGGGGCACGCTCACCGAGATCGTGCGTCTGCTGGCCGGCACCGCGCAGCACACCCGGAGCGCACTCGCGGGGCTGCGGGTGGACGTGGACCGGATGCGCGCCCACGTCGACGCCTTGGTGGCGACCGGAACGGTCGGCGGCGTCGGGGCCGCCGAGACCTTCGTGGACCGTGCGCTGGCGGCGCATGCAGCGAGGGCCCGGCCGGAGGACCGGCCGTGACCGCGCGCCTGGACTACGACGTCACCGGCCCAAAGGACGCTCCCGCCGTCGTGCTCGGGGCCTCGATGGGCACCACCCGGGAGCTGTGGGATCCGCAGCTGCCTGCGCTGGCTGAGCGGCGGCGCGTCATCCGGTTCGAGCACCGGGGACACGCGGCGTCCGAGGGCCCGGCCGGTCCGTACCGCATCGCCGACCTCGGCGCCGACGTGCTCGCACTGCTGGACGGCCTGCAGGTCGACACCTTCTCGTACGCCGGCGTCTCTCTCGGCGGCATGATCGGCATGTGGCTCGCTGCCCATGCGCCGGAGCGGGTCGAGCGGCTGGCCCTGTGCTGCACCTCGGCCCACCTGCCGCCGGCGCGGGCCTGGCTCGACCGGGCCGCAGCAGTCCGCGCCGGTGGGACGGCGGTCGTCGCCGACGCCGTCGTCGCCCGCTGGTTCACCGCCCGGCTCGGCCGGGAGCGCCCGGATGTCGTCGAGCGCTACCGGTCCACCCTGCGGGACCAGGTCGGCGCGGAGGGCTATGCCGGATGCTGCGAGGCCATCGCCGTCATGGACCTGCGCCCCGAGCTGGGCCAGGTGAACGCGACCACGCTGGTCATCGCCGGGGCGGAGGACCCCGCCACCCCGCCGGAGCACGCCAGGGAGATCGCGGCCCTGATCCGGTCCGGCGGCGGGACGGCCAGCGTCGTCGTCGTGGCTGGCGGCTCGCACCTCGCCACGTTCGAGCGGGCCGACCTGTGCACCCCCCTCCTCGTCGAACACCTCGGAGGCTCCACATGACCAGCGACCCCCGGCTCGCCGCCGGCGAGGCGGTCCGCCGCGCCGTCCTCGGTGACGCGCACGTGGACCGCGCGCAGGCGAACGCCGACGCGTTCACCTCGGACTTCCAGGAGATGATCACCCGGTACGCGTGGGGGGACGTCTGGGGGCGGGAAGGGCTGGACCGGCGGACCCGCTCCTGCATCACGCTGGCCCTGCTGACTGCGCTGCACTGCACCGAGGAGCTGCCCATGCACGTGCGGGCGGCGCTCACCAACGGGCTGACCCGGGACGAGATCAAGGAAGTGCTGCTGCACACAGCGGTGTACGCAGGGGTGCCGGCAGCGAACACGGCGTTCGCGATCGCTCGCCGGACCCTCGCCGAGCTCGACACTCAGGACTAAGGTGCGCACGGCGGACACGGGAGACGACATGGTCGAGGACATCCGGGGGCGGACCGGCGAGGAGTCGCACAACGGCGACTTCGTGCAGTCGTTGGAGCGCGGCCTCGCGGTCATCCGCGCGTTCGACGCCGAGCACCCGGAGATGACGCTCAGCGAGGTGGCCAGGGTCAGCGGGCTGACCCGGGCCACGGCGCGCCGCTTCCTGCACACCCTGGTCTCGCTGGGCTACATGCGCACGGACGGCCGGCTGTTCGCGCTGCGCCCGCGCATCCTCGAGTTGGGCTACGCCTACCTGTCCAGCCTCACCTTGCCCGAGGTGGCCATGCCCCACCTGGAGGAGCTGGTCGAGCAGGTCCACGAGTCGTCCTCCGTCTCGGTGCTGGACGGCGACGAGGTGGTGTACGTGGCCCGAGTCCCCACCAAACGGATCATGACCGTCGGCATCAGCGTGGGCACCCGGTTCCCGGCGCACGCGACCTCGATGGGCCGGGTGCTGCTCGCCGCCCACACCGACGACTGGCTGCGCGGCTACCTGGCTTCGGCCCGGCTGGTACCGCTCACCGAGCGGACGATCACGGACCGCGAGGAGCTGCTCGCCGAGCTGCGGCAGATCCGCGCACAGGGCTGGGCGTTGGTCGACCAGGAGCTGGAGGAGGGGCTGCGCTCGCTGGCTGCGCCCATCCGCGGCTCCTCCGGCGACGTCGTGGCTGCGGTCAACGTCTCCGCGCACGCCAGCCGTGGGACACCGGAGAACATCCGGGAAGAGCTGCTGCCGCCCCTGCTCACCTGCGCCCGTCGGATTGCCGACGACCTGCGGGCCGGCCAGCCGGTCGCGGTGTCGTGACCTGCGCCGTTATTTCGGAACCGGCCCGGTGCTGCCCCGTACGGCCAGCTGCACCCCCAGCAACGACTGCGCCACAGGACTGCCGTGGCCGTTGCCCTCGATCTTGCCCAGCAACATCCGAGCGGCCAGCGCACCCATGTCGCGCAACGGCAAGGTCACCGTCGTGAGCGGTGGGGTGAGCTTGTCCACCAGCGGCAGGTCGTTGAAGCCCACGACCGACACCTGCCCTGGACAGCGCAGTCCCGCGGCGTCGAGCACCGACAACGCGCCCAGTGCGATCAGGTCGTTCCCGGCCAGGATCGCGGTGAACTCCTGTCCAGCGGCGAGCAGCCGAGTCGTCGTGTCCACGCCGGCCTGCTCGCTGTATGCCGAGCAGGCGCGGACCTGACCCCGGCCCACGAGCAGCCCGTGGGTGCGCAGCGCATGCCGGAAGGCGGAGGCCCGCTCCCGGCCGGTCGAGGTGTCCTGCGGACCGGCCAGGTGCACGATCCTCCGATGGCCCAGGCCCACCAGGTGGTCCACGGCCAGAGCGACTCCGGTGCGCTCGTCGCCCCCGACGTACGGCAGCCGATGGCTGGCGGTGTTGCGGTTGACGAGCACCGTGGGCACGTCGCTGTCCGCCAGCTCCTCCACCAGCGGGTCGTCCCAGTGCGCGGTGGCGATCAGGAAGCCGTCGGTTCCCCGGGCCCGCAGCTGCTCGATCTGCCGACGCTCGGTCGCAGTGTCGTTGTCCGTGTCGGTGAGCACCAGGGTGTAGCCCGCCCCGCTCAGTACCTGCTCAGCGCCACGCACCATCGGCGGGAACAGCGGGTTCGTGACGTCCGGGACGACCATGCCGATGACGAACGAGCGCGCGGTGCGCAGGCCGCGGGCGAACGTGTTCGGCACGTAGCCCAAGCGCCTGGCCGCCTGGACGACCCGCCGGGTGGTGTCCGCGCTGACCTGGCCGGTCGTGTCCGGGTTGAGCGCACGGCTCGCCGTGCCGGGGTGCACCCCCGCGGCCCGAGCGACGTCGATCAGCTTCACCCGCTGCATGGCGGTCACTGTAGGCCGTCGGGTCAGGATGCGCCGGATTTGGATCGCAATCGGTTGCCTGTCCAGGCCTCGCGCAACAACATGCTTACTAGGGCGCAACATAGCGGTCGCAAGTCCTTGACACGGCAGACGCCGGGGTGCACTCTCAGCGCAATCGTTTGTGCACCCCGCTCGACCGACCGCGACGAACTTCCTCGCTCGCGGACTTCTCCACACTCCAGGTTATGGAGGAACGGGTCATGTTTGGTAGCAATCGTTTGCGATTCCGGGGTCCCGCGGTAGTCGCCCTTGCGCTGATGTCCGTGGGCATCAGCGCATGTGCGTCGGGTTCCTCGGGTGGGAGCGGGGGCTCCAGTTCTTCTGCCCAGTCGAGCCAGCCGCTGGTCATCGGGGCCTCGGTCTCGCTGACCGGCGACTTCGCCGACCCGGGCAAGGCGGTCAAGGCCGGCTACGAGCTGTGGGCCGACCAGATCAACGCCAAGGGCGGCATCCTCGGCCGCAAGGTCGAGTTCAAGATCGTGGACGACACCTCGAGCCCCGACCAGGTCGTCACGAACTACCAGAACCTGATCAACCAGGACCACGTCGACGCCGTCTTCGGACCGTTCTCCAGCCTGCTCACCGTGCCGGCCTCCCAGGTCGCCAAGCGGTACGGATACGCGTTCCTCGAGCCGGCCGGTGGCGGGCCCAAGGTGTTCGCGGCGAAGCTGGACAACCTGTTCTTCGTGCAGCCCGCACCGGTCGTGAAGCAAGGTGACGTGTTCGCCGACTGGATCTTGTCGCTGCCCTCGGCCGACCGGCCGACGACCGCGGCCTATCCCGAGCTGGACGACCCGTTCTCCGCGCCGATCGCGGAGAACGTCCGCGCCCGGTTCGAGGCCGCTGGCATCAAGACCGTGTACAAGCAGGTCTACCCCGCCGAGACGCAGGACTTCTCGCCGATCGCCGCGAAGATCGCTTCGGCGAACCCCGACGTCATCGTCGCTGGCACGCAGAGCGAGGACGCCTACGCCATGGTCAAGAGCTTGGTGCAGCTGAAGTTCAGCCCCAAGTTCATGTACATGAGCAACGGAGCCAACTCGCCGCTGGAGTTCCCGAGCAAGGTGGGAGCCTCGAACACCGCGGGCATCACGTCGTCGGGTGACTGGTTCCCGGGCTCGACCGCCACGGGCAGTGCCGAGTTCACCGACGCGTACATCAAGAAGTACGGCGGCACCGCTGACACGATCGACAACAGCTCCGCGGAGGCGTACGCCTGCGGCCAGCTCCTCGAGGAGGTCGCGAAGAAGACCGGCAAGATCGACAACGCGACGATCATTTCGACGCTCCACGAGGCAGGCACCACCTGGCCGACGCTCCTCGGTGACCTCAGCTGGGACGCGATCGGCCAGCCGCAGGGCAGCTTCCACCTGGTCCAGTGGCAGGGCGGCAAGCTCCTCCCGGTCTTCCCGACCGACGTGGCCCAGGCAGCACCGGTCTACCCCAAACCCAACTGGGGCGGGTGAGCGCATCGATGCATGCCCTTGTCCAGGGCGTGATCCTCGGGGTGCTGACCGGAGGCGTCTACGCGCTGATGGCCTCCGGTCAGACCTTGATCTTCGGGATCATGAAGGTGGTGAACCTCGCCCAGGGGGCGATGGTCATCGCGTCCGCGTATCTCGCCTACCAGCTGTTCGTGTCCTTCGGTATCGACCCGTTCCTGGCCATCCCGATCACCACTGTGATCATGTTCGGGCTCGGGGTCGGCGTGCAGCTGCTGTTCCTGCGGCCATTGAAGCGCGATGACAAGGCCGAGCTCAGCCTGCTGGTGACGTTCGCGGTGGCACTGCTGATCGAGGGGCTCCTGAGCATCACCTGGAAGACCACGTACCGCAGCATCATCACCGGGTACGAGAACGACAGCTGGACGTTCTTCGGCTACCACTTCACCGTGGTCAGGGTGTACGCGTTCGCGCTCTCCCTGGTCGCTCTCGCGCTGCTGTTCCTGCTGCTCAACCGCACCCGCTTCGGCCGCGCGGTACGGGCGACGGTGCAGAACCCCGACTCGGCGAAGCTCCTTGGCGTCGAGGCGGACCGGGTGGCCGCCCTCGGGTTCGGGCTCGGGGCGGCCACCGCGGCAGCAGCTGGCTCGGTGTACGGCTTGCTCTACCCCTTCTACTCGGGCAGCCACTACGACCTGATCTCCCGATTGCTGTCGATCGTCGTCCTGGGCGGCCTAGGAAGCGTTGGCGGGGCAGTGATCGCCGCGGTCATCGTGTCCACCTCGTCGGCGATCGTGGCGGCCACGGTCTCGCCCGCCTGGTCGGAGATGACCTTCTTCGTCATCTTGATCCTGGTCCTGCTGTTTCGGCCCCAGGGGCTGTTCGGCACGGTCGGCCGGGGTGCCCTGTGAACCTGTGGAGCATCGTCCGCGGAGGCGTCTTCTTCGGCGCGCTCGCGGTACTGCCCTTCTTCGGGCTCGCGCACTGGTTCTTGACCCTGCTCGTGTTCGTGCTGATGTACGCGACCATGTCCAGCGCCTGGAACCTGGTCGGTGGCTTCGCCGGGTACCCGTCCCTGGGGCACGCCGCCTTCTTCGGCATCGGCGCCTACACGATGGCGCTGGTGTTCCAGAACAAGGTCCTCACCAGCGGCTACGAGCCGTTCCTGCTGCTCCCGGTGATCGCCATCATCGGCGCTCTGATCGGCTGGCCGATCGGGTGGGTGTCGATGCGGACCAGGGCCGACGTCTTCGCGATCGTGACGATCACCTTCCTGTTCGTCGTACAGACCCTCGCGTTCAACCTGCACGGGATCACCGGCGGGTCGCAGGGGATCGGCCTGCCGATACCCCCGTTCTTGGCCAAGACCTTCGAGATCCCCTTCTACTACGTGTTCTTGCTGCTGCTGGCTGTGACCATGCTGATCACCTTCGGGACGATGCGGAGCAAGATCGGCCTGTCCCTGACGGCGGTGCGGGCCGACGAGGACAAGGCCATGGGCATCGGCGTGCGGGTCACCGGCGTCAAGGTGCTGGCATTCTCGGTGAGCGTCGGGATCACCGCCATGGTCGGCGGGGTTTGGGCCTACTTCCAGACCTTCATCTACCCGCAGTTCGCCATCGACCCGCTGCTCACGATCGGCATCGTGCTGATGACCTTCCTAGGTGGCCGGGCCACCCTGTGGGGGCCGGTGCTCGGCGCGATCATCCTGGAGACCGGCCAGCAGACGCTGGCCTACCACCTGGGTGGCAGCCAGTTCTACCTGATCGCCTACGCGCTGGTGTTCCTCGTCATCATGCTGCTTCTCCCCCGCGGAATCCTGCCGACGCTGGAGGACAAGCTGCGGCTGCGCAGCCGCCGCCAGCGGACTGAGGCAGCCGAGCAGCAGGCGACCGCCGCCAGCGCCACCCCTTCCGAGGACCCGGTCGCGCTGCCGGGAGGTGGTCGGTCATGAGCAACCTGCTGAGCGTTCAGGGCGTCACCAAGGTCTTCGGGGGTGTTCGAGCGGTCGACGACTGCTCGATCGAGGTTGCCGAAGGGACCATCACGGCCCTCATTGGACCCAACGGTTCTGGCAAGACCACCCTGTTCAACATCATCACCGGCTACTTCAAGGCGGACGCCGGGACCGTGGAGTTCGCGGGCAACGACACCACCGGCCACAACCCTGGGCGGTTGTACCGCCGAGGCCTGTCGCGCACCTTCCAACAGGCCAGGGTGTTCCCGCAGCTCAGCGTGCAGGAGAACCTGGTGGTGGCGGCCGGGTTCGGCTGGGGACAGCTGTTCACCCGGCGGGTGGCCACGGCGGACCGGGAGAGCGCCGAGCAGCTGCTCGAGGAGTTCCGCCTCGCCCCGGTGGCCGACCTGCTCGCGGCCGAGCTGTCCTACGGCCAGCGCAAGCTGCTCGAGTTCGCCGCGGTTCTGATGAGCTCGCCGCGGCTGGTGCTGCTCGACGAGCCCACCGCCGGCGTCAACCCGGTGATGATCGAGACGATGGAGCGGCACATCCGCAGCCGCCATGCGGCAGGGATCACCTTCCTCATCGTCGAGCACGACATGACCTTCGTCATGCGGCTGTGCGACCCGGTGATCGTCCTGGACGCCGGCAAACGGATCTTCAGCGGCAAGCCCGCCGAGGTGCAGAACAACCCGCTCGTCCTCGACGCCTACCTGGGGGCCTAGCGTGACGACGATCCTGAAGCTCGAGGGAGTCGTGGCCGGGTACGGCGCCGGAGACATCCTCAAGGGGGTGGACCTGGCCGTCGAGTCGGGCACCGTCACCTGCCTCATCGGGCCCAACGGTGCCGGCAAGTCCACGGTGCTGAAGACAGTCAGCGGCCTGCTGCGCCCGAAGCAGGGGACTGTGCTGTTCGGCGACGTGGAGGTCAGCCGGCTGAGCCCGAAGGCCCGGCTCCGCCTCGGGATCGTGCACGTCCCCCAGGACCGCAGCCTGTTCCCGGCCATGACGGTCTGGGACAACCTGCTCATGGGCGGCTACCTGATCAAGGACCAGAAGGTAGTCCAGGAGAGGCTGGCCCAGGCTGTGGCGGCCTTCCCGATCTGCAAGTCGCGGGCCCGCGAGCACGCCGGGTCGCTCTCCGGCGGGGAGCAGAAGCAGGTCGAGCTCGCCCGCACGCTGATCCTGGACCCCACCCTGATCCTGCTCGACGAGCCGTCGATCGGCCTCGACCCGAAGTCGCGACAAGTGGTCTTCGAGAGCATCCGTTCGATGTCCTCAAGCGGTCGCACCATCCTGCTCGTCGAGCAGAACGCCCGCTCCGGCCTCGCCGCCTCGGACTTCGGTGCGGTCCTTGAGTCCGGTCGGGTACGCCTCGTGGCAACCGGGGCCAGCCTGCTCGACAACCCAGAGGTGGCCCGCCTGTACCTCGGGGCAGCCGCGCCCGCACCGTCGCACGAGTCTCTGTAACGACCCGCAGACCGAAAGAGGACGCACCAATGAGCACCCTGGGCAGCCGGATCGGCTGGATCGGCACCGGACGGATGGGCCACGCCATGGCGGGGCGCCTGCTCGCCGCCGGGGAGGACGTCGCCGTATGGAACCGCACGAGGTCCAAGGCGGAGGACCTCACCGACGTCGGTGGCACCGTCGTCGACACGATCGCCGAGCTCGCCGACCGGGATGTCGTCTTCACCATGGTCGCCACGGACGACGACCTGCTGGCGGTCACCCTCGGCCCGGGCGGCCTGCTCACCGAGGACTCCGCGCCGCGTTACCTCGTCGACTCGAGCACCGTCTCCGGCGAGACCTCGGACCGGGTCCGGCAGGCGGCTGCGGCGCGCGGCACGACGCTGCTGGCGGCACCAGTCAGCGGGAACGCCAAGGTGGTCAGGGCAGGCCGGCTGGCCATCGCCGTCTCTGGCCCCGCGGACGCCTACGCGCAGGTTGAGCCCCTGCTCGCGCTCATCGGGGAGTCGGTGACCTACGTCGGCGAACAGGACCTCGCCCGGCTGGTCAAGCTGGCCCACAACATCTTCCTCGGCGTGGTCACCCAGTCGTTGGCGGAGATCACCGTCATGACCCAGCAGGGCGGTGTGTCGCGTGCGGCATTCCTGGAGTTCATGAACAGGTCGGTCATGGGCTCAACGTTCACCCGCTACAAGGCCCCCGCCTTGGTCAACCTGGACTTCGAGGCCACCTTCACCACGATCTTGCTGCGCAAGGACTTCGACCTGGGGCTGGCCGCCGCCCGGGAGCTTCAGGTGCCGCTGCCGGTCGCCGCGACGGCCCACCAGGCGGTGCAGCAGGCGGTCGGGCGCGGCCACGGCGAGGTCGACTTCGCCGCGCTGATCGTCGAGCAGGCACGCAGCTCGGGCCTCGAGCTGGAGCCTGAGGGCGTGGCCGTCGACGACGGCCTGGCCCCGCAGACCACCCAGGGCGTCGCCGGCCTGGTCGGCTGACCCACCAGCGAGAGCCGCTCCACGATCTCCAGGAGGCCCATCATGCGTGCACCCATCGGTCCCTTCCCGCCCAGCCCTGGGCGCATGGGGGTCGACTTCGAGGAACGGGTCGACTTCGGCCGGCTGCGCAACTACCGGTTGGGCCGGGCGCGGGCGGCACTGGAGGCGTCGGAGCTGGGGGCACTGCTGCTGTTCGACGTCAACAACATCCGCTACGTGTCGTCGACGATGATCGGCGAGTGGGCCCGGGACAAGGTGGCCCGGTACACGCTGCTCACCCGCACCGGCCACCCGATCGTCTGGGACTTCGGGTCGGCAGCGAAGCACCACAAGCTGTACGCGCCGTGGCTGGAACCGGCGAACAGCCGGTCCGGCATGCTCGGCCTGCGCGGCGCGGTGGCGCCGGACGCCGGCCTGATCACCGCGGCGGTCGGGGAGATCAAGGAGATCCTGGAGGAGCAGGGCGTCGCCCGGATGCCGTTGGGGGTCGACATCGCCGAGACGCCGATGATGCTGGAGCTGCTGCGGGTAGGCCTGGAGGTCCGCGACGCCCAGCAGGTCATGCTGGACGCCCGGCTGATCAAGTCCCCCGACGAGATCATGCTGCTGTCGACGGCCGCCTCGATGGTCGACGGCGTCTACCAGGACATCAGCGAGGCGCTGAAGCCCGGCGTCCGGGAGAACGAGATCGTCGCGCTGGCCAACAAGCGGCTGTACGAGATGGGCTCGGACGACGTCGAGGCGATCAACGCGGTGTCCGGGGAGCGGTGCAACCCGCACCCGCACAACTTCTCCGACCGGCTGATCCGCCCCGGCGACCAGGCCTTCTTCGACATCATCCAGTCGTTCAACGGGTACCGGACCTGCTACTACCGCACCTTCAACGTGGGCCGCGCGACGCAGTCGCAGCACGACGCCTACACCAAGGCCCGCGAGTGGATCGACGTGGCGATCGACGCTGTGAAGCCCGGGACGACCACCGACCAGATCGCCCGGCTGTGGCCCAAGGCCGAGGAGTTCGGCTTCGACAGCGAGATGGCGGCGTTCGGGCTGCAGTTCGGCCACGGCCTGGGACTGGGCCTGCACGAGCGGCCGATCATCTCCCGGCTGAACTCCCTCGAGCACCCGGTGGAGCTGCAGGAGGGCATGGTCTTCGCCCTGGAGACGTACTGCCCGGCCAGTGACGGCTACTCCGCGGCCCGGATCGAGGAGGAGGTCGTGGTGACCGCCAACGGGGCCCAGCTGCTGACGCTCTTCCCAGCCGAGGAGCTGTTCATCGCCAACAAGTACTAGCCCCACGCAGGACGGACAGGATCGATACGGCGATGCCGTCGTGACCATGGACGTCGAGGGCGGAGGCGACTGCAGAGGCTCCCCGGGCTGCTGGCCTTCCGTACGAGGCGGCCTGTCCTACGCCAAGGCCAACCGGTCCACCGACGGCTTGTCCGACCGGTTCGGACGCAGCCGGGGGGCACCCTCGCGGACGCCTTCGCCGCCCATCGCGCGGACCCCAGCCCCCACACATCCGACGAGGGACGGGGTCGTCAGCGCTAACGCCGATTCTCGCGCAGCGGTTTCGATCCCAGTTTGATCATTGGTACTCGTAGCGGAGGTGGCGGCCGCCCCACCAGGGGACTTCGCTGGTGGGGAGGTCTGCTTGCCGTAGGACGGGTGAGTGGGCGCGGCGGTCG
>JBBSAJ010000021.1:0-41540 GCA_038252405.1 Actinomycetes bacterium | reverse complement strand
GATGCGGTCGGCCCAGTGGGCGTTCGCCTCGTTGCGCCGAAGGGCAGTCAGCAGGGTTAGCACGCGGCCGGTCCGTTCGGGGTTACGTAAGGCATCCACCCCTGGAGACCACGTATCACCCCCATCTGCGAGACAAGACATCAGTTCGGCTCTCGCTGCCAGACCGGGAGGGGGTGACCACCCGTGGATCCTGCGGTGCGCCAGGCGCTGGAGCTGATCGTGTCGGCCCCGCCGGCGGTCTTCGAGGTGGCACCCGGCGCGGGGGAGGAGACCGCTCGGCTGGCTCAGGCCGGGATCGAGCGGCTGTCGGCGCTTCGGATGGACGCCATCGCTGCCGTGGAGAGCGAGGGTGCCTGGCGCGCGGACGGGTCGTCGTCGGTCAGCGCCTGGGCGCGCAACGCGCTGGACCTGCCCGGGGGTGACGCGTGGGCCCTGGTGCGCACGGCGTGGGCGCTGCACGACGAGCTCCCGCTGACCCGTTCGGCGCTGTGGGCGGGCTCGTTGACCTGGGCGCACGCGGCGCGGCTGGCCCGGACCGCGCTGGTGACCCCGCGGCGCCGGGCGGCGGTGGCCCAGCCGGGGGGAGAGGCCACCCTCGTCGACATCGCCAGCACCGTGTCGGCCCAGGACCTGGCCCGGTTGCTCGCGGTGTGGGCGCATGGGGTCGACGCAGCGGGGGTCGTCGCCGAGGAGGCCGAGGTCTTCGAGCAGCGCCGGATCACCCTGGCCCAGACCCTCGATGAGATGTGGCACCTCGAGGGGCTGCTCGACCCGGTGGGCGGGGCCGCCCTGGCGGCGGCGCTGGACAGCGTGGTGGGCGCGTCCCTGGGTGCCAAGGGCGAGACGCGGAGCCTGGTCCAGATCCGGGCCGACGCCATGGTCGACCTGGCCCGCCACGCACTCGACACCCGGCAGGTCCCCCGTGCCGGCGGACTGCGACCGCACCTGTTCGTGCATGTCCAGTCGGACACCCTGGCCCAGCGCCCCGGCGCCAGTGGTGCACCACCCGGCGAGCTGGCGCCCGGTGCGGCGACGGTCAGCGCCGTGGTCGCCCAGATGCTCGCCTGCGACGCCGACCTCACGGTGGCGCGGTGGGGCGTCGATGGCAGCCTGCTCGACCTCGGCCGCACCCGGCGGACCGTGCCGACCCACCTGCGCAAGGCGGTGGTCGCTCGGGACCGATCCTGCGTCTACCCCGGCTGTCGCCGTCCGGCCACCTGGTGCGACGCCCACCACATTGTTCCGTGGGCGCGCGGCGGACCGACCAGCCTGGCCAACCCCGCGAGTCTCGAAAACATCCCTCGCGGCCAGGCTGCCGGGTGCCGCAGCCTGGCCTTCCTTCCTTCCAAGGGGGCGTGTAGTTCTCGCAGGCAAGTAATGTCGTTCCCGCAGCGTGCCGATAGAAACGGGGGACCCAGATGAGACGGGGCGGCCTGTGCAGTTCCCGTCATTGAGGGGAAGGGCCTTGCTTGCGGTCTTGCAGCGCGCTCCGCTGTCCTACGTGGTCAAACGGCAGAAGGGCTCGCATCGACATCTGACGTCAGCAGCGGGATACCCGGATCTTCTGTACTCGTTCCACGACCAACAGGAGATAAGGCCTAGAGTCGTTCGTGACGTTCTCGTGAAGGATGTAGGACTGACGGAAGAAGCGGCGTTGGAGATGCTGAGGGGGAAATCGTGAGCACGGTTCGCGTCGGCTACGAGCAGCTGGACGACAGCTGGGTGGCTACGTCGCCCGACCTGCCTGGGTATCGGGCGGTTGCGGACGGCCTTGCCGACCTGCGTTCCCTGGTCTTCGAAGGTGTCCCATTCTTCGTGGAGGACGACGAGGTAGACATCCGCGAAGAAATCACCCTCCCGGGTGCCTCTTCGGCTCCAGTGGCGGTCGCGGAGGTGTCCAACGTCTCCGAGTGGGCCACAGTCAGTGGGGTTCACTCCTGGGGGCGGCGCTCGGCTGAGGCCACCTTCTACCGCGGGTCATTTCTTCGCCCGGTGCCGACCCAGGGCGAGCCGTCCATGGATGAAGGTGTGCCTGCGTGAAGGTCACGATGGTCCTTGGCGACTTCGCGAGGGTTGCTGAGGGCAAGTTGGACGTCCTTGGCGGAGGTTGGAAGGTGACCGGGCCGGAGCCCGTGACAATGGGCATTGGCCTCATCATCGAAGTGCCCTGGAACGCATCGAACACCAAACACCACCTGGAGATTCGGCTTCTGGGTGCTGACGGTCAGCTGGTGGAGCTTCCCGCCCCGCCTGGCGCGCCCGCGGACGCACCACCTGCCACGGTCACCATCTCGACAGACTTCGAGGTTGGGCGGCCCCCTGGCGTAGCGCCCGGGTCGGCCCTGCCCTTCACACTGGCAGTAAACGTCAACATGGTGCCGCTGCCGCTGGCTAGCCGCTTCGAGTGGCGTCTCGAGATCGACGGCGCCACCGAGCCGGACTGGCATGTGGCTTTCGAGACTCGTCCTCCGCGTACGCCGTTCGGTTCCCCAACGGCCTGGTAGTTCGCGCCGATTCCCCTGTCGCGATCACGCGGCCTGTGGGGGCTACTTGACTTGAAATAGCAACGAAACTCGGGAGCGTTTGGCGGGCCGGGCAGGTGCCGTACGGACGCCAGCCACCTACGGGTGAGTGCGATGCTGCGCTGTTGACTGCGAGGTCCTCACCCTGGCCAGGGGACCCGCGCGGCCCGGGGTTGGCCGCGTGGGGTGGGCTCGCATCTCGGGGAACGGACGGGACCTGCGGGCTGAGCCGTCCCCTCCTGTCGCTGCGCTCTTCGCGGGACGAGAGCCGGGTGTGCGGACTGTGGCCGTGGCTCTACGGACGGTGACCACGTGTGCGGCATCCGGGTGATTCTTCGTGCGCGTGCGGCGTGTCTGCGTGTCTGGTCGGCCAGTCGCGGCAGCCTGGGTACCGGCACGGAAGCGCAGTCGCGAAACCACTCGCAAGCGGCTGTGGGTAGGACTCCAATCCCCGTGTGCACGCCTAACTAGTCGAGTGGCGGCTGCGGCTGACGCCGGAGCAGTCGCTACGAGGGCGTAGTCGCCGGAGTCGATCCCTGTCGGATCGGCCTCGGAGGCTGTCGTGCAAGACCCTTCCCGTTCGTTCGCCCCGTCGCCTGGCGCGGCTGGCTGGTGGCTGTCGCTGTACCCGCAGGCGGGTGAGGGTGGCGGCTCGTTTGTGTACCAGCGGCAGATCCCGCGCGTGTATGTGCCTGGGCAGCCCGCGAAAGACCCGGAACGGGCCCGGGTGGAGGCCGGTCGACGGGCCCGGTCGAAGCTGCGGCGGTACTGCGTGGCCAACGGGCTCAACCGGTTCGGCACCCTGACGTATGACGGCACTGGGTGTCACTCTCCGCGGCAGGTCCGGCAGGACGTCGGCGGGTTCTTCCGTGAGTTGCGCGAGCGTCTGGGCGGCAAGCCCTTGCCATACGTGTGGGTGCCGGAGTGGCACAAGGCGCACGGCCTGCACCTGCACTTCGCGCTGGGCAGGTTCGTCCACCGGTCGCTGATCGAGGCGGCCTGGGGACGGGGGGTCATCCCTGGCCGCGGATTCATCCACATCAAGCTCGCGTCGGACCTGCCGGTCGGGTCGATGACCCGCGAGGAGTCCCGTCGCGCGGCGGGGTACCTATCGAAGTACGTAGCCAAGTCCTTCGAGGACGGGCGCCGGGTGCGCGGGCTGCACCGGTATGAGGTCGCGCAGGGGTTCCAGCCGGTGGGCACCCGGCTGTGGGCGCGCAGCAGTGACGACCTGCTGGCCCAGGCCTGTGACGTGATGGGGGCGCGCCCGATCCGGTCGTGGTCCTCGGCTCAGGCGGAGGAGTGGCAGGGGCCTCCGGCGGTGTGGTTCGCATGGGCCTGAGCGATGCCCCGGAGGACCGGCTGCGCGCCTGGCTGGAGTCCTCGTGCGCCGCGCAGGGAGTGCCGGTGCTGGTGGACGATCCGGGGACGCTGATGCGGGTGGCGGCGCTGCTGGGCGGGGCCGCGAGCGGCCCGGGCTCGCAGGCGCGAAGCGCGCGCAGCCGGGCAGCCGCGGCCCGCCTACAACCGCCAGACGGGCTGCACCCGGTCGATGTCGAACCCCCGGACACCGGGACTGGCAGGGCGGATGACGGCGTGGTCAAGGACGGCCGCGACGATGGCGTGTTGCCGGTCCAGGTTGAGGTCCGCCCACTGTCCGCGTAGCTGAGAGCCGGTGCCGGCCAGGCCGGCCAGGGCGCTGTTGTGGCTGCTGCCGGCCAGCTGTCGCTGAGTGGTGCGCAGCCGGGCCTCCACGGGTTCGCGGGCGGCCTTCCACTCCGCGGCGCTGATCTCCCGGTTGCCGAACATCCCTGCCAGGTCCTGCAGCTGGTCCTGGTCGGCCTGCAGCTGCTGAGCGAGGGCCTGCTGCTGGTCGTCGGCGGCGGTCTGCCCGGACAGGGCGTCGATCAGCGCGGGGCTGTCCAGGCGGCGCAGCACCGCCTCGGCGATGAGCTCCTCCACCGGAGGAGCCACCACGGTGATGCCGCCGCATCCGCCATGGTCGGGACCGGACAGGCACACATACCGCCGCGTGTGGTCGCGTCCCACCCTCGGTGTAAATGACGACGGACGTAGGTTCGCCTTGATAGCCGCCAAGCTCTCAAGAGAGGACCCACGTCCGTGTCTGTTCGAGTATCGCCTACTGAGAAGATCCGTCGCCAGATCGATGCCCTGTTCGAGGAGGGCATCGACCTCGCGGTTGTGTTGGAGCAGGTCGCCCGGCTGGGCGCCCGGTTGATCATGCAGACCGCGGTGGAGGCGGAGGTCGAGGAGTTCCTCGGCCGGGCCCGCTACCAGCGCGCAGCCGGCCTGGAGGATGCCCGCACCGGTAGCCGGAACGGGTTTTGTCCGACCACGGTCAAGACGACCGCGGGACCGGTCACCATCGAGCGGCCGAAGCTGCGCGGCACGACGGAGAAGTTCGCCTCGCGGCTGTTCGGTACTGGGGTGACCCGCACCAACGCGTTGGAGTCGCTGGTGATCGCCGGGTATGTCCGTGGCCTGTCCGACCGGGACGTGGAGGCCACCCTCGCTGACGCGCTCGGTGCGGCGGCGGCGCTGTCCCGCTCGACGGTGTCGCGGGTGTGTGAGGCCATCAAGACCGAGTTCGCGACCTGGGCCGAGAGGTCCCTGGCCGAGGTCGAGCTGGACTACCTGTTCTTGGACGGGTCGTTCTTCAAGATGCACGACGGGGCCCGCGCCGAACCCGTCCTGGCCGCGTGGGGGATCACCACCGCCGGCGCCCCCGTGCTGGTCGGGCTGGCACCCGGGGGCAGTGAGTCCACCGACGCCTGGGCGGACTTCCTCACCGACCTTCTCGCCCGTGGGCTGCGCCCGCCGCTGCTGGTGATCAGCGACGGCGCCCCGGGGCTGCTCGCCGCCTGCGAGCAGGTGTTCGCCCGGTCGCTGCGGCAACGCTGCCTGATCCACCGCGCCCGCAACATCCTCGCCAAGGTCCCTGCCGAGGCCCAGGCCCAGGTCAAAGCCGCCTACTGGGCCATCTTCGACCTGTCCGACGACGACCTGACCAGCCACCCCGCCGGTCCGGAGCTGGTCACGTTCGTGCAGGCCCGCATCGACACCTTCGCCGCTGCCTACCAGGGCAGCTACCCCGCCGCGGTGAAGTGCCTGCTCGCCGACCGGGCCCAGCTCACCAGCTACCTGCGCTTCCCCACCGAGCACCACCGGCGGATCCGGCACTCCAACTTCATCGAACGCACCTTCGGCGAGACCCGCCGCCGCGTCAAAGTCATCGGCCGGCTGCCTGGGGAAACCAGCTGCCTGTCCCTGGTCTGGGCCGTCCTGGACCGCGCCAGCCGCGGCTGGCGCGGCTTCACCATGACCACCGACGCCACCCGTCAACTACACGACCTGCGCCGCGCACTGCTCGAACCACCCGCGCAGATCCGGCCCCGGAACACCACCCCAGCCGAACAAGACGAGGCCACTGACACTGTCGGAGCCGTCGCCTAACATCAACCCACGGCGAACCCACGACCCGAGCATTTACACCGGATCTGGGACGCGACCCCGCGTGTTGACCCGGGCCGAGCTGTACAGCCGGGTGCCGCACTTGCCGCAGCGCAGCAGCCCGGACAGCAGGTACCGGCGCGGTGCGCGCCTGCCGCTGGACTTCTTCTGCTCGATCCGGGTCAGGACCTGTTGGCGCTGCCGCTGAGTGATGATCGGCGCCCACGCGGCCGGGCCGACGATCTGCCCGTCGTACTCCCGCAGCCCGGCGATCCGCCCCGAGGTCAACAGCGCGCGCAGGGTGGTGGTTCGCCACGGCGCCCCGGTCACCGAGGGCACCCCGGTGGCCTCCAGCCACGCGGTCAGGGACCGCACCGACTCCCCGGCGATGAACCGCTCGACCAGCGTCCGTACCACCACCGCCTCGGCCTCGACCACGCTCACCCGGTCCTCGGCGTAACCGAACGGGCGGGTCGAACCCCCGTGCGGCAGGCCCTGCTCGGCCAGCTGCTGCATCCGCCGCTTCACCCGCGCCGACTTGCGCGCCGACTCCTTCGCCGCGAACGCCGCGAAGATCCGCGCCATGAACAACCCGTCGTCGTTGCCCAAGTCGATGTCCGCGGTCACCGTCGCCACCTGGCACACCTTCGCCGCTTCACAGATCTGCGCGAACTCCTCCAACTCGATCGGGCGGCGGGTCAACCGGTCCAGGTTGTACACGATCACCGCGTCCCGCGCCCCGGCCTCCAGGTCGGCCAGCATCCGCCCGTACGCCGGGCGCTGCTTACCGTTGAACGCCGACAAGTCGTTGTCGACGTACTCCTCCGCCACCGTCCACCCCCGGTCCTCGGGTAACTTCCGGCAGTCCTCCAACTGCCGCTGCACCCCCAACGCCTGACCCGTCGGGTCCGAGGAGATCCGGGCATAGACCGCAGCTGCACGCACCCTTGTCATGGAGAGGCATATTAACGACTACTGAGCAATCTGTGCCTGTTGTGCCGGTACCACCACCGGGTCGTGCACTGTTTCGACCTGCGGATCGTGCGCAGTCCGGACAACGGCTGCTGGCAGTTCGAGTATGCCGACGGCCGGCTGCTGCGCGGGCCGCCGGACCGGTGGCGCGCCAACCGCGCGGCGCGTGCTCCGGCCGCGTGAGGCCGGTGGTTGGTGGCTGGCGCCCGGTCAGCCGCCGGCGACGGCCGGGATGACCGAGACGGTGCTGCCGTCGCCGATCGACGTGGCCAGCCCGTCGGCGAACCGGACGTCGTCGTCATTGACGTACACGTTGACGAAACGGCGCAGCGCGCCCGCGTCGTCCACCACCCGGGCCCGAATGCCGGGGAAGCGGGCGTCGAGGTCGGACAGCACACCGGTCAGCGTGTCTCCGTCGGCCTCGACGACCGAGGCGCCCCCGGTGTACGTGCGCAAGATGGTGGGGATGCGAACGACGACGGCCATCAGTCCTCCAGTCCGGTGGCGGCGAACGCCGCGTACGACGGGTCGATCGTCACCGTGGGCTGGGCGACGGGGGCGACGGCGTCCAGGGTCTTCAGCCCGTCGCCGGTGTTGAGCAGCACGGTCTCCGCGTCCGGGTCGATGAGGCCCTGCTCGAGCAGCTTGACGTAGGTGGCCACCACGACCCCGCCGGCGGTCTCCGCGAACAGCCCCTCGGTGCGGGCGAGCAGCCGGATGCCCTCGACGATCTCGGCGTCGCTCACGTCGGCAATGGCGCCGCCGGTGCGCCGGACGACGTCCAGGGCGTAGGGGCCGTCCGCGGGGTTCCCGATCGCCAGCGACTTCGCGATCGTGTCCGGCCGGACCGGGCGGACGAAGTCCTGCCCGGCCCGGAACGCGGCCGAGACGGGCGAGCACCCGGTGGCCTGCGCGCCGAACACCTGGTAGGGCGTCGACTCGATGAGCCCGGTGGCGGCCAGCTCACGGAAGGCCTTGTCCACCTTGGTGAGCAGCGACCCGGAGGCGACCGGGGACACGACGGCGTCCGGGGTGCGCCAGCCGAGCTGCTCGGCCACCTCGTAGCCGACCGTCTTCGAGCCCTCGGCGTAGTACGTCCGCAGGTTGACGTTGACGAAGCCCCAGTCCTGCTCGGCGGCCACCTCCGAGCACAGCCGGTTGACGTCGTCGTAGCTGCCGTCGACGGCCACGAGTGTGCCGCCGTACACCGCGGTCGTCACGATCTTGCCGGCCTCGAGGTCGGACGGCACGAACACCACTGAGCGCAGGCCGCGCCGCGCGGCGGCGGCGGCCACCGCGTTGGCCAGGTTGCCGGTCGAGGCGCACGCGACCGTCCGGTAGCCGAGCCGCTCGGCGGCCTCCAGGGCCACGGCCACGACCCGGTCCTTGAACGAGTGGGTCGGGTTGGCCGAGTCGTCCTTGACCCACAGCCGGCGCACACCGAGCTCGCGGGCCAACCGGTCGGCGCGGACCAGTGGCGTCCAGCCGGGCTGCAGCCCGCCGCGGTCGACGATGTCGGGGACGACCGGCAGCAGCGGGGCGTAGCGCCACATCGACTGGGGGCCGGACTCGATGGTCTCCCGACGCAGCGCCGGCAGCTGGTAGCCCACCTCGAGCGGCCCGAAGCACTCGGCGCACACGTACCCGGCGGTCAGCGGCTGGCGCTGGCCGCACTCGCGGCACACCAGCGCGGTGGCGTTGCCAACGGCGGGCGCGTCAGCGGGACTGGGGGTGACAGCCGGTGCGGAAGCACGCGGCGACGAAGCGATCAGCGACATCGCAAAAGGCCTTTCTCATCTTTCCCACGCTGCTGCGCGGGCCGGAGTTGGCACCTGCCCCCGATAGGCCTTGCGACGGTCTCGGGGGGGTTGCCGGGGCTTCATCGGGCCGTACCCTCTGCCCCTCTGGATGAGGACATATTCAGTTGTGACCGGCAGAGTAATTCACCGGTCCGCACCGTGGCGAGGCTTGTCCGCATGGTGAGACGTGGGACCGGACGGGACTGGTGCGCCCACCGGTGGGGTTGGGCCGGCTCCGCGGCTGGGTCGGCGGCTCAGGTGTGCGCGAAGTGCGTCTCCGGGGTGTCTCCAGCCGGCCGGCCGTGGCGCTCCAGGTGTTCGGTCACGTCGTTCAGGTGCCCCATGAGCAGGTCGGCCAGGTCGGCGGAGAACCCCTCCCGCACCACGATGCGCAGCACCGCCACCTGCTCGGCGTCCGCCGGCATGGTGTAGGCCGGCACCTGCCACCCGTGGCACCGCAACCCGTTGGACACGTCGAAGACCGTGTACCGGCTGCTGTCCCGCAGGGCGAAGGCGATGACCGGGATGGCGGTGCCGTCGCTGACCAGCTCGTACGGCCCCAGCGCGGCGATGCGGCCGGCGAGCTGGACCGCGACGTCCCGCAGGGTGGTCATCACCCGGGTGTAGCCGTCCCGGCCCAGCCGCAGGAAGTTGTAGTACTGGCCGATGATCTGGTTCCCCGGCCGGGAGAAGTTGAGGGTGAAGGTTGGCATGTCGCCGCCGAGGTAGTTGACGTGAAACACCAGGTCGTCGGGCAGCTCGGCCTGATCCCGCCACACCGCGAACCCGAGGCCGGGGTAGGTCAGGCCGTACTTGTGGCCCGACACGTTGATGGACTTGACGTTCGGCAGCCGGAAGTCCCACTCCAGGTCAGGGTGCAGGAACGGCGCGACGAAGCCGCCGCTGGCGGCGTCGACGTGCAGCGGGACCTGCCAGCCCCGGTCCTCGTTGAGCCGGACGAGGCCGTCGTGAATCTCCTTGATCGGCTCGAACTCGCCGGTGTGCGTCGTCCCGAGGATGGCCACGACCCCGATGGAGTTCTCATCGACCGTCGGAAGCGCCGTCTCGGCGGTGATGTGGTACCGGCCGGGGGACACCGGCACGTACCGGGGCTCGACGTCCCAGTACCGGCAGAACTTCTCCCACACCACCTGCACGTTCGAGCCCATCACCAGGTTGGGCCGGTCGGTGGGCCGGCCGGCCGCAGCCTGCCGGGCCCGCCAGCGCCACTTCAGGGCCATACCGGCCAGCATGACCGCCTCGCTCGAGCCGATCGTCGAGACGCCCACCGCAGTCTCCTGCGGCTGGGCGTGGAACAGGTCGGCGACGATGTTGACGCAGCGCCGTTCCATCTCCGCGGTGAGCGGGTACTCGTCCTTGTCGATCATGTTCTTGTCGAACGCCTCG
The DNA here is from genome assembly GCA_038252405.1 of Actinomycetes bacterium. Lineage (GTDB taxonomy): Bacteria > Actinomycetota > Actinomycetes > Prado026 > Prado026 > DATCDE01. Next base: position 31,369 of record JBBSAJ010000021.1, on the reverse strand, counting down.
GCCATCAGCGCCTCGGCCTGCGGCTCCATCCAGGTCGTGACGAAGGTGGCCAGGTTCAGCCGCGAGCTGCCGTCGAGCAGCAGCTCGTCGTGCACCAGCCGGTACGCCGTGTCGGCCAGCACGCCGTGGTCGGGCAGCCGGTTCTTCGGCAGCGGCTCCACCCCGAGCCGGCCCCCGTACGCCACCGACAGCAGGGCTTCCTCGGCCTCGCGCTCGACCTTGTGCACCATCGCCGCTCCCTCGTCTGCGTTCTCCCGGGACCGCTCTGGAACCGTCCCGCCTGGTCAGTCGTAGCCTGCCGCCATGCGCTGCGTCGTGGTAGGGGCCGGGGCGTGGGGGTTGCCGGCCGCCGCCGAGCTGGCCGGCCGCGGCCACGAGGTCACCCTGGTGGACCGGCACGGCGTCGCGCACCGGCTGTCGTCGTCCCCCGGGCCGACCCGGCTGTGGCGGCTGACCCACCCCGACGCGGTCCGGGTGCGGCTGGCCCGGCGCAGCGTCGAGGCGATGGAGCGGCTGGCCAGCCGGTCCGGGCAGACCGTCTTCCTGCGCCGCGGGCTGCTGTGGCGCGACGACGCGTCGCTGGCCGCGGTGACCGCTGCGCTGGCCGCCGAGGGGGTCGAGCACGAGGTGGTGCCGGCCGCCGAGGTGGGGCGGCTGCCCCTCGGGCCGCCGCTCGGGCTGCGCCCGGACGGGCGCGACGCGGTCTGGCAGCCGGACGCCGGGCCGGTGCTGGCCGCCGCCTCGATGGCGGCCCAGGCCGCGTTGTTCGAGGCGGCCGGCGGGGTGCTCGACGTCGGCCCGGTGGTGCGCGAGGTCCGGACCACCGCGGACGGCGTGCGGCTGCACCGCGCCGACGGGCAGGTCATGGCCGCCGACGTCGTCGTGCTCGCGCCCGGTCCCGGGGCCCAGCCGTTGCTGGCCAGCGTCGGGGTCGACCTTCCGCTGGGGCCGCACCTGGAGCAGGTGGTGCACTTCGGGCGGCCCGGCGGCTCCGGCGCCACCGACGAGCTGCCGTGCCTGTTCGACGGCCCGCGCGGCGACGAGCCCGGCCTGTACGCGATGCCCACGCCCGGCGTGGGCTACAAGGTCGGCCTGGACCGGCCGCTGCGGGGCTGGGCCGAGGACGACACCGACCGCACCCCCGACGCCGCGCTGGTGGCCGCGACCACCGAGCGGGTGCGCCGGGACGTCACCGGCGTGCCGGCGGTGCCGCTGGACGCGCAGGTGTGCAGCTGGACCGACTCCCCGGACGGGCGGTTCGTCATCGACACCCTGCCCGGGGGCTTGGTCGTGGCCTGCGGCGACTCCGGGGAGGGGTTCAAGTTCTCCGCGCTGATGGGCCTGCTGCTCGCCGACCTGGCCGAGGGGCGCGCCCCGGACGCCGACGTGGCGACCTTCTCGCTGGCCCGGTTCGAGCGTGGCCTGCCGGTGCCCGGCCCGCACGTGCTCGGCCGGTAGGGGCGGACTCTGGCGAGGGAACGGCGCCGCTGGCCGCTGCCGGGACCAACGGCCCTGTCTCCCCGCCCCCGCCGGGGTGACGCTCACCCAGGACCCGCAGCTTGTTGAAGGAGGAACCATCGTGGCCAGCCGACCGCGTGCCGTCGTCGTGGGCGGCGGTGTCAGCGGGCTGGCCACGGCCTACTTCCTGCGCCGCGCGGCCGGCCCGGACCTCGAGCTGACCGTGCTGGAGTCCGGCGACCGGCTCGGCGGCAAGGTGCTCACCCAGCCGATCGCCGGGCACCCGGTGGACACCGGCCCGGACGCGCTGCTGGTCCGGGTGCCGGCCATGAGGGCGCTGCTCGAGGCGCTCGACCTCGACTCGGCGATCGTGGCCCCCGGGGCCGGTGGTGCCTACGTGTGGTCGCGCGGCCGACTGCGCCGGCTGCCGCCGAGCACCCTGTTCGGCGTCCCGCAGCGGCTGTGGCCGCTGGTGCGCTCCGGGCTGCTCTCGCCGGTCGGGATGGCCCGCGCCGGGCTCGACCTGGTGCTGCCCCGCGGTCCGGTGGGCGCGGACCCCTCGGTCGGCGAGCTGATCCGTCCCCGGCTGGGGTCGGAGGTGTTCGACCGGCTGGTCGACCCGCTGCTCGGCGGGGTGCACGCGGGCCCGGCCGACCTGCTGAGCGCGCGCAGCGCGGCACCCGAGGTCGACGCGCTGGTGCGCGGCAGCCGCAGCGTGTCGCTGGCCGCGCGCCGGCGGGCCAAGGCCGCCCCGCCGGCGCCCGGCCCGGCGCTGGTGACGCTGGACGGCGGGCTGTCCCGGCTGGTCGACGCCCTGGCCGGGGCCCTGGACGACGTCGACGTCCGGCTCGGCACGCCGGTCGAGGCGCTGCACGGCCAGGGCGACCGGTTCCGCCTCGGGCTCGGGCAGGGGGCCGAGCTCGAGGCGGACCTGGTGGTGCTCGCCACCCCCGCGTACGTCACCGCCCGGCTGCTCGGCGAGATCGCCCCCGACGCGGCCGCGGCGGCCGCCGAGGTGCCCTACGCCGACGTCGCGAGCCTCACCCTGGCCTACCCCCGGGAGGCGCTGACCCGCGACCTCGACGGCACCGGGTTCCTGGTGCCGCCGGTCGAGGGGCTGCTGCTCGTCGGCTGCAGCTGGCTGCCCGCGAAGTGGCCGCAGCTGGCCGATCCCGCGACGGTGCTGATCCGCGGCATGGTCGGCCGCTACGGCGACCGGCGGTTCGTGGGGATGGACGACGACGAGCTGGTCGGCGCCGTGCACCGCGAGCTGGTCCGCACCATGGGACTCGCGGCCCCGCCCAAGGAGGGGCACGTGCAGCGCTGGCCGCGCGCCATGCCCCAGTACACCGTCGGCCACCAGGCCCGGCTGGACCGCATCGACCGGGCCCTGGCCGCACACCCGGGGCTGCGGGTCACCGGGGCCGGCTACCGCGGGGTCGGGCTGGCCTCGTGCGTCAGCCAGGCCGAACGGACCGTGCACGACCTCGTCCCGCGGCTCAGCGGGGCCGCACCGCTCTCGGGAGGACCGGCATGACCGCCACGACCGCGCAGGAGCAGGACCGGGACCGGGACCGACCGGCCGGGCACCCCGGGGGGCGCCCGGCCGGCGGGCGGGTCGACTACGGCGAGCGGCCGATGCTCGTGTTCTGGGAGACCACCCGGGCCTGCGCGGTGGCCTGCCGGCACTGCCGGGCCTCCGCCCTGACCCAGCCGCTGCCCGGCCAGCTCAGCCCCACCGAGGGCCGGGCGTTGGTCGACCAGGTGGCCGGCTTCGGCCGCCCCTACCCGATCCTGGTCCTCACCGGCGGGGACTGCCTGCTGCGCGAGGACCTCTTCGAGCTGGTCGAGTACGCGACGTCCCTGGGGGTGCCCACCGCGCTGTCGCCGTCCGTCACCCCGGTGCTCACCCAGGCGATGGTGCAGCGGATCGCCACCAGCGGCGTCAAGGCCGTGTCGATCAGCCTGGACGGTGCCAGCCCGGCCACCCATGAGGGCGTGCGGGCGGTCGAGCACCACTTCGAGGACACCGTCGCCGCGATCCGGGCGCTGGTCGACGCCGGGCTCACCGTGCAGGTCAACACCACGGTGATGCGGGAGAACCTGCCCGAGCTGGCCGACGTCGCCGCCCTGGTCCAGGACACCGGCGCGCACGTGTGGGAGGTGTTCTTCCTGGTGCACGTGGGCCGCGGGGTCGCCTCGGGCGCGATCACCGCCGAGGAGCACGAGGACGTCTGCCACTTCCTGTACGACGCGTCGCAGTACGGCTTCATCGTGCGCACGGTCGAGGCGCCGTTCTTCCGGCGGGTGGTGACCGAGCGGCGGGCCGGCGGCCAGCCGCCGGAGTCCGCGGTCTACGCGGGCCTCGCGCAGCGGCTGACCAGCCTGCTCGGCCCGGCCCAGCGCCGGCCCAGCGCGCACACCGCGGCCACCCGGGACGGCAAGGGCATCCTGTTCGTCGCCCACGACGGCGAGGTGTACCCGGCCGGGTTCCTGCCGCTGGGCCTGGGCAACCTGCGGGACCGCCCGCTGCGCGAGATCTACCGCGACGACCCGCTGCTGCGCCGGATCCGGGCCGCCGAGTTCAGCGGCCGCTGCGGGTCGTGCCCCTACGCCGACCTGTGCGGCGGGTCGCGGGCGCGGGCGTTCGCGGCCAGCGGGGACCCGCTCGACGAGGACCCGGCGTGTGCTTTCGTCCCTGCGGTGGAGGCCCTTCGCCCCTGACTTCTCGGCATACGGGCTGCGAGGGTGCGGAAAGACCCAGCCACCGACGAAGGAAGCACGCCATGACGGCGACGACTGCACCAGCCCCCAGCCATCGAACGAGCTCCCGACAGGGACCGGGCACGGTCCGGAAGGTCGCCGCGATCCTGGCCATCCTGGTGGGGGTGGTGCTCATCGTCATCACCTTCACGAACAACCTGTTCAAGGTGGGACCGGCGTTCGAGAGCATGATGAACGACTTCCGGCCGATGATCCAGCAGTCCTCCATCGACGAGGCCAAGGCGAACCTCAGCGGGCTGTCCTCGGTGGCGACCGAGGTGCAGGGCAAGATGATCCCGGCGGTGTCCGCCCAGCTGGGCATGACGACCGACCAGTTCTCGGCCATGGTCAACCAGCAGTTCCCGGCCGTGAGCGCCGGCCTGCAGGCCATCCCGCAGGCGGTGCCAGCCTTCACCGACCTGATGAACACCCTCCAGACGAACCGGCCGCTCTTCGAGGCGGCTGACGCCATCCCGACCAAGAACCTGCCGGCCACCACGGTGCCGTGGATGCTGCTCATCTCCGGCCTGCTGTCGATCGGCGTCGGCGTCCTGATCTGGTTCACCGCGCGCGGGGGGGCGATCGTGGCCCTGGTGCTGGGCGCTGCCCTCGTGGTGCTGCCGCTGGTCATGTCGCTGCCGCAGAAGGCGGCGGACGCCGACCAGCTCAACGCGAACCTGAAGCCGGTCTACACCCAGCAGCTCATCGACCAGTCCAAGCAAACCCTGACCACGCTCGGCGCCATGGGCCAGGAGATGCAGACCAAGATGCTGCCGGCGCTGGCGACCCAGCTGAAGATGAGCCCCGATCAGCTCAACGCGTTCATGGGGCAGAACTTCCCGGCCACGGCGGCTGCGCTCGGCGGGTTCGACACGACGATGACGAAGTTCCAGACCATGGTCACGGCGTTCGAGAACAACCTGGACAACTTCAAGACGCTCCAGCCGGTGAAGTTCGTGCCCATCGTCTGGACGATGATCGGCGCCGGCGTGGTGCTCGTGCTGCTCGGCGGTGCGGCGCTGTTCGCCGGCCGCGGCGAGGCCAAGACCGCCTGACCCGGGCGCTTCGCCGGACCGGGTGTGTCCTGACCTCTCAGGGGGTCGGGACGCGCCCGGTCCAGGCCGCCTGGGCGCCGCTGTGCCCGATCCGGACCACCTGGACGACGCTGCCCAGGGCCATCACCACGACGACCACGGCGGCGACGAGCACCACCGGCCGCAGCCAGCCGGGGACGGGGCGGGGGCCGGTCCGGGTCGACACCTGGGCCACGGTCCAGCGCTCCAGGTCGGTCGACGACACCGGGGCGGCCGGGCCCCCGATCGCGCGACGGTAGACGTCCAGGCCGACGACGGCGGCCAGGGCCAGCCCCAGCAGCGCGGCGATCGGGATCAGCTGGTGGCCCAGGCGGACGTGGTTGTCGATCAGCGGGGTGGCCGGCAGCAGCGCCTGCAGCCCCTCACCGGTCTGGGTCGCCACGGGCACCGACAGGGTGGCCACGAAGGTGAACACGACGGTGAGCACGCCGATCCGCCGCCGCATCGCCGGCCACGCCGCGACCAGCGCCGAGGCCACCGCAGCGGCCGGCAGCAGCACGACGACGGCATGGATCACCAGGACGTGGGTGGGCAGGCCGAAGATCGTTGCGGGCATGGGGTGGGAGGCTGCCCAACCCGGATGAGAGCCGGATGAGAGCCGGATGAGAACGGGCCGACAGGCGGCATACTGCCGCGATGACCTATACCGACGTCGTCCGGCGGCTCGGGACCACCCGCTGGTTCTCCTGGGCGGCGGCCCGGCTGGCCCCGCTGGACGCCCGGGTGCTCAAGCGCACCGGCGGCCGCTTCGGGCTGCTCGGCGACTACGGGCTGCCGCAGCTGCTGCTCACCACCACCGGCCGCAGGTCCGGCCAGCCACGCACGGTCACCCTGCTGTACGGGCAGCTGGGCGACGAGCTGGTGCTCATCGGCAGCAACTTCGGCCAGCCGAACCACCCGGCCTGGGCGCTCAACCTTGAGGCGACCCCCAGGGCCGTGGTGGAGATCCGCGGGGTGGCCAGCCCCATGGCCGCGCGGCTGGTGACCGACCCGGACGAGCGGGAGCGGGTGTGGACGACGATGACCGACCTGTACCCGGGCTACGCCGGCTACCGCAGCCGGGCCGGTCGCGACATCTTGGTGTTCGCGCTTCAGCCCAGCAGCACGTAGACCTTCCGCAGCGTCTCGTGCACGTGCCAGCGGGTGCGCGCGCCGGCCTCGAGCACGCCGACGTCCCCGGGCCCGACCTCGAGCACCGGACCGCCCGCCACCTCGATGGTGGCCCGGCCGGCCAGCACCACGAAGACCTCGTCCGCCTCCAGGTCGCTGGACGACCCCGCGGTGTGCTCCCACAGCCCGATGCTGACCGCCCCGTCGTCCAGCAGCTCGAGCATCGCCGTCCGCGGCGCCCCGGCGAGCACCTGGGACGGGTCGAGCGGGTCCGGCTCGAGGGCGGCGGTGAGGGCATGGACGACGCGGCAGGCCATCCCGTGACCCTAGCGAGAGCCCAGGCGGGCAGACACGCCGAAGTGAATGACACCGTTGTGGTTTCCTGCTTACGATGGGGCCGGATCGGGGGCGGCCCGGGAGGGGAAGCCCGAGCCGCCCCCGTCCCCCAGGACGACGGCCGTCGATGCACGCACCGTTTCGAGCAGCCACGAGGAGACCCATGGACGCCGCGAACGCCATCACCGGCGCACCCGCCAGCGGCCACGCCGGCGACCACGGGGCCCTCAGCGAGCGGGACCAGCGCATCCTGGAGTTCGAGCGGCAGTGGTGGAAGTACGCGGGCGCCAAGGAGCAGGCGGTCCGGGACCTGTTCGACATGTCCGCCACCCGCTACTACCAGGTGCTGAACGCGCTGATCGACCGCCCGGAGTCGCTGGCCTTCGACCCGATGCTGGTCAAGCGGCTGCGTCGGCTGCGGGCCTCCCGGCAGAAGGCGCGCTCGGCGCGCCGCCTCGGCTTCGACGTCTGACGGCTCTGCCCTATCGTCGGGGTCGTGGCTGACGCAGGCGGAACCGGGACGAACGGGACGGATCCGCCCCGGCCCCGGCCCCGGCCCCGGGCCCACGCCCGGCGTGGGATCGGCAGCTACCTGGTCCCCGCGGTGGTCGTCGGCGCGGCCCTGATCGCCATCACGGCCGGCATCGTCGGCTGGGTGCGCCCGCTCGCCTCGGACCGGGCGGCGGCGGCCAGCCACTCCCCGGTGCCGGTCCCACGGGCGTCGACCACCGTCCCGGCGGCCGACCGGACACCGCTGCCGACGCCGTCCCCGGCCAGCCCCACGGCCGTGCCGTCGCCCACCCGGACCGCCACGCCGACCCCCACCCCGAAGCCGACCCCGACGCCGACCGTCACGGCGGCCACCCGGCCCGCGGTGGTCGTGCTCAACCAGACCGCCACGGTCGGGCTGGCGGCCACGGTGGCGGCCCGGCTGCGCAGCGCCGGCTGGGTGGTGCCGGCCGTCGGCAACTACCGGGGCTCGGTGCCCGGCACCACGGTCTTCTACCCGGCCGGGAGGCAACCGGCGGCGCAGTCCCTCGCGAAGGTGCTCGGGGTGACCCGCACGGCCCCCGTGCTGGCCGGGATGAGCACCAGCCGGCTGACCGTCGTCTTGACCAGCAACCCGTTCGGCTAGCGGTGGGGCTGCTGCTGCCGCTGCCCCGGACGCCGGACGGCCGGGCCGGGCTCGAGGCGGTGCTGGCCGACCCGGCCGGTGCGCTGCTCGGCTGCGACTACGACGGCACGCTGGCGCCGATCGTGGCCGACCCCGCCCAGGCCTGGCCGCAGCCGGGCGCGGTGCCGGCCCTGGTCGACCTGGCCGACCGGCTCGGGCACGTCGCCGTGGTCAGCGGCCGGTCGGCGGCCAGCGCCGTGCAGGTCGGCGGGCTGGCCGCCGTCCCCGGGCTGGTCGTGTACGGGCTGTACGGCGCGGAGCGGTGGGCCGGGGGCGCCCTGCACGCCTCGGGCCGGCCGGTCGAGCTGGACGCCGTCAAGCCGTCCCTGTCCGGCCTGGTCGAGACCCTCGCCCCCGGCTCCCGGATCGAGGACAAGGGGGCCGCGCTGGCGGTGCACGTGCGCGGCTCGTCGCAGCCGCAGCACGACCTGGCGGTGCTGCGGCCCGCCCTCGGGGCGCTGGCGCGCCGGCACGGGCTGATGCTCGAGGCCGGGCGGCTGGTGCTCGAGCTGCGGCCGCCCGGCGCCGACAAGGGCCGCACGCTGGACCGGCACGTCACCGAGGTGGCCGCCCGCAGCGTGCTGTTCGTCGGCGACGACCTGGGCGACCTGGCCGCCTTCGAGACGGTCGAGCGGCTGCGCGGGCGCGGCGTCGCGGGGCTGACCGTGGCCAGCGCCTCCGCCGAGACGCCGGAGGTGGCCGAGCGGGCCGACCTCGTGGTCGACGGTCCGGCCGGGGTGGTCGAGCTGCTGCGCTCGCTGGCTCAGGCGCTGGCCTGAGCGGCCGCGAAGGCCTGCAGCGCGGCCAGCGACTCCGGCCGGATGGAGGGCCGCACCGTGGCCAGCGCCTGCTCCACGTGCGCGGCGGTGACGGTTGAGGCGGCGGTCGACTCGCGCATGGCGGCCAGGGCGGCCTCGCGGACGATCGCGGTGAGGTCGACCGCGGAGTACCCCTCGGTCCGCCCGGCCACGGCCGTCAGCTGCACGGCCGGGTCGAGCGGGGTGCGCCGCGCGGCCGCCCGCAGGATGTCCGCGCGGGCGGCCGCGTCCGGCGGGGCCACGTACACCAGGCGGTCCAGCCGCCCGGGCCGCAGCAGCGCGGGGTCGACCCGGTCGGGGCGGTTGGTGGCCGCCACCACGACGACGTCGCGCAGCGTCTCGATGCCGTCCAGCTCGGTGAGCAGCGCCGCCACGACGCGGTCGCTGACGCCGGAGTCGCTGCCCTGCCCCCGCGGCGGCGCCAGCGCGTCGACCTCATCGAGGAAGATCAGGGCCGGGGCGGCCTGCCGGGCCCGCCGGAACAGCTCCCGCACCCCCCGCTCGGACTCCCCGACCCACTTCGACAGCAGCTCGGCGCCCTTGACCGGCAGCACGTTGGCCTGGCCGGTCCCGGCCAGCGCCCGGACCAGGAAGGTCTTGCCGCAGCCGGGCGGTCCGTACAGCAGCACGCCGTGCGGCGGGGCCACCCCGAGCCGGTCGAAGGTGTCCGGGTAGGCGAGCGGCCAGAGCACCGTCTCGGTCAGCACCTGCTTGACCTCGGCCATGTCCCCGACGTCGTCCAGGGTGAGGTCCGTGGTGTCCAGGGCCTGCCCGGCCAAGGCGGTGGGTCGCACCACCGTCAGCGCCGCCGCGAAGTCGACCGCCGCCACCCGGGGGACGCCGTCCGGCTGCTGGTCCCGCTGGCGGTGGGCGGCGCGCAGCGCGGCCTCCCTGGCCAGCGACTCCAGGTCGGCGAGCACGAAGCCGGGGGTGCGGCCGGCCAGGTCGTCCAGCGCCACGTCGGCGTCCAGCGGCATGCCCAGGGTGAGGTACCCGAGCATCGCCCGCCGCTGGTCGCGGGTGGGCAGCGGGAGCAGCACCTCCCGCTCGAGCAGGCCCGGCCCGCGCAGGCTCGCGGACACCTGCTCCGGTGCGGAGGTGGTGCACACGACGGCCACGCGCGCGTCGGCGACCAGCGCGCGGACGACGTCGACGAGCGGACCGAGCAACGGCGCCGGACGGCCCTGGTCGGCCGGGGCCAGCGCGTCGACGTCCTCGACGAGCAGCACCGCCGGGGTCGTCGCCCGCACCCCCTGGACGGCGGACGTCAGCTCGGCGACGGCGGCCGCCGGGTCGAGTCCGGCCAGCCGGGGCCCCCAGACCCGCACCACCTGGGCGCCGGTCGCGGCGGCCGCGGCGGCCACCACCGAGGCCTTCCCGGAGCCGGCCGGCCCGACCACGAGCAGGCCCAGCTGGGGCCGGGTGCCGAGCCGGGCCAGCAGGTCGGCGCGGTGGAAGGCCAGGTCGAGCGGCTCGCGCAGGGCGGCGAAGGAGTCCTCCAGGCCGGGGACCACCGCGGCCGGCTGGGACGCAGGCGTCGGCTGCGGCAGCGCGGGCGGCGGCACGACGAGCGGCGTGGCGCTGCCGTCGGTGGCGCGTCCGCCGGCCCAGCCGACGACGGTGCCGATGGTGAGGATCGACGGCTCGGCCGGGTCGACGTCCATGGCCAGCAGGTCGATCGTCCGCCACGCGTCGACCTCGCCCGCGATCGCCCGGCGGGCCCGGTCCACGGCGCCGCGGTCGGTGCCGTCCGGCAGCGCGAAGTCCTGCGGGAGCAGCGAGACCTGGTCGCCGCGGGTCACCACCTTGCCCAGCAGCGCCAGCCGCAACAGCTCGGGCGCGACGGCGGCGGCGACCTCGGCCGGTCCGGACAGCACCAGCCGGCGGGTGGGCTGCTCGACGGCCCGCCGCACCTCGACGTGGCCGTCCGCGGGGACCTGCAGGTTGCGCAGGGTCAGCTCGTCGCACAGCAGCAGCCGGCTGTCGGTGCCCGGGGGCGCCAGGGCCACCAGCGCACCGGTGACCCGGCCGCCGCTCAGCCGGACCGGGTCCCACGGCCGCAGTCCCAGGGCCTGCAAGGTGACGTCAGCCATCCGCACCACGCCGCGTCGGGCGTCCAGCGGCGCGGCCCACTCCACCGCCCGCAGCACGAAGCCGGCCTGGGCGGTCACCGCGCCAGTGCCTCGAGCTGGGCCGTCAGCCACAGCAGCGGCGGCAGCGCCGTGGCCGCGGCGGCCAGCCGCTGGCAGGCCGCCGCCCGCTGCTCGGAGGGCATCGACAGCGCCGTGTGCAGCGCCTCCGCCGTCTCGATCACGTCGAACGGGTTGACCAGCAGCGCGTCCGACCCGAGCTCCTCGGCGGCGCCGGCCTCGCGGGACAGCACGACCGCGCAGCCCCGCTCGGCCAGCACCGGGGCCTCCTTGGCCACCAGGTTCATGCCGTCGCGCAGCGGGTTGACCAGCAGCACGTCGGCCACGATGTAGGCCGCCAGCGACCGCGGGTAGTCGTCCTCCACGTGCAGGACCACCGGGCGCCAGTCCGGCGTCCCGAACTCGTCGTTGACCTCCTCCGCCGTGCGCTGCACCGCCGCGGTGTACTCCCGGTACACCGGCAGGTCGTGCCGGCTGGGGTAGGCGAAGGCCAGGTGGGTGACCCTGCCCCGCCACTGCGGGTAGCGGTGCAGCAGCTCGCGGTAGGCGTCCAGCCCGCGCACGATGTTCTTGCTCAGCTCGGTGCGGTCCACCCGGATGATGCAGCGCCGCTCGCCCAGCTGCTCGCGCAAGGTGGCCAGCCGGGCCTGGACGTCGGGCTGGGCCGCGCGCGCCCGAAGGCCGGGCCCGTCCACCCCGAGCGCGAACACCCCGACCCGGGTGGTGCGCCCGGCGTGCCGCACGGTGCGCGACTGCCGGTCCACCTCGGCGCCGAGGAACCGCTCGCAGCAGTCCATGAACGCCGTGGCCCAGCGGTCGGTGAGGAAGCCCGCGACGTCACCGCCGAGCACCCCCTCGAGGACGGCGCGGCCCACCGGGTCGGGCAGCAGCGCGAAGTAGTCCGGAGGTGCCCAGGGGGTGTGCGAGAAGTGCAGGATCCGCAGGTCCGGACGGCGCTCGCGCAGCAGCTTCGGCGCCAGCGTGAGGTGGTAGTCCTGCACGAGGACCCGCCCGCCGGGGCCGGCCTCCTCGGCCAGCGCCTGCGCGAACGCGGCGTTGTAGTCCACGTAGGCGGCCCACTCGCGGCTGAACCGGTCGTCGAACACCGGCGTGGTGGGGGTGTCGAAGAGCAGGTGGTGCACGAACCACAGCGTCGAGTTGGCCACCGCGTTGTAAGCCCGGGCGAACGTGGTCGGGTCGATGCCCAGCATCCGCACCCGGGTGGACCCGTCCTCGGCCAGCCCGAGCCGGCCGCCCGGCGACCGGCGGACGGCGATCCGGTCGCCCTCGGTCAGCGCCGCGCACACCCACACGGCGTCCCCGAGCGCGGACAGGCCCGAGATCAGCCCACCGCCGCCGCGCGAGCTGCGCAGCGTGCCGTCGTCCGCGAGGTGGAACGAGACCGGCCCCCGGTTGGAGGCCACCACCACCACCGCCGCTCCGGTGCTCATGCTCCGACCCTAGGGGTTGGCCGAGGCGGGATGCTGCCGGGCGCCGGGTAGCCGCCGGCGGCCAGCCCGGCGCGCCGCTCGAACACGTTCGCGGTCGCCGGGTCGCCGGCCCGCAGCCAGGACCACCCGGACGCGACCAGGTACGCGGGCAGGAACGGCAGCCCCAGCAGGGCGGCCCACTGGGTGGCGTGCCGGGCCTCGTGGGCGAGCAGGGTGCCCCGGGCGGCCAGCTCGTCGGCCGGCAGCCGGCTGACGACGACGTTGCCCACGGTGAACGCGGCGGCCGCCGGCCGGCGCAGCCGGTAGCCGCCGGCCAGCAGCAGCCGGTCCGGGCCGGACACCAGCCGGGCGCCGGCGACCCGGGCCACGGCCAGCCCCAGCAGGGTGGCCCCGGTGGCCAGGTTGACGGCCTCCCGCAACGTCCCGCGCGTCATGCGACGGGGGTGGCTGCGTACTCCGGCACGCCGGCCATCGGGGGCCGCTCCGGCCGGGCCACGTCGTAGCTGCTGACCACCAGCCGCCCGTCGGCCCGGCCGAACTGGGCCAGCGTCGGGCCCAGCGGCCCGCGCAGCCGCAGCCGGCCCTGCTGGTCCAGCCGGGCCAGCGCCGTTTGCCAGACCTCACTCGCCATCCGGCCCAGCGCCGCGTCGTCCTGGTGCCGGTGGTGACGCACCCCGAGGTCGACCTGGGCGATCGCGTCCAGGCCGAGCCGGTCGAAGGTGTCCACCAGCAGCCCGAGCTCCACGCCGTACCCGGTGGGGAACGGCAGCTGCTCCAGCAGCGAGCGTCGGGCCGCGTACTCCCCGGCCAGCGGCTGCACCACCCCGGCCAGCTCGGGCCAGTGCAGGTTGAGCAGCGGGCGGGCGACCAGCTCGGTCACCCGGCCGCCGCCGGGCAGCACCAGACCGCCGGCGCGCAGCGGCCGCTCGTACACCGCCTTGACCAGCGCCACCCGCGGCTCGGTGAGCAGCGGGCCGAGCAGACCCCGCACGTACGCCGCGCTGAACTCCTCCAGGTCGGCGTCGACGAACACGACCAGGTCACCGCTCGTCGCGGCCAGCGACCGCCACAGCACCTCGCCCTTGCCGGGCAGCACCGGCAGGCGGGGCAGCACGTCCCCCCGCCGCACCACCTGCGCCCCGGCGGCGGCGGCGACCTCGGCGGTGCGGTCGGTGCTGCCGGAGTCCATGACCACGAGCTCGTCGACCAGCGGGTGCGGCTCCCCGACCAGGTCGCGGCGGATCGCCTCGACGATCGGACCGACCGTCGTCGCCTCGTCCAGCGCCGGCAGCACGACGCTCACCGTGGTCGCGCCCTTGGCCGCGAGCAGCCGGGGCAGCGGCCAGTCGGCCGCTGCCGAGGTGCGCAGCTCCAGCCAGCGCGCGACGTCGGGGCGCATGCGTCCAGTCTCGGTCCCCGGCCACGGCGGTGGCAAAGCGCGGCCCCGGGCGTCGACCCGTTCGGCGGCAAAACGGTCCGTGGCTGTTCCCAGCGGGCCGCTCGATCGCTAGCCTCGGTCATCGCGATCCGCCGTCCGGTGGGATCAACGGGTCCAGCACATCAGGAGCGCACGATGCCGCAGGGCACAGTCAAGTGGTTCAACTCCGAGAAGGGCTACGGCTTCATCGCCATCGACGGCGGCGAGGACGTGTTCGTCCACTACAGCGCCATCGACATGGAGGGCTACAAGTCCCTCGAGGAGGGCGACCGGGTCGAGTTCGAGGTCTCGCAGGGCCAGCGCGGACCGCAGGCGGACGGCGTCCACAAGGTCTGACCGGCTGATCGAGCACGGCCGACGGCCCGGTACCCCCACCAGGGTGCCGGGCCGTCGTGCTGGGCGGCGTCAGCGCTCGTCCGGGTCCTCCGGCAGGTGGTCGTCCTCGACCGCCTCGGCGATGAGCTGGTCGGTCTCGTCGATCACGTGCACCGCCGACTCCTCCGCGCTCAGCCACCGCGTGTCGCCCTGGGCCAGGTGGGCGACCGACTCGGAGGTGGTGTCCTCGTGCGCCCCCTCGTCGTCCTCGACCAGCCGGCCCTCCTGGAGGTTCGGATCCCGGGGGCCGAACTGCTCGTCGTAGTTGTCGTCGTCCTCGGCCTCGACAGGACCCGCTTCCGGGTCGAGGTACCAGGTGCCCTCGCTCATCGCGCACCTCCCGGTGTCCGTTCCCGGGACCGGTGGCGCCCGGGAGATCCATCCTGCCCCGTGGGTGCCGGTCACGGCGAGGACCTTCGTCCCGGCCTTGGCGCCGGACCCGGCACGGGACCTTTCGCCTCATGCACACGCCCCGCCCGGCGTGGTGGTCTGGCTGCGAGAGCGTGGCGGACGCCGGGAGGTCGGCATGAGCTGGGAGACCATCCACAAGACCGAGCAGCCCGTGCTGGCACCCCTGCTGGCCGACTACGAGGCGGTGCGGGCGACCTTCAGCTGGGCGGCCGAACGGGCCGCGCTCGACGGGCTGCCGGACGGCGGCCTGAACGCCGCCCACGAGGCCGTCGACCGGCACCTGCGCAACGGCCACGCGGACCGGGTCGCGCTGCGGTTCCTCAGCGGGGACGGCGTCGACGAGGAGCTCAGCTACGCCGAGCTGGCCGACCGGACCACCCGGTTCGCCGACGTGCTGGCCCGGCTCGGGGTGCGCGAGGGGGACCGCGTGTTCGGCCTGCTCGGCCGGGTCCCGGCGCTGTACGTCGCACTGCTCGGCACCCTCAAGCGGGGCGCGGTGTTCTGCCCGCTGTTCAGCGCGTTCGGGCCGGAGCCGGTCGGGCAGCGGCTGGCCCTGGGCAGCGGCCGGGTGCTGGTGACCACGCCGTCCTACTACCGGCGCAAGGTGGCCCCGGTCCGCGACCAGCTGCCGGCCCTGGAGCACGTGCTGCTCGTCGGCACCGGGCCGGGGGCGGCCGACGTGCCGGGCGGCCACGACCTCGCGGAGCTGCTGGCCGAGGCCGACCCGCGGCGCCCGCTGGCGGCCACCCGCCCCGAGGACCCGATGCTGCTGCACTTCACCAGCGGCACCACGGGCGCCCCCAAGGGCGCGGTGCACGTGCACGACGCGGTGGTGGCCCACCACGCCACCGCCCGTTCCGTGCTCGACCTGCACGACGAGGACGTGTTCTGGTGCACCGCCGACCCGGGCTGGGTGACCGGCACCTCCTACGGCGTGCTGGCGCCGCTGACCTGCGGGGTCACCTGCGTGGTCGACGAGGAGGAGTACGACACCGACCGCTGGTACCGCATCCTCGAGGAGCAGCGGGTCACCGTCTGGTACACCGCGCCGACCGCCCTGCGGATGCTCATGAAGGCCGGCACGGAGCACGCCCGCGGCCACGACCTGACCGCGCTGCGGCACGTGGCCAGCGTGGGCGAGCCGCTCAACCCCGAGGTGGTCGTGTGGGGGCAGGAGGCGTTCGGCCGGCCGGTGCACGACACCTGGTGGCAGACCGAGACCGGCGCCATCATGATCGCCAACTACGCCAGCGCGGAGATCCGGCCCGGGTCGATGGGCCGCCCGGTGCCCGGCATCGAGGCCGCCATCGTCGTCAGGGACGTGCACGGTGACCCGGTCACCGGGCCGGACGGCGAGCCGGTCCTGGTCACCGAGCCGGGCGCCGAGGGCGAGCTGGCCCTGCACGCCCCGTGGCCGTCGCTCATGCGCACCTACCTCAACGACGACGCCCGCTACCGCAAGGCGTTCATCGGCTCCTGGTACCTCACCGGCGACCTGGCCCGCCGCGACGCCGACGGCTGGTTCTGGTTCGTCGGCCGCGGCGACGACGTCATCAAGTCGGCCGGGCACCTGATCGGGCCGTTCGAGGTGGAGAGCGCGCTCATGGAGCACCCCGCGGTCGCCGAGGCCGGCGTGATCGGCGTCCCCGACCCGATGGCCGGCGAGGTGGTCAAGGCGTTCGTGGCGCTGCGGCCGCCGTACGAGCCGACCGACGAGCTGCGGCTGGAGCTCATCGGCTTCGCCCGCAAGCGGCTCGGCGCCGCGGTGGCGCCGCGCGAGATCAGCTTCTCCCAGGACCTGCCCAAGACCCGCAGCGGCAAGATCATGCGCCGGCTGCTCAAGGCCCGTGAGCTCGGCCTGCCGGAAGGCGACCTGTCGACCCTCGAGGGAGGCCCCCGATGACCACGATGACGGCCGTGGACCGGGAGACCGGTCTGGCCCTGTACCGGGCGATGCTGCGGGTGCGCCGCTTCGAGGAGCGGTGCGTGCAGCTGTACAGCGCGGCCCGCATCCGCGGGTTCCTGCACCTGTACATCGGCGAGGAGGCGGTCGCCGTCGGGGTGCTGCCGCACCTGCGGGACGACGACGCCGTGGTCGCCACCTACCGGGAGCACGGGCAGGCGCTGGTCCGTGGCGTCCCGATGGACTCGATCATGGCCGAGATGTTCGGCAAGGTCGAAGGCTGCAGCCGCGGCCGCGGCGGGTCCATGCACCTGTTCGACGCCGACCACCGGTTCTACGGCGGCAACGGGATCGTCGGCGGCGGGCTGCCGCTGGCCGTGGGACTGGCCCTGGCCGACCGGATGCAGGGCCGGGACCGGGTCACCGTGTGCTTCTTCGGCGAGGGCGCCATGGCCGAGGGCGAGTGCCACGAGTCGATGAACCTGGCCGCGCTGTGGAAGCTGCCGGTGCTGTTCCTGTGCGAGAACAACCTGTACGCCATGGGCACCGCGCTGGAGCGGTCGGAGTCGGAGACCAACCTGCCGCTCAAGGCCGCGGCCTACGAGGTGCCGGCCTGGACGGTGGACGGGATGGACGTGCTGGCCGTCAACGAGGCGGCCGCGCGGGCCGTCGAGCTGGTGCGCGACGGTGGCGGACCGGTGTTCCTCGAGGCCCGCACCTACCGGTTCCGGGCGCACTCGATGTACGACCCGGACCGCTACCGGGAGAAGGCCGAGATCGACCAGTGGCGCCAGCGTGACCCGATCGCGCTGCTCGGCGAGCGGCTGACCGCCGACGGGCTGCTCACCGACGCCGACGTCGAGGCGGCCGAGCAGGACATCACCACCGAGATCGACGCCGCCGTGGCGTTCGCGGAGGCGGGGACCGACGAGCCGGTGGGCCAGCTGCTCCGGTTCGTGCACACCGAGCGGGAGCAGTCATGACCACCGCGCAGGCCCCGGCCCAGCAGGTGAAGACCACCTACCGGGAGGCGCTGCGGGCCGCGATCCGGGACGCGATGACCCGCGACGAGCGGGTGTTCCTCATGGGCGAGGACGTCGGTCCCTACGGCGGCGGCTTCGGGGTCAGCCTGGGGCTGTACGAGGAGTTCGGCCCGGAGCGGATCCGGGACACGCCGCTGTCGGAGTCGGCGTTCGTGGGCGCCGGCATCGGTGCGGCGCTGGGCGGGATGCGGCCGATCGTGGAGATCATGACGGTCAACTTCTCGTTGCTGGCGCTGGACCAGATCGTCAACACGGCGTCCTCGCTGCTGCACATGAGCGGTGGGCAGTTCAACGTGCCGCTGGTGATCCGGATGACCACCGGCGCCGGGCGGCAGCTGGCCGCGCAGCACTCGCACTCGCTGGAGAACTGGTACGCGCACGTGCCCGGGCTGCGGGTGCTCGCCCCGGCCACGCTGGAGGACGCGCGCGGCATGCTCTGGCCGGCGCTGCTCGACCCCGACCCGGTCGTCATCTTCGAGCACGGCTCGCTGTACAACGAGGGCGGCGAGCTGGCCGCCGACGCGGGGGACGTCGACATCGAACGGGCCGCCGTCCGCCGGGCCGGGGACGACGTCACCGTGGTCACCTACGGCGGGTCGCTGCCCAAGGTGCTCGAGGCTGCCGACCAGCTCGCGGCCGACGGCATCGCCGCGGAGGTCATCGACCTGCGGGTGCTGCGCCCGCTGGACGACGCGGCGCTGCTGGCGTCGGTCCGCCGCACCCACCGGATGGTCGTGGTGGACGAGGGCTGGCGGACCGGGTCGCTGGCCGGCGAGATCGCCGCGCGGGTGACCGAGGAGGCGTTCTACGACCTCGAGGTGCCGGTCGCCCGGGTGTGCAGCGCCGAGGTGCCGATCCCGTACGCCCGGCACCTGGAGCTGGCCGCGATCCCGTCGGTCGAGCGGGTCGTGGCCGCCGTCCGCGAGGTGGTGAACGGCCGTGGCTGAGTTCAAGATGCCCTCGCTCGGCGCGGACATGGACGAGGGGACCGTCATCGAGTGGCTGGTCAAGCCCGGCGACCCGGTGCACCGCGGCGACGTGGTCGCGGTCGTCGACACGGCCAAGTCGGCCATCGAGGTGGAGATCTTCGAGGACGGCGTGATCGCCGAGCTGCTGGTCCCGCTGGGGTCGACGGTGCCGGTGGGCACCCCGCTCGCGCGGCTGGCATCGGCGGGAGCCGCCCCGGCCGCCCCGGCCGCCCCGGCCGCCCCGGAGGAGCCCGTGGCCAGTCCGCTGGTGCGCCACCTGGCGCACGAGCGCGGCATCGACCTGGCCGCCGTCCCGGCCAGCGGCAAGGGCGGGACCGTGACCAGGGCCGACCTCGAGCACGCGACCCCGACCCCGGCCCCGGCCCCGGCCGCGCCGGCGGAGTCGCTGGCCGGGCGGCCGTTCGCACGGGCGGTGCCCCGGGCCCGGCTGCGGGCCGCCGAGCTGGGCCTCGACCTGTCCGCCCTGACCGGCACCTGGCCGGACGGCGCGGTCACGGTGGCCGACGTCGAGGCCGCTGCCGCCGGCCAGCCGGTCGACAAGCCGCCGGTCGACAAGCAGCCGGTCGACAAGCAGCCGGCCGGCGACAAGGCGGCCGCCATGCGGGCCGCGATCGCGGCGCTGATGGCCCGGTCCAAGCGGGAGATCCCGCACTACTACCTGCAGGCCAGCGTCGACCTGTCGCACGCCCTGGGCTGGGTGCGCGAGCGCAACGAGGGACGCGGGGTCGCCGACCGGCTGGTGCCGGCCGCGGTGCTGCTCAAGGCGACGGCACTCGCGGTCCGCCGGGTGCCCGAGGTGAACGGGTTCTTCGTCGACGGCGGTTTCCAGCCCAGCGAGCACGTGCACCTGGGTGTCGCCGTGGCCCTGCGCGGCGGCGGGCTGGTCGCGCCGGCCCTCCACGACGCCGACACGCTGCCGATGGACGACCTGATGGCGGCGCTGAAGGACCTGGTGGCCCGGGCCCGGGCCGGTCGGCTGCGCGGCTCGGAGATGAGCGACCCCACGATCACCGTGACCAACCTGGGCGACCAGGGGGTGGAGCTGGTGCACGGGGTGATCTACCCGCCGCAGGTGGCCCTCGTCGGGTTCGGCCGGGTGGTCGAACGGCCGTGGGCCGTGGCCGGCATGCTGACCGTCCGGCCGGTGCTCACAGCCACCCTGGCGGCCGACCACCGGGTCACCGACGGGCACCGCGGCGGGCTGTTCCTCGCCGCCATCGAGACCCTGCTGCAGAAGCCGGAGGAGCTATGACGCACGACGACGCGGTCGCCGCGGTGGCCACGGTCATGGGCCAGGTGGCCCCGGAGGCCGAGCTGGACCTGGTCGACCCCGCGGCCGACCTGCGGGCCGAGCTGGACCTCGACTCGATGGACTTCCTCAACCTGGTCGAGGGGCTCAAGGAGGAGACCGGCGTCGACATCCCGGAGTCCGCCTATGCCCAGGTGCGCAGCCTGGACGGTCTGGCCGAGTACCTGATGGCCCACGGCTGAACGCCCACGGCTGAATACTGTGGCTCCCCGTCGAATCGTCCGATGAGATGGGGAGCTCACAGCCCAGGAGGTGCCCGTTGGCCCGGTCCCCCCGCCTGCTCGGCGTGGCCGCGGTGGTGGCGTTCGTGCTGGGCGTGGGCCTGCTCGTGGGCCCGGCTCCGGCCGCTGACGCCGCCACGGCCCGCGGCCCGGTGCCGGGGACGGTGGCCAAGCCGATCGGCCGCGTCCACCTGGAGGCGTTCGAGAACTTCAACATCCTGCAGGTGGTGGACGCGAGCAACCGGATCGTGCGGCGCATCCAGTTCGCCGGCAACCCCGAGGTGCGCAAGCCCGACCTGTGCTACACCCAGGGTGGCTCCCGGGTGAGCTGGGACTACACCCTGGTGTGGCGGCTGAACTACTTCACCCGGCTGTGCCCCGGCCGCGGCATCGGCACCCACGACATCCCGATCAACCGCTACTCCGGACGGCGCTCGATGAACGTGGCCGACCTGGGCCAGCGGCCGGGCGTCGGCTCGCCGATCAGCCATGGCTGCCTGCGGATGCGCGAGGCGGACGCCAAGTACATCTACGACCACTTCTCCCGCGGGGTGCCGGTCTACTTCGTCAAGACGCCGTGGCGGGCGGTCCAGCCGCTGCCGCCGCTGCCGCCCCCGGTGGTGGTGGCCACCCCGGCGGACCGTCGGGCCACCGTCTCCTGGGTGCCCTCGGTCGTCCGCGACGCCGCGGTCACCTCCTACATCGTCACGGTGCGGCCCGGTGGCCGGACCATCACGGTGGCACCCACCGTGCGCGCGCTGTCGGTCACCGGCTTGACCAACGGGGTCGCCTACACCTTCGCGGTCACCGCCACCAGCACGGCCGGCTGGGCAAAGGCGTCGGCCTGGTCCGCGCCGGTCACCCCGCTGGCGCCACCGGCCGCGCCCGAGGGCCTCACGGCGGTGCCGCAGGGCCTGGACGCCGTCCAGGTCGGCTGGCTGCCCGCCGCGGCGAACGGCGCCCCGGTCGCCGGCTACCTGGTCACGGTGGGGGCCGTCACCGTGGCGGCCGCGGCCGACGCCACCTCGGTGGTCGTCACCGGGCTGCCCTCCGACCGGGCGCTGCGGGTCAGCGTGGCCGCGACCAGCGCGGTCGGTCGCGGGGCCACCGCAGCGACCGACCTGCCGCGGCTGGACGGGCTCCCGTCGGTGCCGTAGCCCCGCGACGGCTTGCACTCGCAGGGGTCGAGTGCTAATCATTGGGTTAGCACTCCGACCACGAGAGTGACAAAGACCGAGGACCGAGGGGTCGAGGTCCGGGCAGTGCGGGGCTTCGCCTCGCGGGCTCCGGAGCTGACGATCCCGCGCTCCTGACCTGCAACCGTTCCAGGAGGACGGACACCACATGGCCAAGATCATCGCGTTCGACGAGGAGGCCCGCCGCGGCCTCGAGCGCGGCATGAACCAGCTGGCGGACGCCGTCCGCGTGACCCTCGGCCCGCGTGGCCGCAACGTCGTGCTCGAGAAGAAGTGGGGCGCCCCCACGATCACCAACGATGGGGTGTCCATCGCCAAGGAGATCGAGCTCGAGGACCCCTACGAGAAGATCGGCGCGGAGCTCGTCAAGGAGGTCGCCAAGAAGACCGACGACGTCGCCGGTGACGGCACCACCACCGCGACCGTGCTGGCCCAGGCCCTGGTCAAGGAGGGCCTGCGCAACGTGGCCGCCGGCGCCAACCCGATGGCCCTCAAGCGGGGCATCGAGCAGGCCGTCGAGGCCGTGAGCGCCCAGCTGCTGGAGATGTCGAAGGAGGTCGAGACCAAGGAGGAGATCGCCTCCACCGCCTCGATCTCGGCCGCTGACCCGCAGATCGGCGAGATGATCGCCGAGGCGATGGACAAGGTCGGCAAGGAAGGCGTCATCACCGTCGAGGAGAGCAACACCTTCGGTCTGGAGCTCGAGCTCACCGAGGGCATGCGCTTCGACAAGGGCTACATCTCGCCGTACTTCGTCACGGACGCCGAGCGCATGGAAGCCGTGATGGAGGACGCCTACATCCTCATCGCCAACTCCAAGATCTCCGCGGTGAAGGACCTGCTGCCGATCCTGGAGAAGGTCATGCAGGCCGGCAAGCCGCTGGTCATCCTGGCCGAGGACGTCGAGGGCGAGGCCCTGGCCACCCTGGTCGTCAACAAGATCCGTGGCACCTTCCGCTCGGCCGCCGTCAAGGCCCCGGGCTTCGGTGACCGCCGCAAGGCCATGCTGCAGGACATCGCGATCCTCACCGGCGCCCAGGTCATCTCCGAGGAGGTCGGCCTGAAGCTGGAGAACACCGGCGTCGAGCTTCTCGGCAAGGCCCGCAAGATCGTCATCACCAAGGACGAGACCACGATCGTCGAGGGTGCCGGCGACTCGGAGCAGATCGCCGGCCGGGTCAACCAGATCCGCGCCGAGATCGAGAAGTCGGACTCCGACTACGACCGCGAGAAGCTGCAGGAGCGGCTGGCCAAGCTGGCCGGCGGCGTGGCCGTCATCAAGGCCGGCGCGGCGACCGAGGTCGAGCTCAAGGAGCGCAAGCACCGCATCGAGGACGCCGTGCGCAACGCGAAGGCGGCCGTCGAGGAGGGCATCGTCGCCGGCGGCGGCGTGGCCCTCATCCAGGCCGGTGCCAAGGCGTTCGACAAGCTCGAGCTCACCGGTGACGAGGCGACCGGGGCGAACATCGTCCGCGTCGCGCTCGACGCCCCGCTCAAGCAGATCGCCATCAACGCCGGCCTCGAGGGCGGGGTCGTGGCCGAGAAGGTCCGCAACCTCGAGCCGGGCTTCGGGCTGAACGCGGCCACCGGCGAGTACGTCGACATGATCAAGTCGGGCATCATCGACCCGGCGAAGGTCACCCGGTCGGCGCTGCAGAACGCGGCCTCCATCGCCGCGCTCTTCCTCACCACCGAGGTGGTCATCGCCGACAAGCCGGAGAAGGCTGCGGCCCCCATGGGCGGCGGCGACGGCGGCATGGGCGGCATGGACTTCTAAGTCCGCCCCTCGCTTCACCTGTCAGGGTGAGGACGGCGTATCCGCCGTCCTCACCCTGACAGCTTTTCAAGGCCAGGCTCAGCCCAGCAGCCAGCTGTAGACCTCGTCGAGCTGGTTGAGCACGCCCAGGTGTCCCATCCCGACGGTGACGTGGCCCTCCGCACCGGGGATCACCGAGGTCAGCCAGCCCGCGTGGCCGACCGGCACCAGCACGTCGTCGGTGCCGTGCCACACCCCGACCGGGACGGTCACGGTGGCCGGGTCGAAGCCCCACGGCCGGGTGAACGCGAGGTCGTCGTCCACCCAGCCGTCGATGCCGGGGCGCAGCGCCTCGCCGAACAGCTCCGCGAGCAGCTGCTCGAAGTCGGGCCGGCGGACCAGGTCGGCGTCCACCGGCGGCAGGCCGGCCGCGAACGCGGCGAGGAACGCGCCGACGTCGTCGGTCACGGCCGCGGCGACCGGGTCCAGCAGCGCCTCCAGCGCGGCCCGGCCGGACAGGGCGGCGTCGAACTCCTCGAGGTTCTCCTGTGACATGCCGGCGAAGAAGTCCAGCCCCGGGCCGTCGAGCGGACCGACCGAGGCGAGCAGCGCGCACCGGGTGACCCGTTCGGGCAGCAGCGCCGCGGTGGCCAGCGCGTGCGGTCCGCCGCCGGACCAGCCGACCACCGCGAACCGGTGCACCCCGAACGCGTCGGCCACCGCGGCGGCGTCGGCCGCGGCGTCGGCGACCCGGCGACCCGGCCGCGGCCGGCTGCCGCCGTACCCGGCCCGGTCGAAGCCGATCAGCCGCACGCCCAGCCGGTCCAGCAGGCCGGCATCGGGCGGCGTGAGCAGCCGTGACCCGGGGGTGCCGTGGTGGGAGATCACCGGGTGGCCGTCGTGGGGACCGAAGGCGGCGGCCGTGATCAGCCGCCCGTCGGGGGTGTTCACCGGGAGGCTGGTCTCGTCCATGGTCGGCAGCCTAGGGTGCCACCCGGCCGCCGTTGCAGGCACCACGGTCGCGGGGGCAGCCCTGGCGCCTGCAACGATGCCGGGTGTGGCTGTGCTCGTGGACCGCGCCGGGTGGCCGGGGCATGGCCGGATGTGGTGCCACCTGGTGAGCGACACCTCGCTGGAGGAGCTGCACGCGTTCGCCACCCGGATGGGCCTGCCGCCGCGTGCCTTCGAGCGGGACCACTACGACGTGCCGGCCGAGCGACGCCCCGACGTGGTGGCCGCCGGCGCCCTCGAGGTGTCCAGCCGCGAGCTGGTCGCCCGGCTCACCGCTGCGGGCCTGCGTCGTCGCAAGCACCCGCGCTAGCGCCGTCAGCCCGCCAGCGCTGCCAGCTCCGCCGAGACGTTGGCCCGCGCGGCCGCCTCCCACCGCTCGCGACCCGGGGCGGTCGCGAACAGGTGCGGCCGGTCGAGCAGCCCCCGCAGGACGGCGGCCCGCCCGGCCCGCCACTCGTCGTCCGGCAGGTGCCCGTACTCGGACCGGACGGCGGCGACGTACGCCGCGTACCCGACCGGACCGAGGGCCAGCACCCCGAGGTCGGCGTCGCACAGCACCGCGCCGTCCCGGTCGTCGGGGCCGGGGTCGTGGGTGGCGGTCAGAGCCACCAGCCGGGCCACCTCGCCCACCACCGTGGGCGCCACCCGCAGCCGCCGCAGCACCCCGGCGGCCAGCTCGGCGCTGCGCTCCTCGTTGTTGGTGGCCGTCGGCTCGTAGACGGCGTCGTGGAACCACGCCCCGAGCCGCACCACGTCCAGGTCGACGGCCACGTCGGCCAGCTCGTCCACCCGGGTGAGCACGTCGGCCAGGTGGTCCAGCGAGTGGTACCGCCGGGCCGGGCCGGCGTAGGCGGCGACCAGCCGGGCGCCGGCCCCGGCGACGTCGTCCCTGGCGCCCAGCGCCCGACAGGTCGCCAGCCAGGCCGCGGGCAGGTCGACGGTGCGCACCCGCCCAACCTACGCAGCACTGCCGGTCCCACCCCACGCCCCACGTAGTGCCAGGACAAGATCACCACGATTCAATGCGGACGTGCCTTGGGCTTGATCACTTCGATGTGCGGGGAAGGATCTTGCATGAAGCGAATCGCTGCGCTCGCCAGCGGTGCCCTGATCATGGGCTCCCTGGTCGTGCTCCCGGGCTCAGCCGGGAACGCGGCCACCACCACCGGAACCCGACTGGTCCCGGCCGCGGGCACGACGTCGATCCGGTCCACAGCGGCCGGCCCGGATGTGCTGGCTCAGCCGGAGATCCGCCGTGGCCCCGACGACGCCAAGGCGGCGGTGACCGTCAACCGCTCTCGGCCACCGTCCACCGGTGGCGGGATCTTCCCGCCCAAGGCGTTGCCGGTGCCCTGGGTTGCCTCGAGCCGGGTGGCCGGAAGCAACCCCGAGGTGGCGTTCAGCTTCGAGGGGCTCAACCATCGGGACCAGCGGCTGGCCAACCACAGCAACCAGTTCTCCACCGAGCCACCGGACCAGGCACTGTGCGTCGGCAACGGGTACACCGTCGAGTCGGTCAACAGCGCGCTGCGGGTCTTCAGCTCGACGGACGGGAGCCCGCTGACCGGCGTCCAGGACCTCAACACGTTCTTCGGCTACCCGGCCGCGTACGACCGGACGAGTTTCGTCGTCGGGCCCAACGTGATCGACCCGGTCTGCCTCTACGACCCGGACGCCCGGCGCTTCGTCGTGGCCATCACCACCCTGCACGTCGACAGCGTCGGCGACTACACCGGCAAGAACACCATCGACGTCGCCGTCTCGAACACCGCTGACCCGACGGCCACCTGGACGATCTACCACGTCCCGGCGCAGAACGACGGCACGGACGGCACCCCGGACCACGGCTGCACGCTCGACGGCAGCACCCCCGGCCCGTGCTTCCAGGACTACCCGCACATCGGCTCGGACGGCAACGGTGTCTACATCACCACGAACGAGTACGACCTGTTCGGCCCGAGCTACCACGCCGCGCAGATCTTCGCGATGTCCAAGCGCCAGCTCGCCGCGCACCCGAGCAGCCTCCCGGTGACGCTGGTGGAGAACCTCTCACTCGCGGGGACGCCGGGGTGGACCGTGTGGCCCGCCCAGTCCCCAGCCGGCAGTTTCGCGCGGGCGGCCGGCGGCACCGAGTACTTCCTCAGCTCGGTCGCCGGGGACGGCAGCGAGACCGGCAACCCCACGGGCACCGCCCGGAAGATCGGGCTGTGGGCGCTGACCAACACCCGCTCGTTGGACTCGGCGTCGCCGGCGCTGAGGATCTCCAGCACGGCGGTCAACAGCCAGCCGTACGTCGTCCCGCCGACGGCCGCGCAGAAGGCCGGCCCGACGCCGCTGCGGGACTGCCTCAACGACACGACCACCGCGACCCCCTCCGGTGTGGGCTGCTGGCAGAACTTCTTCGTCCCCACAGCTGAGCCGGCGCACGACGAGGTCCAGTCACAGCTGGACTCCGGGGACTCGCGGATGCAGCAGACCTGGTACGTCGACGGCACCTTGTGGGGCGCCGCCGGCACCGCCGTGCGGGTCAACGGCCAGGTCCAGGCGGGGATCGCCTGGTTCGCGGTGGACCCGAACGTCAACCCGACCGGCAAGGTCAACGGCCGGGTGGAGCACCAGGGGTACATCGCGCTGGCCGGCAACAACCTCACCTACCCGGCCATCGCCATGGGACGCAACGGCCGCGGCGTGATCGCCTTCACCGCCGTCGGGTCGTCGTACTACCCGAGCGCCGGGTACGCGACGATCAACGCGGATGGCCGGGTCGGCCCGCTGCACATCGCGGCGGCCGGCGCCGCGCCGTCCGACGGGTTCACCTCGTACAAGGCGTTCGTGGGCGACCCGCCGCGGACCCGCTGGGGTGACTACGGTGCCGCCGTCACCGACGGCAGGGACCTGTGGGTGGCCTCGGAGTACGTCGCGGCCTCCTGCACGTATGAGCAGTACTACCCCTACCCGTCGAGCCTGACCGACTTCGGCAGCTGCGGCGGGACCCGGACGTCGCTGGCGAACTGGTCGACGCGGGTGACCAAGCTGGCCGGGTAGGCCCAGCCGCACGTGTCAGGGTGAGGACGGCGTAGACGTCGTCCTCACCCTGACACGTCACAGGTCGTGGGAGTCGACGATCCGGTAGGCATAGCCCTGCTCGGCCAGGAACCGCTGCCGGTGCGCGGCGAAGTCGGCGTCCACGGTGTCCCTGGCCACCACCGCGTAGAACCGCGCGGCCCGGCCGTCGCCCTTGGGCCGCAGGATCCGGCCGAGCCGCTGCGCCTCCTCCTGCCGCGAGCCGAAGGTCCCCGACACCTGGATGGCCACCGACGCCTCCGGCAGGTCGATGGAGAAGTTCGCCACCTTCGACACGACCAGCGTGCTCACCTCACCGGTGCGGAACGCCTGGAACAGCCGCTCCCGCTCGCGCACCGTGGTGTCGCCCTTGACCACGGGCACCCCGAGCCGCTCGCCCAGGTCGTCGAGCTGGTCGATGTACTGCCCGATCACCAGCGTCGGCTCGCCCTGGTGCTGCTGGACCAGCTGCTCCACGATGCGGGTCTTGGACGTCGCCGTCGAGCACAGCCGGTACCGCTCCTCCGGCTCGGCGGTGGCGTAGACCAGCCGCTCGTGGTCGGACAGCGTCACCCGCACCTCGACGCAGTCGGCCGGCGCGATGTAGCCCTGCGCCTCGATGTCCTTCCACGGGGCGTCGTACCGCTTCGGCCCGATGAGCGAGAACACGTCGCCCTCGCGGCCGTCCTCGCGGACCAGCGTCGCGGTCAGGCCGAGCCGGCGCCGGGACTGGATGTCCGCGGTGAACCGGAAGATCGGGGCCGGCAGCAGGTGCACCTCGTCGTAGAGGATCAGCCCCCAGTCCCGCTCGTCGAACAGCTCGAGGTGCGCGTAGACGCCCTTCCGGCGGGTCGTCATCACCTGGTAGGTGGCGATGGTCACCGGCCGGATCTCCTTGCGGGCACCCGAGTACTCACCGATCTCCGGCTCGGTCAGGGTGGTCCGCTTGAGCAGCTCGGACTTCCACTGCCGGGCCGAGACCGTGTTGGTGACGAGGATCAGCGTGGTGGCCTTCGCCCGGGCCATCGCCGCGGCCCCCACGATCGTCTTGCCGGCCCCGCACGGCAGCACGACGACGCCCGACCCGCCGGCCCAGAAGTTGTCCGCCGCCTCCCGCTGGTAGGTGCGCAGCGTCCAGCCGTCCTCGACCAGGTCGATGGCGTGCGCCTCGCCGTCGACGTAGCCGGCGAGGTCCTCGGCCGGCCAGCCGAGCTTGAGCAGCACCTGCTTGAGGTGGCCGCGCTCGCTGGGGTGGACGGCGACGGTGTCCGGGTCCACCCGGAGGCCGACGAGCGGCTCGACCTTCTTCGAGCGCAGCACCTCCTCCAGCACCGCGCGGTCGGTCGACTCCAGCACCAGGCCGTGCGCCGGGTGGTGCAGCAGCTTCAGCCGCCCGTACCGGTCCATCGTGTCGGCCACGTCGACGAGCAGCGCGTGCGGGACGGCGTAGCGGCTGTACTTCAGCAGCGTGTCGACGACCTGCTCGGCGTCGTGCCCGGCGGCCCGGGCGTTCCACAGCCCGAGCGGGGTCAGCCGGTAGGTGTGCACGTGCTCCGGGGCGCGCTCCAGCTCGGCGAACGGCGCGATGGCCAGCCGGCACTCGGCGGCCAGCTCGTGGTCGACCTCGAGCAGCAGCGTCTTGTCGGACTGGACGATGAGCGGACCGTCGGTCACGCGGAGCCTCTCGGTCGGGGTCGGGCGGACATACCAGTGTCGCTCAGGACCGGCGTCGCTCAGGACCGGCGTCGCTCAGGCCGGCTCGTCCTCGAGCGCGGCCGCCCCGGTGATCCGGTGGACGGCGAAGGTGTGGACCTCGGCCGAGCGGTGGTCGTAGGCGGTGAGGTACCCGCCGGCGATGCGCACCGGGTCCACCACCCGCTCGGTGACCCCGCCGTGGGTGTCGACGTAGCCGATCCAGACCGGGCGGCCCTCCTCGAGGGCGGCCCGCAGCAGCGCCAGGGTGTCTGCGGCGGCGCTGCGCGGCGGGCTGCCCCCGCCGGCGACCCCGCCCACCACGGGGCCCCGGGACGCGGACGTGGCCCGCTCCCCGGCGCGCAGCGCCCGCACGGCGGCCGTGACCAGCCGCTCGCCGGGAGCCGGGTGCTCGGCGGCCAGCCGGGGCGGCCGGGGGCGGGTGGCCGTGCGGCGGGCGTCCGGACGGCGGGTCAGCACGGCGCCGTCCGCGCTCTCCGCGGCCGGGGCGAAACCCAGGCCGCGCAGCACCTCGAGGACGGCCTCCACCGGCGCCTGTGCCACCAGTACGGTGGGCGCCAGCCGGCGCAGCCGCAGCTCGGCGGCCTTGCGCTGGGCGAGCAGCTCGGCGAGCACGGCGTCGTCGTCGCAGCGCACGTAGGCCGACGCGACACCGACTCGGATCCGCCCGTGCCGGCGGGCGACGTCGTCGACGAGGTAGGCCAGCGGCTGCGGCACCGGGGTGCGCGAGTGGGTCGCCAGGACGGCGTGCAGGTCGGCGGCGGCGCGCCCGGCGTCCAGGGCCCGGCGCACCGAGGACTCGGAGAACCGGTACACGGTGGCCCCGCCGGTGCTCTCCACGTCGGCCATCAGGGCCAGCGCCTGCGCCAGGTCGCTGACCAGGGGGCCCGGGGCCACCGCCGTGAGGTCGGCCTGCAGCAGCACGTGGTCCAGCGGCTGCGGCAGCAGCGGTTCCAGCGCGGCCCGGGCGGCGGCCGGGTCGTCGGCCAGCAGCGCCCGGCCGGGTCCGGACAGCGCCCCCCGCCCCGTCGCGCCGAGCTGCTCGGCCTCGCGCAGGAACCCGGCCACCAGCTCGGCGCGCAGCCGGGCCGGACGGCGGGGACGGCGCCAGGCCAGCGCCGCGTCGACGTCGGCCGCGCCGACCGGTGTCCCCGGGGCCGCGGCCGCCAGCACGTCGAGCAGCCCGCGCCGCACCTCGGGCGCCAGCGCCCGGTCCAGGTCCGGGCCGAGCGCGGCCAGCGCCTTGTCCTTGGTGTCCCGGGTGCCGACCAGGGCCGGCACCCGGGTGGTGTCCCGCCAGGCCGAGGCCAGCGCCACCCAGCGCCCGGTGGTCTCGTCGGCCCGCCACAGGTCGTAGGCGGGGGTGGGCAGCCACACCGGGTCGGCGTCCGAGCTGGGGCCGAGCAGCCCGGTGGCGTAGGCGGTCTCGACCACCAGGGCGGTGAGCGGCTCGTCGCCGTCCAGCACGGCGGCCGCCCGGCGCAGCTCGCGGACGCCGAGCCCGCCGGCGCGCAGCACCGGGGGCGGGTCCACCCCCCAGGCGTCGAGCAGGCTCTCGACGGCGCGGACGAAACCGAACGCCTGGGCGCCCGCCGTGCGGTCCACCTGAGCCAGGTCGTGGGCCGCGGCCGTGGGGGGCTGCGGCGCGGCCGTCTCCGCTTGGTCGAACGCGCGCCCGCCGCGCAGGTGCAGCGCGACCTCGCGGGGCAGCGCGACCGTGCCGCGGTCGGTGGGCAGCAGCAGGCCGCGGGCCAGCAGCCACTCGACGGGGGACGCCGCCGAGGCCACCCGCACCGGCCGGTCGGCGTTGGGCACCGAGCCGTACGCGGTGCCCCACAGCAGGTGCTCGAGGACCTCGGCCGCGGCCGCCGGTGCGTCGGCGAGCACGGCGTCGAGGGTGGCCGGGTCGCGCAGGTGCGCGTGGAGCCCGGCCAAGGTCTCCGCCAGGGGGGTGCCCGTGGGTCGGCCGAGGTCCTCGGCCAGGGTCTGCAGCCGGGTGCCCGGCTGCGCGGTGAGCAGCACGTCCAGCGGCGGTCCGAGCCCGCCTGCGCCGGCGCCGAGGGCGTCGCGGACGGCGGTCAGCGGATGGACGGCGCCGTCCGGCGTGCCGTCCGCCCAGACCAGGCCCCAGCGGGCCAGGGTCCGCAGCGCCGCGTCGACCTGCTCGACGTCCGCGCCGGGCAGCCGGGCGACCAGCCGGGTGGCCCCCGCCGGCGCGGCGTCCAGGCACAGCGACTCGAGGACCTGCAGGTGGAACCTGTCCAGGTGGTCCAGCGCCCTGGCCACCGACGGGCCGGACGACGCCCGCGCAGCCAGCTGGGCCAGGTCGGCGGGCACCGGGTTGAGCAGGTCCGGGCGCGCGGTCACCAGCGCGGCGAGGTCGTCGTCCGACGAGGCCCGCAGCGCCTCCGCGAAGCTGCGCGGCTGGCTGCCCATCCGACCGAGCCTAGGGCCTGTCTGATGGACTGTCATTTGAGCCAGAACATGACGATCGCGGCGAGGACGATGCCGCCGCGGTAGTTGACGGCGTGTTTGTCGTACCTGGTGGCGACCCCGCGCCACTGCTTGAGTCGGCCGAAGGCCCGTT